>JAAWDM010000027.1 GCA_022793795.1 Bacillota bacterium
AAACAAAGGGAGTCGTGTCAACAATCGGCTCCAAATGACCTGCAGACTAACTGTTTTGCAAAGGGAGTAAGGCCAATTTATTGACACACAACCTCAAAAATGAGAAATGAGTCAACATAACAGAGTCGATACGAAAAGGCTGTCGCCCTAACGGTTATTTCCCGTTAATACGACAGCCCTAAAGAAAAGTACAAATAAAGAAAAAATACAACATAAAAAAACAGAGGCTATCCGCGCCTCTGTCCTCTGTCGATCTTCTAGGTATCAGTCTCTATCCCGCTCTTTCCGAATGGTATCATAGATAATGTCCAAAGCATGATCTGGCGCGCAGGCCCGGCTGGCTTTGCTCATGGATTCTAAAAGGGCCGGATTGTTCTTGATTTTGAGAACTTCCTCGATTAAAAGTTCCGACGTCAAATCCTTCTCTTCTATGAGCACGGCGCCGCCCTGGTCAGCCACCGCTTTGGCGTTATAATACTGGTGATTGCCTGTAACGTTAGGCGAAGGTACCAATATGGAGGCTCTGCCGCAAACCGTGGTCTCTGCCACCGATAAAGCTCCCGAACGGCTGATGACCACATCGCAAGCCGCCAAATACTGCTCCATAGGGTCAATATAATCTTTCACCAATATATTGGATTGAATCTCAATTCTCTTTTCTGCCGCCCTCTGCAATGTCTCTTCATAGTAACCCTTGCCGGTGCCATAAATCATCATCACCTTTTCCTGACCGTTTACCGCTTCCATTAGGTCAAAGGCCACCTGGTTAATCTTTTCGGCTCCTAAACTGCCTCCAAAGGATAAGATGATAAATCCATCTTGAGGAAAACCCAATTTTCTTCTGGCCTCTGCCTTTGTCAGCTGGAAAAAACTTTTCCTCACAGGATTTCCTGCGTCGATCAGCTTCTCCGGTTCTTTGAAATACTTCCTGGCGTCAGGAAAGCCCAAGAATATGTGCTTCACATACTTTTCCAGAGTTTTATTGGCAACCCCTGGGTATGCGTTTTGTTCATGTAAGTAGGTTCTTGCCCCATAGCGATGTCCTGCCAGAAGTACCGGCACACACACATAACCGCCGGTTCCGATGACCACATCGGGCTTAAATTTTTTCATCAGCCGTTTAGCCTCCATGGTGCCTTTCAGAACGCCCCATCCCGTTTCAAAGATTCGCAGGATATGGCTCCTGTCCAGCCACATGGCCGTCACCAACTCAATGGGATAACCTGCCTTTGGCACCAGTTCTTTTTCCAATCCCACGTCGTTGCCAATATACAGGATTTCCGAATCTGGTTCCATTTCCTTTATTTTGTCGGCAATGGCAATGGCTGGATAGATATGTCCGCCGGTACCGCCGCCTGTTACAATCACTCTCATTGAAAACTCCTTACTATCTGCTTGACCGTTTGGATACATTTAAAAGAATTCCGATACAAGCCATAAACAGCATTAGCGCGTTGCCTCCATAACTGATGAAGGGTAGGATAATACCCGTCGGCGGCATGGAGGATGTGACGACTGCCACATTGATGGCCACCTGTACCCCGATCATAATGGTGATACCGCCAGCCAGCATCATACCCAAAAAGTCCGGCGCATTCATAGCCACATGGCAACCGCGCCAGATCAAAACCAGAAATACCAACATGAGAAGCACAATTCCGATAAAGCCCAATTCCTCACCGATAATAGCCAGAATAAAGTCGTTCTGAGCCTCTGGCAAATACAGATTCTTCTGGATACTGTTTCCCAGTCCTAAGCCAGTAAGACCACCTGTGCCCAGCGCCAGTAGAGATTGAACTACCTGCCATCCATTTCCCAGGGAATCCTCGAATGGGTCGAGAAAGCTTAACATACGTTCATAGCGATAACCGTCTTCGTCCATGAAAATCAGCGCCATACCGCCTACTAAAGCTGCACCGATTAAAATTCCCAGATGACTCCACTTAGCGCCTCCAATCAACAGCATGCCCCCTACTATGATGCACAGAGTCATACCTGTGGACATGTTAGGCTGGGCCATAATCAGACCAAAGTAAATACCTGCTATCGCCACCACTGGTACAACGCCCCGCCAAAAGCTCTGTATGATCTTAGGGTTCCTATCCAGATAACCAGCCGTAAAAATGATTGCTGCTACCTTGGCACACTCTCCCGGCATAATGGTAAAGGGCACCCCTTCGATACCCAGCCATCTGGTAGCGCCCATCTCCGTAATTCCCAAGGGTGTGAAGATGGCCAGCAGCAAAGCCAGACCTGCCACCATGGCGATCAGATACAGCTTCCCCCATACATGATAATCGATCTTATAGCAAATCCACAGCAGCACTGTTCCAATGGCCACCCATACAAGTTGCTTTTTTAAATAAGCATACGGGTCGCCGCTCTCAGCGATGGCGCTGTAATAGCTGGCGCTGAAGATCATTACCGTACCAAAGATGACTAAAACGCTCACCAACCCCATGATGATTAAATCTCCGGTTTTCATTTTTTGTTCAGAAAGTTTTTTCATCCAGCCTTATCTCTCTTTCCACCAACCTCTTTCTATCAGTATAACCGGCGGCCTTTAGCCGATCAGTCTGCTGACACATTCTTTAAAATGGTCGCCTCTCTGCTCGAAATTATCGTACATATCCCAGCTTGCACAGGCAGGAGAAAGGAGAACCGTATCTCCATCCTCCGCCATATCATGGGCGATTTTTACACACTCATCCATATTTTTTGCATAAGTATACGCAGTAAATCCATATTTATCCGCTGCATCTCCGATTAGCTTTCCATCCCTTCCCAGCAAAATCATATGCTTCACACTGCCGTTGAAATGGTCAATCAGGGGCTCAAAGTCCTGGCCCTTGCCGTCGCCGCCGGCTATGAGAATGATATTTTTTTCAATGGCGCGAAGAGCTGTAACCGTAGCGTCCACATTGGTCCCTTTAGAGTCGTTATAATATTTCACACCGTCCAACTGTCCGCTGAATTCAATACGATGAGCAACGCCGCCAAATTCTTTCAAAGTGCGGCCAATGACTTCTGGCTCTATGCCGGCAAAATAGGAAATTGCTGCAGCAGCCAAGGCGTTTTCCACATTATGACCACCGATAATCTTAAGCTCATCAGTGCTGCAAAGGGTAATGACCTCCCCTGCTTCATTGCGGATTACCATCTGTCCATCCTTTACGAAAGCCCCAAATGCAAGTTCTTCCTTTCGACTAAAAGGCGCCACCTTGGCTGGGCACTCCTCCATCAGTGCAAAACACTGTTTATCGTCATAATTTACGATACAGTAACCATTAGCATCCTGGTTTTCAAATATCTTGGCCTTGGCATGACCATAGCCTTCCATGGTATGATGACGATTGAGATGATCCGGCGTCAGATTGAGAATGGCAGAAATAACCGGCTTGAAATACCTGGTAGTCTGTAACTGAAAACTACTGGTCTCTGTCACTAGCCAATCGTCCTCATCAGCATCTAAAGCCTTAGAAATAACCGCCACGCCGATATTGCCTACCACGTGAGTGCTTTTGCCTGCGTTTTTAAAGATTTCTCCTGTCAATGTGGTGGTGGTGGTCTTGCCGTTGGTTCCAGTGATGGCTACAAAATGGCCCCTGGCAATACGAAAGGCGATTTCCAGTTCTCCGATAATCTCTGTACCCTTGGCTGCCGCCGCTTCAATAAAAGGCAGTTCCGGATCCACCCCTGGGCTTAAAATCATCATATCAAAATTTTCTGTCTCTGGCGGTATCTCCCCCAGATAAAGTTTCATATCCTGACCGCCTAAGGAACCGGTGAGGAAGTTGAGAAGCTGTCCATTCATCTCCTCTCGACTTTTTGAATCCTGAATCGAGACTTTTGCGCCTAGCTTCAGCATGGCCTGTGTGGCCGCAATACCGGACTTTCCCAAACCCACGATTAACACCCGTTTTCCCTGTATATTCTTTAAATTGATATTTTCCATATGAACCACCTCGTCTATTACACATTCATAATCAAAATTCCTATGAGACAGAATACCAAAGTAGCCGTCCAGAACATGGCCACCACCTTACGCTCGCTCATCCCACACAGTTCAAAATGGTGGTGGAGGGGCGCCATCTTAAACACCCGCTTACCTGTCTTCTTAAACCAAGCCACCTGTATCACCACCGAAAGGGCTTCCAGAACATAAATCAATCCGGCCATAGCCAGAAGAAATTCCACCTTCATCATCACTGCACCTGCAGCCAAAGCGCCGCCCAGAGCCATGGAGCCTGTATCTCCCATAAAAATTCTAGCTGGATTCTTGTTATACATCAAAAATCCAATACAGCCTCCTCCAATGGCGCCAAAGAAGATAACCTCCGTAGAAAATCCGAATCCCACTCCTGCTACAATCATGAACACCGCTACCAAAGCCGTAACCCCAGAAGCCAAACCATCGAGCCCATCGGTCAGGTTTACTGCGTTACTCATAGCCACCATAACAAATACCACAAATGGAATATACAGCCATCCAAAATCGATATATTGGTCTACCAATGGAATCCATACCTGACTGCCTCCCCCTGAAAGTCCGCCGGAATAATTAGCTGCATAGATGGCAAATCCAATGGAAAACACCAACTGTAGGACAATCTTTTGTTTGGGATTCAGTCCCAAATTATTCTTTTTAATAGCCTTTTCATAGTCATCCAGAAAACCAATCAGCCCAAATAGAGCCATTACCACCATGGGAACCAAGGCGTTAAGATCAAAACCGCCCGACACAATGGTCATAGCCAAACCAGCAATTACACTGCCAGAAATGATGGCGATACCACCCATGCTAGGGGTTCCTGTTTTTTTCAAATGAGACTTTGGCCCTTCCTCCCGAACGAATTGCCGAAACTGCTTCTTTTCCAGAAAGGGAATCAGCGTTCTGGTAAGCAGCATACTGAGAATCCATGCGATGACAAAAGCGATAATTGCATTCGTTAGAGGTGTAACCATTTTTGTAACTCCTATTCTTTATCCTCAAAAATTTTCTTTACGATCTGTTCCATTTCCATGGTACGGGATGCCTTAACCAGCACCACGTCGCCTGGGACGATAATCTTTGGAAGTTCTTTCATAAAACCCTCCTTTGTTGCAAAATACATCACCTGCTCCATTCCCATGGCTGTCCGGCTTCCCTCTGCCAGAGCCTTGGCTTCCTCCCCAATGGCGATAACCAGATCGATACCTTTTTCTCCTGCGTACTGTCCCACCTCACGATGGAAACGCTTACTTTCTGGCCCAAGCTCACGCATATCGCCCAGTATGGCCACCTTTCTGAGCCCTTTGGTTGCCACCAGTGTATTGATGGCCGAGCGCATGGACTCTGGGCAAGCATTATATGTGTCGTCAATGACTTTAATGCCGTTTTTTCCTCGAATATTCAGCCGTTTGTCAGTCAATTCCGCATTGGCAAGTCCCTCTGCAGCTTCTTCCACAGAAATGCCCAAAACCTGACAGGCTGCAATGGCTAAAGACCCATTAATGGCATTGTGAGCGCCTGCCACTGGCAGCTGGATTTCATATTGTTTATGATTTCGGTCTAAAGTATATTTTATACCTTTATCACCAAAATCACAAACATTGGATACCACATAATCGCTTCTGCCGTCGGCTCCAACTGTAATCAGCTGATAGTCTCCTTCTACCTTTTCTTTGGACAAGAGGTCGCAACTCTGATTGACCACCAGCACTGATTCCGAATTAAAATAGTTAGTCACCTCCATCTTAGCCTTTAGAATTCCTTCCCTGCTTCCTAAGGTCTCAATATGAGAAATTCCAATGTTGGTGATGACTGCAATATCGGGGCGAACCATATCTGCAAGCAAATCGATTTCTCCGAAATTATCCATTCCCATTTCCAGTACCGCTACCTCTAAATCCTCGTCAAAGGACAAGAGGGTAAGGGGAAGGCCAATTTCATTGTTGAAATTCTTCAAATTCCTTCCGGTCCGGTATTTGGTCCTTGCAATATAGTATAGCATATCCCGAGTGCTGGTCTTGCCCACACTGCCGGTCACTGCAATCTTCTTTTTCAGCGGCAAAAGTCCAAGATAATACTTCGCCAAATCCTGGAGAGCTTTCAACGTATTTTCCACCAAAATCACATTGATTTCTTCCTCTTCACCGGCGCGGTGCAAAACCCCTGCTTTCTCCGCTTTTTCAGCGTCTGAAACCACTACCGTCCGGCATCCCCTTTCCAGGACTTTGCCTAAAAAGTCATGGCCGTCAAAGTTCTCTCCTGGCAAGGCAAAAAATCCATTTTCAGCTTCTACCTGGCGGGAATCTGTGGAAAAACCCAGCGCCGTACTTTCTGCCTTTCCTGTAAGCAGCTTTCCGCCCGTAGCATTTAGCATCTCTTCAATCGTCAGTCTTTTCATCCCTTATCCTCTGTTTTTCTATGAGATTTTTGACAATTTCTCTATCGTCAAAGTGTATTTTTTTCTCTCCAATGAGTTGGTAAGTCTCATGTCCCTTTCCTGCAATCAGAACAATGTCTCCCTTCTCTCCACATGTAACAGCCTGCCTGATGGCCTCTCCTCGGTCAGCAATCACTTGATATCTGCCTCCCGCCTGCTCCACCACGGTGCGAATCTCTTCTATAATCGCCATGGGCTCCTCATGTCTAGGATTATCGGAAGTAATCACCGTCATATCAGCTAACTCCGCCGCTGCCAGACCCATATCCCTCCGACGATTCTTATCCCTATCGCCACCGCATCCAAACACAACAATTAACCTGTGAGGAGCATATGCTTTTAAATCTATAAGCAAACTTTTTAGAGCCACTCCATTATGAGCATAGTCCACCAGCACTGTAAATCCTCTGCCGGTCTCTATCCATTCCACTCTTCCTGGAATTTTCAGACGCATAAGTCCCCTTTTAATGGTAGGCCAGTGAATCCCCAACTCTCTGGCCGCGCAAATCGCTGCGGCTCCATTCCATCCGTTAAATCTGCCGGCTAAGGGCAACTGAAACTTGTGCTGCTCGTTTCCTCCTGGTTCTGTGATTGCAAGTTCAACCCCCAAAGCATCTTCTCCACGCCACAATACGGGCTCCTCCATCCGGTAATGGGCTCCCGCCTCTTTACCATAGGTGAGAATACATTCTGGCCTGTTTTTCCTTATCATGTCCTGCCAATGGCCGTCATCTCCATTGAGAATTCCCTTGCGACACTGGGAAAATAGCAGGCTCTTCCAATCCATATACTCTTGGAAACTGCTGTGTTCTCCCGGTCCGATGTGGTCCGGGCTTAAATTGGTGAAAATAGCCACATCAAAGGTAATCTCCTCTACTCGATGATGCATAAGAGCCTGGGAAGAAACCTCTATGACCACTGCCTGACAGCCGGCATCCACCATCTGTCTACACCATTTTTGGACATCGGGCGCCTGTGGTGTAGTTCGTTCTGCCGGCAGGAAATGACCATCATAACCGTTTTTAATGGTGCCAATGATTCCTGCTTTCATGCCAGCCGCTTCCAAAATATGATATATCATAAAAGCTGTGCTAGTCTTTCCCTTGGTTCCGGTAATTCCCACAGTGAGAAGCTGTCTGCATGGCCAGTCATAAAAAATACAACTCATATGGGCCATGGCTTTTCTCACATCTTCTACCAAAAGTACTGTGACATCAGTTGGCAGAGAACTGTCATTCATGGTTCCTGTAACGCTTTTATCTATCTGCCCATGGTCCGTTACCACTACATGAGCGCCGCGGGACACTGCATCCATTGCATAATCCCATCCATCTTTTTCTGCACCAGACACGGCAAAAAACACGCTTTCTGGCACAGCCTCTTCTGAAAAGTAAATCAATGCGGTTACATCTTTATCCATCGTGCCCTGCCATAGCTCATATGGCAGAGAGTCAGTCAAAGCTGTAAGATTCATATTTACTTTTACTCCTTATTTATTCTTTATACACATACACCACTGAATTTTGTTTTACCTTGGTTCCCGCCTTTGGATACTGATCTACAACGATGAAACTGTCGTCATCCTGTGCATTCTTTGGTCTACTGTATTTCAGCGATTTGCCGCTAATCATGCCCACTGCTTCGCTGAATTCCTTGCCGACCACATTAGGCACCGTGGTATAATTACCGTCGATGGCGGCCTGTTCCTCTTTGGTATACTCTGGCTCCACATTGAGGTAACGCAAGGTATCGGTTAAAATAGATTTGGCGATAGGAGCTGCGGTCAGGGATCCGTAAAAAGCCCCTTTTGGACTATCCACAACTACCAGGATGGACACCTTCGGATCATCCATGGGCGCCATGCCCAGGAAGGAGGAATAATAGTCTTTTCCATATTTTCCACTGCCTGCATCGATTTTATTAGCTGTACCGGTCTTACCTCCAATACGATAGCCGCTGACCTTGGCTGTCCCGCCGCCGCCGTCAGATACAACATATTCCATCATATCCCGTACTTCTCGCGCTGTCTTGGCAGAAAGCACCTTTCGCACCACAGTGGTGCCATACTCTTTGACCACATTGCCATCAGCGTCTGTAAGGGCTTTCACATAATGAGGTTCCAAAAGGTCGCCCCCGTTTCCGATGGCGTTGACTGCAGTGAGCAGTTGTATCGGTGTCACCGATATACTCTGACCATATCCCATGGTAGCCAGTTCTACCGGCCCCACATTTTCTATGGCATAGGTGATGGAACTGGTTTCACCTGGATAATCCACGCCGGTTTTGCTGGTGATTCCATATAGGTCTAAATATTTGTAAAACACGTTTTTTCCCATCTTCGTGGCAATCTTAGCATGGGCCGGGTTGCAAGAATTACCTACAGCCTGCTTTACCGTCTGGGTTCCGTGGTCTTTAGAACTCCAGCAGTGAAGGGTCGTTCCCGCGATATTCACGCTGGTATTGCAGGAGAAGGTATCTGTCAAACTGATGACCTTATCCTCCAAGGCCGAAGAAACGGTAATCAGTTTAAAGGTGGAACCTGGTTCATAGGTATCGCTGACGATGGGATTTCTCCACAGCTTAAACAGATATTCATTCTGTTTTTCTGTAGACAGTTTTTTGAATTCCTCCAATGCTTTTTTTGTAGTTGGCTGAGTGGCGTTGTTAGGGTCAAAGCCAGGAGTAGCTGCGCTTGCCAAAATCTCTCCAGTCTTTGGATCCATGACCAAACACATAATCCGTTCCGCTTTGGTCTTTTTCATGCCCTCTTCCAAGGCCTTCTCCACATAATATTGAATTGCCTCATCAATGGTAAGCACCACATTGAGACCATCTTGTGCTTCATGATATGCTTCTGATCCGTCCAACAGTTCATTTCCATTGACATCGATATTTCTCACCCAGCGTCCCGATACGCCGCTGAGGTACTGGTCGTATTCTAATTCGATGCCGGTTCGTCCCGTATTATCATCGGTAACGCTACCCAAAACCTGTGAAGCAAAATTTCCCAGAGAGTAGTACCTTCGAGTGTCCTCAGAAATCTGTACCCCTTCCAGCTTTAAGTCTCGCACCTTATCGGCTGTCTTCTTATCCAGATATTTGGCAATCTTAACCAAAGCCTGTTGCTTTACAATCTTTTCTTTGATTTCTGCTTTTTCTTCCCCAGTGGTCTCTGCTAAATCATTGGCAATCTTCTCAATCTCTGCCTCTGTTTTACCGCCGGTCAGTTGGGCCGGTCTTACCCAGATGGAGTAGCAGGTAATACTGCTGGCCAGCTCCTTTCCGTTTCTGTCATAGATGGTTCCCCGTTTAGCCGCAATAGGCACATCTCGGGTCTGCTGCTCTATGGCTTTTTCTGTCAGTTCTCCCGCATTGACAACTTGATGCCAACCCACGCGAAAAGTAAGTCCCACAAGCAAGAGGGACAAAAGGACAAAGCCCAAAGCGATTCTTTTTCTGTTTTTTACTGTTACCGATTTTTTCATGTTTCCCCTTTAACGATGAAAAGCCAGACTACTGTAAATATTATGAAGTTGTCTGGCTCGTATATTTTATGAAATTATTTTATATATATTTGTGTATGTCTTGTACTATTCCCATCTCCAGTTATCCTTTACCATAGGCTTTCTGTCTTAGGATTTTAGAAAAGTTATCCATCAGTTTCTTATCTTTCGGTATATAGATGGCCTGACTGCTTCTCGGATAGGTCATATGTAGTTCTTTCATAGCATAGGATTCAATCTGCTCAATGCTGGTGCTTTCATCGATTTGCATAGACAGCCTGTCGATTTCATCCTCCAGCGCCATATTCTTCTTTGTCAATGCATTGATACTACACTGAATGTTGGCAGCATAAGCATTGAGTATCAATATACCCATAAGTAGCACTGCAACAGCCACGGTTATGGCCACCATCTGACGAAGTTCCGTCACTGTAAGTCCTGCAGGTGTCTGTCTTGTTTTATCTTCCTGTTTCGGACGTTCTCGCGTTCTGCGAATTCGCCCTTCCTCCCCTTTTCGCTTTGGATAAGCGCTGGAATAAAGAGGCTCTCTATATCTATCTTCCTGTTTTTCGTTTTGGTATTCAGAAGGAAACATATACGCTCTCTCCGCTGCAGCCATGTTTCTCTCTCCTTTCATCAGATTGTATCCTTACAGTTTCTCTGCAATCCGCAGTTTCGCACTTCTCGCCCGAGGATTTTTTTCGATCTCCTCCGGCAGCGGTGCCACCGGCTTTCCGGATACCTTTCTGATATCAGGCACCTTTCCACACACACAGACCGGAAACTCTTTGGGGCAGGTACATGGATTGACCCGCCGCATAATCATATCTTTTACAATTCTATCCTCTAAAGAATGGAAGGTTATGACGCAAAGCCTCCCCCCTCTGTCCAGTACATCGCAGAAGTTGTCCATAGCTCGCTCAAGCTCTCCCAGTTCATCATTGACCTCAATACGTATGGCCTGAAAGGTTCTCTTAGCCGGATGGGGGCCGTCCCTTCTGGCTGCCGCCGGAATGGCTGCTTTAATCACCTCCACCAATTCAAAGGTTGTCTCTATAGGCTTTTCCCGCCTCCGCTTCACGATAAAATCTGCAATCCGCGCAGCCCACCGCTCTTCCCCATAATCAGAAATGATGCGCCGAAGTTTTCCCATGTCGTAACCATTGACCACATCATATGCGGTAAAGGAATCTTTCTGATCCATTCGCATATCCAAGGGGGCGTCCTGCATATAGGAAAATCCTCTCTCTGGGTTGTCCAGCTGAAAAGAAGAAACACCTAAATCCAGCAGGGCTCCATCGATATGGTCAATACCTTCAGCCTGCAAAACGTCCTTTACATCAGCATAATTGGCCTGAGCATATATTTTACGACACGAATAAGGCTCTAATCTGCTGCTAGCCGCCTTTAGGGCATCTTCATCCCTATCAATACCGATGAGGGTTCCGTCTTTCCCCAGTCTTTCACAGATTCCACTGCTGTGACCGCCGCCGCCTAAGGTGCCGTCCACATAGATTCCATCTTTTTTTATATGAAGACCTTCCATGCACTCGTCAAAGAGAACGGAAGTATGTCTAAATTCCATCTTTCCCCCTATTCTCTCTTAAAACCGATATTCCATCAGCGCATTGGCAAAGTCCTGTGTATCCATCTTGCTGTCGTTGTCCGGCGCCTCCCACTGTTCCTTGCTCCAAATTTCAATTTTGGACATGGCTCCCATGGTCACCAGTTCTTTATTGATTCCTGCAAAATTCTTCAATTCCTGGGGTATGACGATTCGTCCCTGCTTATCCAGTTCACACTCCACTGCATTACCGCAAAAATGGCGGATAAAGGCTCGCACTTTCGGATCAGCCTCCGGAAGAGCCGCCACCTTCTCCAACTGCTTTTCCCAATCGGCCAAGGTATAGATGTACAGACAGGTGTCAAGACCCCTTGTCAAAATACATCTGGCTCCCAGTTCCGCCCGTAGCTTAGAAGGAACGATGACACGGTTCTTTTCGTCTATGGAGTTGTATGTTGTACCCATAAACATAGAGACAATCCCCCAAGATAAATATCATTATCACCACTATACACCACTTTCATCCACTAATCAAGAATTTTTGTGGATTTTTTTAGATTTTCTCACCACCATATTTCACCAGGCATATATTGTAACTGAGATGTTTTTCATCGAATCCTGCTTTTTCGTGGGATTCGTTCATCTATCTTTATGAAAGAAATGAGGTATTTCCGATATGAATTGTCAAGGAAATTTTAATCAGGCAGCAGGAAACAATCTGGTCTATCTGAATAAAATCTATTATGATAACAGCGCCGTTTCTTGCCCAATCCTCTACTCCCTTACCACCGTGCCGACGCTCTTTACCCAACAGTTTACCGTAGGCGAAAGAAGCAATGGCTGTGGCTGCGGCTGTGACAATAACTGCGGTTGTGGTTGTGGAAACAACTGTGGCTGCGGCTGTGGAAATAGTTGTGGTTGTGGCTGTGGAAACAATGGCAGATGCGGTTGTAACTGTGGATGTGGATGTACCATGACTTGCAGCTGCTGCGATTTTACGATTACAGAAAACACCACCTTTCACATTACCGATTCTCACATCATCGTAGACAGTTTCAGATTAAGTCCTAACGCGCCTTTAACTGCTGCCAATGTGACTGTTGATGGTTTTCCAGTTACCGCTTTGTCCCTGATGAACGGTCAGTATGTGGCGGACCTTTCCGGCATTATGGACGACATTACAAACTCCTGCCCATTCAGCAAGCCATCTGACTGCTCCTGTATTCCTGATGACGGCTGCAATATGGTCTGTGACAACGACGGCCACTTCTTCCTGGCACAGGTACCTGGCCCATGGGAACTGGGCGCAACCATTGTCATCGAAGGAACCGCAACAGACAACAATCGTACCTGTAAATTCAAATTATGCATGAGAACGCCAATCAGTGCTACTGCAGACATGCTGACTGTCCCTGGCAGCGACAATTTTGCATTGTACTGTGTTGACATTCCTTGTCAGACTGCTGGTATCTCACCGACTATGGTTTTCGACTTTGATGCATGTGCTTCCCTGTTGAATCCAGCCCTCACTGTATCATGCAACTATGACACCTGCACCCTGTCTCTTTCCACCACTCTGGTTCTCACACCAGAACTTCGTCTGCAAGTTACCAAACCTGCCCTGTTCAACCTCAATGCTACCGAAGTAGAGATGGCTTGCGACTACATGGGACAGTGCGATCCTTGCGACCCTGAAAACTGTTGCTGCGAAGAGACCAGACCAACGGATTGCGGATGCGGTCGTTCACAGGCGGCTGCGCCTACTGTAGCTGCAAACAGAGCAACTTGCACCTCCTGCAATAACTTCACAGTAGCTTGCCAGTGCTGCGAAACCAACGGCTATAGCTTCTAACTATAAACCCTCCCTTATAGCTGCTGATTTTAGGGTACAAAAAAACCCCGCTTCTGCGGGGCTACATAACCTCTGTTCAATACTTAATATTCTTTTTTCCTAATCTGCTCTTATACCGATTCTTCTTTTTCATAAAGATAGAATTCTTTCGGGCTTTCTTGCCAGATATAATCCTGGCGCTAATCCAAACCACAATCAAAAGGGCCAATAAGCCTAAAAGCCCAACGATCACCCATTCGCGTGTGGTAAAAGTGCCGTCTATTTCAATTCTAAGCCATGTCTCTATCCATGCGATCATATCACACCTCAACGAAATAACTTCTGTTTTCTAATGTTACTTTTGCGCTGCTTCAGCGTATTTCTAAAATTTGTAAAGGATAATTCATCCTTTTGCAGAAGATACTGTTATATATATTGATATATAGTATACCATAAAAACGAAAAGGAATGTGAAGATGATGCAATTTTTTTATCAAATGCGAAATAAGTTAGGCTTAATCCTGGTTATGACATCAGTTCTGGCCATAGGGTTCAGTTATCCCGCCGCTGATTCCGATTTCCCCTTGGCGATTCCTTTTCTTTGTGGCCTAGCTACAGGAATTCCACCCCTTTCCGCTACCCTTCGCCATCTTTCTTTAAAGAAATGGAGTTTCCTTTGTCTATTTTTCATAGGAGCTGGAATTTTATTCTCTTTCTCCCTGACTTTGCAAGCATTTCTTTTCGGTATTGGTTCCTGTGGATTCCTTCTAATCCTGCCCTCTAATATTGCCATAGGCTGGTTTCGTAAATCTAAAACCATGGTGCTAGCAACATCATGGTTGATTTCCTTATGGATATCCTTTTTATGTGGTTTCGGAGCCAAACGCTTTCTCGCCGAGAATTTGATTCCGCCATTTATGGTTTTACTTTTTATTTGTCTGCTCTTGGGCATATGGTTTTTAGAAAAACCGCCTATGGTTTACTGTCGCAAGGTCAATCCCTTAACTACAGGTCGCTCTTCCTTCCACTGTAAGGCCTGTTGTTATATCATATTTCTTTCTACTTCCATCGGTTTGGCAAAGGCTATGGCCTCCGCCTCTCCCTTGGACAAAATGCCTGTCTCTCCCTTATCACCCTTATACCTGGCCCTGGGCGCTTTCCTTTTAGGTTTCATTATAGAGAAAAAAGGGATTTTCAGCGGGTGCATCGTGCCGATTTTATTCTGCGAAATCGGTATCTGCTTTTTGGGTACAGAGTCGGAATGGTATTTTGTTCTAGGTTTCTGTTTGATCCATATGGCCCTGGGTTCCTTGCTGGTCCTACTGCCTATTCTTTCCTACTATCTATATGGTCAAATCGATTATGCCGAAAATCTAGCAAAACTTTCTTTTTTTCTTCCTTTAGGACTTTTAGCTGCCCAGCCCTTTGGTTATCTGGGGAAGCTGGACGCCCTTTCCTATACAAGCACAATGCTGCTTACCGCTCTACTTCTGACTTTTAGTTTTTTTTCCATTCGCTTCGCATGGAGGGAACGACTGGTGGTTCTCAAAAATGAGGCCGCATAACTAGCTTTGACCCGCCCCCGAAAAGTTTTGCTGCTTGCAGTTTCCTTGGGCCGATTCAACCATTTGTAATATCCGCTTTCCGACACCGCTAACACTTTCGCCATCCTGACTACGCTGAATGAATGGTGGCGTTCATATTTTAAGAGTTGATTGCTATTGGCTTCGTATTTGATGAACATGTTGTAGAGAATTATGTTTTAACTTTTTAAATACACGTTTACGATGAAAAACGGCTTAGTTTATATGGGCTGAAAGGGTGAAACGTGTATTCTAAGGGTGACTTTCGAATATTATACACGGAAATCTTCCAAATACCGTGTATAGATGACCTGAAATAGATTGATAATACACGATTAGGTTTATAAAGGGTATTTTGCTGTCGTTTAAAAAGGAAAATCGTGTATTCCATTGGAGGTTTTGCGAAATTTTACACAGGTGAGGATGGTATCATGACCTTGAAAGGCCTGGGATATCGTGGTACAATAAAAATAATTACTATTTTCAGGAGGAGAGCCATGGCGCCATTTGTAGAATTTCACCAGGTTAAAAAAGTTTATCAGATGGGGGAGGTCTCCATTGAGGCCCTAAAAGACGCCACCTTTCAGATTGAAAAAGGTGAAATTTGCGTCATCGTTGGCGCTTCTGGCGCAGGAAAAACCACTCTCCTCAACATATTAGGCGGCATGGATACCTTAACGGACGGCCACGTTTTCTTAGACGGCAAGGAAATCTCCAAATATAACCAGCGTCAGCTGACTACATATCGACGCCATGAAATCGGATTTGTCTTTCAATTCTATAATCTGGTCCAAAACCTTACTGCAGTTGAAAACGTTTCCTTAGCCACTCAAATCTGCAAAAACCCTATGGATTCAGCAGAAGCCTTAAAAAAGGTGGGATTGGAAGCCCGACTGAACAACTTTCCCGCCCAGCTTTCCGGCGGTGAACAGCAAAGAGTGGCCATTGCCAGAGCCTTGGCTAAAAATCCAAAACTCCTTCTCTGCGACGAGCCTACCGGCGCTCTGGACTATAATACCGGTAAAGCGATTCTCAAACTTCTTCAGGACACCTGCCGCGAAACTGGCATGACAGTGGTCATCATCACCCACAATCAAGCCATCACCCCTATGGCAGACCGGATCATCCATGTAAAGAGCGGTACCGTTTCCTCTGTAGAAATCAATGGAAACAAAACTCCTGTAGAAGATATTGAATGGTAGGTAGGGCTATGAATCCGATTATGACGAAAACTACCCTGAGAGAAATCAAGAGCAGCCTGGGCCGATGGATGGCCATTTTAGCCATCGTAGCCCTGGGAGTCGGTTTCTTTTGCGGGCTCAAAATGTGTAAAAGCGATTTTATTAAAACCGGCGATACCTATCTCTCCGCCCAAAATCTGTATGACATGGAACTGCTGACTACCCTGGGTCTTGAAGATGCAGACGTGAACATCATTTCAGACACAGAAGGAGTGAAATGGGCAGAAGGAACCTGGTCTTGCGATGCTCTCATTGACGGTATCGAAGGCTCCGGCGGAGAACAAGTAGCCAAGCTTTACACCTTGTCTGAACATATCAATATGCCTTCCCTGACAGCCGGCGTCATGCCCACTGCACCTAACCAATGCCTTGGCGACTACCGCTATTTTACTGAGGAGGATTTAGGCGCTACTCTGCATATCTCCCATGCCAACGATGAGGATACCCTGGATATGCTGGCTTATGAGGAATATGAACTGGTGGGACTGGTCAGCTCCCCTTTGTATCTCAATTTTGAAAGAGGTTCCACATCTCTAGGAAACGGTTCCGTTTCCTTCTTTGCCTACCTACCTGCCGAAGGGTGGGACAGCGACATTTATACCCGAATCTATGTGGATTTTGAAGAGAACCATCCACTGTTTAGCGATGCTTATAAAAATCTGGCCGATGTAATGGCGACCCGTTTGGAAACCTCCATGGAAACCGTGGGCCAGCGGCGTTATGACGCCATCATTGACGATGCTCGAGAGAAGCTGGCGGACGCCCAGTCTGAAGTTGATAAAGCCCAGGATAAGCTGGACGACGGCAAGGAGAAAGCGGCAGATGCAAAGGCAGAACTGGAAAAAGGCCAGAGAGAGCTGGATTCTAACCGCAAAAAACTGGAAGATTCCCGCAAAGAACTGGCCGACGCCAAGAAAACACTGGATAAAAATGAAAAGGAACTCATAAAGTCCCGAAAGGATCTGGCGCAAGGCCGAAAAGATTACGAGGACGGGCTTGCAGCGCTGGAATCAGAAACAGCCTCCGCCTATGCACAGCTGGATCAGGCTTTGGCCGCTGGTCTTATGACCAAGGAGCAATATGAGGCATCCAAGGCAGAGGCTGATAAGAAACTGAAATCAGCCAGAGATGAGCTTGATGCAGCTCTCGCCACTCTAAATGCAGGAGAAAAACAGCTTGCCGACGGCGAAAAGCAATTAGCTGATGGCAAGAAGGAATATGCAGACGGCATAGCCAAACTGGCTGATGGTGAAAAGAAGATTGCGGACGGTGAAAAAGAGCTGACAGAAGGCCGCCAAAAACTCCGGGATGCAGAAAAGGAACTTGACGACGGCGAAAAGCAAATCACCGATGCCAAAAAAGAACTTCGGGATGCAGAGAAAGAAATAGACGATATCGAATATCCCACCACTTACGTTTTGGGCCGTGAAACCAACATCGGCTATGTATGTTTTGAGAATGATTCAAAAATCGTGGACGGCATCGCCCGCGTATTTCCTGTATTCTTTTTTCTAGTAGCCGCTCTGGTCTGTATGACCACCATGACTCGTATGATCGATGAGCAGCGTACCCAAATCGGCGTGCTAAAGGCTCTGGGCTATCAGCGAAAACAGATTCTCAGCAAATACGTCATCTATGCAGGCAGCGCCGCTCTTTTAGGAGCTGTCATCGGTTTCTTCATTGGCATCCACCTGTTCCCTCTAGTCATCTGGGCTGTCTATGGTATGATGTACGGCTTCGCAGATATTACATATCTGATAGATTGGAAATTAGGTATTATAACTCTGTCTGTAGCTTTATTCTGTTGTGTGGGTACCACCGTTTATGCTTGCAATGCAGAGTTAAAGGAAGTCCCTGCCCAACTGATTCGGCCAAAGGCGCCTCAAGCTGGCAAGCGAATTTTATTGGAGCGGGTTCCCTTTATCTGGAATAGGCTCAAGTTTTTGATTAAAGTCTCCATACGGAATACCTTCCGGTACCGGAAGCGTTTCTTTATGATGGTACTTGGTATCAGCGGCTGTACGGCTCTGTTGGTTACAGGCCTTGGCATCAAGGATTCCATTGCCGATGTGGTTTCCACCCAATACGATGAAATCTATCATGTGGATTATACGGTATCATTTCAAAAGGATATGGCTGAAGCGGCACAGACCAACTTTCTGGAAGAGACCGCTTCCATTGTAGACGACTGCCTTTTCCTCTACACCGGTTCCGTAGACGCCAGAACGGAAGTTACCACCAAGTCCATCAATCTGGTGGTCTGCAAGGAAACCGACGATACCCGCCGTTTCATAGACCTTCACAATGAGGATGGTCCCATTTCCTATCCATCTGAAGGCCAGGGCGTTATTAACCGTAATCTGGCCGACAATCTGGGACTTTCCATAGGGGATACCCTTTTGGTCTATGATTCTGACATGCGGCAGATGGCTGTGGAAATTATGGCTCTCTGTGACAACTATGTTTACAACTATCTGTACATCAACGACACTACCTATGAAAACCATTGGGGAAAGGCTGAAATCAACTCGGCTTTTATCTTGAGCAGTAGCGACGGTCATGATAGCGGTACCGATGAGGTCACATTGATTCACAATAAGGCCACAGAACTGATGAACGCTAAAAACGTATCCGCGGTGAGCATTACCAGAGATTTTCGAGATCGTATCACTAGCATGATGGAAAGCCTCAACTATATTGTAGCCCTGGTAGTTCTATGTGCGGCAGCCCTAGCCTTTATCGTGCTGTATAATCTGACCAACATCAATATTACAGAGCGTATCCGAGAAATTGCTACCATCAAGGTATTGGGCTTTTATGCCAAGGAAACGGCCTCCTATGTATTTCGAGAAAACATTTTGCTGACCGCCATCGCATCTCTGGTAGGTCTGCCTTTGGGGGCGGCCCTTCACGCTTTCGTCATGGCTCAGGTAAATGTGGATATGCTCAGTTTCGATATCCACATTGAGCCCCTCAGCTATGTCATCGGCGTCATCGTCACCTTCCTATTCGCCTTCTTCGTCAATCTGGTGATGCAGAGAAAACTTTCAAAGATCAGTATGACCGAATCCTTAAAGTCTATCGAATAAAAATCCATCGCGTAAAAAGTCCATCGAATAGAATGTCTATCGATGGACTCATTCTTTAAGATATAAACAGAGGGACTAAAATCGGTACCATGATACTGAGTACCGCACCCGACAGAAAGGAATAAACTGCGATTTCCCCGCTGGTAGCCTTCTCCACTACAGGCAGGCATACGTCCATAGCCGCTGCTCCAGGCATGGCGGTGGTTTCCACATATCCCACCTTTTTCGCCACAAGGGGGATGAATACGATGGAAAGCAATTCCCGCATCACATTATGTAAAAAGGATATGGCGCTGGCTGTCACATAACCGTGTTCCATAATGATGCCAGGCGCCAGGGAGTACCAGCCAAACCCAGCTCCGATAGCCAGACACTCTCTGATTGAAATGGGCGCGAACACAGAACAGATCAGAGCGCCGCCCAGGGTTCCAATGATGGTTGCCAGTGGAAATACCAGAATCCGAAGTCCTACCTTTTTGAAGTTGTCGACTACCGTACCTTCCAACCCCAAATCCAGTCCTACAAATATGAGCAGTAGACAAAGCCCAATTTTAATTCCCATGCCTACCAACTGGTCAAAGCCGGACATATCGTCTGCAAATGCTTTTCGAATAAAAAAGTATCCCACTGCCATACCGATAATAACAGATGCAATGATGAAAAGGGTCATGGTATTAGACCCGCTGCTCTCCTCTTTTGCCGCTGTGGAAGTCATCTCGGTTTCTCTCTCTTCACCTTCAGCCGCCGGACACTCCGTTCTATCCAACTGTCCATAGCGATTGATACCAACCATTTTACGCACAATCACAATGGCAATCACCGACATGGCTATGATCACCAGGGTCATAGCCAAAGCTGTCACACCGATGGTACTCATGTTGCTGGTAACCTCCTTGTTGGCACCCATTCGCATCCCCATGAGCAAAATCAAAATGATTAATGCTGCAGTCTGCACCTTGGACGTCCACCCCAGTTGTTCTTTTTTTTCCTTTAGTCGATTGCCTAAAACATATCCTACAGCAGTAATTCCCAAATAAAGAATTAAATCTTCCATACCCTTGTTTCTCTCCTACAATTTATTTTGTCTGAAACTATTATACATTCTCCCTTGACAAAAGTCCACACGCATTATATGCTATATAAAAAGAACATCTTTAAATCGGTACAGAGAGACCGGCAAGATAAACATAATAGGCCCATCAACCGGCCAAGATCAGTTGGCTGGATGGAATCAACCAACACTGCGAAAAGCGCCTCACGCAAAGCAGAGGCCCATCTGCAGGATAACGAACGGTCAGTAGGGGTTGTTTTGCAAAGAAGTCTTGCCATATTTCGGTAAGGCTATTTTTATTATGTATGTAACGGATGTTCCTTCAAATTACACACAGGAGGAAATACTTATGAATCACAATGAACCAATCAACGATGTCCGCACTCTAGGCACAGCCAAAACCCTGATTCTGGGTCTGCAGCACACCTTCGCCATGTTTGGCGCCACGGTACTTGTGCCGATTCTCACAGGACTTCCCATCTCTACTACCCTTTTGATGGCAGGTATCGGCACCCTCATATTCCACCTTCTGACCAAGGGACAAGTTCCCGCCTTTCTGGGTTCTTCCTTTGCTTTTTTAGGTGGTTATGCGGCAGTAGCTCCCATGCTTGAAGACGGTTCCCCTAATGTGGAAATGTTGCCATATGCTTGTGGCGGCGTATTCTGTGCAGGTCTGGTTTATCTGGTTATGGCAGGTCTTATCAAAGGCTTCGGTGCAAAGCGTGTCATGCGCTTCTTTCCGCCAGTGGTCACCGGACCTATCATCATCGCCATCGGTCTTATCCTGGCGCCGTCGGCTATCAATAATTGTGCTACCAACTGGCCAGTTGCTCTAGTAGCCCTGGTTACGGTCATTGTCTTTAACATCTGGGGAAAGGGTATGTCCAAGATTATCCCGATTCTCATCGGTATCGCCGTTTCCTATGTAGTTGCCATCATCATGGGCGAAGTCAGCTTTGAGGGCTTTCAGGATGCGAAAATCATCGGTCTGCCGCCTTTTGTACTGATGAAGTTTGACGTAAGCGCCATCATCACCATCATGCCTATCGCCCTTGCCACCATGATGGAGCATATCGGCGATATCTCTGCCATTGGAGCCACCACTGGCAAAAACTATATTGCAAACCCTGGTCTCCACAGAACTTTGCTAGGCGACGGCGTTGCCACCTGTATCGCTGCCGCTGTAGGCGCCCCAGCCAATACCACTTATGGAGAAAACACTGGCGTTTTGGCTCTGACCAAGGTTTATGACCCTCGCATCATGCGAATCGCTGCCATCTTCGCCATTCTCCTTTCCTGTATCCCTAAGGTGGCCTTCATCATCGAATCCATTCCCACAGCCACCATTGGCGGCATTTCTTTCATATTATACGGTATGATCTCTGCCATCGGTATCAGAAACGTTGTGGAAAACCAGGTGGATTTCACCAAATCGAGAAATACCATCATTGCAGCGCTGATTCTAGTCTGCGCCCTGGGCTTTAATTCCATCGGCGGTATCTCCTTCCCCATTGGAAACGCCACCATCACCCTGTCCGGCCTGGCCATCGCTTCTATTGTAGGCATCCTGGCCAACGCTATCCTGCCAGGAAACGACTATGAATTTAAGGAAGATACTGCAGAGCAGGAAAACAAATTTCAGACTTACAAACTGTAATATTGATAGGGAGGATGGAGGATACCATGAAAGTACGTGCAAATCTGATGAGCGCAGAAGAAATGACTCGTGCGCTGAAACGTATTTCTCATCAAATACTGGAACGTAATCAGGGAGCAGAAAACATCGTTATGTTAGGAATCCATAGCCGTGGAATTCCCCTTGCCAAACTTCTGGCTGAAAATATCTATGCTATCGAGGGGGTTCGCGTACCAGTAGGAGGACTTGACATTACGCCATACCGAGACGATTTAGCTCAAAGAAATCCCTCCTCCTGCAAGCAATCTCTTAATGACCTGCCTTTTGATATTACCGGTCGGCATGTTATCCTGGTAGACGACGTCCTGTATACGGGACGCACGGTTCGCGCTGCTCTAGATGCCACCTCCCAATACGGCAGGGCTGCCACCATTCAGTTGGCGGTTCTTATTGACAGAGGTCACAGGGAACTTCCCATCCGTGCCGACTATGTGGGTAAAAACGTACCGACATCCAAGGCTGAACAGATTGCCGTCTATCTGGAAGAGTCCGACGGCGCCTGTTGTGTCCAGCTGCTGGGGCCGGAAGATTAAGGCTGCATACAAAAACTTCGCTATGGGTCATAACCCGTAGCGAAGTTTTTTTCTTGCCAATGTGGTCTGTGGTAAGTTGAGGAATTCGGCGGCTTTTCTGGTGGTTCCCTCCCGTTCCAATGCATAGGCGATGAGCTGCCGCTCCTGTTGCTCTATGATACGATTAAAATCTACTGTCTCTTTCTGCTCCATCAACCTTGGTATATCCATAACTGCATCTCCGTAAAGGGACTGGTTGATCAGTCGGTCTACTGCCTCTGCCTCGATAATCCTTCCCCGCTGACTGATGTAAAGACGATGTACAATGTTTTCCAGTTCCCGAACATTGCCAGGCCAGCTATACACTGCCAGTCTCTGCAAAGCTTCTGGAGAGATTTCCTTCTCAACCCCATATTTCTTATTATAATTCTTTAAAAAAGCCTCTGATAGGCAGACAATATCCTCTCTCCGCTCTCGAAGGGGCGGTACGTTGATGACGCAGATGTTAAGGCGATAATAAAGGTCCTTACGAAACTTTCCCTCTGCCACCAAAGTTTTTAGGGGAATGTTGTTGGCGCATATCACTCTCACATCCACATACCGCTGGCCAGTTCCGCCGATTCGGTAATAGGTGTTTTCCTGTAAAACACGCAACAGCTTGGACTGCATATTCCACGAAAGGCTGGCAATCTCGTCTAAAAACAAGGTGCCTCCATTGGCCATGCCGAAATATCCCTCTTTTCCGCCAGTTTGCGCTCCGGTGAAGGATCCTCCCTCATAGCCAAAAAACTCCGATTCAGCCAAATTTTCCGGAATGGTAGCACAGTTTATCTTAATGCAAGCCTTGTTTTGACGGGGGCTGTTCTGCTGAATGATATTGAATACCTGCTCCTTACCTACGCCAGTCTCCCCTTCCACAATTACGTTGCAATCATACTGGGCCACATTGAGGGCTTCTTCCACCATGACCTTTGTTACTGGGCTCTGATATACAAACTCACCGATTCGCTTCATCGAGCCGCTTCTCAAGTTACCTTCTACGGTTTTACGGCCTGCTCCAGATGTGTTGGAAGCATCCGACATGCTCAGAGCCCCTACTCTCCCTCCTGTCGAAGGGATTTCCTTTTTTCTGCTGTATATCTGATCCAAAAGTTCTAAACTGTGACTAGCCTTTTTTGCAAGTTCTTGGGCCAGCTTATGAGCTTCCTCCATATATCCGCTCATCATATAGTGATGGACCTTTTTCCCCATGGAATCAGCAATGAGAACCCCCGAAGAGTCATTATTTTTCAGGCCCACATAGAGAACCATGCCCCCTTCCTTGGTCAATAAAGTCGCCACTGTCCCCGAGCCGGAAATGCTCTCTAAATTGATGACCGCATCCATATATCCACTGTCCGATTGATCGTTTGTAATGCATTGATATGCTTCAATGGGCCGTTCCAAATCCACATAGTAGATTTTGTCCATCACAGACAAAAAAGCTGCCTGAATCTCCTCCTTTGTCAAAACGCCAAGTGAGCCTCGATCCATGACAGCAATCACTGTAATACCCTCTCCACAATACTCAACCAAAAGCTGCCCATAGAGCAGTGTAGTAAGGGGACTTCCGCCTATGATAGCAATCCTTTTGGCGGTCTGTTCCGCAATGGCCTTTTTTACAGCAAAAAGTCTTCCAGCTTCGTCTACAGCGACCAATAGGTATTTTGGAACTTCCGCTTTTTCGTACTTCATTAAAATCGTACTTTCAAAACAAATTGCATAGCCAGAGCATGTAATCTGCCCATAGTTAAAATCTATGGAACTGATGGCTTCAATCTTTAAAGGAGTTCCCACTAGAGAAGATACTACGATGACTCTGTCTCCTGCCTTAATATCATCGCGGCCTGCTTCAGCCCCAATCTCTTCCACGACTCCCATGAGGATTCCGCCGCTTCTGGCATATGGATTATGTAGTTTTCCTCGTTTCTCTATGATCTGCATAATTCTGGAGGCTACTTCCATTTCATCATAGCCGCAATGAATACAAAGCTGACTGAAACTTTCTCTTGCAATCAAAACCTTTTCCAGTTTAATACGGATTTCCTTCTGTGAAATGGCCTCTGAATTATCTATCTTCCATGCATTTACTGGTATCTCACCTTTTGGTTCCAGCACCCGACTTACTCCAAAATCCTTCATTCTAAACTCCTCTTAAACGTCTTTTATGCGCCTCACTCTACTATATATATAAATCTTTCTATATCAGCCATTCTCAATATACCCTATAGTGGCAGTTCATGTCAACCCTTTTGACCCATTTTTAGTTACATTTTTCAGATCATTGACCCATTTATGGTTCTACTGATTGTCCAATTCCTCTCCCTGTTTATTAACTTTTTCTTCACAAAACACACATTTTCAACACATTTTGCATGTCCACCTTTCTTCCTATCAATTATTTCACCAGTGGCATATATTTTGCACTGTATTCATACGTATTATAAAATTTTAAGATGACTCCGATCTATTCGGAGTCGGCGTTATGGAGGATGAAATATGAATGTATTAAAAGCAATTATCAAATTCGTGCCTGTGCTTGCACTGGCTGCGATGATGATTGCGGGCTTTGATGCACTGCTGGCCGCCCCACTGGCGACCTTTGTTGCTATCATCGTCGCAGTTCTCGTCGCCAAGGTCAATTTTAAAGAATGTCTGGATGCCGCCATGGGTAGTGTCAGCAATATTCTGATTGCCTTGTTTATTCTTATGTTCGCTTATGCAATGGCAAGCGTATTCATGTCTACAGGCGTAGGCGCTTCCGTTGTAAATCTGGCTCTGAGCCTGGGTGTTAACGCTCGTCTGGTTCCGATGATTGGCTTAATTGTAACCGCAGTTCTGTCTGTAGCAACCGGTACTTCCTGGGGAACCTTCGCAGCCTGTGCACCGATCTTCATGTGGCTGAACCACATTGTAGGCGGAGACATTACTTTGACAGTCTGCGCTATCGCTGGTGGCGCTTGCTTCGGCGACAACATCGGCCTGATCTCCGATACCACCATCGTATCTTCTGGTATCCAGGGAGTAGAAGTTGTGGATAGAATCAGACATCAAGGCGTTTGGTCCGTTTCCTGCCTGATTCTAGCAGCTATCTCTTTCTTCGTTGCAGCTACCCTAATGGGACTGCCAACCAATTCCGTAGATGGCGCTTCTGTTATCAATGAAATCCCGGCTGACGTTTGGACCGTTTTGGAAGAAGAGCGTCCTGATGCTGTAGACCTTCTGAATCAGGTTGTAACCGGTGTTCCTATTTACATGATTATTCCGTTGATTCTGGTAGTTGGCCTGGCCATCTTTGGTTTAAACACCTTCGCCTGCATTGGTACTGGTATTGTATCCGCTTATCTTTTAGGAATCCCTGCAGGCACCGTACCTCCATTGATGGAATACTTAGATCAGTGCATGACAGGATTTGCTGACGCAGGTTCCTGGGTTATCGTTATGATGATGTGGGTTGCTGCCTTTGGTGGTATCATGCAGAGAATCGGCGCTTTCGAACCATTGTCCAGACTGGTTGTTATGGTTTCCAAGAAGGTTCGTCATCTGCTGACTTGCAATGCGCTTCTCTGTATTGTAGGTAACCTGGCTTTAGCTGATGAAATGGCTCAAATCGTAACCGTAGGTCCAATCATCAAAGATCTGGTAGATGAAAACGTAGAGGGAAGCGAAGCAGATATGTATAAGCTTCACTTGAGAAATGCAACCTTTGGCGATGCCATGGGTGTATTCGGTTCTCAGCTGATTCCTTGGCATGTATATCTGGCATACTATGTAGGTATCGCAACCGCCATTTATCCGCTGGTACCATTAGAACCGGTTGACTTCATCAAGTACAACTTTATGGCCATGATTGCTGTACTGTCGCTGCTGATTCTAACCTTCACCGGTCTGGATAAATTCGTACCACTCTTCAAGCTTCCATCTGAACCAGATGTAAAACTGAAGAGAAAATAATTTGATTATTGGCCTGCACATGCAGGCAATCGATAAAAGAACTACAAAAGGCATGAAAAATGCCATCCACACTGCAACAAATGAAAAAGGCGATTGACATTAGTCAATTGCCTTTTTCATTTTAAGCGTTTACCGCTCTGTTGTACATTTTAGTCTTCCTGCATAACTGCACCCTTGCAGCTCGGTCCTACCAGCTTGGCGTAACGATACAGCCAGCCGGATTTTACATTTGGCTCCCGAGGCACATAAACTTTGCGACGGGCTTCTAACTCTTCATCGCTGACCAGCACGTTAATCTTGGAGGCCGGAATGTCGATTTCAATTTGGTCCCCCTCTTGAATCAGCCCGATGTTGCCGCCGCTGGCTGCTTCTGGACAGACGTGACCGATGGAAGCTCCGCGGCTTGCGCCGCTGAACCGGCCGTCGGTAATCAGGGCTACCGTCTTATCCAGCTTCATGCCGGCCAACGCGCTGGTAGGGTTGAGCATTTCTCTCATGCCCGGGCCCCCCTTCGGGCCTTCGTAGCGGATGACCACCACATCGCCGTCCTTAATCTGGCCGTCATAGATGGCGGCAATGGCGTCCTCTTCACAGTCAAAGACTCTGGCCGGACCTGTGTGTTGCAGCATTTCCGGCGCCACAGCGCTTCTCTTTACCACGCAACCTTCCTGCGCGATGTTGCCCCACAGGATGGCGATTCCGCCGGTCTGGCTATACGGCGCGTCCACACCTTTAATGGCGTCGTTGTTTTTAATGTATTTTCCTTGGATGTTCTCTCCCACCGTCTTGCCATTGGCAGTGATGAGAGAAGTATCGATTAAACCAATCTTATTCAGTTCCGCCATGACCGCACCGATACCTCCTGCATTGTTCAGGTCATGCATGTGGGTGCCGCCAGCCGGCGCCAGATGACAAAGATTCGGCGTCTTGCCGCTCATCTGGTTAAACAGGTTCAAATCCAGGTTTACACCAGCCTCGTTGGCAATGGCCAGGAGATGGAGCACGCTGTTGGAGGAGCACCCCAGAGCCATATCGCAGGCCAAAGCGTTTCTGATGGATTTCTCATTGATGATGTCTCTAGCCTTGATATCCTTTTCCACCAGATTCATGATAGCCATGCCGGCGTGTTTTGCCAGCTGCAATCTACCGCTTTCCACCGCCGGAATGGTACCGTTACCAGGAAGGCCGATGCCGATAGCCTCGCAAAGGCAGTTCATGCTGTTGGCCGTGTACATACCGGAACAGGAGCCGCAGCCCGGGCAGGTGTTCAGTTCATATTCCTCCAGACCTACATCATCGATAATACCAGCCTTTCTAGCGCCTACGGCTTCAAACATTTTGGATAGAGAGGTTTCCACACCACCTACCAGACCGCTCATCATCGGGCCGCCGGAGCACACCACTGCCGGAATATTCATTCTCACCGCCGCCATCACCATGCCTGGAACGATTTTATCACAGTTAGGCACCAAAACCAGTCCGTCGAACTGATGGGCCTGGGTCATGGTCTCCACGCTGTCTGCAATCAGTTCACGGCTGGCCAGACTATACTTCATGCCGATATGTCCCATGGCGATACCGTCGCACACGCCGATAGCCGGTACCATAATCGGCGTACCGCCTGCCATTCTGACACCGGCCTTTACTGCCTCTACCACCTTATCCAGATGGAAGTGACCCGGCACGATTTCACTGTGAGCGGAAACCACGCCGATGAGGGGCCGTTCCAACTCTTCCTTTGTATATCCCATGGCATAAAAGAGGCTTCTCATCGGCGCTCTTTCTACACCCTTGGTTACATTATCACTTCTTCTTGCCATTTTTTAGTTTCCTTTCTCAATTTATGCAAAAAGCCGGGCGGAAGGAATCCCGCCTGGCAATCGCATAAACGTTTCTTTATTACAAAATCCTATTTCTTCAGCCAACTCATCATAGCGCGAAGCTCTGCGCCAACCTTGCACAGCAGATGGGAAGCCTCCATCTTTCTGGTAGCTAAGAATCTAGCCTTGCCGCCTGCATTGAATTCCTGAATGAATTCGCTTGCGAAGGTACCGTCCTGGATTTCTCTCAAAACGTTCTTCATTTCCTTTCTGGTCTCTTCGGTAATCAGTCTTCTGCCGGTTCTATAATCGCCATATTCAGCTGTATTGGAGATGGAATATCTCATCTTGTCGAATCCACCTTCATTGATCAAGTCTACGATCAGCTTCATCTCATGGATACATTCAAAATAAGCCATTTCTGGTTCGTATCCTGCTTCAACCAGGGTGTCGAAACCAGCCTTCATCAGCTCGGTTACGCCGCCGCACAGTACAGCCTGCTCGCCGAACAGGTCGGTTTCAGTCTCTTCCTTAAAGGTGGTTTCCAGGATTCCTGCTCTGCCAGCGCCGATACCACTTGCATAAGCCAGCGCATAATCCTTAGCCTTACCGGAAGCATCCTGATAAACTGCAATCAGAGAAGGTACACCCTTGCCCTCTACATACTGACTTCTAACGGTATGACCAGGGCCCTTTGGCGCAATCATGATAACATCAATATCCTTGGAAGGTACGATCTGATTGAAATGGATGTTAAAGCCATGAGCAAATGCCAGCACGTTACCTTCCTTCATGTGCTTTTCAATCTGTTCTTTATAAATCTTTGCCTGTAATTCGTCTGGAGTCAGCATCATAACGATATCGCCAGCCTCTGCAGCCTCTTCAATACCCATAACGGTCAGACCTGCATCCTTTGCCTTCTTTTCGTGGGCAGAACCTGGTCTAAGGCCTACTACCACCTTCACGCCGCTCTCGTTCAAGTTCATGGCATGAGCGTGTCCCTGGCTTCCGAAACCGATGATGGCTACCGTCTTGCCATCCAATAATCCTAAATTACAATCCTGGTCATAATACTTCTTAATCATTTTTGTCCTTCTCCTTTATTCTTCTCAATAACTTTATATTCTCAGGTCGGGCCTTTTCTGTGTAAAATATATGTGCCCGGCTTTTTAACAACGTCTTATATCCGGCCTTTGGCCCACTATTTATTGGTCTCAATGCCCGTGATACCGGTTCTGCAAACCTCCGATACATCGTACACCGACATTACGTCCATAAATCCATTGAGCTTCTCCGGCGTGCCGGTCAACTCTATAATCATGCTGCCTCTGGATAAATCCACAATCTTAGCCCGATAGATGTCTACAATCTCCTTAATGCCGGTTCTCTCCGCATCTCCTGCATTGACCTTAATCAAAAGCAGCTCCCGATACAGACTGTTTTCCCGGTTAAGTACGAAAACATCCTTGACCACTTCCAGCTTCTCCGTCTGGGTGATAATCTGCTGCATGGACTGCTCGGTGGCATTGAATACGATGGTGATTCTGGATAGCTGCGGGTCGTTGGTTGCAGATACAGTGAGGGAATCGATATTGAATCCTCTTCTGCCAAACATGCTGACAACTCTGGTCAAAACATTGGCCTGATTATCCACCAGCACGCTGACGATTTCTTTTTTTAATGGTCTGTACATTTTGCCGCCCCTCCTAATCAATAATCATATCTTCCACAGTCTTGCCGCCTGGAATCATCGGCAATACCCGCTCTTCTCTGGAAATGGTGCAGTCAATCCATACAGGGCCCTTGGCCTTGAATGCTTTTTCCATGGCAGCCTCAAACTCTTCCATAGTGTCGGCTCTATACCCTTCTGCACCGAAAGCCTCTGCCAGTTTAACGAAATCGGTCTTTCTCTCCGGTGTGGTATTGGAATACCGCTTGCCATAGAAAAGGGTCTGCCACTGATATACCATACCCAGCACTCTGTTGTTCATAATGATGGTGATAATCGGCAGCTCATTGCTGACAGCCGTACATGCTTCATTGAGATTCATATGGAAGGAACCGTCACCAGTAAAGTGGATGACCCGCTTGTCCGGATTACCCAACTGTGCGCCAATGGCTGCGCCATATCCAAATCCCATGGTTCCAAGACCGCCGCTGGTGATGAATCGCTTGGTGTTCTTATGCTTTACATACTGTGCTGCCCACATCTGATGCTGTCCCACATCAGTCACATAGATGGTATCTTTATCGGTCATATCACAGACCTTGGTAATCACATCGTAAGGATGAAGAGCTGCGCCCTCTCCTTCATAGTTTACCACCCGTTCACTGTTCTTCCAGCTATTTACCTGAGTATTCCATTCCTCATGTTTCTGCTCCTTGATGGATGGTAGCAACATATTCAAAAAGTCTTTTACATCGCAGACCACGCTGGCATCTACCATAACGTTTTTATTGATTTCACTCTTATCGATGTCCACCTGAACTCTTTTAGCGTTTCTTGCAAAGGCCTTTGGGTTTAAGGCGACTCTGTCGCTGAATCTTGCGCCTAAAGCGATGACCAGATCAGCCTGACTGATGGCCTTATTGGCGGAAAAAGTTCCATGCATACCTAAAAGTCCCAGGCTGTGGGGATTGTCATAACCTACCACACCAGCGGCCATCAGGGTATATGTAGCAGGCATATCAGCCTTATCCAGCAGCTTATTCAATTCTTCCGCTGCATCCGATGCCATGACGCCGCCGCCAAAGTAGATTACCGGCTTCTTGGCCTGGTTAATCATCTCTGCAATTTCCTTGACCATCTGGCCATCCGGCTGCGGATGACGGCTTAGGACATACGGCGCTTTCGAAGAGTATTCAATGGTATCCGAAGTCACGTCCTTGGTGATGTCCACCAGAACTGGTCCCTTACGACCGCTGTTGGCGATACGGAAAGCTTCCCTAAGGCAAGGCTCCAGATCCTCTATGTTGTTTACAAAAAAGTTGTGCTTTGTAATCGGCATGGTAACGCCAGTGATGCAGATTTCCTGGAAAGCGTCTCTTCCGATCAGGCTGTCTGGTACGTTAGCAGTAATGGCAATCAGCGGAATACTGTCCATAAATGCAGTCGCAATTCCCGTTACCAGATTGGTTGCTCCTGGGCCGCTGGTTGCAAAAACCACGCCAGTCTTTCCTGTCGCCCTGGCATAACCGTCTGCCCCATGGGCTGCTCC
>JAAWDM010000028.1 GCA_022793795.1 Bacillota bacterium
GAGGAATTGGACAGCCGCCGTCAGGCCCTTGCCAGCGAGATTGCCAAGCTGACCGCCGAGGCCGTGTCCCCGGAGCAGATTGACACGATTTCCAATTATCTGGATGATTGGGAGAATGTCAGCTTTGAGGACAAGCAGCAAGTGGTGGATTTGATGATTACAGTCATTCGCGCCACCAGCGAGAAGCTGCAAATTGAATGGAAAATCTGACGGCGGGCATACCGTCAGAACATTATCTTTTTATGCCCTTGTCCATCGTAGTTCATCAAATTTACCTTCAGCCTGGGCCTTTGCCATCTTCTTCTGACTGTCCAGGGCAAAGGCATCCTGCTCCTCCCGAGTGATACCATATTTTGCGGCCACGTTTTCAGCGGTCAATCCCATATTCAGGTCAGGATACAGGGCTTTTGGCTGGACGATGGTAACCCCATGGGTAAAAGTGTCGTACAGCGGTTTATCACCAGCCCGAAGGGGTGCATATCTGGCCGATGGGTCCAGATAGTAGGTCAGGCGAGACATGACCTCCACACCGCCTGCACAGATGATATCAGCCTCTCCGGAAGCGATTTCATACATGGCGCTCATAACTGCTTGGAGGGAAGAGGCACATTGGCGGTCTACCGTATAGGCAGGTACCTCGATAGGGACGCCAGCCAGAAGGGCGGCACAGCGAGACACATTAGGGGTGTACCCATAGACGTCTCCCATGATGACCTGATCCAGCATGTCCAGGGAAATACTCGAGCGATTAGCAGCCTCTTTGATGACGGCAGCGCATAAGTCCTGGGCTTCCACAGTTTTAAAACTGCCCAGATAAGCGCCGACAGCAGTTCTGACAGCGCCAGTAATTACAATATTTTTCATAAGTATAGCTCCTTTATGCTCTATGTTTTAGTAAATGATGCCTGCCTTTTTTGCATCAAAGGTGAGTTGATCGCGGAAGGACGGATGAGCGATGCTGATCAGTTTTTTCGCTCTAGTCGGCAGGTCGTCTCCAAACAGATTGACACAACCATATTCAGTAACAACGTATTGTACGTCAGAGCGAAGGGTATCCACAGCAGCGCCTTCTGGCAGACTGAGAACGATTTTTGATTGAAGAACACCCTTTTTCTCCAGGGTAGAAGGCATGGCTACAAAGGACTTGCCTCCCTTGGATTGAGAAGCGCCTCTGACGAAATCCACATGGCCGCCGGTGCCGCTGAAATGACGGAAGCCAATACTGCCGGTGCAGATTTGACCGCCTAAATCCACGCTGAGAGCGTTGTTGACGGAGATCATCTTGTCATTTTTCACAATGTTTTGTACGTTGTTGGTAAAGCTGTACGGTGCAAAATATAATTCCTTGTTTTGATTGCAGTAGTCGTACTGAGCCTGGTTGCCCAAGGTGAAACCAGCAACGCTGACCCCTGGCATAAAGGTTTTTTTGCATTGGTAATGACGCCGATATTGTGCAGATAGGCCATGGATTCGGTGAACATTTCCGAATGAACACCCAGGTTCCTCTTGTCCTTCAGCCCATAGCCGATGGCATTGGCCATGCCGCCTAGCCCTAACTGAATGGTGGCCTCATCAGGAATCAGATCAATGATATGGTCTGCAATAGATCTGTCAATGTCAGTGACCTCTGTCATTGGGTACAGGGGAATTGGTGTATCTGACTCTACAATCGCTGCGATTTGATTGATGTGAACGTTTAGTTCCGGATGACCAAAAGCTTTTGGGATATTGTTGTTGACTTGAGCAATGATTTTTTTGGAACTTTCCACTACAGCTGGCATGAAGCCCGCGCCTAGAGGACCGATATTGCAGTAGCCGTTTTCATCTGGCGGTGTCACATTGATAACCCCTACATCTGGCTGTACCCGTTCCATCATAAATCTTCTGTAATGGTTAAACTGCATAGGAACAAAGGTAACTGTCTTTGCAGCATATCCCTTTCTTTCGTATCCACCGAAGAAGAAACACTGATAGCGAATTTGCTCCTCAGTAAGTTCTGGGTCGTCTAAAGGTAAATAGTCGGTAATGAGATTACCGTTTAGGGTGATGCCCTTTAGATCACCCTCTTTGATTTTTTGAAACATTGCGGTGAGCGGTGTTACAGCGCAGGCAAGTCCGCCCAGAGCAACTGTATCTCCGTCCTTGATAATTGCATCGACTGCCTCCCTGGCAGTCATAACTTTTTGCTTATATAAAGCTGTCCAGTCCATGAAATTCCTCCTTAAAGTGTGATTTGTGATTGAAGTAACAGCTTTAAGGCGGAAAGCGCTTTGACCGGAATTTTATTTACCAGTAAAATTAGCTTTTCTCTTTTCTCCGAAAGCAAAAACACCTTCCTTGAAATCCTCTGTGTATCCACAGGCCATCTGTTTTTCACATTCCAGGGCAGTATATTCGTCATATCCCTTAAACTGGCTCTCAAAGATTAGTTCTTTCATGTAGCCATAGGATACCAGGGGGCCATGGGCTAACTTATGAGCCAGCCTTTTAGTTGCCTCTTCCAATTCTTCAAGTGGGCAGACTTGATAGACAAAGCCGTAGTCCTTACCCTCTTGAGCAGTCACCGGCGTTCCTAGCATGGCTAGGTGGGTAGCCCGATTCAGCCCCAAAGAGCGTGTTAGCAGGAAGAGACCGCCGGCATCAGGAATGAGACCAATATTGACAAAGGCTTGAATAAACTTGCTGTTTTCGGCAGCGATACAGAAATCACAGGCCACAGCGATGTTAAAGGCAGCGCCGGCTACCGCGCCGAATACAGAAGCGATGACTGGCTTTTTCATCTTCTTGATGGTGTAGGAAACCTGACTGATGGGTCCCACTGTCTTATCAAAGATGACCACATCCTTTTTTGCCCCTTCGATCATTTCTCCCACGTCGCCACCGCCGCTGAAGGCTCTGCCATTGGCGCTGATGACAACAACGTGTACATCGTCGTCTTTTTCCGATTCTTTCAGGGCCCTTAGTACATCCAGAATCATGGTCTCATTAAAGGCATTGAGATTCTGCGGTGTATTGAGGGTAATCGTTGCGATATGATTCTCTACCGCATATAGAATGTTTGTGTACTGCATAGTTACCTCCTTTTTTCCCTTTGCACATAACGAGTAGCAATCTTCATGCCACATGAAATACACCCAAAATTCCCTTTTCAAGAGAAGGAGAAGAGACAATATTAAGGAAGATATGTTTTGCAGAGAGAAAAAGAAAAAGAACAAAAGAGAACATTTTACGCCGTGAAATAAACAATTATGAACAAAAATAGACATAAAATATCCTGATATGATAAAAAGTGTTCAAAAAGAGCGGGTTTTTCCACAAAAAAACGTGTGGCATGTATTTTGCACTAGGGATAGGGTGTGATTGAATTGACAGCTGCAAGAGGAACGTTCCAAGAAGTAAAAGTAGTTTCGTAAATTAGTAAGAGGAAAGAAGAGGTTTAAGTATGGAGAAAAAAGGATTTTTTAAGATGAATAAGATCACATTGCTTCTCCTTGCGATCATTTTGATTTTAGATATCGTCATGTTTGTACCTGGCGTTTATTATGCAAAGACAGCTTTTGGAACTTCGATGCCTTTTGTTATCGTAAATATTGTGTTGTTCCTAGCGCCATCGCTGGCATTGGTAGATGCGTTTATTAAGAGCGCTCAGGAAAAGAAAAAATAGGGAAAGGAGTAGAAGGAGATGACACAACAGATTGAAATTATTATTGCATTAGTCATTTATTTTGCAATTTGTATTGGACTTGGCGTGTATTCTATGATTAAAACTAGAAATGCCGATACCCATGACTATCTCACAGCCGGCGGAAATGTAAGCTGGGTTGTAAATGCGGTTTGTATCTTTGCTGCCTTTAACTCTGTCGGCGCCTTGATGGGAAATTTGGGTCTTTCTTATGCCAATAGCTGGGGGTATATGAACACCCTATGCGTAGGTACTGCCACAGGTATGTTTTTTTCAGCTATGTTTGTAGCAGGCCCTCTGAGAAATCTGAGAATCGCCACAGTACCAGAGTTTTTAAGAAAGAGATATCATTTAAAGTCCTTAAATATCATCGCGCCGGTGGTTCTCATCTGTACGACCACAGTTTATCAGCAACGAGTCCTTCCCTTGGCTGACCTTTGTAGGAGGCTTTATGGGATGGATGTTTGTAAATACCTGTCTGCCTCATTCCATTATGCGTGTATTTACAGCAAAGACAGAAAAATCTGGAAGAATTGCTTTAGGCGTAGGTGCGCTGCTCATTGGCGGATTCGCTGTGCTGGCTAATATTATCATTCCGGCTGCCGGCGTAGTGCTCCATGACGGCGCGGACTTAGGCGCAGAAACCGATTATGTATTTATGGATGTTATCGACGCCATATTCCCAGCCTGGTTCCAGGCCATCGTTTATGCAGGCGTATTTGCAGCAGTAATGTCTTCTGTATCCGGTATGCTGCTGTCCATCGGTTCGGCTGTATCCTATGACCTGATAGAGACCTTAAGACCGAATACCGATTCCAAGAAGGTAAAGGCCATCTCCAAATGGGCTATCGTTATCTTTGGCGCCATTTCAGCCATATTGGCTCTGAATCCGCCTGCCCTGCTGACCATACTGTATTCTTCGGCTATGGGAGTGTTGGCTTCTGGTCTGGCTGCACCGCTGGTTTTGGGACTGTGGTGGAAGCGTATGAACAAGTATGGCGCCCTGGCATCACTGATCGGCGGAGCCGGTTTGTGGGTCGGATTGTTCCTGTGGTCGGATCTGCCGTCGCTGGCCCCAAGCGCTTTTGCCATTCCAGTATCCTGGATTTTGGCTGTGGTTGTCAGCCTGCTGACACCGCCATCCAGCGATGAGGAGCTACGCAGAGTCACCATCGCCCACGAGCGTATGCTCAGCGATGAAGAAAAGTAACATGATGGGCTAAAAATATGATGCAAAAAATGGAGTCGCCCTTCAAGCAGTGGAGGGCGACTCCATTTTGTAATCTATAAAAAACCTCTGTAACGACAATGATGTAGCAAAACGTATTTTTCTCTCTGTAATACACGATATGTCAAGGGGCGCATACCTATTTTTCTCAGATTTGGAGACAAACGTGTATTTGATCATTTAAATTGTTGGATAATACACGATGTTTAGTAAAATACCGTGTATGGGTTGCAAAAAATTCTGCCTGTCTACACGTTATACTTTTACTGAACATGATTTACCATCAAAAATAACCTCAAAGCGTGTATTTTCCAAGAGAGATTTTAAATGGTTACACCCATCCTTGCGGCAAAGGATAGACCAAAGGTCAGCCTTCTACATCAGTTGATATTTCTCCAGGAATCGGCCGGCCAGAATGTATTCAGGGAAGAGACGAAGGGCGGCTCTAGTGAGGAACGGGCTGTCTGGTCCCTTTTCTCTAAGGTTTTCTGCAATGAGCAGAGTCAGAAAACGCTTGTTGGCCACAGAGCGAAGACTTTTAAAGAATTCCAGGGTGCTGCCAACCTTTAGAGCCGCGCTGCGATAGTTTGTCAAGGCGCCATGGAATTCATCGCTCATGTTGGCGATATCCTTTTTTAGAATATCGGTGAATACTTCCTTGGTATAGATTAGACATGGGTCAAGCTCAAAGACTCGAGCTGCTGCATCGGCCATCTTGGTAGTGGTCTTATCAAAGGTGGAGCGGGCGAAGGTATAATATTCACCGTCAAATACACGATAGGTTTTCATGGTATCCAGGTATCCAAGGCGCATAATGCGGCGGGCATGGTCAGTATCGAAAATCAGGGTACTGCCCAAATTCCATTTGGATTCAATCAGGGTAAGGTTAGGCGTATCTTTTAGGGCCTGGCGGTCGACAATTCCCATGGCGTTCAAATAGACCGCAATAATTTCATCGGCCCCTTTTTTCAGCGCCATCTGAATGGGCATTACATCGGCATAACCGCCGTCAATGTATTCTTTTCCATCGATGGTATAGCTGTGAAGGGCGGGATAAAGAGAAGCGCTGGCCATCACATGATCGATAAGCTGTCCAGGTTTCATATCCTCCTTAAATACATAGTGAGGTGCAAAATTTGGAAGTTCCACCATAACGATGCCAAAATCCACGGGTGAGCGGCGTACTTTATCTTCATCAATGTATTTTTCCATCAGTTTTTTTAGCCCCGAAGTGCCGGCGCCTTTGCTTGCAATGATTTCACGAACATATTCAATGGGCTGGATGCCTTGCTCCACGTCGAATACCATATGGGTTTCTATCTCTTTCCAGAGTTTGATGGTAAGCTCCAAATCGCCTTGAGCCACCATGGCGCCGTTGATAGCGCCAACCGAAGTGCCGGTAACGATGTCAATATGCTTACCCAGTTCAGCAAGGGCTTGCCAAGCTCCAGCTTCATAAGCGCCGCGGGAGCCGCCGCCGGAAAGTACCAGGGCGGTCTTTGTTTTCTTAGCCATGTATTTCATCCTTTCAAAGATTTTTACTTCACAGATTTTTTAGGGAATCTTCTACCCAAAGTTTACCATAAGTGATATACTAGTATCCAGTGAAAATTTAGTTAAAATATTACCTGTGAGCGGAAGCAGAAGGAGGGACACCATGAAGGAAAGATTAAAAGCCATTGTAGAAGAAAGCCAAAGCATTGTCTTTTTTGGCGGTGCAGGAGTTTCTACAGAAAGCAATATTCCCGATTTTCGTTCGGAATCGGGGCTCTATCAGGCCCAGCAGCAGTATGGAAGATCACCGGAGGAGATGCTTTCGCATACTTTTTTTATACGACATATGGAAACCTTTTTCGATTACTATAAGAAGAATTTACTCTATCCGAAAGCGCAGCCCAATGAAGCCCATTTAGCCTTAGCGCGGATGGAAAAGGCAGGGAAGGTAAAGGCTATAGTGACCCAAAATATCGACGGACTTCACCAAAAAGCGGGCAGCGAGCAGGTATATGAACTCCATGGTTCCGTTCTACGCAATTATTGTATGAAATGTCACACCTTTCATACCATGGAATATGTCATGGACGAGGGAAATTGTCAAAACGGAGTGCCGAAGTGCAGCGTGTGCGGCGGTATTGTAAAGCCGGACGTGGTGCTGTATGAGGAAGCGCTTGATGAGGATTGCATAAACGGAGCAGTGGAGGCCATTGCTGCTGCGGATACCCTTATCATTGGGGGAACTTCTCTGGTGGTTTATCCTGCCGCCGGTTTAATTCGATATTTTCGGGGTAAAAATTTAGTGTTAATCAATAAATCGGTAACGCCGTATGACGACCAAGCGGATTTAGTGATTCATGAATCCATAGGAAAGGTAATGAAAGACTTATGAATATATTAGTGTCTAATGATGACGGCATACAGGCAGAGGGCATCAAACGCTTGGCCCAGGCCTTAAGCCAAAAGGGGCAGGTATATGTGGTTGCACCGGATCAGCAGCGGAGCGCTAGCAGCCATGCTCTTAGTCTGCAAGGTACGCTGCAGGTCACGGAGGTAAAGGATTTTCCTGGGGCGAAGCAAGCATGGAAGACCTCTGGAACACCAGCCGACTGTGTGAAACTGGGACTGGATATTTTAAAGCGTCAGGGCATTGAGGTGGACATTGTGTATGCAGGTATCAACCATGGCGCCAATCTGGGCAGTGATACCATGTATTCTGGTACTGTATCAGCAGCGGCAGAGGGGGCCTTTGCAGGGTATCCGGCAGTGGCTGTTTCTGTGTGCGACCATCATCCCCTCTATTTTGATGGCGCCTGCCATTTGGCAGTTTCCATCTTTGACCAGGCCATAAAAACCGCGGGAAGAACTATGGTAATTAGTTTGAATACGCCCAACATCCCCCTTGAAGAGTTGAAGGGAATACGCATAGCCAGGTTGGGGAAAATGACTTATGACGGCGGTTTTCATGAGACAGAACCGGAAATCTATCAGTACAAGGGAACCCTGCTTCAGATAGAGGAGGATAAAGAAGATGTGGACGCTCGTTTCATTAACGAAGGCTATGCCACAGTGTCCGCCATTAAATATGATTTAAACGATTACGAAGGCTTGAAGGAGCTGGAGGGATGGGAGTTGTCATTATGAAGCGAATTAAAAGAGAAGATTCTGTGTTGGTAGCCATCGATTTTCAGGAGAAATTGATGCCTGCTATGTATGATCCTAAAAAGTTGGAGGATAAAATGGTGCGCTTGGGCGAGGGGCTGAAGGCCTTGAAGATTCCTCACATTGTGACCCAGCAGTATACCAAGGGATTGGGAGAAACCATTCCTGCTGTCGCCCAGGCTATTGGGGATTTTACGCCTATCGATAAAGTGACCTTTAGCGCCTGTGGAAATCAGGAATTTTTAGAAGCGCTGAAAGATATGGGAAGAAAAAATATTATTTTAACTGGAATTGAAACTCATATCTGTGTGGAACAGACAGCATTGGATTTACTGGAAATGGGATATCAAGTGTTTCTAGTTGCTGATTGCGTACAGTCCAGAGCAGAGGAGAACTACCGGATTTCTTTGCAGCGCCTTACAGCGGCAGGGGTTGTAGTTACCAGTTATGAAAGCGTGTTATATGAACTTTTAGGTTCAGCTAAGGCTTCTGAATTTAAACAGATTTCATCTGTAGTAAAATAGAAAACATACATGAAAAAGCTAGAGAAGAGGACAAATCGGATACTATGATTTTTGAGAGAGATTTTAACAATCTATCGGAAAAGGACATCAATTTATTAAACGAATATTTTGACGGCTGCGACTATCAGTCGTCCAGTTATACCTATATAGCGAATTACATTTGGCGAAATACCCACAACATCACATGGCAGATAATCGGAGAGTATTTGTGCATCGCAGGTCTGGGCACCTTGGAGACCGAAGAGGGGGAATATTTCATGTCTTTTCCTCTAAGCAAAACAGGCGCTTACGACCTTTCATCTCTGCGGCGGACCATTGAAGTGGCTAAGGACAAGTTTTGCAAGGCAGGGCAGGAGTTGGAAATCGCTTTGATTCCCGGCCATTTGGCGCCCCTTCTTGAAGAGGCCTTTGGAGAGCGGATCAGGTTAACCCACGACAGAGCCGACGACGATTATATCTATCTAAGGTCAGAATTGGTGGAGCTAAAGGGAAGAAAATACCACCAGAAAAAGAATCATCTCAACTATTTTGAAAGAAATTATGAATATACCTATGAAGAAATTAGACCAGATACAGTGAAAGAGGTTTTAGAATTTCTTGAGCGCATCAATGATGAAAGGGTGCAAGAGATGCCCGAAGACTGGCAACACATTTTGATGCTGGAAACCAAGGCTATCGAGGAGTTGCTCACCTTTGTAGGGACAGGGAAACTGCTGACCGGCGTCATTCGCATCGGTGGAGTGATTGAAGCGGTGACCATAGGCGAGTATGCCAGAACCAACCGACATGACAGCGTACTGGTTCATGTGGAGAAAGCCCAAGGTGAAATTCGAGGGCTCTATCAGGCTATTAACCACGAGTTTTGTCGTCATCTGCCAGAGGATGTGATTTTCATCAATCGGGAAGAGGACATGGGTATGGAGAATCTGCGGCAGGCAAAACTGTCCTATAAGCCTTATATGATGGGGGAAAAGTATTCAGCAGTTTTGCTGCCAGAGGAGACCTGCTAAAGACGATAACTCGTTAAATTAACTACTTTTATCGGAAGTCTTGTCTTTCCTTATAAATATGATAAAATAGGTATGTACAATAAAAAAGACACGGGAAATTGTTATTTTTTTAACTAGAATTTCTTGATTTTTTTGCGTGTATATGGTTAAATGAGAGTATGAAAATTCATTTAACAGTAGGACGTATCGATTAAATTTTCATTTTATATGAACGTAAGGAGGATATAGAAGAATGAGAGAAGTTGTTATTGTCAGTGCAGCAAGAACTCCGATGGGTAGTTTTGGCGGTTCCTTGAAAGGGATTCCTACCAGAAAGCTGGGCGCTATTGCTATTAAGGAAGCAGTGAAGAGAGCTGGAATCAAGCCTGAAATGGTTGATGAAGTTATCATGGGCGCTGTATTACAGGGCGCTCTGGGTCAGAACGTAGCTAGACAGATGACCTTAGATGCAGGTCTGCCTATTGAGGTTCCTGCAATGACCATCAATAAGGTTTGCGGCAGCGGTCTTAGAGCTGTTGAACTGGCTGCACAGATTATCAAGGCTGGCGATGCTGACATCATCGTAGCAGGTGGTGCAGAAAACATGTCCGCAACCGCTTACGCTATGCCGACCGCAAGATTTGGCGCAAGAATGAATAACACCCAGATGATCGACATGATGGTAAACGACGGTCTGTGGGATGCATTCAACGGCTACCACATGGGTATCACCGCTGAAAACGTGGCAGAACAGTGGGGCTTAACTCGGGAACAGTTAGACGAATTCGCCGTAACTTCCCAGAACAGAGCAGAGGCTGCAATTAAGGCTGGCAAGTTCAAGGATGAAATTGTTCCGGTAGAAATTCCACAGAGAAAGGGAGATCCAATCATCTTCGATACCGATGAATTCCCTAAGTTCGGCACCACAATGGATAAGGTTTCCAAGCTGAAAGGCGCATTTAAGAAGGATGGCGTTGTAACAGCTGCAAACGCTTCCGGTATCAACGATGCTGGCGCTGCTGTGATCGTAATGTCCAAGGAAAAGGCAGACGAACTGGGAATCAAGCCGCTGTGCACGATCAAGTCTTACGCATCGGCAGGTGTAGATCCTTCCATCATGGGCGTAGGTCCTATCCCTGCTTCCCAAAAGGCTCTGGAAAAGGCCGGCCTTACCATTGATGATATCGACCTGGTAGAAGCCAACGAAGCATTTGCATCTCAGTCCCTGGCAGTTAGAAAGGATCTGGGTCTGGACCCTGAAAAGACCAATGTAAACGGCGGCGCTATCGCTCTGGGTCACCCAATCGGCGCATCTGGTACCAGAATTTTGATTTCTCTGATTTATGAAATGATAAAGAGACCAGAAACCAAGTACGGCCTAGCTACCCTGTGTATCGGCGGCGGTATGGGTACTGCACTGGTTGTAGAAAAATAGGGACTTGTTTCACACAAGTAAGGAACATAATAGGAGCGGCCGTAAGGCTGCTCCTTTTTAAAAACAGTCGCAAATTTTTTGTAACTTGCACTTATTACAGCAGGAATACATACAGATAAATAGCGAATATTTTAAATAGAGTAAACATTTTCAATGAAAGGGAGAATTTGAGATGAGCAAGGATCAGGGCAGAGAAAGACTACATATCACAAAAACAGTAAAATATATGATTGCAGGTATTGTGCTTTGTGTTCTTCTGTTGGGAGCCGGCTATCTGATGGGTACAAATAGCGACAAAGGGAAGACAGAGAATCTATCAGCAGTGGTGCTGCAAAATCAGGTCACAACCATGAGTGAACTGGCCACCATTACCTATACCTATACAGAGATGGGACAATATGAAAGCCGGAAAGACTTTTATGGGGTGACCATTCCTTTTACAACCAACGGATTTATTCTCACCTATGACGGTATCATAAAAGCTGGCGTGGATTTGGGAAAGACAGAGGTATCTGTGGCGGGGAAGACCGTGAAAGTAACCCTGCCTAGTCCGGAAATTCTGTCCCATGAAATCGATGAGGATAGCGTGAAGATTTTTGATGAAAAGACCAGCATTTTTAATCCTTTTACAGTGACGGACTATACGGAATTTTATGCTGACCAGAAAAAAGAGGTAGAAAAAAAGGCCTTGGCTAAGGGGCTTCTCACAGAAGCGAAAAAACAGGCCAAGACCGTAGTTGAAGCGGCGCTAATGGATTTTTTAGACGAAGGATACACTTTAGAAATCCAATAGTTATTCTATCCTGCTATCTTATAGCCTTTTTTCTTCCTCGAACCGTTTCACCTTGCCGGTGGTGGTTTTAATCATCGGCTCATCGGTGACGATGATGCGGAGCATTTGCTTGTAGGTCGGAAGATTGTCGTTAATGGCGTCAATATCCTTCTTGATGATGGCTTCAATCTGTGAAGGGTTGTCTGTACCATAGGTTTCCTTCATGTAGTCCGGTTTATAGACAATTTTAGCACAGAGGGCTAAATCTTTCAAGTCGCCATCCTTGTGGCGGGGCTGGCCAAAGACCATGTTTTCTTCCACGTACGGCAGATTGCTGATGAGAAGTTCCAATTCTTCTGGATAGACGTTCTTGCCGTTCTTCAGCACGATGACGTTCTTTTTTCGGCCGCAGATAAAGATGAAGCCGTCCTCATCCACATAGGCCAGATCGCCGGTGTGAAGCCAGCCGTCTTTTAGAACTTTAGCCGTCTCTTCATTGTTTTCATAGTATCCCAGCATAACATTGGGACCGCGGGCGATGAGTTCGCCGATGCCTTCTGGGTTTGGTTCATCGATGGCCAATTCTACGCCGGGCATAGCCTTACCGATGGAACCAGTACGTCTGGTCTGGCAGTTTTCAGAGGCTAAAACAGGCGAGGCTTCTGTCATACCATAACCCTGCACTGTATCGATACCAAAGGCGTTAAAGCCTTCCATAGCTAACGGATCGATGGCGGAAGCGCCGCTGATGACCAGACGCAGATTACCGCCCAGTTGGTCTAAAATTTCTTTAAATAGCTTGCGCCTTACATCGATACCGATTTTACCAAGGATTTTGGATAGCTTAAGACCCAGGTTCACTTTCCCTTCCAGGCCTTGCTTTTTCACTGTGGCCCAAATCCGCTTATAGATGGATTCAATGAGCAGAGGTACGCAGACAAAGACTGACACCTTATATTCTACAATATTTTTTTGCAGATATTTCAGACCGTCGCAGTAGGTAGTGGTGGTTCCAGCAGCCAGCATGACGATTTGACCCGTGGAGCCAAAGGTATGATGATAAGGCAAAAAGGCCATGTTGATGTCGCCATGGCGCACATCTTCCACCTTCAACATGGAATAGACGTTGGAGGTAATGTTTTGCTGAGAAAGCTGGACAGCCTTAGCCATGGAGGTGGTGCCAGAGGTGAAAAGGATGATGGACACCGCCTCTGGGTCAATGGGCAGGCTTTCATATGACCTCTCTCCACCATCCCAAAGGGCCTTGCCTTCTGTAAGAAGCTCGGGAAGAGAAGAATAGCCTTCTAATTCATCCATACAGATAAAATCTGTGACTTGGGTCTTGCCTGACTTTTTCAGTTCCTCCACTGTAAGCAGATGAGCAGGGTCGAACACCAAGACATCTGCATAGCTGCGAATGAGGGAAGATTCCACTTCGTCATAAGGAAGGCCTTTGTCTAAAGGCACGCAGATACCAATGCCACACAGGGTAGTAAAATAGGTGAGCATCCATTCATAGCGATTTTTGCCTAGAATGGCGATTCTCTTACCTAAGAATCCGCGATTGAAAAAAGCTGTTCCCAGATGGTTCACCTGGCAGCGAAAGTCACCATAGGTAATGTGTTCGTAGGTCGGTTCCTGCTTGGGCAGACGATGTTTCACGATGAAAGCGTCGTCCTTTTCATAGGTCTGGGCAGTATAATCCAGCAGGGCACGAAAATCTTTATGAAAGACCGATGGAAAGATCGGCTTTAATTCCTGAATTTTTTTCATTGAAGGGTCTCCTTCCAATTCTGTTTCTGTTGTTTCTATCAAATTAAGTTTCTGTTAAATTTCAGCGTTTTATCTAGTTATAAAAACTATATTACACTATAATGAATACGATGTCAATCGTTGACATACCCTCAAAACTGTGATAATCTTGAGATGAATTTATGGAAAAAGAGAGAAGACGATGAGTGAGAGTAAAGGCTTGGCCTATTTCAGACTGCCCAGGTGGGAGGAACTTCCACAGATGCCCCTATATTTGGATCAGGTGCTGTTTTTGCTGAATCAGTGGCTGGGCGAATACCTATGCGATGGGGATAAGGGAGTGCTGACCAGAACCATGGTCAATAATTATGTAAAATTGAGGTGCATCAAGCCGCCGGTAAATCGCAGATACGATATCCAGACAGTGGCGTCGTTGGTGGTGATTGCTGTTTTAAAGCCAGTATATACCATAGAGGAAATTGCCATGCTAATGAGGTTAGCTATGGATAGCAATCCGCAAAGAGTGGTCTATAATCAGTTTTGCACTTTAACAGAGGAAGCGGTAGCCCACGCCTTTCATCGAACCACCATGGAGAAGGAGGAAAACCCCAACGACCCTAGAGATTTGTTTTGGAATGTATGCAATTCCTTCGCCTGTCAGCTTTATGTGAGAAGGATATACCTGCATAATATACAAGGAGATGAACAGGGATGAAAAAGCCAAAGACCAACGCTATGCGGCGACTAGAAGCATTGAAGATTCCTTATGAGGAACACACCTATGACGGAGGGGACGGCTCTATCAGCGGCGTAGAGGTGGCGCTGACCTTGGGGCAGAACCCAGAGCAGGTATTTAAAACCTTGGTGACGGTGGGAAAATCTGGAGAGCATTATGTGTTTATGATACCAGTGGCAGAGGAATTGGATTTAAAAAAAGCGGCTCAGGCGGTAGGAGAGAAGTCGGTGGAAATGGTTCGTTCTAAAGAGTTATTGTCTTTGACTGGCTATATCCATGGAGGATGTTCTCCCATTGGGATGAAGAAGTTCTTTCAAACCACAGTCCATGAGACGGCCATGATTTATGATACCATCCTTTTTAGCGGCGGCAGAATCGGCTATCAGATTGAACTTAGCGTGGAGCAACTAGGGAAGGTCATAGATCTGCAACTGGCAGATGTGGTGAAGGCGTGATGAAAGAAAAATTTCCTGTTGTATCTTTTAGGATAATCTGCTATAATGAGCGAGTAAAATAAATAAAATGAGTTGTCAGAGTAGGAACAGCGCGTCAAGTGCTGCAGGATGGGAAGTTGCCTGTAGACGAAAGAATCAAAGAGCCCAATGGCCCTTGGGATTCTGCGGTGCTGTATCCGCATCCGCTGCCACCTGAGGGACGAGTCGCTCCTTTTGTGGCAACAACCACGAAAGGAGTTTTATTATGTCAAAAAAAACCAAAGAACTTGCAATTAATTCCATGATGGCGGCCATGTGCGCTGTTTTAGGCTATGTGGCGCTGGATATGGGAAGCCTAAAGGTGACCTTTGAAAGCCTTCCGATTCTTTTAAGCGCCTTGCTGTTTGGACCAGCCTCTGGTATGGTGGTAGGCGGCATGGGAACGCTGATTTATCAGTTGCTTCGCTATGGAGTCAGCGCTACCACAGCGCTTTGGATGCTGCCATATATCGTTTGCGGTCTCATCGTAGGCTGGTATGCAAAGCGTCACGATTTTACATTGACCAATATGCAGATTATGGGAATCGTCATCATAAACGAACTTTTGATTACCATATTAAATACAGGGGTCATTTATGTGGATAGTAAGATTTACGGCTACTATACGGCGGCCCTCATCGTGGGAAGTCTGGTTCCTCGGCTTCTCATCTGTGTGGGCAAGGCTGTTGCCTTTGGCCTGGTATTGCCTGGCGTCATCAGAGCGGTACATCATAATGTGATAGACTATATGAAATAAGGTTACCTGCGATCCCCAAAGATAGCTTCCCCAATCTTTTGACCCATTTTGACCGGGGTCTCCTGATTGGCTCTAGTTCGGTCAAGAAATTCCTGAAAAACAGCAGCCCTTTTGGGCTCTAATAACAGGACGATTGTACTTCCGCCATAGAGAAACATACCCTTTTCCTGCCCACGAGTAAAAGGGGTCTCTCTGTGGTGGTTTTTTATTTTTCCAATGAGCATGGCCCCCACTTCCACCTGGGCTACGGCGCCGAAATGGTCGGTGTGAAGCAAGGTGTATTCTCGGCTGTTTTGGGTGAATACGGGATAGCTGGCTAAAGCGATAGGTCTGACTGTATGAAGTTTGCCCGGGATAAATCTACTTTCTCCCTCCCTGCCGCTGTCCAGATAACAATAACGGTGATAGTGGTTGACGCACAGGCGAAATACCAGACATAGGCCGCCGTCGTAAAGGGCAGAGAGGTTATCGCTTTGGAGCAGGTCGGTGATGGTATAAGCGCTTTGCTTGATGGGCAAAACTGTATCTGTAGTAATTGGATAAACGCTGAGCAGACCATCACAAGGTGAAATCAGGTGGTTTGGCGTCTTATCTATGGGCCGCAGTTCGGGACGAATTTCTCTGGTAAAGAAGCTGTTAAAATCCGGATAGGCCATAGGGTCTACTTCTTGATATTCCTTCATGTCAATGGCGTTTTTTTCAACAAAGGAGGAAATCATAGACCTGGACAGAGAAGAATCCATGTAAGTTGCAACTAGACGGGACAAACCTCGACTTGCAAAAAAGCGAAGAAACACCCTGCCTGGCAGGGTGTGATAGAGAAAGCGCAGGACTGCGCTTTCTCTGACTTCTATCCTATTTGTCTCCTTTGATTGCTTGGAAAAGACAACGGGCATAAGGCATGTCTCCTTCTATTTGAAAAAGTAACGTAAAAAGACTAATGCGAAAAATTCTATGGCGCCGATGGCAACCATGACCAGAATTCCGTGAAGACCGGGCTTTCGGATCTGGAATTTGAGAAGGAATGCGATGCCGGTGGTAATGATTGCAACGAAGTAAAAAATCGTAATATCTGCCGGAATGATGTATTGAAGTAACAGTACCGCAGGAAAAATCAATGCCGCTGAGGTGACAGGAAGACCGGTGTAGGTCTTTCGAACGCCGCCTTCCGTTCTTTGGCGTTCTTCTTCGGTCACATTGAAGTAGGCCAGTCTGATTAAAGCGGCCAATATGTACAATACCAATACAGCAAACAATAGGAAACGAAGCAGTCGACATTGCCACATGAGAGAATCGATTTGCAGCGTATCTTTTAAAAAGGTTGAAGTGCGAATCATAGCCGCGCCGATGCAGGCAGGAAGCACACCGAAGGCCACCAAGTCGGATAAAGAATCAATCTGTACACCGAAGTTGCACTCCATTTCCGTTCGTCCCTTTTTTGTTCTTGCCACTTTGCCATCAAAGGCATCGCATAAGCCGCAAAACATGAGAAAGAAAACGCCTAGATATGGATGTCCGCCGCCGCTTAGGGAAATTACGATACCACTTCCAGCAGATAGAAGGGAAAGGTATGTGAGAATTACAGTATAATCATAAAAACCGATCATGGTTTCAATTTCCTCCTTTGTAACAGATAGTATTTTAGGATGACCGCAACGCCACAGATCAAAATACAAAAATAGAACGATAAGGAGCGGCTAAGCAGCTCCAAATGGGTTGCTTCTTCCATGGTCATCATGGAACCAAAACCATCCAACATCAGATAGTCAGTCACTCCCATAGCCCCTGGAATAGGAACGCAGTATGCGCCGATGACCACGAAACTTTGGAGTGAACCGATAGCAACAGCCTGAGCTGTCACACCTCCCATGGATAAAAATGTAAAAACTGTAACGCCAATCTGGGCCACACGCTGTAACACGTTGAGGGAGAGCACCTTAAAGAGTAACGCGCCCTGGCCTTTGAGCATTTGGGAACAGTTACGATATTCTCCCATAGTACGACTTAGAGACTCTTGCTTTTCCTCCAGATTGCCAATCAGGCGGAACCTGTGTAGCAGGAGGAGCGTGCGACTGCAAAGCTGATGGAGCATAGAGTCTTTATATAACAACAGATAAAATATCAATGTAAGCCCCAGCTGAAGCAGACAACCTACTCCAATTAACGCTCCAGAAATAGGACGGAAAAACCGAAAAACCCCAGGAGTCGCTATAATGGAGATCAGCCCCAGAATGACCAGGGAAACTGTGTACATCATCAGATTCAGAAGCAAAGCTGCCGTAGCCGTGGCGCCAGGGATGCCGTCTTTCATCATCAGATAGGCACATGCAGGCTGTCCGCCAGTAGCAGAAGGCGTGATGGCCGAAAAATAAATATCTGCTGATGAATAGAAAAAGCCGTTTAGTGTTCTGGAACGATAGCCAAATGCATTACAGATATATATAAGAGCCAGCGCCTCAAACATGATATTGGCCACCATAGAAAATATAGCGGCGCATAACCAGAGGAGGGATGCTGATTTTATTGTATGAAAAAATGCAGACAAGGAAAAATTTCGATTTTGTGCGATGACTGCCAATACGCTAAATACAGCGATTACGATAAACAAAATTGTCCACAGTAGTTTATTTTTCTTCATGTGGCTTTAAGCTCCTTTTTGGTTGGTCTGTTCCTTTGAAAGATGAATCTGTTGCTCCAACCTTTCAAAGATGCGTCCGCTTCTCAGACGTTTTGATAGAAACAGGCCGATTTCACCCACCAATATGCCGGCTGGCAAATCGATGAGGGCGTGCTGCTTGATAAGCACAGTAGAGGCAAAGACCAGAGCTGTAAATATAAACATAAGGACTGCATACCAATTAGGCGTCTTTTTCAGCGACAAAGCGCCGCGGAAACAGAGCCAACTTTCCAGACAGTGAATGGAAGGAAACAGGTTCACCGCAGGCGTGTCAAGCAGATAGATAAGCCCGGTAAAAGCCTCCCAAATTCCATCCCCTATAATTTCAGGCCGTATAATGATGGTGGGATAGAGGAGAAAACTGAACAGGCAAAGAACCTTGGCAATCAGTTCTCCTGATAAAAAGCTATAACATAACTCCTTACTTTCCCGTGCGATCATGATGTAACCCAAAGCCCACTGCAGAAACGCCAATACATAAATGATGACAAAAGGCGGGCAAAAAGGAATCATATGATCTACAGTTATGGTCATATCGTGATGAGGCGCATTGAAGGTGATGAACTTGGTTCCAAAATAGACAAGAAAATTCATGACTAAAATGGATAGCAGAGGAATGTAAGTATAAGATGGAAGGTAAGTTCTAAGTCTTTCTTTCAATGCAGTCTCCTTTCACACGTCATCATATTATTATAGCAAAAAAATATCTGTTCAGTCAATGAAATGGCAGTCAACGTAAGAAATTTGTAAAGAAATTGTTAAAAAAAGGGCGATAAATGGAAAAAGACAGCAGCTTGATAGACCGCTGTCCTTTTCCGTCTTTCTTACTCTTCCGGATCGTCCAGATAATCATGGGTAAGCTGATCCTCCATCAAGACTTCCAGATGGGACAAGGCATCCTTAAAGTCCTCTCTGGCATGTTGGATTTCACTTCCGTTTTGCCGTTCCAGAACTGATTCAAATTCCATGACAGCTCGATTGATGAGAGGGCGTAAGTCGCCTAGGGCCTCTTCATACATGCGTTCTGCTTTCAAAAGGAGCAGTTTGTTTTCCTCCTGATCCCGGGGGTGGATTTTTAAATAATCCAGCTGTGCCATTCGTTCTGCTGCTTGTTCATCATTATAAACGCTGTCTTCACCTTTGATAATCATCTTTTTCGTCACATTGGTAGAATCCACTTTAACGATGACTTCCAGTAGGGAATTGATGTCATAGGTAAAGGTCACAGTGATGGACTCCTGGCCGGCAGGGCGCGGCGGTACGGGAACCGTCAGTTTGCCCAAAAGCAGATTGCCGCTGGCCAGTCTGCTTTCTCCTTGTAGCACGTCTACACTGACAGAACGCTGGTTATTGCGAACCGTCCAATAGCGTTTGGTTCTGCTGGCAGGAATAACCGTGTTTCGTTCAATAATTGGGTCAAAATAACCGCTTTCCAGGGAATCGCCCACGCCACGGATGGAGGTGTCGGTACCTAGGGAGTAAGGACATACATCGGTGAGAACGATTTCCTTAATATCTTCGTTTCGCTCTTTCATGGCTGCTTGCAGAGCGACTCCTGTGGCGATAGCTTCGTCAGGGTCGATTTCCACCTTGGCTGGCCGTCCCATCAGTCTGCCTACAAAGCGGCGGACGATAGGAAGTTTGGTGGCGCCGCCAACCAAAACCACTTCTGAAATATCTTCCAGTCGGATTTTAGCGTCCCGAAGACTTCGTTCAATCGGTTTCTTGATGCGTTCAAAGAGGAGCTGACAGGCTTGTTCATATTCGGCAAGGGTGACTTCCATGTGCATGGGCTCTTCTTCTATAACCGCGCTGAAAAGAATTTTATCCTTTTCACAGAATTCCTTTTTGCACTTTTCCGCCTGACGCTTGATATGGGTCAAAGTTTTGAGAGGCATCACCGTTTCATCGATGTTAAATTTATTGATGAACATGCGGTAGAGTACATCGGTAAAATCCTCTCCGCCTAAAAAGTTATCTCCAGCTACAGCGCGAACCTCCATGATGGTATCGTCCAATTCCAAAATGGATACGTCTAAAGTACCGCCGCCCAGGTCAAAGACCAGATAACGGGACTCATCCTCTCGTTTGTCGATGCCATAGGCAATAGCTGCTGCTGTAGGCTCGTTGATAATCCGCTCGACCTTGAAACCGGCCAGTTCTCCGGCTCTCTTAGTAGCCTTTCTCTGGCGGTCGTTGAAGTAGGCAGGCACGCTGATAACTGCTTCCTCGATGGTCTGACCTAGATAGGTTTCTGCATCCTCTTTGATGGAACGAAGCACAAAGGCGGATAAGTCCTCAGCCCTATATTTTTTTCCATGAATTTCGTATTGTCTGTCAGTACCCATGGCTCGTTTAAATACAGAAATGGTGTTGGCAGGGTCGATGCTCTTTCGCTCTAAGGCGGTTTCCCCTACATAGACCGTACCATCCTCATCGATGCTGACCACCGAAGGCGTCAGTTTTCCTCCCAGACGTCCGGGAATTACCGTAACCTCACCATCTTGAAAGACAGCTCCCAGACTGTTGGTCGTTCCTAAGTCAATTCCTAAAATCATCTAAAAAACCCTCTTTTCTTTGGCATGAAATAATGTTGTTTCAGGTAGCGCAGGTCATAATCGTATGGCGCCACTTCCTGCCCCTGCCTGGTATAAAGTTCTAAATCCTGTTCATTTCCCTGTATGCAGGCGATGTAGGCCAGCGCACAGTAAGCATCAATGCATCCGCTGTATTTGCAGAAATCGCACTTTCTGGAATTTATGGCTCTTTCCAGCCGCTTTTTTGCTTCTGCGAAATCACCTAAGATGGCCAGCGCTTCGGCGGAGCGTACCAGATAGTAGGCTCTGCTGTAGCCGCAGTCCTCGAAATCCTCTGGAATGGCATCCAGCACCTTGCGGGCGCAGGCGGCGGCCTTTTTTTTGTTTTTCATCTTCATATACAGTTTGGCCAGTTCGATATTGTTATCGATACTGTTTCTCCGATGTTCGCCAGCAGCCAGGAAGTGATCCAGGGCAGTCATATATTTTCCATTTTGATACATGTATAGACGGCCTGTTTGATGGCCTTTGGTGTAGTCTCGTACATCCATGGCATTATATTTTTCAAAACGCTGGTTATCCTGAAGGTAATGACAGACATATTTTAATTCATCCAGCACCTGTAAGCTATCCTCGATTTCATGTTCTGCAAGATAAGCTTCGCCCAGACGGAAAACTTCATCGAATTTACCTTGGATGCGGAGGAATTCCAGTTTGGTGGAAAAGTCCTCTTCCTGCTCATACAGTTCATAATTCTTATCCAGACACTCTATGGCTTTGTCGATTTCCTTCATCCGGCCGTAAGCGTTGGCCATTTCCCGGTAAATACGGTACCAGACCTCTTCATTGCGCTCTGACAGTTCCAAGGCCAGTTCATAGTGACTGATGGCTTTTGGATAGTCTCCCAGATGGGTGTACAGGGCGCCCAGCAAAATCTGTGCATAGGTCAGTCTCTCGTCTCTCTTTACAGCTTCTTCTAGGTGAACTTTTGCATCGTCAAACCGGTCTAACTGAATTTCATTTCCAGCCAACTGGGAATAGTGACGGCCGCTTGGGTCTAAGGAAATCATCTTCTCGTAGAGCTTTTGGGCTTCCAAATGTCTGGACTGGGAATAGTATTCGCCGGCCAGTTCTGACATGAGAGCCAGATTGTCCGGATAGCGGTCATAGCCCTGCTTTAGATACTTCATGGCATTGTGCCATGCGTCGCTATCTCGTTTTGTTTCCCACAGACCGTTATATACCTGATAGAGACGGTAATATGTACCCGACATATTGGTCAGTTCCGCTGGATAAAAGACCTCCCGCTCCTCATCGCCCTCCATTTCAAGTACCTTCAGATAGGCGTCCCGTGCAGCCTCCAGTTCCTTGGCTGCCTCATGGGCCTTGGCTCTCAGGAATACGATTTTGGTGCCTTGTACCTGATTTTCCAGGTCGTCGATTTCCGATACTGCGGCTTCAATTTCACCGACCTCGATTAAGATGTTGATCTTACAGAAGAAGGCTTCAATATCGCCGGTATAAAGGTTGATACAGCTGTTGCAGTCGTCGAAGGCTTCGTTATAGTACCCCATCTCATAGTAGGCATTGGCCCTGATTCTGAATGGAAGATGGAAGGTGTCGTCTATTTTAATGGAAGCGGCGGCAGCGTCTACAGCCTCCTGATATTGGTGGAGTTCATAGTGAAGTTCCGCCTTTCTGCAGTGAGGCATATTGAAGCCCGGAAAATCTATGGTGGCGTTGGTGACCGTTTCCAGAGCCTCTTCCATCTTTTCCAGCTGTTCTAAGGACAGAGATTTCATAATCATAGATCTGCAGATGTTGGATTCAATTCTGCGCTGTTCCTCTTCGTCGCTGGTAACTTCCAGAAGGGACCGGAAGACCTCTTCTGCGGCAGTGAAGTGAGTTAGGGAATCAGGTAGATTGTCTATATCCAGTTCTGCTGTAGCTAGGAAATGGAGCCGCTCTCCTTCCTCCATTCGATTGTCTGATGTAAAGCTGGACAGTACGTTGATGGCAGCTTCGTAGTCTCCGTTGTCAATATGGATCATACCCAGTTTCAGTTGTTCTTCTGAAGAAAGGGTGTTAGCATCCCGTTTTTCCATCAGGGCGTCTTTTTGAGCAGCTGAAATTTGGGCCTCCAGTTCCTTTCCCCGTGGACTGTATCTGTCCTCTGCAAGAACCTGATTTACCCAATCCTCTGCGTCGTCTAAATTGCCGAGACCTAGATTGGATTCGGCTAGACCAATTTTAGCCCAACGGGAATCCTCATAGATTTCCAGGCCCTTGGCAAAACGGAACCTAGCTTCTTCAAAGTTTTCCTTGACCAGTTCCAATTCTCCAGCCATGCAGCATACTGCCGGACTATCCTGATACTGAGGCCAAATGGCGCTGATGGCTTCCTCCGCGCGTTCCACGTCGCTGTCGTTTAGATAAATCTTAGTCTTTTCGATATTGATATATGGATGGAAGATCCCAGAGGCCTCCATATCGGCGATGCACTGCCATGCTTCTTCATGTTCTCTTCGGCTGACAAAACCGGTCAAGCTGTAATACATACGAATGTAAGCGTCATAATCAGCGTTCTCCGGTCCACTGAACATCTGGTAATCAAAACCGCCGCTGGTCCTTCCAAGAGGTGTGAGCAAAATGGCGTCAACGAACTCTGTTGGATATTGATTCATAAGGCGTTCCACATTCTCGTCGAAGTGAAATACATCGTTTAAAGCGCGGATGACACTGTCAGGCACGTACCACCACTCCATGAAAAAGCGGAGCATGGCGTTTTCCACATCGCCGGCGGTATCGATTCTGGTACAGAGTGGGTCTGACACAAGTTCGTTCCAGTTTGCTACATCGATACGTCTGGAAAAATCCTTATACAGGTCGATTAGTTTTCTGCTCCATTGATAGGCAGGGTGCTCTTCTGGCAGCAGGTCATCGTCTATGGAAATTTCTGCAGGCTGTCCGTCTTCTTGGTTGCCTTCTGTTTCTCCACCGTTTCTGGCATAGTTTAAGGCCGTTTCATAGGCTTCACGCAGAGCCATAAATTCTTCCGGTTTGTCTTCTGGATTGGTTTCCTGAAGCCTTACCCGATAAGCCTTCTTGATGGCAGATATATCTTGGGTTGGCTCAAGGCCAAGAATGGTCCAGTTTATGGTCATGATGTATCCTCCCTTTTGTCTGAGCCGGACGGACCGGCTATTTCTTTTCTTGTGATTCTTTCTATTTTACCACATATTTTGCATCTCGTGTATGTTTATGATGGAATTTTGGGTAAAAGTATGATAGGATATTTTTATCTCCATGGAGAAAAGGGGGATTTTGGATGCTGCGAGAGCAAAAATTCATCGGTGAAAAAAATGTAATGCGTTTGGAAAAGGGAAAACGAGGGCTGCTAAACGTGCTGTTTGGGCGTACCACCATCATTCTTTTGATGCTGGCTCTGCAGTTTCTCTTTATGGTGGTTGCTTTTCAGTGGCTGGAACAGTATACGGCGGTTATTTGGTGGGGAAGTACAGTGCTTGCCATAGGTGTGGTGATGCATTTGGTCAATCGAAAGGGTCAGTCCAGTGTTAAGTTGACTTGGATATTGCTGATTGTGGCCATGCCTGTTTTTGGATCCGTATTTTATCTGTGGGTGCAAAAGGATGTGGGTCATCGGATTCTACACAGGCGAATGGATGATTTGATCCACTCCACCGCCCATTTCGTGGAGAGCGACCCTGCTGTCATGGAAGAAATCTATCAGTTGGACAAACCCCTTTACGACCTGGCCCATTACCTCCATCGAACCGGCGGTTTTCCTGTGTACAAAAATGCGGCGGTGAAATATTTCCCTTTGGGAGAGGATAAGTTTGAGGACTTGCTGGTAGAACTGGAAATGGCTAAGGATTTTATCTTTTTAGAGTATTTCATCATTGAAGAAGGATATATGTGGGGACGTGTGCTGGACATTCTGAGCAGGAAGGTTAAAGAGGGGGTAGAGGTCCGTGTACTCTATGACGGAACCTGTGCTCTGTACAAGCTGCCTTATGGCTATCCCAAAAAGTTAAAAGCCCTAGGCATACAATGCAAAATGTTTGCGCCCATCAGGCCCTTTGTTTCTACCCATTACAATAATCGGGATCATCGAAAGATTTTGGTCATCGATGGGGTGACGGCCTACACAGGGGGCGTCAATTTGGCTGATGAATATATTAACCAGCGGAAACTTTACGGACATTGGAAGGATACGGCAGTCAAGGTTCAGGGGGAAGCGGTCAAGACCTTTACCCTAATGTTTTTGCAGATGTGGAATATGGATGCAAAGGCAGGACGGTATGATAAGTACATGAATCGGGATTTTCGTTTGTCGCCGAAAGGGGAAGGCTATGTACTTCCTTATGGGGACAGTCCGCTGGACGACGAACGGGTAGGCGAGATGATTTACTATGATATTTTAAATAAAGCGGAGCGATATGTGCATATCATGTCTCCTTATCTGATTTTAGACGACGAGATGATTTCTGCTCTGTCCTTTGCGGCTAAACGGGGTATCCAGGTACGAATCATCTTACCTCATATTCCAGATAAGGAATACGCCTTTGCTTTGGCTAAGACCCATTACAGGCAGTTGATGGAAGCCGGTGTGGAAATCTATGAGTATTTGCCTGGTTTCGTTCATGCCAAAGTGTTCAGCAGCGATGGAACGAAGGCGGTGGTAGGTACTGTCAATCTGGATTATCGCAGCCTATATCACCATTTTGAATGTGGTCTGTATATGTCGAGAGTACCGGAAATCACTAAAATTGAGTGGGACTTTGCAGAAACCTTGGAAGAATGTAAAAAAATAACGCCGGAGGATTTAAAGAATGAAAAACTCTCTCGGCGTATCATGGGCGTTCTTCTCAAAGTGGTAGCGCCATTGATGTAGGAAGGCGCAGCGTTATACCATGACAAACTGGGCCATTCCAAGGTCATGATTCAATGAACGCTTCCTTGCGGCGACGCCGGCGCGCACATCTGCCACATCAAGGCGCGCATCACGTGCGTTCATTATGCTACGCCTAGATATTCTTCAAAGGTGATACCCTGCTCAGTGATGTATTTTGCCACGTCTATGCCCACGTAGCGGATATGCCATGGTTCATATACATAACCAGTGATATCTTCTTTTCCTTTCGGATAGCGGATGATGAAGCCGTACTCAGAGCAGTGCGCTGTAATCCAGGCGCCGTCAGGATAATCGGTGAAATCCTGGGACAGACCCCAGTTCATAGATGGACTGGTTATATCGATGGCGTAGCCAGTGTGGTGTTCGCTCTTACCTGGGTATGCAAACATTTTTTCTGTATATTCCTTGCCGTTGGCGGTCAAAGAGTTGTTATAGAGGCTTTCTTGCAGTTCATAGCTTCGGTAGGCCGAGCAGATGGAGAAATTTAATCCTTCTGCCTGGGCATCGTGAAGCATGGACAGATAGGCATCATAGGCCTCTTTTTTTACTTTCAGATTTTGATTGGTGGATAGGCTGCCATCGATGTCCACCATATCTGTAGGATAGTAGTCTTTGGATACGGTGAATTCCTTGTTGATGATGACCAGCAAATTTCCGTCGTCGGTGGTACGCACTTCTCTGGAAGGCACATAGGTAGGATGGGCCACGTCGTCAACATCAGGCTCCTGCGGCTCAAAGCCTGGGTTTGAATCTGGATCTGTAGTTTCGCCGGGCTGCTGGGTCTGGTCGCCATCGTCAGGCGCTGATGGAGTGTCACTGTCTTGGCAGGCAGTAAAAAGAAATAGAATAGCTGCCATGGAGAGCATCACAGCCAATGCCGCGATTGTTTTTGAGTGTTTCCGCATTTGTTTCATCTTTTGATTCCCCCTCTTGCAATGCCTCTTGTCAATTAAGAGGACGGTTTTAGTATACAAAGCAGGCGATAGATTGTCAAATGCAAATTGACCATGGGGTTCATCACTCCAAAATGAAATTCTCATATAACCTTCATTTTTTTGTAGGATATATCGAACGATCCTATGGATTTTCTCATATATTGTCTTGAATTTTAAGCAGAGTGGCGAACATATTAACATTGACACCCTATATTTTATTAGTCTCTGCCGTGTATCGAGGTGGTTTAGCAGAAAATATCGACATATACTATAAAAAAATAGTAGATATGGGAGAATTTTTGAATTGTCCGTCGATACATTGCCCTTCAAAACATATAATATGTGAGATTTTCTTGTGGTCATCAGTCAGAGTGAATCCTCACCATGTAGTTGACATAGAAGGAAAAAGGTGGTACAGTAAAGAAAAATAATTAAGATACTTAACTAAGAAGTAACTAAATAAATAAGCGCATTAACCATAGAACTGATGAAAGGAGAGGAGACGATGCAAGACAGTCGGTACGAAAAATTTTGCCAAGTCATCGACCTGCTGGATGAGGGGGTAGAATGGATCAACGCCTATGACGCCCTGCTTCATGATTATGGCGGAGTAGTCATGTTTCAGGCCGAATCCCAGATGATTAAAGCCATTGGCAATGCGCCAGGAATTACGGCCTCCCAGTTGGCCAAGGGATTTGACAAGACCACCAGCGCCTGTTCCCAGTTGATTCGCAAGTTAAAACAAAAGGAATGGGTGGTGCAGAACCGCAATGCGGAAAACAGCAGGGAATACAATCTGTACCTGACGGAAGCAGGCAGAGAAATTTATGAGAAACATAAGGCTTTTGAGACCGCCTGTTACCTCAGAACCTTTGAGATGCTAAAGGACGTTTCTGAGGAGGAGTTGGAAGTCTACATTAAAATTCAGACCAGGCTGAATAAGGCGTTTTCCCTGGATGTTTCAGAGAGTAAGCAATTATAGAAACGGATAAATTTAAGTAGGAGGACGAGAGGATGAAATACGATTTTGATGAGACCATTGACAGAAGGAATACCAATTCGGAGAATGTGGAAGGATGGCGGGAGTACATATTCAAGTGCGGGCCAGAGAAGGTATTTCCCTACGAGGACCATGAGTTTGTCAGGATGTGGGTGGCCGACATGGAGTTTGCCGTGGCGCCGGAAATCAGGCGAGCCATCAAGGAACGGGTGGACAAGAAGATTTTGGGATATACCATGGTCTATGATGAAGGATATTATCAGGCATTGAGCCAGTGGTGCAAACAGCGGTACGGATGGAGTTTTCCGAAAGAGGAACTGGTCTTTTCACCAGGGGTCATACCGGCGCTCTATCAGTTGGTAGAGGACTTGGTAAAACCGGTGTGCGGCAAGGCGCTGACCATGACGCCGGCCTACGGGTACTTTTTACATGCTTGTGAGTATAACGGGGTGGAACTGGTAAATTCGCCATTGAAATTGGTGGATGGTCAGTTTGCTATAGATTTTGACGACTTAGAAAAGAAAGCGGCGGATCCAGAGGTGAAGATGTTGATGCTCTGCAATCCTCACAATCCAACGGGGCGTATCTGGACAGAGGGGGAACTGAAACGAATCGCCGAGATTGTAGAAAAATATCAGCTTTGGATTGTATCCGATGAGATTCACTGCGACCTAATCAGGGTGGGAGTAAGGCATACGCCGATGGGCAAGATTATGCCGGACTATGACAAACTGATTACAGCCATATCTGCCAGCAAGACCTTCAATCTGGCAGGGCTGATGTTTTCCAATATTATCATTCGCAATACAGAGGAACGGAAGCGGCTTCAGGCTCGGGATAAGGTCATCGGTTTGGTGAATCCGCTGTCGGTGGCGGCCCATAAAGCGGCTTATGAAGAGGGCGGAGAATGGCTGGAAGAGTTAAAAGCCTATATCGACAACAACTTAAAGTTTGTGGAAAAGTTTTTACAGGAAAACATTCCAGAAGCAGTGTTTACCATACCGCAGGCAACCTATTTTGCATGGGTGGATATGAGTAAAGCCCTTCCAGGGGAGGAGGATTTGCCAATGTTCTTTGCCAACAACGCTGGGGTTTTGCTGGAAGGGGGAGACGGCCTGTTTGTGGATAACGCAAAGGGGTATATTCGTCTGAATTTGGCCATGCCAAAGGCTGTTATTGAAAAAGGTCTTACCAGAATGGCAGAGGCCGTCAAGGCGAGGAAATAGAAGTTTAAATAAAACTGCCGACAGGAATTGGCGAGTGTGATGTACCGCTTCCTTCCTATCGGCAGTTTTTATTAGAAGGTGAATTAGATAGCTAGTCTAGGAGGAAACCTTCTGGGAATGGATCTTTTGGATCCACGACCCAGGTACAGAAGCCAGTGATACAGGCGTTTCCTGTTACCTTTGGAATGATGGCAGTATGCCCGCAGACCTCTGTTTGACCCACAATTTCACAGCGGAATTTGGAGCCAATGACGCTTTCATGAACGAAGCTGTCTCCTACCTTCAATTTACCCTCCTCGAACAGAAGGGCAGCCTTGGCGGAGGTGCCGGTACCGCATGGAGAGCGATCTATGACCTTAGGTAGAGCCACAACGATATTTTGAATATCTGCTTTTGAATCCTTCGGCGGTCCGGAGAATTCCACATGGGTCACCTTGTTCACGAAATCCAGTTCAGGATGCTGCACCTTTACTTGGGTGTTAATATCCTCTGCAATGGAACCCGCAATTTCTATGAAGCGGCTGCAATTTTCCGGGCGGATTTCCACGCCTACAGCTTCGGCAGGCAGAATGGCATAAACGTTACCGCCCCAGGAAATGTCCAAAGTTAATGGACCAAACATTCTTGTATTCACGGTAACATTTCTGTTTAGCACCATGGCAGGGGCATTGACAAAGGAGACCTCCTCTACAACGCCATCTTTTACGGTTGCTTCAATTCTTACGACGCCCGAAGGGGTGTCCATAGCAATATGGGTAATGGGCTCTGTTACCTCCACCATACCCGACTCGATGAGGGCCACGGTGGCTCCCATGGTATCATGGCCGCACATAGGCATCCAGCAGCTGGATTCAAAGTATAGGATTCCCACATCCGTTCCCGGCGTGCAAGGGTCGGTTATGATGGTTCCAGACATAATTTCGCTTCCGCGAGGCTCATAGCAGAGAACCTTGCGGAACCAATCTTCGTGTTCTTTCATGTACATGAATTTTTCCTGCATGGTTTTGCCTGGGATATGTTTAAAACCACCGACCACAGTTCTGGTAGGCTGTCCCAGGGTGTGGGTCTCGATGGTGCGAAACATTTTTCTTGCTTTCATATGTTGACTCCTTTCCAGTGGTAAAATATATAAACAATGTTGCAAGTTTTATGCCAGAAGTGAGGGCGGAGAAGTTGATAAAACAATGGTTTACAATCAGGCGGTAGCGCGCTATGATAAGGATAATACCATAATCAAGTTAAGGTGGGTTAGTAATGAGAGTTGAAGCGGGCAAAGACGAAAAAGAGAATCGTCAGATAATAGAATATATCAAAATGAAAGCCTTGGAAACCAGCAGATGTAAAATATATGGAAAAAATATTTTGATACGGGATCTGGTGCAATTTTTCTGGGAAACAGAAGCTATGGAGGCGGAATTTTTTATGTTGACCACCACAGACGGCTTGATTTTAGCCTTCTTTGAGGTAGGACGATGGGAAGAGAATATGGCTGGTTACAGGGTATCCCTGGATGAACTCCGACGCTTTGGCCAGAAGGTGTCTTTTCTGAAAGATATCCCCGGCTATGCCACGGTAGTCATGGGGGCGGAGCAGGTTAGGGAGAAAATACAGGACATCCATGGAACCATTGCAGGTATTTTACAGATATTTGACCAGAGAGAACAGCGAAACCAGTATCTGCTGGACTGCCTGGATTATGTGCAGAATGCCATTTCCATTTTTGATAAAGATGTACGGCTTATGTACGCTAATAAGCCTTATTTTGACGATTACCACATTGCGGACAGAAACGCGCCCATTGGGATGTATATTGAGGACATCACTCAAAAATATGGGCTCAATTTTGTTTCCTTTGAGAAAATATCGGAGCGTTATAAGATGTTGGAGGTTATCAAGAAGGGAAAGGAAGCTGTAGACTGGGAAATCAGGCTGGAAGTGGCATCTTCTGATAAACCGCCCCGGCTAGTTTCCAACGATATGTTTCCCATTAAGGATGAAAGAGGCAAGGTAGAGGGGCTCATTGAGATTACCCATTCCAGACAGCAGGATGTGAAGAGAGCCAGGAAGATGGTGGGACTTTCGGCGGAGTATACCTTTGATCAGATTATTGCCGTAAGTCTTTTCATGCAGGAAAAAATCCATATGGCCAAGGAGTATGCCAAAACGCCCTACAGTGTGCTGATTACAGGAGAGAGCGGTGTGGGAAAGGAGCTTTTTGCTCAGTCCATTCACAATTACAGCGACAGGAGAAAAGGACCCTTTGTAGCCATTAACTGCGCCAATTTCCCAGAGAGTTTGATTGAAAGCGAGCTGTTCGGTTATGTGGAAGGCGCCTTTACCGGCGCGTCGAAGAAAGGACAGATGGGTAAGTTTGAATTGGCAGATCATGGGACCCTCTTTTTGGATGAAATCGGAGAACTGCCCTACCATTTTCAGTCCAAACTTTTGCGGGTTTTGGAAACTATGACGGTGACCAGAATCGGCAGTTCCCAACAGATTCCTGTGGACGTTCGGGTGGTGGCAGCTACCAACAGAGATTTAGAGACCATGGTACTGGAAGGCGTCTTTCGGGAGGATCTCTATTACCGGTTGCAGGTTCTCAATATTGAGATTCCACCCCTTCGGGAGAGGAAAGAAGACCTTCTGCCTCTGGCCAACGCATTGTTAAGCCAGGCCAAAGACCCAGCCAAGGTTAGGGAGAAGCATTTGTCCAGGGAGGCGGAACAGGCGCTGTCGGCTTATGATTGGCCAGGCAATGTACGAGAACTTCGCAATGTAATCAGCAGAGCCAATATTTTATCCCTAGATGATGAAATATCGGCAAAGACCATGGAACAGTGTATTTATCCCAAGAAAAGGCAGGATACCGACAGAAGAGTAGCCTCAGAGGGAAGGGCGGATTTGGAGACCTTAAAAGGACAATACTCCCAGGCCTATGGAAGGCTTTTAGAGGAACTGGCTGGCAGAGAAGGCGAAGAACAAACAGAAATTATGGCAGCAGAGATCAAGAGGACGGAGCAGGAGTTCCGCCGGTTTCAGATACAGTGGATACTGGAATATACTGGCGGTAACAAAAAGAAAGCAGCCCAGCTTTTGGGTGTATCCAGGAAAACCTTTTACCGCATGTTAGAAGAACCGGAAGGGTAGTGTGTCGAAAAAAATACAGATTATCTGTTGGGATTGCCAATATGCACCTAAATGAAAAGAAAATACAAAGCGCAATGGAAAAAAGTAGGGGGCTGTGTATCAAAATGATACACAGCTTTTTTGGTTATGTATCGTTTTTTTGACACATCATGAAAAAAGTTGAGATAAAACCAGACAAAAGCCATGTTTTTTTCATGGCATGGTAATTGCTTATATTAAATAGCGTATTGAGAATACAGTCTACATAAATACAGAAATAAAAAGAAGGAGAATGGCTTTGATATTCAATATTCAAAAATGTTCCGTTCACGATGGCAACGGCCTTAGGACATTGGTGTTCTTTAAGGGATGTCCCTTGCGGTGTCTCTGGTGCGCCAATCCTGAGTCGCAGGCTTACGGTAGGGAAATCACAGAGATTCCAAGAAAATGTATTGCCTGCGATGCGTGTCAGAAGGCCTGTCCAGAGTCTGCCATTTCCCTTGTTAATGGCGAAATGCGTATTGACCGAAGCCTTTGCAAAAAATGTTTCAAATGCACAGAGGTTTGTTATGCTGGCTCCAAAGAAATCGTGGGAGAAGAGATGGATGTGGAGACCTTGTTTCACGAAATCAACAAAGACAGACTCTTTTATAAACAATTCGGCGGCGGCGTCACATTTTCTGGTGGAGAACCGTTGACTCAGCCCTCGTTTCTGGCTGCGATTGCTAAAAAATGTAGGGAGCATAAGATTAACACCACGGTGGAGACCTGCGGATATGGCAACTATGAGGAATTCAGCAAAGCGTTGCCCTATATCGACAGCATGTTTATTGATGTAAAACATATGGATGCAGAGGTTCATAAAAGGTTGACCGGGGTAAGCAATGAAGTGATTTTGAGCAATATTAGGGCCATTTCTACCCATGGGATTCCCGTTACCATCAGAACGCCGGTCATCCCCGGATACAACGATTCTGAAAAAAACATTGGCGCTATCGCTTCATTTATCAGTACGTTACCAAACGTACAGGAATACGAACTGCTGCCTTACCACAATCTGGGGGCCTCTAAATACGCTTCTTTGGGCCTGCCTTATGCCCTTGAGGAAGTGAAGCCTCCTACTGATGAGGAAATCATTCAGCTCGTGAAACTGTCCAACCATATTTTAAAACCTTATGGAAAACAGTGTTTTTATACCAAAAAAAATAAAAAGGAGATCGTATTATGATATCAGAGAGAATCGCAAGACTTAGCGACAAGGTACGCAATACCCAGCCTACCATCGACCTAGATCGGGCCAAACTGATGACTGAATTTTATAGCCAGCCTTCCATGGATAACTATATCCTTCGCAGAGCAAAGGCATATAGATACTATCTGGAAAACAGAAAGATTTTTATCGATGAGGATTCGCAGCTTGCTGGCCATCAGGGTGGACGCTGGGAGGCAGTCATCCTTCATCCAGAAGTGACCAAGTGGCTTTACGACGACTTCGACACTCTGGATAAGAGACCATCGGACAATCTGGCCTTTGCTTCTGAGGAGGAAAAGCAGGAACTGTGGGAAATCGTACAGAAGTGGAAGGGCAATACCTTTGGAGATTTTGCTTCTTCCTTGCTGGATGACAACATGAGACCGATGATTGACGTGGGTATCTTCACTCATGGTATTTCCAATCAGTCCACCATGAACCATTCTCCAGACTATGATAATTTGATAAAACGTGGATATCGGTACTATATCGATCAGTGTAAGGAAAAGCTGGCGGCCCATGTGGTAAATGACGTCTATGACATGGAGCAGAGAATCGCATGGCAGTCCATGATTATCGTCATGGAGGCCATCATCGCCTTTGCCCATCGCTATGCAGATTTAGCAGATGAACTGGCTGAAACGTGTACCGATGAAAAGAGAAAAGCAGAGTTACTCACTATGGCAGAAAACTGCAGAGTTGTTCCAGAGTTTGCACCGAAGACGTTCCTACAGGCCACTCAGCTGGTATGGTTTAATCATCTGGCTATCTCCATGGAGGCTGCCGGCGGTGACCATACCCTTGGACGTTACGACCAGTACATGTATCCATTCTTTGAGAAGGAGACGGCTGAAGGCAGACCAGAGGAATATTTCTCTGACATCATCCATGAGTTCAAATTGAAAATCGCAGAGATGTGGAATATCCGCTGTTATAAGGAGTCGGTTGCTGACCCTGGCTGCCCTCTCTGGATGCACGTAATCCTGGGTGGCGTGAAGGAAAACGGCAAGGATGCTTGCAATGAGCTGACAAGAGTGTTCCTGCGCTGCATGAGAGATTTGCAGACCGATGAACCTTGCATCACCTTCCGTTATCATCCAAATATTGATGAAGAAACCTTCCGTCTGGCCATCGAAGTTGCCAGAGACAGCGGCGGTCATCCGGCCTTTTATAACGATACCACAGCCATCACATACCTGCTCAGCCTAGGCTTCACCTTAAAGGAAGCACGTAACTGGGGTATTTGCGGCTGTATTGAACCACAGGTATTGGGAAAAACCGACTTCCAGAGTAATCCAGGATACTTCAATCCGATTAAGATTTTTGATATTACCCTTCACAATGGTTATGACCCGGTAACTGGTCAGAAGATTGGTATTGAATCGGGCGATCCCAAGGATTTTACCTCCATTGAGGATGTGATGGCAGCTTATGAAAAGCAGCAGGATTTCTTTATGGAAAGATTTGTTACCATGGCCAACAGAACCTTGGCAGGTCACGCCTATACGCTGCCGACCATCACCGGTTCCTGCTTCTCTGTGGGATGTATTGAAAAGGGCAAGCTGCTTCAGCAGAAGGGCTCTGACCACCACTATTCAGCAGTGGGCGTTTCTGGCATCGCTAATATGATCGACTCTTTCGCAGCTATGGAAGAGTGCGTGTTCAATAAACACTACCTAACCATGGAGGAATTGATTCATCTGCTGGATACCAATTTTGAGGGCAAAGAAGATATGCGCCAGCTCTTAATCAACAGAGCACCGAAATTTGGTAATGATATTGAACAGGTGGATAAATATTCCTATTGGCTCATCGACTCCTTGGATACTTCTATGAAGAAGTTTAAGGATGCCCATGGCGGTCCGTACACCGTGCTGGTAGCCACCCAGGCATATAATGTAGAACTGGGTAAGTTAATCGGCGCCACGCCGGACGGTAGACTGAGAGGAACGCCGCTGGCAGATAACGCTTCCCCATCCATCGGTATGGATGTGAATGGACCGACTGCAGTGGTTAACTCCTTAGCTTGCTGTGACGAACTGGTTCCACAGAGCGGACTCCTGCTCAACCAGAGATTTGACCCAGCGGTGGTTGCAGGGGAAAAGGGTCTGGATATTATTGAAACTGTATTCCGCGCCCACTTCGCACAGAACGGTTTCCATATTCAGATTAACGTGCTGGATGACGATACCTTAAGAGCAGCTCAGAAAGAGCCGGATAAGTATAAAAATATTCTGGTTCGTGTGGCCGGATACTCGGCATACTTCGTGGACTTAAGCGAGGAAATTCAGAACAACATTATTGAAAGAACCGTACAAAAGGGAGTGTAATTTTTACTGAATTGATAACATAAATATAAAGGAGGAGGCCTTTCGGCAAAGTTTGCTGTCAGGCCTTTTCCATTTAGTGTATACTTTTTGACATATTATTATCTATTCTTGCAGTTTTTCTCAAAAAGTATTAAAATATGAAGTGAAGATGGATGAGTTTTATGAAAATAGTTCTTGAAAGGAGATAGATCATGGCAAGTAATTGCAAGGGATGTGCTGAGTTTGAAGCAAATAAAAAGGCCTTGGATGAAGTCATTGAGAAGTATAAGAATACCCAGGGACCATTGATTCCGGCGCTTCATGAAGCCCAGCAGATTTACGGTTACCTTCCCTTCGAAGTGCAAAGACAGGTAGCAGAGGGTCTTGATATTCCTTTGGCAGAGGTTTATGGCGTAGTGTCATTTTATACTGGATTTACTACAAAGCCAAAGGGAAAATATAGAATTAACGTCTGCCTTGGTACTGCCTGCTATGTAAAAGGAGCAGAAAGCGTACTGGATAAATTTAAGACGGTCTTAGGTCTCAATGAGGGAGACTGCACAGAGGACAGAAAGTTTTCGCTGGATGCGTGTCGTTGTATCGGCGCCTGCGGACTTGCACCTGCGGTAATGATTAACGACGATGTATATGGAAATGTAACGCCTGATAATGTGGAACTATTTTAAAAAACTATGAGGAGAATCAGGAGGGCGCCAAATGATTAAGAATGTAAACGAACTCAATGCCCTTCGGGATATAAAGAGACAGGAACTGAAACTTCGTCACGGCGGTAAGGTTTCAGCATCCCAGGAAGGCGGCCGTATGCAGATTCTTGTCTGCGGCGTAGCAGGCTGTCTGTCTTCAGGCTCCCTGGAAGTGGCCTCGGGTCTGGAGAATCTGATTAAAGAAAATCATCTGGAGGATGAGGTCAAGCTAATTAAGACCGGTTGTATGGGTCTGTGCGTTCAGGGACCATTGATGGTGGTTTATCCGGACAAGGTGATGTATACCAAAGTAAAACCGGAGGATGTAGAGGAAATCTATGAGAGCCATATTAAAGGCGGTAAGCCGGTGGAGAGACTTATGGCTGCTGAAGCGGATGGAAAGATCATTGAGGATGCATTGGCAAATCATTCCTTCTATTCCAAGCAGATGAAGATTGCACTGAAAAACTGCGGACAAATCGACCCGTATAGTATTGAAGAATACATAGGCTGCGACGGCTATCAGGCCCTGGCCAAAGTGCTTGGTGAAATGGAGCCAGAAGACGTGGTGGATACCATGAAGGCTTCCAATCTGAGAGGCAGAGGCGGCGCAGGCTTTCCGACTGGCGTTAAATGGTCTTTTGCAGCAGCTCAACAACAAAGAAAGAAGTATGTCTGCTGTAATGCGGATGAAGGCGATCCAGGGGCATTTATGGACCGTTCCGTATTGGAAGGCGACCCACATTCCGTATTGGAGGCCATGGCCATCGCAGGATATGCCATTGGTTCCGATCAGGGATATATCTATGTTCGGGCAGAGTATCCGGTGGCAGTTAAGACCTTAGCAGCAGCCATCGAACAGGCCAAAGAATATGGACTTTTAGGTGAAAATATTTTAGGCAAAGGCTTTAACTTCGATATCGAGGTGCGCCTGGGCGCTGGGGCTTTTGTTTGCGGCGAGGAAACCGCACTGATGACTTCCATCGAAGGAAATCGAGGAGAACCACGTCCGCGTCCGCCATTCCCTGCAGTAAAGGGATTGTTTGGACAACCGACAATTTTGAATAACGTGGAAACCTATGCGACCATTCCTAGAATCATTCTAAACGGTGTGGATTGGTTTAACAGTATCGGTACAGAAAAATCCAAGGGTACCAAGGTGTTTGCTGTAGGCGGTAAGATTGCCAGAACCGGCCTTGTAGAAGTGCCGATGGGTACCACTCTTAGGGAAATCGTATTCGACATGTGCGGTGGAATTCCAAACGGCAAGGCGTTTAAGGCTGCTCAGACCGGCGGCCCTTCTGGCGGATGTATTCCGGCCAGCGCTCTTGACACACCGATTGATTATGATAATTTAATTGCCCTAGGTTCTATGATGGGTTCCGGCGGTTTAATCGTTATGGACGAGGATACTTGTATGGTAGACCTGGCTAGATTTTTCCTAGACTTCACTGTAGATGAGTCCTGCGGTAAATGCGTACCGTGTAGACTGGGGACCAAGAGAATGCATGAAATCCTTACTAAGATTACCGAAGGTAGAGGTACTTTAGAGGATATTGATAAGTTGGAATTTTTAGCCAATAACATTAAGAACGCAGCCCTCTGCGGCCTGGGCCAGACAGCGCCAAATCCGGTGCTTTCCACCTTACGCTACTTTAGAGATGAATATGTGGCCCATGTGGTGGATAAAAGATGTCCAGCCGGCGTATGTAAGGCTATCGTCAGATACAAGATCGATAAGGATACCTGTAAGAAATGCGGTATCTGTAAGAAACATTGTCCAGTGGGCGCCATCGAAGGCGACAGAAAGACTGGTTTCACCATCAATCGGGACAAATGTATCAAGTGCGGCGTATGTATGGAACAGTGCCCGTTCAAGTCCGTACTGCGGAATGCGTAGAAAGGGGTGTAGTTTATCATGAGAACAGTAAACATTACCATAAATGGGATTCACATCAGTGTGCCTGATACCTATACCATCCTGCAAGCTGCCAAAGAGGTTAACATTTTTATCCCCACCCTTTGCTATCTAAAGGACATCAATGAAGTGGGATGCTGCCGTATGTGTCTGGTAGAGACCAAGGGCGGCAAAGGTTTGCAGGCTGCTTGTGTAACGCCAGTTGCCGAAGGTATGGAGGTGTTTACCCATTCAGCCAAGGCGGTAGATGCAAGAAAGGTGAATCTGGAATTGATTCTTTCCAATCACGATGCCAGATGCCAGACTTGTACCAGAAGCTGGACTTCCTGCGAACTACAGACTTTGGCTAACAAGATGGGAATCCAACAGGTTCGCTTTGAAGGGGAAACCTTGGAACATCCAATCGATACAGGTATTTCTATTGTCAGAGAGCCGAATAAGTGTATCCTCTGCAGAAGATGTGTCAGCACCTGCCAGAAGGTACAGAAAGTCAGCGTCATTGAAAATATCGGGAGGGGTTTCCATACCATCGTAGGCTCTCCTTTTGAAAGGAGTTTATCGGATACCCCTTGTGTTAACTGCGGTCAGTGTATCAATGCCTGCCCAGTGGGCGCTCTTCACGAGGCCAAGGAAACCACCAAGGTTTGGAAGGCCATTAACGATCCAGATATGCATGTAGTGGTACAGACTGCGCCAGCAGTAAGAGCAGCTCTTGGAGAAAGTTTCAAGATGCCAATCGGTACGGCGGTAACTGGTAAGATGGTTTCTGCCCTTAGAATGTTAGGCTTCGATAAGGTGTTCGACACGGATACCGGTGCAGACTTGACTATTATGGAAGAAGCCAACGAACTGATCGACAGAATGAGAAGCGGCGGTACTTTGCCGATGATTACCTCCTGTTCGCCGGGATGGATTAAATTCTGTGAACACAACTATCCAGAGTTTTTGCCAAACCTGTCCACCTGCAAGTCGCCGCATACCATGTTCGGCGCCATCATCAAGACCTATTATGCAAAGAAACACAATTTAGACCCAAGCAAGATTTTCGTGGTTTCCGTTATGCCTTGTACAGCCAAGAAGTTTGAGGCTCAAAGGCCAGAAATGGAAGTGGACGGTCTTAGAGATGTGGATGCGGTTATCACCACCAGAGAACTGGCCAGCATGATTTATGACGTGGGTATCGACTTCCCAAGCCTGCCGGACGATAACTTTGACGATCCGTTTGGCGATGCTTCCGGCGCTGGCGTCATCTTCGGCGCTACCGGCGGAGTTATGGAAGCGGCTCTTCGTACTGCAACAGATATTCTTAACGGTTCCTCCACCGACAATATCGAATACGATGTGGTAAGAGGTTTGGAAGGTATCAAGATTGCAGAAACAGAAGTAGGCGGTGTAAAGCTCCGTGCAGCAGTAGCCCATGGTCTGGGTAATGCCAGAAAGCTTTTGGATATGGTGAAGAAGGGTGAACTTGACGTTCACTTCATCGAAATTATGGCATGTCCTGGCGGCTGCATCAATGGCGGCGGCCAACCGTTCCAGAGTTCCGAGGTGAGAAACTGGTCCAATGTCAGCGAACTTCGGGCCAAGGCCCTCTATCAGGAGGATCGAAAGATGTATGTCCGCAAGTCTCACAACAATCCATCTGTCAAGAGATTGTACAAAGACTTTTTGGGCATGGCAGGAGGCACTTTGGCTCACAAGTTGCTTCATACCCATTATCACGAGAGAGACTCCTACCCTGATGCAGAGGAATAGATTTTTAGGAGAAATCTAAAAGGATAGAGTTATAAAAGGATAAAGCGAAAGGCATTGGAAGGAGATTCCTTTCCCAATGCCTTTTCTATTGGTGGAGCCAGACGGATACGTTTTGTTCTGGTGAAAAAGAAAAGGAAATGAAGAGAATATGAGACCTCATATGTTTCAAATTTATGTGGCAAAATTGGTCTTTCGCATTGGAGTTTTTCTCGTGGTGCTGTGGACCTATTTGTTTCATGGGGAGTATTTTGACCTGCTCCTTACGGAAAAATCCATCGTCAATTTTCAACTGGCAGGTGGAACTCTGGAGGAACTCAATGCCTATTTATCCCAGTTTAACAATATTGGTATTATCGTGGTATGGGGACTTCTCATGCTTAGTATGATTCTCCATATGCTACCCAGCAATAAGACGCTGACCATGGGCAGTAAAAAAGAGTTTGCCGATACCTATGTGCAGGTGAAGGATTATGATGAGCTGGAGATGTACCGCTATGTGCAGAAGAACAATCTGTCAGCCATCTGGGTGCTGCTGGCGTGGCTTTCGGTCAATGCAGTCTTTGGAGCTCTTTATGTGTTCGACATCATTGCAGTAAAGGAATTGATTTTGCTGTCCCTGTTTTATTACGTCTGCGACCTGATCTGCGTGGTCATATGGTGTCCCTTCCAGCAGTTTTTTATTAAGAATAAGTGCTGCGTCAACTGTCGCATCTTCAACTGGGGCCACTTCATGATGTTTACGCCTATGCTGTTTATCAGAAATTTCTTTACATGGAGTCTATTCTTTACCAGTATCGTGGTGATGCTTCGTTGGGAAATCACTCTGCTTCGTCATCCGGAGCGATTCTGGGAAGGTTCTAATGATATTTTGAAGTGCAGCAACTGTCAGGATAAAATCTGCCAGTTCAAAAAGCCTCAATTTGTGGAAAAGACCGGAAAGAAATTATGAAAAACCAGAGGGGGCAGATGATGTTCCCCTTGTATAGACTTGGTTATTTATGGTATACTAACGTATATATTTTTTCGGAGGGATAGTATGGCAGATAATTTTATTCATAATATGATAGATAAGGATTTAGCGGAAGGCGTTTACGACGAGGTCTATACCAGATTCCCGCCGGAGCCTAACGGATATTTGCACATTGGACATGCCAAGTCCATTTGGCTCAATTTCAGCACTGCCGCTAAGTACGGCGGAAAGTGTAATCTTCGCTACGATGACACCAATCCGGCCAAGGAGGATATGGAGTATGTGGAGGCCATCGAGGCAGACATCAAATGGCTAGGCCTTAATTGGGAGAAACGTCTTTGGGCTTCCGATTACTTTGATACCATGTATGAGGCGGCCGTGGAGCTGATTAAGAAAGGAAAAGCTTTTGTCTGCGATTTGACCGGTGAGGAAATCAAACAGTACAGAGGTACTCTGACTGAGCCAGGTAAGGAAAGTCCATACAGAAACCGGTCGGTGGAGGAAAACCTGAAACTGTTCCAGGAGATGAGAGAGGGAAAGTACGGCGATGGTGAAAAGGTGCTCCGTGCCAAAATCGACATGGCATCGCCTAACATCAACTTGAGAGACCCTATCATCTATCGTATTGCCCACGCCCATCATCACAATACGGGAGATAAGTGGTGCATCTATCCTATGTACGATTTTGCCCATCCTATTGAGGATGCCATCGAAGGCATCAGTCATTCCATCTGTACCATGGAGTTTGAGGACCACAGACCTCTTTACGACTGGGTCCTTAGGGAAGTGGGATTTTGGCCTCATATGCCGCGGCAGATTGAGTTTGCCCGACTGAATCTGACCAACACGGTCATGTCCAAGCGTCACTTGAGAGCCATGGTGGAAAACGGCGCTGTGGAGGGCTGGGATGATCCGAGAATGCCGACCATTGCCGGAATTCGCCGCAGAGGCTATACGCCGGAAGCAATTCGGGACTTCTGCGAAGAAATCGGCGTAGCCAAGGCCAACAGCACCGTGGATATTTCCGTATTGGAATATTGTGTCCGTGAGGATTTAAAAACTAAGGTGGAGAGCCGCAATGTCATTTTCAATCCTATTAAGGTGGTCGTCACCAATTATCCAGAAGATGAAAGGGAAACCTGCACCATTGAAAATAACGCACAGGCGCCAGAGATGGGAACTAGAGAAGTTTCCTTTTCTAAGGAACTGTGGGTAGACGGCGAGGACTTTATGGAAGCGCCGGTAAAGAAGTATTTCAGACTGTTCCCGGGTAACGAGGTACGTTTTAAGGGGGCTTACTTCATTACCTGCAACGAGGTGGTTAAGAATGAGGACGGTTCCATCAAGGAACTTCACTGCACCTATGACCCTGAAACCAGAAGCGGCAGCGGATTTGAGGGCCGCAAGGTAAAGGGAACCATTCACTTTGTGGATGCAAAGACAGGAGTGCCGATTAAAATCCGCAAATACGATTATCTGTTTAAGGAAAACGAGGACGGAGAGATGGAACTGAATCCTGATTCAGTGGAATATATCGACGCCATTGCAGAGCCGTCGGTTCTGGACGCAGAGCCAGGAGAGCGTTTCCAGTTCTTCCGTCACGGCTACTATGTGGCGGACAGCAAGCTGTTTAGCCGAGAAACGCCGGTATTCAACGAAATCGTTGGACTGAAGAGCTCTTGGAAGAAATAGGGATAGAGTGTAACGAGGCAGAATAGACAAAGAAAAATACACGTTTTTCCCCTTGTAAAAGTCTTGAAAAGGGAAAAATGTGTATTTCAAAAGGAATATAATAAAATAATACACGGTATTTTAGAAGATACCGTGTATTATTTTTGTAAAATAGAGAATTGTTACAACTTAAGTGGTTTTCATAGATACAAACCAGGGAAAAAGGATCTAAAGCGTGTATTTTGTGATGAAAGTAAAAGGAAAATACACGCCTGCTGCTGGGTTAGAGGGGTTTTACAACCCCAACTCTTCACCGACCAAGACGACTTTAATTCTCTTAGGAGGATTGCAGCGGCGGGTAATGACGATTTGATTACAGATGCAGTCTGGGCTGTTGCAGTTGGCACAGGAACCGGTTACAGCGCATGGCGTTTCTTTGCCTGGAAATCGCATCATATTGGCAGGGCCTGCCACGTTTCTGGCCCGACCCATGGCGTCTGCCTCTGATTTTACCACCTTGTTCATACCGGCCACGATTAGCACATTTTTCGGCCCATAGATGAGGGCGGCCACTCGATTGCCGATACCGTCAATATTGACCAGCTGGCCATCTTCGCTGATGGCATTGCTGCTCATGAGAAACCAATCGGCAGCAAATGCCTGATGCTCGATGGCCTGGCGTTCATATACATCCGCAGCCAAATCCCGATCCAGCATACGATTGCCTCTCTGGCGGAGAGCCTCCTTGAGTCCCAGAGCGTTTAAGGTTAGAGAACCCCCATAGCAGACAGAAGTATCTGGCGCAATGAGAGAAAGAATCTGTTCCATAGCAGCAGTCCTATCTGTACAATAATAGGCTTCGAAATTCCTTTTTTCCAGGGCGTTTACCACCTTAGGCCCCAGTCTGTCATATCTTAATTTCATGATTTTGTCCATAATCCATATCCTCCTGTCTTTCTGCTTACCATTATAGCTTACAGAAAAAGGCTTTGCAAGAGTGGAGAGGGTTGGGCGCACCTAAATCTTTGGGTGAATAAAGGACTTTCGGTTTAAACCATACTTCTGCATTTTGTAGGTAAGGGTCTGTCTGGGAAGCTTCAAATATTCTGCCGTATGACTGATACTGCCACGATGGTCATATAAAGCCTTGGCAATCAGTTTTTTTTCTATATGAAGCATATAATCGGAGAGACCCATCTGCTGCAAATCAGCAACATCGGCTTTCATGTCTGGGACAGGCGGATGGCCGACGGATTGTTTTACCTGGGAGGAAACTGCTTCATGAGCAGCATTTTCTACTGCCTCTACCATATAAGCAGGTAGGTCGGAAACGGAAAGAATTCGGCTGTCCGTATTGCTAACCATAAATTCAATAAGATGACGAAGTTCTCGAACATTTCCTGGCCATGGATAGGAATGGAGAAGTGAGATTAAGTTAGATGCATAGCCAGAGATAAAGCGACCGCTTCTTTTCCTGTAGGCGTTTAAATAGTAATCCAGGTATAGATTGATATCCCCTGGTCTGTTACGCAGTGGTGGAATACTGACGATACCGCTGCTGAATCGGTAAAACAGATCTTCCCTAAGCTGTTTTCTGGTGATGGCATCTCTTGGATTCATATTCATTGCGGCAATGATTCTGGCAGAAGATTTTAACTCATGGTGAGAACCTACGGGCCGGTAGGTACCTTCCTGCAGCACACGAAGCAGGCTGCCTTGCACATGATAAGGAAGGGAATTTAACTCGTCTAAAAAAAGGATGCCATCGTCAGCCAGTTTCATGAGCCCATCCTTATTTTCAGCTCCAGTAAAAGAGCCTTTGGTGGTGCCGAACAGCATGGCCTCTATGAGATTTTCCGGTATGGCGGCACAGTTTTGGGTGATGATTTTGGAACGAGGAATATTGCTGTAATTCATAATGGCTTGTGCAAAAAGTTCTTTGCCAGTACCAGTCTCGCCATAGATTAAAATCGGCCCATTGCTGCTTGCTAAATTTTTAGCTAGAGCGATGGCTTTCATCATGGTTTCGTCCTGGGTAATAATGTGTTCGAAGGTGGTCTTTTCCATAGGAGGAAGGTCAACGGTGCCTTTGATAACCTCGGGAACCTGAATTTGTCCCTTTATAACGGAATTGACAGTGGTGATATCCTTAGAAAGCCCCACATATCCGCAGACCTTCCCTTGACGGAGCAAGGGTATGGTAATGTTATTGGTTTTGCAGACCATGCCAAAACAGTCTGTGTAATTCTGGTTGTATCTTACAACCGGTTTTTTTGTTTGTCTGGCTTCAGAGTAGGAGCTTTCCTTGATGGGGATAGAGGGAAAGATGTCAAATATGCTCTTGTTTACATATTTGTCATGATTATGATGTGCAGGTTTGGAGTTTACCCGACTATTGGTTCTGATGGCATGGAGTATGATGTAGTTTTCATCAATAATCATAACGCTGTCCACACCGCTGAGAAAATCTTCAAATTGAAATTGCATAGTCACCTCAGAGTATTTTAATAAAATAGGGAGGGAATTCTAACAAAAAGTAATGGGTGGCTTTAGTTTATCCTAATGAAAGAATAAAATCAATAAAAGTTGGCATTTTTTCATCGAATAACCGATTGCTATACAAAAACGACAAATTTTCATACAAAATGACAATAATCCCATTGGAAGAATAAGAGAAAAGACCTATAGAACTTGGAATTTCAACGAAATTCCATATGGCATATATTTTGCTATTAGATGAGTACAGCTCTTGAAAGGGCAGGAAGGAGGAGAAAAGTGGAATTACTGTTGATAAATGGTAGAATCTATACAATGAATCGGACTCGTGATGTTTATGAGGGATTGGCTGTAAAGGACGGCCGGATTGTACAACTGGGAAAAACAGATGATATTTTATCCCTTCGGACGGATGCGACTCGGATTATCGATTTAAGAGGGAATATTGTCATCCCTGGCTTTAATGACAGCCATATGCATCTGCTTTCCTATGGTTACAGTCAGAGGAACATAAAGTTAGATGGATGCGCCAGCCTTCGAGAATTGAAAGCTCGCGTAAAATATTTTATTCAGCGAGAGAATATTCAGGCTGGACAGTGGGTGGAAGGCCGCGGCTGGGACCAGAATTTGTTTGATGTGAAGGAGATACCGAACAGATACGATTTGGATCAGATTTCCTTGGAAATTCCCATTGTCCTTGGAAGAACTTGTGGACAGATGTGCATTGCCAATACTAAGGCGCTGGCTCTATTGGATTTGCTGAGTCCTCAAGGGGCCATGGACCATGGTAGCGTACTGGCGGATGAGAATGGGATTCCCACAGGCATATTCACAGGGGAAGCCATCAATCTCATTTATGGGAGACTACCTAAATTGGGAGTAGAGGCTATCAAAAAAACCATTTTGCGCGCTTGTGAGGATTATGTAAGCCAGGGGATTACCTCCCTACAGACCGATGACTTTGAATTGAAACGGGCCGGTACACCGGAGGAGATTTTAGAAGCATATTTTCAGTTGGATAGGGAAGGGAAATTACCCCTTAAGGTGAACCTGATGATGTATCTGCCTACTGCTGCAGACATGGAAAGGATTTTAGGACTGGGATATCAGACTGGCTATGGCAGTCCGCTCTTTCGAATTGGACCTTGTAAAACCGATACGGATGGTTCTTTGGGCGGAAGGACGGCTGCGCTGAAAGAGTGTTATAGCGACGATCAAAACACTTGCGGAGAAATCTATTTTGACCATGATAAGTTAGAGGAGATGGTCAGGCTGGCGTATGAACATGAATGTCAATTTGTATGCGATGCTATTGGCGATCGGGCTATGGATATGGTCTTAGACGTTTATGAAAAGGTTTTGGAACAGGATGGGGCGAATCCCTACAGGTTTGGCATCGATCATTGTCAGATATCCAATCCAGATATTATAGAAAGGTTTCAAAGAAATGGCATCCTAGCAGGCTTGGAGTTAGGTTTTGTCATGTCGGATTTAGATATCGTAGAGACTCGCGTGGGAAAGGAACGGGCCCAATATACCTATAATTGGAAAAGCTTTGTGGATGCAGGCGTTTGCTGCGCTGCAGGTTCCGATAGTCCGGTGGAACCGTTCTCTCCGCTCCATGGCATCTATGCAGCAGTTTCCCGAAAAAACTGGAAAGGAAATCCTGAAGAGGGATGGCTTCCCCAGCAGAAACTTTCTGTGGAAGAGGCAGTGAGAATGTTTACCGCAGGCTCTGCTTATGCCACCTTTGAAGAAGAGGAAAAAGGCGCTTTAGAGATTGGAAAGTATGCGGATATGATAGTTCTATCTCAGGACATATTCCAGATCGATGTAGAGGAGCTTCCTCGTGTAGAAGTAATGAGAACCATTGTAAACGGAAAGATTGTTTATCGCCATTATTAAATTTATATGTGCATAAGGAGCAACCAAAGGTTGAAAAAGAGAGGATGAAGTTATGGAAAAAAATAGTTTAAAACGGGAACTTGGGGTATTCGATGCAGTGTCCATTATCGGCGGCATCGTCATAGGCTCTGGTGTATTTTATGTAGGCTCCTTTGTGATTGAGCGAGCTGGATTCTCTATCGGTTGGGCTACAGCAGCTTGGATATTTGCAGGTCTATATTCGCTGATGTCAGGGCTCTGTTATGCAGAACTTGGGGCCGCCATGCCAAAAGCAGGCGGTGCGTATGTTTATTTGAAGGAGGCCTATGGGCCGGTTGTGGCGTTTATGATGGGATGGACGGATTTCTGGATTACCTGCTCTGCAAGTATTTCAGCTATTGCCCTGGCCTTTGCCACTTATCTTAGCGTATTTATTCCACTGGACCCGATAGGTGTTAAGATTGCTGCAATTTGTTTAATCGTGCTACTTACCATCATCAATATTTTGGGTGTGAAGCACAGCGGCAGGCTCCAGTCCGTAATGATGGTGCTAAAAATTATCCCAGTGGTTGCAATTATCGTATTTGGTATTTTTAATCTTGGAAAATCCGTCAATCCTGTTACCTTTGATTTTCAGGGAGAGGGCGGGGCGCTTAGCGGATTTGCGCTGGCAGTTATCGCAGCACTGTGGGCCTATGACGGATGGAGTTCTGTGACCCTTGTTACCGAGGAAATTAAAGAGCCGCAGAAAAACTTACCGAAGGCTATCTTTATTGCCATTGGAGGGATTACGGTGATTTATACCGTGTTTAATTTCATCATGATGAAGCTACTTCCATTGCAGGAAATGGCGGTAGACCCACTGCCGGGTTCCAGTGTTTCTACGGTCCTATTTGGTCGGGTTGGCGCCATGTTTATCACGGTGGCCATATTGATTTCTATTTTAGGTTCCTGCAATGGTCAGTTGCTGGCTTTTCCAAGAGAAGCCTTTGCTATGGCTAGAGACAAGAGATTTTTCGCTGTTTGTGGGAAAGTACATCCAAAGTTCGGTACGCCGTATGTGGCGCAGCTTTTCATGATGGTAGTCAGCATTGCCATACTGTTTATAGGTTCTTTTGAGCAGATTACGGTTTTGGTTGTATTTACCCAGTCTCTGTTCTATACCATGGCTATCGTTGCGGTGTTTGTGTTAAGAAAGAAATATCCTAACCTGGAAAGACCTTATAAGGTGTTTGGTTATCCAGCGCTGCCAGCGGTGACAGTGCTGTGTGCAGTTCTTCTTTTAGGAAATGCCCTATTTGAAGACCCAAGCGGCGCTATTTTAGGTCTGATCGTTCCGCTAACAGGGATTCCTCTATATTTCTACTTCCATAAGAAATACGGCGCTATTGATGTAGAAGTGGAACAGTTGGAGGAATTAGAAGAATTAGAGTAAAAAACAATTTTCCATAATGGAAAGTGTTTGTTTGCATACAAATGGGGGCAGCCGGGCCGGCGAGGAAAACGTTGGCGCGGCTGCTTTCATTTTATGCAAGGCAACATGTTGTAGAGAATTACGTTTTAACTTTAAAAATACACGGTTACAGTGGAAATCAGGCCAGATGGTATGGGCTGAAAGGGTGAAACATGTATTATCAGTGCAATTTTCGGATAATGTACACGGAAATTTTATAAATACCGTGTATAGATAGCGTATAATAGACTGGTAATACACGATTGCGCCTGTAGGAGGTATTTTGTCAGGGTATACAGCAGGAAATTGTGTATTATATTGAAGGGGCTGCGAAATTTTACACAGGCGAGAAGAGGAATGGTGGACCTTTTTCGCAGAGGATGGTATAATGAACGCACAGTGATGCGCGCCTTGCTAAGATGACATGCGCGCCGGCGCCCGCCGCAGGGAAGCGTAGACAGAAAGGAAGAGGAACCATTGGGGATGAGAGAGAACATCTTAATGTTAATAGGATGTGCAGCGGCGATTATTTGCGGAATCCTGCTGGGAAACGGCGCTGTTTGGATTTTTAACCGGATACCAGGCAAATGGCTGTGCGACTATGGACAGACCCCTGATGAGGAACTGCTCCATCCCACCAGACAGCGTGTCTGTAGTACGCCGTGGAAATATGTGTTCAGCGGCTTGTTTATCGTGATTGGAATCAAGCTGTTTTTGGAAAATCCAGCTTATGGTGTAGCAGCTTTGGCGGTCTGTTGGCTGCTGCTTGAAATGGCTATTGCCGATATAAAATACAGAATTGTGCCGGATCAGTTTGTTATGCTTCTGGTGATTACGGGAATCGGTTTTATTCCATTTCATAGGGGCGGACCGCTTAACGGACTCTGGGGCGCATTGGCAGGCTTTGGGGTGATGACTGTCGTGGCGGTTTTAGGCGGGCTCCTTTATCAGAAGAATACTTTGGGCGGAGGCGATATCAAGCTGTTTGCAGCTTTGGGACTGGTAGCCGGTGTGGACGGCATCCTATGGATTTTCGTATTGACCAGCCTTTTAAGCGGCGCACATATGGCATGGCTGCTGTTTCGGCGAAGGGTAAAATTATCGGAACACAGGGCCATGGCGCCATATATCGGTGTCAGCGCCGGAATTTATCTGGTGCTTTTGCATGAAATGCGGTATAATATACTGATAAGCCTATAATACTCTTGGAGGGCATATGTGTTTTGCATAGACGAGAGGACTTATAGTGGAAGGAGAAACCATAGATGATTACCAGTAAACAGAGAAGTTACCTGAGAAGTTTGGCCCATGATTTGGATCCCATTGTATATATCGGAAAATCAGGGGTGACGGAAAATGTGATAAAAGAAATCGACACTTGCCTGGAAAACAGGGAGTTGGTAAAGGTAAAGCTGCAAGAGGGCTGCGAACTGAAACCAAAGGATGTGGCCAACGATTTGCTGCCACAGCTGGGAGCAGAATTTGTACAGGCCATAGGCAGGAAGTTTACCTTGTACAGACAGGCAAGGGATGTGGAGAAACGGCAGATTGTGCTGCCTAGATAAAAAGGTATGGAACGAAATATTTTGCTGACAATCCAATATGATGGCAGCGGTTTTTCAGGATGGCAGAGGCAGCCGGAAGTGAGAACTGTTCAAGGGGAGTTGGAGCGGGCGCTATCCTGTCTCATGGGAAAGCCTGTGACCATTCATGGAACAAGCCGGACTGATGCCGGCGTCCATGCCTTGGGGCAGCAAGCCTCCTTTCGGGGCGAGTTCGGTATCCCAACAGAGAAAATTCAGAAGGCTGTCAATCATTTGTTGGCTGGAAAAGGAGGCGGCCTGGGAAAAATGGGTCGCATGGGCGATGTACAGGTCGTTGATGTTCGCGAGATGCCCTTAGAGTTTCATGCCAGGTTTGATGCAAAGGGAAAGCTATACCGCTATATCATTGCAAACGATGAAAAACCGGATATCTTTCGTAGAAGATACTGTTATCAGGTGGAACCTGCTCTGGATGTGGAGGCTATGAAGGAGGCGGCCGGATATATTGTAGGCGCCCATGACTTCCAGTGTTTCCAGTCATCGGGCAGTACGCCCCGTGAGACTACAGTCAGAACGGTCCATGGATTACAGATAGAACGGGTAAACTATGAAAACAGACAGGGACACAGGTCGGACATCGTCATTGAGATAGCCGGAGATGGGTTTCTATACAATATGGTACGAATCATCACAGGAACTCTGGTGGAGGTGGGCCTTGGAAAGCGGCCGCCAGAAAACCTGAAAGATGTCATAGACGGATGTGACCGGCGGCTGGCAGGCCATACCGCGCCGGCAGAGGGCTTGTATTTAGTAAAGGTTTTTTATTAACAGACAACAAAGCAGAGATTGGAGAAAGAGATATGATAAGACCAAGTTGGGATGAATATTTTATGAAGATGGCAGAATTGACAGCTACCAGATCTACCTGTATGAGGCGGCAGGTGGGAGCAGTTATCGTAAAGGACCAGCGGGCCATTGCCACTGGATATAACGGTGCGCCGCGGGGTATCGTTCACTGCGAAGAGCGAGGCGGTTGTCTGCGTCAAAAGTTAGGAGTACCTTCTGGTCAGCGTCACGAGCTTTGTATGGCCCTTCATGCAGAGCAAAACGCCATTATCCAGGCAGCTTCCATGGGACATGCCATCGAAGGGGGAACCATCTACATAACCCATCAGCCTTGTGTCATCTGTGCAAAGATGATTATCAATGCGGGAATCAGCCGCATTGTAGTAAAGGAAGGCTATCCAGATGAACTTTCAGTGGATATTTTAACAGAGGCAGGTCTTACTATCGAGAAGATGGGGGAGTAGAGGAGAAGGACTATGTATGATAAGTTAGGGCTCATCTTTTTAGTAGCCTTTTTGATCTCCATGGCGGTTACGCCCTTGGCCATTAAGTTAGCGCCTTTAATTGGAGCCATGGACGTACCAAAGGATGCCAGAAGGATGCATACAAAGGCAATTCCCCGATTTGGCGGACTGGCCATATTTGCGGGAACCATTGCTTCTATGATAATATTTATGAACTTTAATGATAGAGTCATTGGTGTGGTCATTGGCGGAACGCTGATTTATCTTCTGGGGGTTATCGATGATCTTAAGAATCTGCCGCCTAAACTAAAGCTGTTGGGACAGGTGGTGGTGGCGATCATCATGTATATGTACGACATTCGTATTGAGTTTCTGACCAACTTCTTTGGGGAAGGGAAGATGGACTTTGCGGCGCCGATCAGCTTTGTGATTACCATACTGTGGATTGTAGGCATTACCAATGCGGTCAATCTGGTGGATGGTTTGGACGGGTTGGCGGCAGGTATTTCAGCCATTGCAGCTTTGTGTCTGGCTTATGTGGCCTATATCTATGGTCAGTATCTATCTACAGCGGCCATGCTGGCATTGGCTGGAGGCGCTCTGGGATATTTACCCTTTAACTTTTATCCGGCCAAAATCTTTATGGGTGACGGTGGTTCTCTGTTCCTGGGATTTATGCTGGCCACCTTGTCGGTCATGGGCTTTACCAAGAGTGCGGCGGTCATTGCTACTTCAGTGCCGATTTTTGTGTTGGGTCTGCCGATCTTCGACACCTTTTTCGCGATTTTCCGCCGTGCAGTCAACAAGCGTCCCATTATGGAAGCGGATAAGGGACATCTCCACCATCGGCTGATGCAGCTGGGGTATGGACAGCGGAGAGCAACGCTGATGATTTACGGAATCAGCGCCATCATGGGTATTGCAGCGGTTATGTTCAGCAGAAAACTCAATGTAGAAGGCATAGGTCTTGTGGGTATCGCGCTGATGGACATCTATATTTTCCTCACTGACCCGAATCACGTTTTACCGCAGATTCGCCAAGAGCGAGAAGCAAGGCAGGAGGTTAAGGAAGCGGAAAGGGTTGAAAAGAACCTGGAACTGGAGTCTGAAGGAGAATCGGAATCCGAGACAGAATAAGATAGGGAATGAATTTGGACGCCGCATGTTTTATTATGACGGCGTCTGCTTGTATGGGAGGCATTATGGAAGGAAAGCAGCTGACGATAGGGATATTGGCTCATGTGGACGCAGGAAAGACCACTTTGTCAGAGAGTATCTTGTATCTGACTGGCGCCGTGAGAAAACTGGGCAGGGTAGACCATGGCGATGCTTTTTTGGACATGAACAGGATTGAACGGGAACGAGGTATTACCGTGTTTTCAAAGACTGCCCGATTTTCCCTAGGGGATGTGGATGTCACTTTACTAGATACGCCGGGCCATGTGGATTTTAGCGGTGAGATGGAACGGGTGCTGTCGGTACTGGACTATGGGATTTTGGTCATCAGCGGAGCGGATGGCGTTCAGGGCCATACCATGACCTTGTGGCAGCTTTTAAAACTGTATGGAATTCCTACCTTTGTGTTTGTCAACAAGATGGATCAGCCGGGAACGGAGCGGCCTCGGATTATGGAGGAACTGCGCCGCAGTTTGGGAGATGGTTTTGTTGCCATTGGTGAGAAGAAGGGGGCCATGGACATGCCGGTCTTTGAGAATGAAGAGGAACTGGCCCTGTGCAGCGAGGAACTGATGGAGAGTTACTTAGAGACTGGTAGCATACCGGTGGCGGCTGTGAAACGAGGGATTGCGGATTGCAGGGTATTTCCTGTGTCCTTTGGTTCAGCATTGAAGATGGAAGGTGTAGAGGAGTTTTTAGCTGTCGTTAGCGCCTATACCACAATTTCCGCTTACCCTTCGGAATTTGGAGCGCGGGTCTTTAAAATCACCAGAGATAAGCAGGGAAACAGGCTAACCCATATGAAGGTGACGGGAGGAAGCCTTCGGAGCAAAATGGTTTTGCAAGGCGGTTTGGAGGGGGCGGACCTTTGGGAAGAAAAGGTGGAGCAGATTCGTCTTTATTCTGGGGATAGCTTTCAGATGGTGCAGGAGGTAGAGGCGGGAACTGTCTGCGTTGTCACAGGTCTGACGAAAACCTATGCAGGCCAGGGTCTTGGCATCACAGGAGACTTGGGGCAGCCAGCGCTAGAGCCGGCTCTGACCTATCAGGTTATCCTGCCGGAGGGGGCGGAGCCAGTGACATCCTTGCAGAAACTTCGTTTGCTGGAAGAGGAAAATCCACTGCTGCGAGTGGTGTGGAAAGAAGCGCTGAAGGAAATCCATGTGCAGGTCATGGGAGACCTGGAACTGGAAATTTTGCAGAGAACCATTGAGGAACGGTTTGACCTGGCTGTTTCCTTTGGTCAGGGCAGTTTGATTTATAAAGAGACTATTTCAAAGCCGGTCATCGGCATTGGACATTTTGAGCCCCTTCGTCACTATGCGGAGGTGCACCTTTTGTTGGAACCGGGTGCGCCGGGCAGCGGTTTGGTCTTTGATACCGTTTGCAGTGAAGATAAGCTGGCGCGGAATTGGCAGCGGCTGATATTGACCCATTTGGCGGAAAAGGCCCATGTGGGGGCGTTGATTGGGGCTAATATTACGGATATGAAGATTACCCTTTTGGCAGGGCGGGCCCATGTCAAGCACACCGAAGGCGGAGATTTTCGTCAGGCCACTTATCGGGCGGTGCGACAGGGGCTAAAGAAGGCCGCGGCAGCGGGCCACGGGGTGTTGCTTGAGCCTTTTTACCGTTTTCGACTAGAGGCGCCTGCTGAAAATGTGGGAAGAGCCATGGCAGATATGCAGAGATTGTCTGCTTCCTGTGAGTTGGAGGCAGGAGGCCGGGCTGAATTGGTGACGTTGGTGGGAGAAGGGCCTGTCAGCACCCTCGGAGGATACCAACGGGATGTGGCAGCCTATACCAAAGGACAGGGACGGTTTTTGACCACCATGGCCGGATATATGTCATGCCATGATCAGGAAGCAGTGATTGACCAAAGAGGGTATCTGGCCGAGGAGGATTTGGAAAATCCCACAGGTTCGGTGTTTTGCGCCCACGGCGGCGCAGTCCATGTAGACTGGATGCAGGTGGATGAAATGGCCCATGTGGAAAGCGGCTACCGGCTTGACTCTCCAAAGGAGGGAATTCTGGCCACGGACGAAGGCAACTCACGGAGTCGTGAGGGCTTTGCCGATGAAAAAGAACTGGAAGCCATATTTTTGCGTACCTATGGGAAGAGCAAACGGGATGAGGCGTTAAGACGGGCCCATCAAAGCCAGGCTACAAGAACAACGGCGCAGCCAGAGAATTTTCCCACTTTAAACCGTAAAGCCGACCATGGGGCGGCCTCCTACTTTATTGTGGATGGATATAATGTGATCTTTGCCTGGGAAGAGTTGAAGGAACTGGCATCTATCAATTTGGACGGGGCGCGGGAAGCCTTCCTGGAAGTCATGGCAAATTATCAGGGCTATCGGAATGTGGGAATTTTGGTGGTATTTGATGGGTATCGGGTGCCGGCAAATCCAGGAAGCCGCAGCCGTTACGGAAAGGTGGATGTGGTCTTTACCAAGGAGGCGGAGACAGCAGACCAGTATATCGAGAAGATGACTTATGAACTGGCCAAAACATATAAGATTACAGTGGTGACCTCTGACCGGATGGTGCAAATGGCTGCCTTTGGAGACGGAGCGGCAAGAGTATCGGCAAGAGAATTTTACAGGGAGGTCATGAGCGTGTCAGAGGAGATTCGGACGCGACTAAAGAAGCAGATTTTATCGAAAAACCGGCCCTTTGAGGGGAAGCTGTAAGTCGCGCCTGACTGCTTCAAGCGGAAAATATATATAGTTTATTTGGCGCCCTCGATTGACAAAACTGTGTGGACTTTTGTCAATCGAGGGTACAGTGTTTTGTTGACGCATTTTCAGAATTTCGGAGAATGTGTCAACATCGATGGTGAGAATATCCGCTAGGTAAAGTTACGTTATCACCAAGGGGATGGGTTGACGGTATTTGCAAAAAGGTATATGATAAAAAAGTAATAGAAAAAGACTAGAGTTTATGAGAACTGCATCGTGGGCCCGTAGCTCAGCTGGGAGAGCGCTGCGTTCGCAACGCAGAGGTCGAGGGTTCGAGCCCCTTCA
>JAAWDM010000029.1 GCA_022793795.1 Bacillota bacterium
GTGACAGTGATAAAAAGTTATTAGATGTTGTAAAACGAACATATAAAACTGTCAATTATCAGGAATCTAATTCTAATTGGGCACGTGTTTCTATTAATGATAAATTCTTTCTATTTTCTAATGCAGAAATACATGGTAATGATATTTATCATAAATTTACTTTTAGTGATGAAGATACCCAATACGATTTTTTTAAAACAGATACTAATAAAATAGTAAATTATTATAATGAAAAAGGATTAGATGCTGGACCATCAGTATGGGGTCTTAGGTCACCTTATTATGGAAATACCGATTCTAGTATTTCATATAATGGAATAAATACTGTAGGTAGTGTAATACCAATTAGCTATCGCAGTTCTAGTATGTTTGTTTTTGGCTTTTGTATTTAAGAGAGTTCAAAAAGGCCTCATCCCCAAAACCAATCGTAAAATCTCCCCCGCTTAATTTCCTAAGAAAAACAAACCATCATAGGAGGCACAAATGGCAAAGAAACCGATTCTATTCTTTATTTCCCATGGTCATGGGAGCGGAAACGATAAAGGCGCAGTCAGCGATGGATTCGTAGAGTTGGAACTGACTCGGACCGTGGCCAAGGCCTGTTACGACTACTTAATGCAAACGCCGCCCAGCAAAAGAACCTGGAAGATCGACTATAGCGAGAGAAAGGTTAGTGGCTACACATTGGCGGGACAAGCACAGAAGATTCTAAGCTACCAGGACAAATATCGCACTGTCAGCGTTGATATTCATTTCAACGCTGGCGGCGGCGATGGCGTTGAGGTTTGGGTTCCTAAGAAGGCTGGAACCAGAAGAACTCTCGGCGCAAAGCTGGCCCAATGGATCATAGATGAATTCAAAAAATGCAATCAAAACAGTCGAGGCGTTAAATACAGCGACGACCTGTATTTTCTAAAGCAACCAAACAAAGGCATTGCCGTACTGGTCGAATGTGGATTCCTCGACAACAAAACCGACAGAAAAAATTTTGACACGTTGAAGGAACAGCAGGCCTACGGGCAGGCCATCGCAAAAGCGTTGATCCAGTATGCAGAAAAGTACGAGTAAAAACTGAACCGCCTTCAGTAAAACCCAAAGGGGAAAGCATTATGCTTTCCCTTTTTTTAACGGATGTATGGCAGCGAAAACCATATTAAAATATTCAAGGCTAAGAAAATAAGAGAAATGTCATCTCCTCCATTTTAAAGTTTTCCACAGTTTATCAAGTCCTATCATAGTTGGAATTTCCCATTCCTTCAATATTTTACTTGAATATTAACCGCAAATGATATATATTAGCATTAACCACAGGCGGTTAATGGAATGTAGTTTATGTTTATCAAATTCAATTTACTTTCTAGGAGGTACAAAAATGAATACACGAAAAAGAGCAAAATTTATTGTGTCAGTATTCATAATACTAGCATTGTTTATGAGCCAGTTGTCAGTTTCTTTCGCATTTAACAGCGAAAATTATGAAGGAAATTTATATATTCCGACATCTTCCAATATTGCTCGTCCTGTAATAAAGGTAAAAAATGTTGATGATAATTATCTTAAAATTTCATGGAAGAAGTGCAAAAATGCAGCATATTATGAAGTCTTTGAATCGTCATCAAAGGATGAGAATTATTGCAAGATTGGAACTACCACCAAAACATATTTTAACGATAAAAAGGTAATTGCCAATGAGACTCATTATTATAAGGTAAGAGCAGTTAGTAAAAGTGGAAAGAAAAGTAGCAAATTCAGTGCAGTAAAAAAAGGACGTATTACATTTAACGGTCAAATTGTGCTTCCCGAAGGAAGCGATATACGAACGATAGCAGGGTCAGAAACTACAATTCATGTATATACAAAAAATTGTAAAAACGATATAGAGATTAAAACCTATGACCCAGATGTTATTGTATCAATCGAAAACAAAAAGGCAAATAAATATATTAATGGAAATGAGTATATAATAAAGGTAAAATATGCAGAAAAAGAATTAGACAGAGTCCATACATTTAGTGTGTTTTTTAAGTTTAAAGGTATTTCAAGTAGATTTTATTTAAATCGGGCATACCTTGTAACCATTCCACCTACCTCTGCTAAGAAATTTAATGGTATTCCGCGATTTGATTCGATTGTCAAAATAAAACCAGAGTATAAATCAGAAAATTTATACTATGGATGTTATTTTTACACTTATGATTCAATAATAGAAGCATCGTCAACCCTTGATAACACAGCGGATCATCGTTCAGTCGAAGCAGCACTGAAAACCTATATGGAACTACTGGAAACTCCGACATATGATTTTTTCTTATATGCAGTTGAAGAGAATGAGGAAGGCGGGCTGACATATACATATTTTAGTCGAGACGGATCCATGGGGGTTTCAATTGCCAATTATTTATACTATGGAGATCTAGAGCCATGTGTATCTATTGTATTAGCCGACATGAGATACATCTGACGATTGGAAATCAAGGATAAATGATATCCACTACCCCCCCCCGGATAGAAAATTAGAAACATACAAAAATACCAGCTGGATTTTCCAGCTGGTATTTTTTAAGGCTCATATCCTTCTGGATAAACAGGTTCGTCATAAAATGACTGGTGCCCTTGGAGCCTAAATTCATCCCAAATTTTTTCTACCAGCGTATTACCCGAATCTCCATCAGAATGTAAAAAAATATTGTCTTCGTCATAAACATCATCTATATTGTAATAAGTCCTATCATGTAAAAGTCCAGTGATGGCATTGGCATGATAAATATACTTACGATAACCGTCCAATGTTTCAAAGATGATTTCGTACATGGGCGGTTCTGTATTTTCATCCAAAGTTACGGACAGAAACGTCACTTGATCCGCCCTTAATTGTGTATCCATCAAAACTCTTTCTTTTACCAACTCAACGCTGGCATATTTTGAATCGGGCTGTTCTGGTTTCGATGTCTGGGGAGACGACGACTTGGAGGACGTTGAAGAGGTTTGAGAAGGCGTATTTTCCTTCTCATCTTCTGGCGAGACTCCCAGGGGCTCACAGACGGTTTCTGTAATTTCAATGGTTCCATCAGGAAAAGCGATGACGGTAACGGTATAGCGCTGTGTCTCACAGATAAGGCTCACCTCATATTGAAAGCCTCCATCCTGCGCCGCTCCCGCTTCACTATGGCCCTCCCATGCCTGTTTGGTAATAGAAAAACTCTCTACTGCTGCCTCATCCACATTGATTTCATCAAGCACTGCAGAATATATGGTGTCAATGGTGCAAGAGCCTTTGTTAAATTCTGCATCGCTATCTGCATTACCGACCGGCTCTTTTTCCAAGGTCATAACTGCAACGGCCGTTGCGAGAACAATACAAATTATAACCGTTACGATGTAAACCGGCGATTTGATAATATCCTTCGCTTTCATAAGGCAAGCCCCTTTTTCTCCCCTCTATTTTCACTGCCTTTTCCTAACATAATCCGTATCCACTATCATAATGTACACAAAAGGATCCAGGTCCTTATAATGTGGCCAAAAGGAAACTGCCACCGCTTTGCTGTCATTTCTATTAAAGAAAAGGTAATGTAATCCCCCGCCTTCATTTTCCACAACGGAATCTAAAGAAAATCCATAGGCTGGCGATTCCAATAACTCCATATAAGTCTTTAGAGCTGCATCAACTGAACGTTCATCCGCTGTATTATCATGATTAGAAGAGGCTTCTATGATGGAATCATAAAAGTAATAGTAATTTCCATATTGGCCCCCCTCTTCCTTATATGCCGGTTTTAACTTGACAATCGAATCAAATAGCGGCACGCCGTTAAATTTTTTAACCGAGGTAGGCGGAATGGTCACAAGGTATGCACGATTCAAGCAAAATCTGCTTTCAATTCCTTTAAACTTAAAAAACACGCTATAGTTATGAACTTTATCTAATTCCGTTTCCGCATATTTTACTTTGACTACATACTCCCTTTCATTAGTCTTTTTATTTACTTTTTTGCTCTCAATGGTTGCAATAACTCCGGAGTCGTAGGTTTTAATTTCGATATCCTTTTTACAATCTTTTACATACACATGAATCGTTGTTTCGGATCCCGCTATTGTTCTGATATTACTGCCTTCTGGAAGTAGAATCTTGCCTTTAAAAGTAATGCGGCCCTTTTTTATTGTGCTGAACTGGCTGCTCTTTTTCCCGTTCTTACTGATGGCTCTCACTTTATAATAGTAATCTGTATTGGCCCATACCGTTTTATCATTAAAATATGGTTTGGTGGTAGTTCCAACCCTGTGGTAAAGTCCATCCCTCTCACTGGACTGAAAAACTTCATATGATTTGGCGTTTGTGCATCGCTTCCATGAAATTCTAAGATAATTGTTATTCACATTTTTTACCTTTATCACAGGCGTTTCAATGCTAGAGGATACCGGTAAATATAAATTTTCTTCAAAATCCGAACCGCTAATTGCAAAAGAAACTGATGCCTGACTTGCCAACAATGCTATGATGATAAACAGTGATAAAATAAATTTTGCACCTTTCTTACTTTTCATCTTTGCACCTCTTACTACTCATACATTTTCAGCAATATCCGATACTTTTTAAATAAAGCAAGCCAATTTCTTCTTGTCGTATCGTCTAGCTTGACAATATCATATTTGCCATAGGGTTCATACACTTTGATTTTTACATTTTTCTTCTCAAAAATTCTAATCAGTGTGTTAAGTTTGTCCCTTTGTGGCTTATTACTGCTAGATAAGGTTACTTCAAAATAATTACTTTCATAATCTGTATCAAGATTATATAAACTAAATGCATCTAATTCATATCTCACTTCATCTTCATTATTGTAAAACCTTATTTTACTATAATCAAGAATGTAATCATACGAGATAATATATGCCAATCCCATTACCCTTAATGATGTTTTAGCACCCTTACTATTTTTTGTTATATCTATACATGGTGCAAGGACCGAAAGTGTATAAGCCAGTCCTCCATAATATTCCTTGGTCTTTGACTGTGCAATTTTGTTAACGTTTAGCCGTGAAGCATCTGTCCACTGCTTATATTCAATATTCTTGGTTGCCAAACTTTTGGCTTTCGCACGTACCTGCTTATAGGTTGGATTCTTTTTTACTTCAGCCTTTTCTATGGATACAGAAAAGAAGTTGGTTTCTGACGCAGTAATCTCCAGGGTGTATTCATCCTTTGGAACATTGACTAACTCCATCTCAAAATAGTCTACTTCATCATCGCTGCCTATGTCAAAGCTGACATCCATCTGTTCTGCATCGACCTCATACTCCTCATACACCTCTCCGAAGCTATCCAACAAGGTGAGTACATATGAAGGTGCAATAACGCGATCATCATCGTCAAGATCGAAATCCTCATAACACCTAATCCGCAGATCTGTGCCTTTATCAATATAAAAACTAATTTCTTTGGCTTGATCCGTCTTTATAGTTCCCTCCCACTCTCTGATCGTTTTCCAGTTTGTCTTGCTTGCTGCAAATCCATCCATCGGTACAAATACCAAGACGGACATCAATATACAACAGATTAGCTTCGTAAACCTTTTCATATGAGCCTCCATAATCATCCTGCCTTATTAGATATATAATTTTACTGCTTGATAGCATTTTACAAACTCAGAATCCAAATCGTTATATTCACTTGTATACGATTGTAAATTGCCAGACGGTGAAAGAACCATATTCGTAAATTCTATATATACTTTGTACATTTCCTTTACTTCATCATATGCATCTCTACATTTATCTGGCGGGCTTGTCAACTTCTTCATCTGGCTATCTGTTAGATCGATGTTATCATTTAGCCTCTCTGACCTTACGATAAAGGATATATCCTTAAATAAGTTTTCTAACGCCAAATTAAAGTCCGATATTCCTTTTGTGAATTTGTATGTTTCAAAATTGTCTTCATCAAAAATAGCATTATACCATACATCATGAATTTGGGATCCCATTTCCTCTGCTGCCAGTGCTCCAGAATACATAGTATCAACCACTTCTCCCAAGTCATTCATATAGGTTTTTTCACGATTTGCTTTTATTATATTTGCGACGAAAATACCGCAAACTATCACTATGATGCATATAACAGCGATTACAATTTTATTTCTTGAACTATGTTTTGAGGTCGTAATCACTGGTTCATGCGATTCCGTTGCTTCAGCAGAAACCTCAAACCTTGTTAATGATTCTGCAGTTTCTGCTGCCTCGTCTTCAGATTCTAAGCACACATTGTGATCTGATTCTGTTTCCATCTCTTTTATCCGTGCTCCGCACTCTGAGCAAAACTTTGCGTGTTCCGATAGTTCTTTCTTACACACAGGACATGTTATTGAAGTCATTGCTAATTCTCCTTTTTCATCTTTGCATCAAATTTTTCTATTTATTTACGTATAGTATACTCACATCTTCATAGTCTCCTACTGATGATATCGGCACGATGCTCGTTTTCGTTTCCCACTTTGCATATCGAGCAAATCCACTCTCGTTTAACTGACTTCCACATTGATTGAAAAACATATGTCATATCCGCCTTTGACATTATAAATTGGAATCCCTGTTCGTATTTATATTATAAATTCTGAATCTTTTTATTGATCTGACTACACGTTTCAATTAGATTTCCAAAACCTTGTACGAGGATAAACATGATTGAACTAATCAACAAAACAATTCCTGTTATTACAGTTTGCTTTCCATAATAGCAATCATATATTCCGTCATATTCCCAGCTATACTCAACGGTATCCATAAGTGTAACACGCCATCCCTCTCCAATCGTAGCATCAAGTTCCCCTATCCCTGAGAGAAACCTAATTCCTCCCACAAATGTAACTATAATGCCTAGAATGATACAGACCCAAAACATATAGACACCCATTCGCTCGATCGTATTGCCTATAGTGCTTTCCGCTTTTTTCTTTATGTCAGCACTTATAGTATTTTTTAAATCGACATTCGCGTTTTCTTGTGTATGAATGGGTTCCCCACACTCGATACAAAATGAAGAACCCTCTGGAATTTCTACATTACATTTTTTACAATTCATATTATATACCTCCTATCCTGTTACTCATATATCTTTAGAAATATCTGATTTTTTTAACCTTAGCTCCCCCTACGCTGCTACACTCTTCTCCACGCCTTGCTGGACCAGCCAGTGTAAATCTTCTTGCCATTTACCACCCTATAGCCTCTTATCTTGTAGTAATAGGTCCTGCCGCTGCTAACCTTTGTGTTGGTATAGCTGGATTTCTTCGTGGTGTAAATAGGTTTCTTGCCAAAACCGCTATTCTTCTTTGTGGAACGGAAAATTTCAACCCCATCAAATTCTATGCCGCTAGTGTTTTTCCAGGTGATTTTTACTGCTTTCTTTCCGCTTTTGACAGTAATTACCCTTGATCTCGCCGCAAAATTTTTACTGTTCACCTTAGCCATCTCTGCTTTGGCTGCTGTCATCTCCTTATCCTCATTGGCATCAACTCCTTCGTCAATCGGCTTGGTGACGACTTGAATTTTATCGCTGGATTTTAGTCCCGTAAGCTGTGTCACTGCCCCTTTGGAAACGCCGTTCACCATAACATCTGCAATCTCATAACCCTCCGAGACAAAAATTTTTGCAGAGGTTCCATCTTCGCTTATCTCCACTCTGGCATATTCATCTGTCGTCACCGTCGGCTTCTCTGCAGGCGGAAGGGGCATCGGTATGCCTCCGCCAGGGGTTGTCGGGGCTTCAACCGCAGGCCAATCGGTTTCAAATAGGAAGGTATACACGGTACCATACGTATCTGAATGTTCCGTTATCATCTGATAATAAATATTTTCATAATAATTCTCTGTATTCAAAATCGAGGCATCAGTCAGTTCTTCTATTTTGCTGCTCCAAAATGCTGCTGCATTAGTTATTTCACTATAATTCTTCTCAGCATCTTCCAATCTGGCCGCAAAGAAATCCTTGACTTTATCATATGCTTCGTCAATCGGCAAACCTGGTATTTCTTTCATATAAAATTGTTTCCACGGTTCCAGTACGGTTTCCCAATAACTTCTTGCCTCACGACTGGCCTGATAGCAAATTTTAATCTGCTTCATGGGCCTATCCTTTTTTCCATAATCTAGTAGCAACTTACTGTTTTCATTGATTTGATAGAGGATTCCATCCTGTACCAAACCGTATTTGTCATAATAGGGTCTATTATCCACCTCATAATCGTCGGTTGGCTTTCCGTTAAAACAAACCGTAAACGGCGTATTGAACAGGTCATCTCCATACGCATCCCATTGAAAGGCATCTGTAGCCGTTGTATTTGAATAAAACCCTATGTCATCTGCAAATAAAGAAATACCCAGTGGCACCCGAACTGTTATTCCCTTTCCCCGCGTATCATAGGCGCTATCAAACAGCAAGGTGTAATAGTTATTCTTATTCTGCGCCTGCATGTCATTTTCCAACTGATAGGTAAACTCATATAGATTGCTCTCTTCATCCTCTATTTTTTCACCTTCAAATTGTTAGCCAATCCGTGCACCACAAAACTACTTTCCTTGGGCATCGGTTGAATTTTTGTCAGATAGTTCATCTCAATGAATGTATCATCGTCCGGCACATTAAAATGAGCCAAATAGATATACTTTTGCGTCGTTTCATTTTTATCAATAAAAAAATTATCCGTTATGCATTCAAACACATGCTTACGATTGCTTTCAACAGTAAGGTCATAAGTATCCAGATCCGCAGTATCGCTGCAAACCCAAAGGCAACGTTCCATCCTCTGAATCTGAATCTTTCCTCCAAAATCGTCCACATCTGCCGCAAGCACTGTCATCGGTATCATGCAAACGACCATCACTACATATAATAAAGATGCTAAAAACCTTTTCATATGAACCTCCATCCTTTTGTATAAATCACACGCATAAATACTCGCTGTCGCCTACATTATATACCAAATTATTACTTTTTCAAAGTATATTTTCATATGGACCCTCAATTTCAAAATGGGGATGTTGACACATTTTCTTCCAGCAGAGCTCTGAGTCAAAATTTTTGCCTTACTCCCTTTGCAAAATCCATGGTCACAGGGTGATTTCCAGGTCAGTTTTGACACATCTTTAAATCGCGGCCATCTGAGTCAACAAAATCGCCTCGAAACGTTGACTCATTTTCCAAAACAAAGGGAGTGGTGTCAAAATTCCGCCTTTTGTTAGCTAAAAACCGCCCAAAATTGTAAAAATATAGGTGATTTTTTGACCAATTCAGCAAATTTGAAAAATGTGTCAACAAACAGGCCATGGAGTATTGCTGTGAAGCTGTGTATATCTTTGTCATCCGAAAACATATACAAAAAAACAAGCGCTATCTCTAACGCTTGCTTTCACTGGAGGCGACACCCAGATTTGAACTGGGGAATAAAGGTTTTGCAGACCTCTGCCTTACCACTTGGCTATGTCGCCATTTAGATTTTTACAGCTTCCCTGCCGAAACAAGAAAGCTGCGTTTGATTGGCTAGGGTAGCAGGATTCGAACCCACGTATACAGGAGCCACAACCCTGGGTCTTAACCACTTGACGATACCCACCATACTAATCTGTCCATTATTTTCTATTTTATTCAAGAAAGTTGGCGACCTGGAACGGGCTCGAACCGTCGACCTCCAGCGTGACAGGCTGGCATTCTAACCAACTGAACTACCAGGCCGCAATGCTTGTATATTTAGTGAATTACCGCGTTGTTGCTCGTCGCTTACTCGCTTGTGTACATCGGTACACGTCCTCGCTCGCTCCTTCCACGCCTTGCAATTCACTAAATCTCCTGCGCATCTCTGCTTGTGTATTTAGTGAATTGCTGTGTTGTTGCTCGTCACGCGCAATTCCTAAAAATAATGGTGGGCGCTATAGGGCTCGAACCTATGACCCTCTGCTTGTAAGGCAGATGCTCTCCCAGCTGAGCTAAGCGCCCATAAATGGTAGCGGCGAGTGGAGTCGAACCACCGACCTTCCGGGTATGAACCGGACGCTCTAGCCAACTAAGCTACACCGCCATATGTCAGTAAATCAAGAATCGACACTTAATCACTGCAAGAAATATATTACCAAAATCCTACTCTATTGTCAACATCTTTTTTCCTTAAACTGAGCAAAACTTCATGAAAATTTATGTCCGTCCATGGTTTCATGCCTGCCCCTCCCCTGCATCGGTGCTCCTTCTCCACATATAGCGCGCAGACATTGGGCGTCAAATCCTTCCGATCATGAAAATCGTTTTCTATGACCCCGACACCGCCAATAATCCCATCTTTATATTTTGCAAGGTACCATTGAGGCACGCTCCCTACATTTTCCAAGCGCTCCCCAATGCTTTCCTCATAAGCTGCAAGAGGAATGTTCCACTTAGAATGAAACCATGCCGCCGCCGTCTCTGCCATCTCCTTCTGCTCTCTGATTTTCAGAATTTCAATAAACGCCTACTCCTCTTCTCTTTACGAATATCATACCATGACGTCCTAAGCCTTTCAAGGTCATATAAAAAAACAAACTCAATGTGAGAGAAATCCCCTGTTAACCCGTCTAATAGTTAAAGGGGAAAACAGAAACGCAAGAAGGAGGGAACAAAATGGATTATGGCGCCAAATGTTATGACCGTTTCCTGGCAGGCGATGACAACGGACTGGTGGAAATCATCAGGGACTACAAAGACGGGCTCATGCTTTACATGAATGGATTTTCCAAAGACATCTACATTGCGGAAGAACTGACAGAGGAAACCTTTGTCAAATTGGTGGTGAAGAGGCCCAAATATCATGGAAAGAGTTCCTTTAAAACCTGGCTGTACGCCATCGGCCGCAATGTGGCCATGGACTATTTCAGACATCACCCATCTATGACTTCTCTGTCCGGCCAAAGCGCGCAGGCCGTCATAGAGATGACCGCGGCAGAAAAAAGTCTGGAAGCCGCCTACATTATGGATGAACAGAAACTGGCCCTCCACCATGCCCTAAAAAAACTGAAAACCGAATATCGACAGGCCCTATACCTGTCCTATTTTGAAGGCTTCCAAAACGGTCAAATTGCAACAATCATGAAAAAGAACAAACGCCAGGTGGAAAACCTTCTTTATCGCGGAAAACAATCTCTAAAAACAGAACTTGAAAAGGAGGGATTTATCTATGAAGAGTTATGAAGAAATGGCAGCATGTGTATTTCAGCGGAGCAGCGAAATCCTGACAGCCAAAAAACAACGTCGAAAAAACATATATAAAGCTGCAACTGCCCTGTCCTGTCTATGCCTTGTCTTTTTTGTGGCCATCGGTATATGGCAAAACCAGGTTTCCCAGGAAAATCCGCCGGTTAAAGGTTTTTTTGACGCCAACAATCCCGATGTCAGCAATCCCGATGCATCGGATACTTTCATTGTCAACACCTTAGAGCCATCTGTAATGACATCCGCAGATATGGACGTGCAATACAATTCCTACGAAAAGCTGCCCTATGATGTCTGGCAGACTGTCATCAGCAAGTTTCAGGATTTTACAGGTATAGCCTTTGACGATTTTAACGCCAGACTGCCGGAAACCTTTGACTGGAACTTTTACTCCTTGTCCACCCGTGGCTACAAAGACGACGGTCTGCCCGATGAATACAAAATTCACGACTATGTGTTTGAAGGATTTAAAAACCCTGGCTCAGAACATGAGAAACATGCCGTCGTCGCCCTCTGTCCCACGGAAGCGCCTCTTCGCGACTGTATTATTGTTTCCGAAGATGAAGACAACATCAAACCATCCAATATCAACGGCGTTCAGGTCACAATCCTTCAATGCAACGCTACCTATTTATGCACTTTCTCCCATCAAGGAATCAACTACGATATCGAGACACAAAACTTAAATCCGGAGGAGTTAAAGGAACTTTTGACTGGAATCTTGGGTGCGTAACATTCTCTGCAAGGTTGATAGATAGTTCTGAATATATATTCTTATTATCAAATATTCTTTCTGCCCATATTTTCCCAATTCGGCCTTTTTGCTGTATATATCAAAAAGACCGAATTTCTTCACAATATTATCACATTGACAAGGGCGGCGGCGCCGGGCGATTGGCGCCGCCGCCCTTTCTTCTTTATAAATATCTTACCCAGATGGACACCATAGAAATTAAAAGCACGATAATGCTGGCCGGCGCCATGAACTTGCAATATCTGCCCCAGGTCACAGGATGCCCCTCTTTTGCAGCCACAGAAGTACCCACCACATTGGCCGAAGCGCCAATCGGGGTGGCGCTGCCGCCGATATCCGTTCCCATGGCCAGCGACCAGGCCAAAACAGAAAGATCCACCCCTTGAGCAGCCGCCAAACTCTTAATCACCGGAATCATGGTAGCCGCAAACGGAATGTTGTCTACAAAGGCGCTGGCAATACCTGAAATCCAAATGATAATCGCTATCATCACTATCAGGTTACCGCCGCTGATCTTGCCGATAAATCCAGCAATTACCTCTAAAATTCCTGTCTGTTCCAATCCGCCTACCACGATGAACAAGCCGATAAAAAACAGTAGCGTCTTATAATCTATCCCTTTTAACAGATGACCGGCGCCCTTGCCTGCCGCCAGCAAAGTGAGCAGCGCGATAAATACCCCGATGGAGGCCACCGTCAGCCCTGTCTGTGCATGGGTGACTAGAAGGACCACAGCAATGAAAAATATGAAGGTACAGATGATAAATCCCCGCATACTTACAATCATTTTAGAAGGGTTTGGATATGCCGACGGTTTCAACACCCTATGGCTTTTTGGTTTTAATTCTCTGCGGAAACAGAAGTAAAAGAATACCACGGAAAACACCAGGGAAATTCCTGCAATCACACCTGTGTTGGATGCAAAATCACTGAAAGAATATCCCAGAGAGGTTCCGATGATAATATTAGGCGGATCTCCACACATGGTAGCTGAACCACCCAGATTGGCACAGAAAATCTCCGAAAGTATCATGGGTATGGGATCAAAATGCAAAGTGTGAGCCAGTTCCACTGTCACTGATGCCAAAAACAGAATCACAGTGATACTGTCAATGAACATGGAAAGTCCCGCTGAAATCACCATAAAGGCGATAAAGATGGGAATTATCCTGAAATGCACCAATTTTGCCAACGTGATACATAACCACCGGAAAAATCCCACGGCAGCCATGCCTTCCACCATAATCATCATTCCTGCGATGAAAATGATGGTAGCCCAGTTGATACCGCTGGAACTCTCTCCGCTTGTCCCAACATGATACCAGAATTCCCTAGTAAAAATCGTATGTAAATTGAGGGTCTCTATGATGGCCTCCGTACTGTGCATGCAAAGTCCAAAGACAAAAACCAACGTAGCGCCTCCGCTCATCAGAGTAATCCACTGTCTTTCAAATTTATCAACCATAATCAGGATGAACATCACAATGAAAATGCCCATCGCCATAACTTGTGCTACCATAATACTACCTCCTGCTGTTTCTTCTACTATGTACTGTAGTTATCTGTCCCCTATCATCCTGAAACAACAGGTTTCATTATAGCACAATCTTAACGGTTTTCAATTCTATTTTAACATTTCGTTAACCAATGTTACGTTTCTTAACAGTTTCTTATCTAACGTTAACATTTATTTAATCTATGTTAAAAAAACTGCCGCCAATCAAGTTATGGCGGCAGGCTCATTGTCAATTCAAAATTTTCTTTAAATAATCTGTGTCAACTTTCCCACCAGGTAATCGCTGCGAATCATGGAAAGATTGTTAAAGAAGTACACATCGTCCACCTTTTTCTCCTTGGCCAGTTTGATTAAATTCCCTGCCCAGTAGCGATAGTCCACCACATAAATCTTTTCATAGTGATCCACCAGGAACGGTACCAACGCATTACCGAAGGACTCCTTTACCACGATACAGCTAGAACCATCGGTCAAATCCTCATTGGTAATCTCTGTGAAAGGGTTATCCCCTGCAATAAAGGCGCTGTATTTCATAGACGCCCCATAATCGCTGACATCGTGAATCACATCCCAATTATAAGTTTTTCCGTCAGTAGCTGTGTAGGCCAGAGAGGTATTTTCACTGACCGGATAGTAAACCCGCACATCGTCGGGATTCTTCTTCAACGCCTTGCTCTCGTTGGTGTCCTTATAGAAGGACCCTAGGAACCCTGCAAAATCTTTAGTTTCATGTTCATCCTTGGAAATCGGTATCAGACCCTTGGCATCGCACAGGACTTCGTAGGCGTAGTAGGCTCCATCAGCGGTCCAGTGATGGTCCGTACGGAAATAGATATATTCGTCCCGGTGAGTCATGAGATTTTCGTATGGGTTGATCACCGTCACATTATCCTTCATCATAGCCGTGAGTTTTTCCAACGCCTTCTTCTGATTGCTGGAAGAAATCTCTCCATAGAGTTTGTCCGGTAGGGTGATGCCGGAGCTTAAAGGAATCATCAGGGTGTGAACCTTGCTGACTCCATCTAAGGCCTTGGCCGTCTTATTGACAGCCGACGCATACTTTTTCCCGGTTCCCTCAGTAAAGGAGTAAAGCTCATAGGCTGTATCGCCCACAGCCACTACATTGCCGTAATCCATCAGCTTTCCCTTTTTTTCAATGACCGGATAAGATTCCACATTGACATTCTTATCCTGGGTCGCCTCCTCCCCATCGCCATCTTGAGACTCGCCGTCCTGATTGTCCCCATCGCCTTCCTGTCCCTCATTATCGGACGGCTGGTCAGGGTCATCCTCCCCTTTATGGTTCTCAAAATATTCGTCGATAAACTTCTGGGCTCCTTCATCTTCTGTGATGCAGAAAGCCACATAGCGGCCCTTTTGCACAATCACCGCCTTATCGATTTTGGCAGCCTCCTCTGGGATATAGTCCTCAAAAGAATGTTTTAAATCATCTTTATAGCTTTCCACTGCTGCAAGAACCTTCTCCCCATCTTTCACGTTTTGGGCCGTAAAAATCCCTAGGTGATCGGCAAAGGATCCGGCGCCCATATATAGGATGGCATCAGTCTCCGTCTCAAAGGTAAAGAAACTTCCAATCCCCTCTTCCTTTACCTGATAGAGCTGGCAATCGAACTCAATCTGCTCCAGGGCCTGCTTTACAAAATCCTTTTCATCGATGGCATAGGACTCCGTCTTATCGCCGCCGCACCCACAAAGGGCGCAAACCAGCGCTGCCATACAAAACAGTACACATATATATTTTACAACTTTCTTACCTGATCTCACTTCTACTCTTTCTCCTTGTAACGTTCATGATTGCTATAGTCTTATCTGCTCTATTACTTCTGACGGAATCACAAATTCCACGGTTCCCATTGCCATAGGCCCCACATCCCCTTCAGAAAAAGCTATGACAAGCTGGTTTTCTTCATTGATATAAAAAGCCTGGTTTTCCTCAATCTTATCAAAGGCCAACGGCGCTAACTCTGGCGTCACACTGTTTGAAAGCCAGTAGACTTCCTCTGAATCAGCAGCCATGCGGCTTTTCATCTGCTCCTTGATATTTTCACTGATAAGTCCTACATAGTCGGAATCCTCTGCAAATAAATCCTGTAGAAAAATCCGTTTTCCGCTGTTCTGGTCAAAGGTATAAAAATAATCCTTCTCATACCCGCTGCCGGAACCCACATAGGTAATCAGCTTCAATACGAAATACTGCTCTGTGGTCTTAGGTAATTCGTACTTGATAACCAGCTCCGCCGAGCCTGCGTCCTGCTCCATGGCGTCGTCGAACTCCCGGATGAGCTGATGGGTAATAGCTCCGATTTCCAGATTGATATTCTGGAGGGAATCGGTTTCTGTATACAGGCTCTTCTGATTGCCCTTATCCAACTCAATGACCCGCGGAATGGTCACGTCCGCATAATACCGTCCATCAGCTGACAAGACCTGAATCTCCTCTGAGGCATCCACCCCCACAAAACTGCTCAAAATCGGCATATTACTCATGGCAAAGGCCGCATCCTCACTGACCCGGGGCAGCAAAAACAGTCCCAACACCAACGCAGCAGCACAAGCGCTTAAGGAACGAACAAAAGTCCGTACCTTTCGTTTTCTCCGGTCTGCTTTCCCCCGCTCAATGGCTGTCTTAATCATATTCAGTCCAAATGGCGGCGCCTCAGTCTCTTCATATTCTCTCCGTAGCTTATCAAAATCTTCTCTCCGATTCTGCATCTTCGCTCTCCTTTCGCTTCCATGTCTGCGGCGTCTCTTCCATAGACAGTTTCAACTTTTCCAGCGCCCGATACAGGCGGCTTTTCACCGTGCTGAGATTTTCCTCCAGCACCTGGGCAATTTCTTCTAATTTCAAATCCTCAAAATACCGCAGTTCTATCACTGCCTTTTCCTTATCCGGTAAACGGTTTAATGCCTCCTTCAGCATCAGACGTTCTTCCTCTCTCTTGGTAAAATCCGTCTGATATTCCTCTATATCGATCAGCTTCTGGGACACAGCCTTCCCCTCTCTTCTGTACAGTAGAAGAATTTCGTTAAACATGATCCTGTATATCCATGTCTTAACAAAATCCTCTGACCGAAGGCTGTCGCACCGCAGCATCGCCTTATATGCTCCCTCCTGTACGATGTCCAGCGCATCCGCCTCGTTATGTACATAGCTATATGCCAGTCTGTAGTATTTTTCGTAATTTTCTATGAGAACGCGTTCAACCAGCAATTCCTTGCTGCTTTTCACCAAATGACACCTCCTTCTTCGCAGCTCCACTTATTAGATACCAATCCTACCAAAAAAGTTTCACTTCAATCAAAAATTTGTATTTATTTTTTTTAAATTGACTGGCACAGGTCTTGCCAACTGTAAACTGTTTGGGGTCGCCTTACATTCCCATGCCAAAATCTCCACGCCTTGGCGCCTGGCCTCTCGCAGCGCGTCTCCAAAGGCTTTATGGGTCTCGTCGTTGGGGCGGAACTCTTTCATTCCCTCCATCTGTATGACAAACAGCACGTAAGCTCTGTATCCGTCATGACAGGCGCGGATTAACTCCTCTACATGTTTTACACCCCGCTCTGTGGGCGCATCAGGGAACCTGACAACTCCATGATTTTCCAGGGTAACACCCTTCACCTCTATAAACGCCTGCTGTCCTATTTCATCTTTCACATAAAAGTCAAAACGGGAGTTTCCATAAGTGGTCTCCGGTCGGATTTCTGCCAGCCTGTCCATACCCGGCAAAATCAATGCTCCCGACTTTAGTCCTTCTCCTGTGACTTTATTGGGCGCTTGGGAGTCCATGTTGACCATGAGATTGCCGTCCGCCATCTGTTTTTCCACCCCAATCAGTGAAAAAGCCAGCTTCCTGCTTCCCATTTGTTCTCTAAAATCTTCCAGATATACGGTGGCTCCTGGTACAAGCAATTCTCTGCACCGACCCGTATTTTTCACATGGGCGCGGACGGTCTGCTCCTCACGATCATCTAATTTTACTTCGGCGATAAACCGGTTGGGTCTTGCGATAAATTGTCCCTTTATTATTCTTTCATAAACCATATAAAAATAGTACCAAACTTTGATGACAATTAACACATTTTTTTGTATAATATATATGTATTTTTTTTAATTCGACTTGTTCCCATGGACAAGTCTCAAATCAAAAGGAGAATTTTAGATATGAGAGCGCCTGATCCTATTGCGTTTACCCTTTTCGGGTTAGATGTCATGTGGTATGGACTTTTGATTGGTTTGGGATTTTTCATCGCCACCGTCATTTGCTATTTCCGTGCCCCACGCCACAACATCAAACCGGACTTTATTTTAGATTTAGTCATCTTCATGGTTCCCACCGCCATCATCGGCGCCAGAGCCTATTACGTCATCTTTAGCTGGGAAAGCTATGCGGGAGATTGGTCGAAGATTTTCGATACTCGCGGCGGCGGCCTGGCCATCCACGGTGGTCTAATCGCCTGTTTTATCGTGGCCTACTTTGTCTGCCGTCATCACAAGGTTAACTTTTTAAACGCCGCCGACTTGGTGGCGCCAACCATTGCTCTAGCCCAGTCCATTGGCAGGTGGGGAAACTTTTTCAATGAAGAAGCCCACGGCGGCCCTACAGACCTTCCATGGGGACAGATCATTGACGGCGTATCCTACCATCCGACCTTCCTGTATGAATCCATCTGGTGTTTTCTGCTGTTCTGGTTCCTCTTGTGGATGGACAACCATCACCACAAATTCCATGGTCAAATCGTCTGCCTCTACGGCATCCTCTACTCTGTGGAAAGATTCTTTGTGGAAGGTCTCCGAACCGACAGCCTGATGTTTGGCCCCTTGCGCCAAGCCCAGCTTTTCAGCCTGACCCTCATCATCGGCCTTGGAATCGTCTATTATATTTTGCAAAGAAAGAGTGATGGAGCGATTGAGTAAACCAATCGCCGACCAAGTCATCCGAAAATCGAAAATTCTTGATTTTATGTATAATATAATTCCAAAAATTCAACCGAAATCAGAAAAACCTCTCAAAAATGTAGAACTTTTTTGAATTTATAGGCTGTGCGGTATACATTTTTGAAAGGAAATCCTAATTTCGGATGACTTCCCCCTATCGAGGGAGGCAGTTGAAAGAACGCAGCAGGAAAGAGATTTGAAATATTTTTATACAGTAGCTTGAGAAAAAAATCATTATATACTATAATGAACTCTAGGTTGACAAAAGAAAAATGAAGGAGATATCAGTATATATGAAATTAGGAATCGTAGGTCTGCCTAATGTGGGCAAAAGCACCTTATTCAATGCCATCACCAAAGCAGGAGCAGAAGCGGCCAACTATCCGTTTTGCACCATTGAGCCCAATGTAGGCGTGGTCACAGTTCCCGACGAACGTATCACCAAACTTCATGAAATATACCAGTCGAAAAAGACCATCTATGCCACCATTGAATTCTGTGACATCGCAGGTCTAGTCAAAGGCGCTTCCAAGGGCGAGGGCCTAGGCAACAAGTTCCTAGGTCATATCCGTGAGGTGGAAGCCATCGTTCATGTGGTTCGCTGTTTTGAAAACGACAATATCGTCCATGTAGACGGTCACATCGACCCGGCTTCCGATATCGATACCATCAACACAGAACTGCTGCTGTCCGATATGGAAATTCTGGAACGGCGAATTCAAAAGACTGCTAAGATGGCCAAAGCGGATAAACAGATGCAGGGCGAACTGAATCTGCTGAACAGAATTAACGATTGGCTGGCAGATGGCAACAACGCTAGGGCCATGGAACTGGATGAAGAGGAAGCCGCCTTTGTCAAATCTCTCGGTCTCCTGTCCTATAAGCCAATCATCTATGTTGCCAATGTGTCTGACAGTGAAGTCGCAGATGCAGGTAGCAACCCTTATGTTCAGACAGTGGGCCAGATTGCTGCCAGTGAAGGCGCTGAGGTTGTGGTCATTTGCGCCGAAATCGAGGCGGAAATGGCCGAGTTAGAGGATGAGGAGCGAGCCATGTTCTTAGAGGAACTGGGGATTGAAGAATCCGGCCTGGACAAACTGATTAAGGCCTCCTACTCCCTGCTCAATCTGATTTCTTTCCTAACCGCTGGCGAAGATGAATGCCGCGCCTGGACGATTAAGCGAGGAACCAAGGCCCCAGGCGCTGCCGGAAAGATTCATACGGATTTTGAAAAGGGCTTTATCCGTGCGGAAACCATCGCCTATGACAAACTGATGGAAGTAGGCGGCAGCCTGTCCGCTGCCAAAGAGAAGGGCTACATCCGCTCCGAAGGCAAGGAATACGTCATGTGCGACGGCGATGTGGTCAACTTCCTGTTTAACGTATAGGCGCAGGTAGGTACTGGCCTCCCCTGACAAAGATACAAAAATAAAATGTTGACATATTCTCTAAAATCAAAGAGATGTGTCAACATTTTTTACTTTCTACCCTATCAAACCGCTCTTTTATCTTCCATAAATTGTAAGTTTTTGACACAAAGCCGAATTTTTCAAGGCTGAGTCAACAAAATCACCCAAAATCGTTGACTCAGTTTGCAAAACAAAGGGAGTGGTGTCAAAAAATCCCATTTTCTGTAAGCAAAAAGGCCGTTTCACCTTCCCTTCACCACCATTTTTTTGACACAATCAGGAAAAATACCAATCTGAGTCAACACTGCTTACCACAGCATTAGATATCTAGCCTGTTTTTCCAGTTCCTCACGAAAATCTGGATGGGCCACCGCAATCAGGTTTCTGACCCGTTGGCGCACGGTTCTGCCCCGCATAGGCGCAACCCCATATTCGGTAACGATGTTGTCCACCACATTCCTGGTAATGCTGACCATGGCGCCTTCCGTCAGTAGCGGCGCAATGCGGGAAACCGTCCCCTTCTTGGCTGTAGACGGAACCGCCACAATGCCGCGGCCGCCCTTGGCGTGGAGAGCGCCATAGGCAAAGTCAAAGGCGCCTCCAGTACCGCTGTACTGCCGCGGCCCGATACTCTCGCTGCACACCTGACCAGTCAAATCCACCTGAAGGGTCGTATTGATAGACACCATGTTATCGTTCTGAGCGATGATAAAAGGATCGTTGACATAGGTGCTCCTCTTAAACAGGATGTCCCTATTTCCATCGATAAAGTCATACAGCGCCCGGCTGCCCCAGGCAAAAGAAGCCACCGCCAGACCTGTATTGATATTCTTTCTGCTGTTATTGATAACGCCCCGTTTCATCAGCTCCATCATGGAATCGGTAAACATCTCCGAATGAATTCCCAGATCCCGCTTATCCACCAGCTTCCTGGCTACCACGTTGGAAGTGCCGCCGATGCCCAGTTGAATACAATCCCCGTCTCCAATGAGTTCCGCCACGTTTTCTCCGATGGCCTCTTCAACCGGTGTGAAAGGAATCTCTCCCAGTTCCGGCAAGGCTGCGTCAGTTTCCACCAGCCAGTCCACCTGACTGATATGAATGGCGGTATCTCCAAAGGTTCTCGGCGCATTGGGATTCACCTCCACAATGACCGTCTCCGCCGCCTCCAAAGCATCCTGCTCGATCTGCACCCAGCTACCCAGAGTAAAATTCCCTTCCTCATCCATGGGCGCTACTGTCACCATAAAAATATTGCAAGGCTCCTGCTCATTTTTCAGCCGCATACAGCTATGTAAATCGTTGGGAAAATAATCTACAGGTCGGATTTTGGACAGCCCCCTGGCCGTCTTTCCATAAAAAATGGACTTCATCTCAATGTGGCCTTCCATCTCCGGCATCATGAACACAGGAAAATCCTCCATATCCGTGGCCTTCCACACCTCCACATCGGTGACCCTAGGCCCAATGGTATGCATCTTTCTCAAAATCGTCCGCGGCTCTCCGCCATAAAATCCCAAAAAAATCCTATCCCCCGATTGTATCTTTTCAAGACACTGGTCCACCGTCACCTTTTTCTGCTCATATTCCTGGTATACTCCCACTGGTCCTTCCATCCTTTTCTATCAGTTTTACCCTCAGTTGACAAAATCATACACGCCTTGAGACGACTGTTTGCAACACTTTCATCGTTATCTTCGACTTGCATACGCCCAGTATGCAAGTCTCATCTGCCTCGAAATTCCCGCAAACATCACGTCGAAAGGTCTAAAGAGTTTTACCGGCACATTCGTGATGGGGCAAGGCGCAAACAAGCTGGCGTATTAGATGTACAGTAGTTTATTTGTAACGCAGCAGCCAGCGGGAATGTGCCGGAGCAAAACCGTGTGTGTCTTTGTCAGCTGAGGATACCCTACCTATTGTAAAACACAAACAGAATCAATGCAAGAAATATGGCAAAATTCATGGCCACCAGCCAGCCCGCCGGTTTCTGCAACACATCGTCGTCCTCTAGGCAATCGGGCCGTTTACGAGGCTTAACGCCCAGCTTCTCCTCCAAAAGAAGTCTCGGATGATGGAGATAGCGGCTGCCTGATGTTACCAACCCATAGACGCCCTCGCCTATGCTGCAAAACAACTGCCAGCAGCCCCTGGATATACCCAACACCCCATACTTCAACGGTTTCCGGTAGAACCAATCCGTATCTAAGGTGAGTTTTTTCTTTGGCCGCATATGTTCCAGATACATGAGAAAAGCCAAGGCGCCACCGCCAAACAGTTCTAAATACTGGGTCACATGATCTACCGTGAAAGGATGGCCGTCGCTGCCATAAGGCGTCAGACCATAGACCAGCTGTGGCAATAGGCCACAGACGACGCAGCCACTGGCGCCTAAAACCATAGCAGCCTTTCTGCCCAGGGGAACCTCTCTTTCCGAAACCTGCCGATTGGCCTCTTCCACCGCAGCCTCACAAGGGCCGAAAAACACGAAGTAGTTCAGCTTCAAGGTCACGGAAAACAAGGTACCCACACTGGCTACCATAAGGAGCAGTTCCGCCCAGTGGTTTCCGCTTTCCGCCACAGCGTTCATCACCAAGGCCTTGCTGTTAAAGCCGTTGAGCAGAGGAAATCCTGCAATGGCCAGCGAAGCGATGAGAAAGCAACCGGCCGTCAGAGGCATCTTTTTGCCAAGACCCCCTAACTCACTGATTTTGCGCCGTCCAGTGACAAAAATCACCGTGCCCGCACACATGAGCAAAGTTCCTTTATATAAAATATTGTTGAAGGCATGGGCCGCCGCTCCGTCAACGCCAACCGGCCCGCCTACAGCCAAGGCTGCAATCATATATCCCACCTGGCTAATGATGTGGTAGGCAAAGAGTCTGCGAAGGTCGTTTTCAATGAGAGCCATACATGCGCCCCAGACCGCCATAAACACACCGAAATACAGGAGCAACTCCGTTCCCGCAAAGAGCCGAATCAGACAGAATACCCCCACCTTGGTGGTATAGGAACCCATATAGACCGTACCACCCATGGTGGACTCTGGATAAGCGTCGGCAATCCAACCATTGAGGGGCGGAATGGCAGCATTGACCGCCACGCCAGCCAAAATCAGCCAGTACGCTCCATCCACATTTCCCGTCAGACAGGTGATGATGGTCTCCCCTGCCAGGAGCTTCAGCGTCACGCCGGCCAGCAAAAGGTTGCCGCCCAGCATGTGAATCAGAAGGTAGCGGAAACCGGCCTGGGAAGCCTTTTGGGTCCTGCCGCAGCGAACAATCAGCCAGGAACATACTGCCATCAACTCCCAATACACCAGCATTTCCAACCAGCCTGAGGCATACACCACCCCTAAGCTGCTGCCTGCATAAGCCATCTCTGCCGCAATTTCAAACCTGTCCTTCACATGAAGGTTATACAGGGCGCCGATCCCTGCGATAATGGCGAATATGGTACCGAACATGAAAGAAAGCGATTCCGTCTCCGGCCCCTTGACCGCCACCCAAACCAAAGCTCCCACAGGCCCCAGAATCATCACCGCTTTCCTTAAGGCCGCCTTGCCGCTGCCAGGAACTAGGAGCGTCAAAAGTCCGCCCACAATAAGAGCCACCCCCGGCGTAGGAGAAAAGAGCAATCCGCCTGCCAGATCATGCATCCTTTTCACCGCCCTTCTCGTAGTAATCCTCTTCCCGCTGCTGGAGCCGCGCCATGACCATCTTGCCTAAAAATATGAGAAGCCAGCCGCCTCCAAAGCCCAGCAAAATATCTGCCCCCGGGATTTCATTCCACAACATATGGTGATGGGGCTGAGCAAAGAATATTTCTATCGCAACCAACGCTGCCAAGACCAGCGCCAATCCTGCATATATTTTTTTCTTTCTCCTTTTATCCAAGGCCTGCCCCTCCTTCCATAATCGCAGCCGCTGCCTGTATTGCTAAATCATAGAGATGAAGGCCTAAGTTTGGCCATATACCCAGCAAAATTCCAACCGTCACAGTCAGCGTCAGGGGTATGACCATGGTCGACGCTCCATCCATAGGCTCTGCCCTGTGAGAAATCTGTTTTCCAAAGAATATGGCCGACACCGGCATCAGATAGGACAAGGCCAACAAGGCCGCGCCCAGCAGAACCACGATAAAAAAGGGTTTTCCCATGGCCGCTGCACCTGCCAGCAGATTGGCTTTGCTCACAAATCCAGACATGAGAGGAAGTCCAGCCAGTCCCAGAGAAGCCACAGCAAAGCATCCCGCTGTCACCGGCATCCTGCGGGCCAGACCTCCCATGGTACTGATTTCCGACAGATGAAGCCGTACAAAGATGGCTCCCGCACACATAAACAGGGTGATTTTCAAAAAAGCATGGGCCACCATGTGAAACAGTGCGCCGGTAATGCTGTAGGCCGAAAGGAGACTGATGCCCAATACGATATAAGATAACTGTCCCACCGTTGAATAGGCCAACCGCGCTTTCAGATTGTCCTGCTGCAAGGCAATCAGAGATGAAAGTACAATGGTGATGGCTGCAAACCAAGATAAAATGCCGGCTCCACCGCACCAAGCTGCGCTTTCCGGCCCAAAGACATAGCAAACCACCCTAAACACGCAGAATACCCCTGCCTTGACCACCGCTACTGCATGAAGCAAGGCGCTGACCGGCGTAGGCGCTACCATGGCCGAAGGTAGCCATCCATGAAGAGGCATGACACCGGCCTTCACTGCGCCTCCCAAAATCATGAGGAGAAACAGCAGACACATTACCGGTTTCTCCATGGCTTCCGGCATCATAAAGCCGCCAGCTACAAATTCACAGACGCCGTATTTTACATAGACGAATACAATCGCAGCGAAAAACAGTTGACCGCTGATTAAGGTATAGGCCAAATATTTTCTGCCAGCCTTTTTGGCCTTCTCATCTCGGTGATGAACCACCAGGGGATAGGTGGCGATGGTCAGCATCTCGTAAAATATGAAAAAGGTCAGCAAATTGGCCGCGAAAGCGATTCCTGCCGCCGAAGCCAGACACATGGCAAAGGCTGCAAAATAGCCGGTCTGATTCTTTTCCTCATGTCCCCGCATATAGCCAATGGAATAGACGGAAGTCAAAATCCAAAGACCGCTGGCAATGGAGGCGAAGATCATGCCCGCACTGTCAACCTTCAGTTTCAAATCGATGCCGTCGGCAATGGGCAATAAAACACCAATCAATTCCTTTCCTGATGTTACCTCCTGGGCCATGGAAAAGACGGTGGCCGCCATAAGGATTGCTGCGGCCATGGTGATGGCTTCCCGCAAATTGGGCTTAATTTTATTTCCAAAGAGGAGAATCAGCAATGCCGCCGCCATGGGAATTGCCAGGGCGGCCATTGGTCTCATACTATCTATCATCATACGAGAAACACCTCCAACAAAGTCGGCTTTAAAAGTTCCGATACCAGGCTGGAATTTCCCAGCCCCAGCCCAATGACAGCCGCAGCCACAGCGCCTAGAGGAAGGAGCATCTGCCAAGGCAATGGGCCGTCCTTTTTCCTTTCTTCTATCCTTTTCCCCATAAACAGTTCTTCAAAGATGCGGAAAAAGTAAATGGCGCTAAGAAGGCTGCTGAGAATCAATATGGCCACATAAAGATACTGACCGTTTTCAATGGCTCCCATGGCCAAATACCACTTGCTGAAAAATCCTGCAAAGGGCGGAAGTCCAACCATGGATAAGGCGCAGACCACCATGGCTGTGGCAGTAGTGGGCATATCCTTGTATATCTGACCAAAGGAAGTGATTTCGTGGATGCCATACTTATATTTCAATGCGCCGGAGGTATAAAAAAGTCCAGTTTTCATAAAGGCATGGCTCAAAATATGGAGTACAGCACCCATCAAACCATAGATATTGCCGATGGCAAAGCCCATGGCGATATAGCCCACCTGCCCAATACTGGAATAGGCCAAAATCTTGTTATAGGCGGAGTATCTCAATGCTTTCAGCGATCCAAAGAGAATTCCAAGGGCTCCCATAATGCCAATGGCTTGAAAAAACAATTCCATGACAGGGCTGTTTTCATAAAAGATATAGAAGAAAAAGCGAAGCATACCATAAGCCGGCACCTTAATCATAATCCCTGCAATCATCGGGTCGGCGGCCGGATGGGCATAGGAATGGGCCGCCGGCTGCCAGCCGTGAAGAGGAAACAGGGCCATCTTAATGCCAAAGCCCACCACCAAACAGGCTGCCGCCAAAATCACCAGAGGACTGTCCCCCAATGTTTCCAGTCTAATGGATAAATCGGTCATATTCAAAGTGCCGGTGGCCGCATACAAAAATCCCACTCCCAGCAGATACATGGAAGCGCCGATGGTGCCGGTAAGCAGATAGCGAAAGGCTGCAATGGGTCCCTTCTCCTCCCCTATGGCGATGAGTCCGTAGCCGGAAAGAGCGGTGATTTCCATAAACACATAGAGGTTAAAGGCATCGCCAGCAGAGGCCATACCTAAAAGCCCTACGGATAAAAAGGCCAATATGGAATAGTAGCCTGCTGTGCGTACCCAGCCTTTTGAGCCTTTGCTGACCACTTCAAAAGGGCTGCTGTAAAGGGCTGTCAGCCAAGAAATGACACTAACCAGCGCCACCACCAGACCGTTTACCCCATCTATAGCAAGCTCAATGCCATAAGGCGGCCTCCAGTTTCCCAGCCAGTAATGAAGAACTCCCTGTTCATGGACCAAAACCAGCTGCCAGATGCTAAGGACCACTGACAGAAAGAGACAGACCATAACCACACGTTTTCCCCAGGTACCATGGATTTTGCTCAGAAATGGGCACAAAAGCCCGCCGCAAAGGGGAAAGAGAATGACCAAAAGAGGCGCATGGGCCTCTAAAAAACCAAACCAACTCATAGGCCGCCCCCTTTTCCTGTAATATTCTCTTCTTCAATGGTGCCATAGAGTTCTTTTATCTTCATTAAAAGGGCCAGGCCCACGCCGGTAATCCCCAGACTGACCACAATGGCCGTCAGCATCAGGGCATGAGGCAGGGGGTTGATATAGTCCTCCGCTGAAAATAGCTGGGCAATGGTAACAGGCAGGGTTCCCCCTTCTTTTTGTCCAAAGGTGAGAAAGAAAAAGATGATGGACACCTGCATCACATTCATGCACATGAGCTTTTTCATGTAGTTGCCGCAAACCACCATGCCGTAAATTCCCACAGCAAACAGAATGAAGGTCAACATGTAGATGCCCCGATCCATGAGAAAAAATTCAATTCTTTCTAGGGCCACATTGGCCATTTCCATAAAGCCATTCATTCCGATTTCCTCCATTCTTCAAAATCCGTTCGCTCCAGCACCACTTCTAATATGCTAATGATAATCGCCATGACGCAAAGGGTCACTCCCAATTCCACCATAAGAATCCCTGCAGAGTGAAGCTGAACCGTCCCCTCGCGCAGGAAAATCCCAAAGGGCAGTTTGCCGAATTCCAGGAATTTGCCGCCGCAAAACATAGGCAACATACCTGTAAAGGCGTAGAAAAAGGTTCCGATACCTGCCAGCACCACTGCTTTTTCTTCCCAAAGCACGCCGAGCCGATTGTCAAAGCTGGGGATAATCCGATCCAGCAGATAAGCACAGGCCAGCAATGCACCGGCCTGAAAGCCACCGCCCAGGCTAACCTCTCCGTGAAACAGCACATAGATACCATAAATCATAATGACAGGCACCACCAGTCGAAAAGAGGAATCAAGGACAGTCCCGCCGAAACTGTGGTTGTCCACCTTCACCAGTCTCTTCCTTTGCTCTGGTGAAATCTGTGGCGGCAAAATGGTCATCACCACCAGGCCAGCCAGAAATAGCACGCAGGTCTCAAACAGGGTATCGAAGCCTCTGTAATCGGCCAGCACTGCAGTGACGATATTGGGTGAATTGGTATCTTCTAAGGCGTGAATGATATAGTAATTGGCCACATAGGAATTAGCCGGCGAATTGTGGTCGCCCACTATGGGCAGGAAACTGCCTACCTTTAGCCCAGCCATAGCCGTCAAAACAATAGTAAGCATCAGCCCAAAGGCTGCTCTTTTGCGTCCCTTTTTATATTTCATCTTCTGGTCCCGCCCTTCTTATCGCCTATGGACTTGATGGCAATGACAAAATATACTGTAGAAACAGTTCCGATAATGGCTTCTGTAAACGCCACATCGGCAGCGCCTACTACAGTGTAGAGCAGCATGGCGATGAGGCTGAAGCCGCAATAGATGATGACACAAGCAAGCAAACTTCTGCCAAAGATAATGGCCACAGCGATGGCAATCATGGCCATGAGAAGCAGCCCTTCTAAAAGTACAACCGGCATATTATCGCTCCCCCTCTCTTGATGGGCCTTGATCCTTTGGATCCCCATTCTTATAAGCTGCTTTGGCGATAATGTGGGTTCCAATAGGACTTGCTAGAAACACAGCCAAAAATACCATGAATATTTTAAGCCCTGTCCATGTAAAGCCTTCGTAAATAAACAGACCTACACTGGAAAGTATGAGCCCCACTGTCTCACTGACGCCTGCTGCATGAAGCTGTGAATAAAAATCCTTCATTCTAAAAACGCCGATTGTGGTCACGAAAAAAAAGAATAGGCCGATTCCTAAAAAAAACATTGCCAAAATGACTCTAATTCCCATGTTCCTCCTTCTCTTTCCATGATTCTGTTTTTGATTTTTCGCTTGTCCCCAAAAATTTTGCAACGATAACAGAGCTGATAAACCCTAAAATCGCATAGGAGATGGAAATATCCACATACATATCTCGCCTTCCGTCAATGAAACCAATGAGAACCAAAATCAGAATCACATTGGTGCACATGACTAAAATTCCAACGAATCGTCCGTAAACGCCGCCTCTTCGAAACAGGATCACCAGCGCAGCCAAGGTGACCAAAATTGCAATGACCAAATAAGCGATAAAAAAGCCCTTTATCATCGAGGCACCTCCTTAGCCGTAATCAAATATTCTCTCTCTGGCAGCGGCACAAACATGCAGGTTTCTCCGAATAAGTCAGCCACACGCCTCGCCATTGCTCCGCTGAGCATATCCTCTGCCGCGCCTTTGGATAATGCATGTACCTCAAAGATACCCTCGTCGGTCACATCTAGGGTAATGGTTCCTGGTGTGAGAATAATAGAGTTTGCTAATACCACGCTGGCCATGGGGTTTTCGAAGGGCATAGAAAAAAATACGATACGCGGTTCGTAATCCATATGAATCTTTAGAATTTCTTTTGTCACGTCCAAGGCTGCCTTGAAAATTTCTTTAAGAAGCCAAATACAATAAAAAAAGAATTTAAAATAATTTACGCCAAATACAAAGAACGCTTTGTCGCTTCCCGTCTTTTTAATAGTTAAAAAGGGGAGACAAACATAAGAAATGGCGAGGGAAGAGAAAAATCCAATGAGCAGAAACTTTATCTCAAACTTTCCGGAAAGCAATATCCAAACTAGAAACAGCCCAAGGGCTAAACCGAGAGATTGAGACAACTTCTGCTTCTGTCTCCTTCGCATCAATGGTTTCCTCCTTATTTACGCAGCTATGCGATTCATTCGCAAAACAAAAACTTCAGCCATGGAGCCCAAATATGACTCATCAACTGAAGTTTATTATAACAAAAAAGGATAAGATGTGTCAAGAAATCGCTAAGAAGTATATACTTCTCGTTAATTTGTCGCTAAATTAACGTTAATATTTTGACGTTTTTACTGTGTACTGTCACTTTCGCCCAGCTGTTCTGCCGATTCTGCCCTATCCGGCTGCCACTCCAAAATATCTCCCGGCTGGCAGTCCAAGGCTTGACAAATTTTATCCAGGGTTTCAATTCGTATGGCCTTGGCTTTTCCGTTCTTTAAGATGGAAATATTAGCCATGGTAATCCCCACCTTATCTGCCAGTTCCGTAACCCGCATTTTCCGTTTGGCCAGCATTACATCGATATTGATGATAATCATCCTTCACCTCGCACCTTCTATTATATATCGTATAGCCTCATGATTAAATGGTCAAATCATTCTCTGATTTGAGAGCCGCCGCCTTATATACCAAATGGGACAAGGCCGCCGCTGCAATACCAATAGCTGCGCCGATTACATCGATGGCTAAAGATGCCAAAAAAATCCCAGGATGATTCATGCTGAGCGTCATAAAAATAACATTTCCTGCAAAAAAATACGCCACATCTCCTAAAATCAGCAGCGAAATCGTCTTTAGTTTAATCGCATTTTCCTCGCAGAAGGAATTATCTGCATTGATCTGGGTGCAAATACCCCAGAATTCAAAAAGCGCAGCAAAGCAAGGAATACCGGTTCCCCACAAAAACAAAAGCCATGGCCAGAAAAATCCGCCGAATCCTTCCTCCGATGCCCAATCTCTACCGATAGACGGCAGTACAAAGAAATATACCACTGCGCCGATAATCCCAAGCCCCACTGCAATCAACTTTAACAATCTGGCAAATTTTTTCTGTGTCATATAGTTCCACTCCTTCCATACCTCTTTTCAAGTGTATTATACGACCTATCGCCAGTTATGTCAATATATTTTTATCGTAATACAATAAAATTTTTTCGTTTATTTTAATCTATTATATCTCTACTCTTGTAATAAAGCCCACAATAACAATAGCCTTCAAACTCTGGATCTGCCATTTGCTCCTTAAACTCCTGACAGATGCATTTATTTTCCTCGGTTCTCATGACCCTGCATGGACAATATCCACCGGTTTGCTTTAATCCTTCTTTCACCCGCACTACGATTTCCTTATCCTCATTCAGTCTGACTGCCATAAGTTTTCCTCCTTTATTATTCTCCCATTATATAATATATGTACCCTGGATTGATAAAACCACACGCAGCATTGAGGCGGTGGCGATTCTATGGGTGGGCGGTTGACACATTCCTTAAATTCTAGGATTGACGATTTCATGGATGTTGTACATTTTAGGAGTCAGGGCCTAATCAGCCAACAAATCTGGGATTTGTTTACATTTTTCCGTTTCAAAACCGGCCTTTTTTGATAGCTTGTTGTACAATTTCTAAATTTCTTTGCGAGCAGCCAACAAAATAGATATAAAACGTTGGCTCATGGTTCTGTAAGAATAGAATATGGCAACATTGCAGTTTGAATTATCTAATGGTAATCCGGCTCAGCAGCTTCCAACTGTAATTCTCCATCATAGTTAAAAAGCCACACATCCATAATATCGCTATTACGTATTTTAGAAAAAACCAGTTTGCCAGCTTTTTGCTCCAAATCCAGTCCTACTTCTTCCTTTACTTCTCTAAGCGCTCCATCTATACTGCTTTCTCCCATTAGAACGGAACCTCCTGCACATTCCCACATAAGCGGAAATGTCGGCCTGTTGGCAGCACGCTGGGCCATAAGGTATTCTCCCTTGGAGTTGCGTATCCACACATGTACTACCAAATGATAGAAGCCTTCCGGAATCCGTTCTCCCCGAAGATGCTCTTTCCCAGTCTTTTCCCTGTACTTTGTATATAGATCCCATTTCTCCATAAATTAGCCTTCTCCCGCTTCTTCAATTATTGTTATCATCTCTTCAGGGAGTGTTGCTTCAAAAGGAAGTCCTCTTACCATTTTACTTTTCGTCATAAACATACGAAATGCCGTAGGCAAATCCATTCCCAGTCTCTCATATATTTCAGCCACTTCTTGTTTTAGCGCTTTGTCTGCTCTAAATTGAATTAAAACTTGTTCTGCCATAATGCTCCCCTCCGCATATACATATTGTAGTTATTTGGCATGTGATTATAATAATATCATATTCTTTATATCAAAAATTAGCAACCTATTTTCTTTCGATTTACTTGACATATGTCAGAAACAGCGCTATACTATGGTCAAAAGTTAATGACATAAGTCAGAAAAGGAGCGCTATCCATGTCCAGACCTTGCAAAAAACGACGCATCTGCGCCATGCCCGCTGCCCTCTGCTTTTCACCCAAAGGTGAAACAGAGCCATCGTCCGTCATCTATCTAACCCTGGACGAATATGAAACCATCAGGCTCATTGATCTTTTGGAGCAAAATCAGGAGGAGTGCGCCGCCAGCATGGGCGTGGCTAGAACCACGGTCCAAGCCATCTATGTAAGCGCCCGAAAGAAACTGGCCGCTGCACTTTGCCATGGCCTGGAGCTTCGCATTGAAGGCGGCAATTACTATTTCTGTCAGGGCCGCCGCCGAGGATGCAGTTGCTCCCATTGCAGACAGGAATCGGCTATTTTGCCTGTGTCATCAACAAATAAGGAGGATGAAACATTATGAAAATTGCAATTACCTATGAAAACGGTCAGATATTTCAACACTTTGGCCGTACAGAAGCCTTTAAAATTTACGAGATTGAAGAAGGAGCCGTAGTATCCAGCAAAGTCATCGGTACCGATGGAAACGGCCACGGCGCTCTGGCTGGTTATCTGATGGAGCAGGGCGTCTGCACTCTCATCTGTGGAGGCATGGGCGGCGGCGCTAAAATGGCCTTAGAGCAGGCTGGCATAGAGGTCTATGCAGGTGTATCCGGCGACGCAGACCAAGCTGTTGACGCCTATCTGGCAGGTAATCTTTCCATCACCACCGAAGCAAATTGCAACCACCACGGTCATGGGGATCACGAAGGTCATGAGGGCGGATGTCACAGACACGAAGGCCACAATCACGAAGGTGGATGCGGCGGCGGATGTCACCACTAAAACCAATCCTATGCTTTGGTCGTTGCCCAATAAAAAAAGTCGTCGCATTAACAGAAAATAACGGTTAGGGCGACGGCTCCTTGGTACAACTTCTCTGTGTTGACACATTTCTCATTTTTGAGGTTGTGTGTCAATAAATAGGCCTTACTCCCTTTGCAAAACAGATGATTTTCGATCTATTTACAGTACGATGTTGACACATTTGCTGATTTCAGCCCGATAAGTCAACAAAACTGGCTGAAAACGTTGACTCAGTTTACAAAACAAAGGGAGTCGTGTCAAAATTTTCATGTATATCCTTTAAAAAAGGCTTATAAATAATAAAATATGGTGGATTTTTTGACCAAATCTTCTAATTTCAAAGAATGTGTCAACAAGACCTACCTTTGTGCCTTCTACCCTGGACTTGATCAAAATCAACTGCGGGACAACCCCTTTTTCATTCATTCTTAATAATGGTAGGTTTTTCGATAGCGAATCAAAAGCGAAATGGAAAGAACTGCAGCGATGATTTCCGCCACGGGAAGGGCCAACCACACGCCGTTAAGTTCCAAGAAGGCAGGTAGCAGCACCAGCGCTGCTACCTGCAGCAAGAAAGTCCGCATAAGAGAAATCAATGCCGAAATTTTTCCATTGTTCAACGCCGTAAAAAAGCCCGATGCAAAGATGCTGATACCGATAAATAAAAAACTGACCGCGATAATTCGGAAACCGCTAACCATAAGCTCCTTCAATTCTGAATCCTGGGATGCAAAAATCATAACCAGCGTCTCATTGAAAACTTCCGAAAGCCCAAACATTACCACAGAAAAGACTGCTACAACTTTAATGGCAATTAAAAATAGCTTTTTCAAATTTTCTCGATTTTCCGCACCGTAATTATAGCTAATGACCGGCATGAGCCCAGAAGTAAAACCTAAAAAGATAGCCGCAAATATGAAATTCAAATATAAAATGGCGCTAATGGCAGCCACACCCTTCTCTCCCACCAAAGCCATCATCTGCAAATTAAACAAAGTTGTAGTTACTGCGCTGGCCAAATTGGATACCATTTCCGAAGAACCATTGACCATACTAAACAACAAGTCCCTGAGATTCCAAGAAGGGTTTTCGAAATGAATCAGCTGTTTTTTGTCAAACAAAACTACCAGCGGAAGCAGGCTTGCCAGTACCTGTCCCAATACAGAAGCTATAGCCGCTCCCGCAACCTCCATCTGAAAGGGTCCGACTAAAACAATATCCAGTACGATATTCAGCACTCCTGCACCCACAGTCAATACCAACCCCAGTCTAGGTCTGTCGGCTGTTACGAGATAGTTTTGAAACAAGACCTGCAATGCCATAAAGATACCGCCTGGAATCACAATGATACCATAGTCCACACAGTAAGGCATCAGTACGTCATCCGCACCTAAAAGCCGGTAAAGTTCTTCATCCCACCAGATAAATACCACAGCGATCACTGCCAAGGCAACCATGGTAACCAAGGTCACCAGACTCATAAACTGATTGGCCTCTTGGGATTTTCCCTCACCCAGCTTTTTTGCAATAATCGCATTGCTTCCTGTGGCGAACATAAACCCCAAAGCCATACATACGTTTTGTAACGGATAGACAATATTGATAGCAGAAAGGCCCAGACTTCCTACATAATTAGAAATAACAATTCCATCCACCACCGTGTACATGGATGTAAATATCATGAGAATCATGGTGGGCAGGGTAAATCTTAAGATGTTTTTGGTCCCCACCGATTGCTCATAAATTGAAACTTTATCCAAAATATCTCCTCCTAACTCCTTCTGAATAGTCTAACAGATAACTGTATAATTTGCAAGTTTCCAGCAAGAGAAATCAGGACAATGGTTGATTTTCATGCCTTCTATCCTACTCTCTATTCCAACAGTGATTGCTGCCTGGCGCTTGCCCTTCCTTGCGTCTGAATGGCTTCCTCCTGCTGTTTGCTATCTTTTTTTCAATTCATCGAACCACAAGTCTTTCCTCCGCGTATGGTTCTATTTGGGGTCCTACTCGGTCAAAAAATGGAGCGAGGAGACCACGTTTGGGCTGGGTCTCCTCATGAGTTGGGCGATATAGTGGAAAATGTGAGACAGAATCCCTGTGTGCTTACCTGAGATGTCATTTCTGTCCCCTTATTTCTCCTGTTTTATTATA
>JAAWDM010000030.1 GCA_022793795.1 Bacillota bacterium
CCTTGGATTCCTTGGATACCCTGGTCTCCTTTAGGGCCTTGAATACCCTGGATGCCTTGGTCGCCCTGAGGGCCTTGTTCTCCTGTATCGCCTTTAGGACCCTGAATACCCTGTGGGCCGCGAAGGCCTTCCAGCTGTTCCGCTGTAAAATCCTCATAGGTAAACGGGTCGCCTTGGATTCCCTGGATACCCTGGTCGCCTTTAGGGCCTTGAATACCTTGGATGCCTTGTTCGCCCTGGGGCCCTTGTTCTCCTGTATCGCCCTTAGGGCCTTGAATACCCTGTGGCCCTCGGATGTTTACAGTAGGGGGATTTTCCAATCCGTCCTCATTGGACCAGCTGATGTCGCCGGCATCATTTACGTTGGGGATAAAGACAGCGCCTTTATCTCCTTTTTCGCCTTTTTCACCGCGCAAAGCGGTTTCGCTGCTGAGGTTGATTTCTTCGTCGTAAAGGACGGTCATTCCGATTCTGTCAGCCATCACATCACCTCCTCGTTTAAGATTGGATATACTTTGATTTTGCCGATGAGTGTCGCTTCTACGATGCCGTCTTTTTCGCCTTTGACCTGTACTTTGGCAGAACGCTGGAATTTCAACGTTTCTTCCTGGGTCAGGCGGACATAGACATTGCAGCCGCTTTCATCTAATAGAATTCTGTCGTCGCGGAAGGTCAGTTCCGTATTTCCTTCCTCGAGGGTCACCCAAACGTCCCAGCCTGTCCAGTTTTTTTCTGTAATCAGCTTGATGGTAGGGGTACTGCCTCTGGTCATAATTGCCACCTCCTAGTGAAAGTTATAAGTTGTAAGTTGTAAAATAAAATGCAGCCTCCGCCCATGACCGTGTATGAAATTGACTTTTTCTTTGGAAAATACACATTTTCCCAGGAAAACATTGTTTCACGGCGATGAATTTCGCCTAAACGTGTATGTTTTGCAAAGCAATCGTAAATCTTACACGGTTTTTTGGGAACTACTGTGTATTGGAAGACGTTTAGGAAAAGTCTATACACGATAGGGGAGACTGCAAGTCAAAAGAAAGGGTTGATACAGCGGAGATAGTGTATGTTTCCTATAATTTGAAGGAATTTTACACTATCGGTATGCGCCTGTTAATTGGAATCGGCGGGGTAAGCCTGTGACTCCTCCTGGCTGCTCATTTCTTCGATGACATTCTTTAATGTCTGCATACAGCCGGCCAGCAGGCTCACGTTCTGGTAGCCGCTGACCTGAACCTGACATAATGTGTTAAAAATGTTTACTAAACTTTCTAAGTTTTTCATTGTATTGGACTCCTTTTATCATTCGTTTAGGCATGTTGCCAAAATATTTATGCAGTAGGCGGTTACAGGATCACCCGTTTTCACATTATAAACCGGCGTGATACAATCCCCTTTTTTGCCATTTACCATTTTACGAATTGTAGCTGCTATATTGTTATACTTTTCGGCGGTCAAAATATCGCCAGCTTTAATGGTAGCGGGATCATATGATATATCATAATAATTCGCCTTGGCTGATAGCTGACTTGTATATTCGTTCCATGCAGCGGGATTGATATAAAACGGTGTGCCTGATGCTACATCCATTCCCCAATTCGTCCATGAGAATTCGTTTTTTGTTCTACGTTTTATGTATCCGGCAGTGCCATCGGGATTTGTAGTAGCTGGAGCTTTTTTACCTAATATTCTATCTTCAATGCGGCAATAGTATGTTGTAGCAGGTGATATGTCTACTTCAAATTTTCCCTTGCATGATGTTTGACCTGCCTCGATTGTTTCTTCCATTTGTCTCCAATTAGTGGTACCTTTCTCTAAGATATAGAACCATATAGGTATTGGAAAGTCATATGTCTTATCGATTGTTGCGTAAATAGTTACATCCCTTTTAGAATTACCAATTTGGGGAGATGCAGATGTACTTATGGACAAAGAAAATGCTTCCTTGGTTGATACATCAAAGTAGTTGCTCCAAGTTCTTCCATTGGCTGGATCGTAAATCGCAAAATTAAGCTTATATTTTGTGCTAGGGGAGAGACCTTCAAATGTAAAATTAGCCGTCAAGGCTCTTCCATTAGCATTAGCCGCAATCGTTTCAGTAGATTTTTTACTATTATTACCATCCGCATCTGCTATCACACATACCACTTTGCGTGCATAGTCACGAGTATATGTTAATGTTATTGGAACTTTAATTGATGTCAGAGTTGATGAAGGATTACATGTATAAATCTCAGGATTTACATAGGAGGGAGTTGTAAAAGTACAAGTACCACCATAATAAGTTTTACCCGCAGTGCCATCTTCCGCCCACTCTTCTAATTCAGTAAGACTTGTGCCATATCTACATTGTGCAGTATATGTTGTACCAGGTTGTAATCCGTTGATATTGACAGAACCACTAGTGCTCATATTTGATGTGTTAGTCTCGATATTGCCTGGTGAAACAGTGAAATACCAATAACGTGTTTTTGTAGGGGTCCCAGCTCCGCTTGAAGTCAGTCTTACAGAATTGTATGTTACTGAAGAATATGTCAAAGTTGCCATACTTTACACCTCCTATCCGAATTTAGCGGTTACATTTTTTAAAGCTGCATCAGTGAGGACATTGCTGCCATTGACTGTTAACTTTCCGTGGATTGCGACACCGCGCCCGTATTTAGCAGAGTTGGTGCCTCGAACGCAAACAACCCAGCCAGTATTATAGTAGTTAGGATCGTCTGAATCCTTTCCATCACCAAGTGATTCACCACCAGGTAGCATATAGATATTTTCTTTTGCGTAAATGTTTGTGGAGCCATAGATACCGTTTGGTGAACCAACTTGCAGATTATTATAGGTATTGATACCTAAAATAATCTGTTTTTTTGAATTTTGTTTGTCGTAATATTTTTTTCTTTCTTCCGTGGAGAGGCCTAGATCATAGAGATATCCGGAGATCAGAAGATCGCCAGTAGTAATATTATTTTGTGTAATTCTTGTAATATCAGAGATACTAGCTACGCTTCCCGGAAGATTGTCCCAACTAATCACTGCATTTGGTCCCATATGCACGTTGTTTCCGACTACCAGCCCTGTGACGGTTGCATTGGTGCAGTCCAGGGAAGTTGCCTTTACATGTCCTCCAAAGTACCCGTTTTTAGCATAGACGTCGCCTCTGAACGCAAGGGAACCGCTGGCAATATCAAAGTAGAAAGAGGAATTTTTAGGAAGAATGACGTTGTACGCTTCGGCTTCTTCGTCACAAATGATCTTGCCGCCTTCACCAATGAAATTAGGGGTGTAGCCTGACTCGCCCAAGGTGAACAGTCCGCCGCTACCTGCCAGGATACCATAATTGGGATCTAGCAGAATCTGACCTCCGTCGGTACCCTGGATGGCCAGGGATGCGTTGGCCAGGGACGCGCCCTTGGAATCGACTCTAAAGTGCCTTACGACAGTATCTCCAGTAAAATCATCCTTGCCGGTAGCTTCGATCACCAGCTTGTTACCGATGAGGATTTCGCCGATGATGCTCTGGCCCACGATACCCATGGTAGAGCTATTGTCAGGGGTTTTCAGCTTGCCGATGGCCAGACTGGCTGTGTCCCAGCCATCGTTGGTGAAGACGATCTGATTGTTGATTAGCCGTATTTCGCCTGGATCAAAGCTGCCGCTGGTCTGATCATACTTTCGCAGATGAATCCCCTGGGCGTCGATTAGAACATCCTGACCGGCGGAATTGATGATGGACTTTTTTGCCACGTCCAGCACACCGCTCATCAGCTCCTCCACATCGTTTTTCACACCTGAATATTGAAAGTCGGTGTAGCGGAATTTGCTTGCATCCAGACTGGCGGCAGTTTTTGCCGCTTTGCCGATGGTATCCGCCAGCTTGAAATCCGGGTCGTTTGACCGGTATCTGTTGGAAAATACCAGTTCCAGAGACGGCCAGTTATCGTACTGAATTTTGATGCCCGTCATGATAGGGCGAAGGTAAAAGTCCTGGGCATATTCCAAATAGGCGGTGTGGCCTAGGGCAAAGGTATCGTGAAACTGTCGGTACTCCGGCGCAAAGAGAAAGTTAGACGCATCCATGCGAAACTCGTAAGCCGGATAAGCCAGATTTTCCAGGCAAGTAACGCCATAATCATATAAATCTTGAAGGAGATACATGCGCTGCTGAATGGAGCTGTCCGCTGTGAGAGTGAGGATGCCGTCCACCATTTCAAAAGTCATGGAATCGGCTGACCCAGGGTCAGGACTAGTCACACAAGAGAGACCCTGGATTTTGCAGGATGCCACTAAGAGGGCGTTGGTATAGGAAATGGCATCGCCGTTCACCACCGGTTCATTGATGGTAAAGCTGACCATTCCGTCGTAGGAACCGTCGCTGTTTGGCGTCTTAGAGTGGGAGAGGGAGGAAGAGACCAGAGAGCCTTTCAGGTCAAAATCCTTTCCGCCATTTACAGCGCAGCGGCCGGAGTGAATCCTGTAGAATTTCTGGCCCAGATAGGATGTGTGGAGATTATCTGTAATCTGGCGAAGTTCAGCCTTTTGGTCAGGAGGAATATCCAGAGCCGACCACTCCTCTGTAGTCAAATCGCTGTATTCGCTGGCCTCATAGAGGTTGGCATAGTCGATGGACACGGAGATAGGACTGTCTGCAGTGATTTTCTTTGCCGCCAATGGTCTGTCCGACAGATTGGGGATGGCATAGGTACTGTCACTGATGGAATCCTCCTTAAAGAACTGGCGCAGGACGGCAAGTTCCTCCGGTGTAAAATAGTTTTGGAAGGCGCAAAGCCTGGTGATTTCCTTCATGGAGGACAAATCTGTATCCACGTTGGACTTTAAAGCCTCCAGCTGGCTTTCCATAGCCGTAATTTCGCCTTCTTTGGCAGTGATTTCTGCCTCTATCTGTTGCTTTATTTCTTCCAAATCCTCATAAACCGATGTCTTATCCACATCGCCATCATTTAACGCGTCAATAATGTGAGCGTCAAGCTCATCTTTCAGGGTTGTCAGTTCCCCCTCCAAAACAGATTTTTTGGTTAGATTGGTCTGATAGATGGATTGGTCATGATAAAACTTGGAATACAAATCGCTGAATATCTTTTGATAGATGCGGCATTGGTGGGACCAGGATTTCCATTTGAGACCCAGGTCTTTGGGAATATCGCCCACACCGATAAAATAGTCCAGGTTATAGATTTTGTCGCTGGCCAGCACATTGACCGGCTGGATGGACGTGTCCGAATCTCCATAGACGGAAAGGACAGTGACGATTTCATCGCTTTTTTCCTCAATGTCTAAAGATGTGACCAGATTGGCCTTGTCCAGAAATACATCGGACTGTGGGGCGGCCATGGCCGCGTCGTGAATGTAGATTTCTTTCTTTCGGCTGTCAAAGGTAATGATGCAGTTATAGGACTCCTGTACCGTGTTCATCAGGAAGGAATAGACGGATTCGTTGGCTGAGGAAAATGTACGGTAGCGGGAGGATAGGGTAGGGGCCACATAGGCGATGGACCAGTCGGGGCATTTTTCCAGGACCATATGCATCAGGTCGTTGGAACCAGCGTCAGTTTCGCCTAGAGGGACCGGGTTATAGAGCATCAGGGTTTCGTCGTCAAAGACAGGGGCCTGAACGTAGTTGAGCCGATATTCATCAGAATATGCGGTGCAGTTTTTGATTTCCCGAGGGCCGTCGCTGGTTTTCTGAGGATTTATCAGCACGAACATGCCATAAGGACCCATATCGATGAGCCGCATCCCCTTGATTTCATCAAAGCAAGGGTTTGGAACCAACTGACCGTCCTCCTCAATCATGCTGGCCACAGTAAAGCGGATTTCGGAAATATCGTTGTAGCGAAACTCCGCCTCAAAGCCATAGCAGTTTATGGGGCAGATGGGCTCGTTGGCCAGGGTTTTCAGGAAAAGGGGCGGATATTCTGCTTTCCCATAGGCATCCTGCCTGATACTTTTTAAAGCGAGAATCATTTACAGACCAACTCCTTTCAAAGCGTTATATGCTATGGTTAGGACGCCGCTGCCGGTAAAGGACAGTCGGTTTTTACCTCTGCATAATCGAAAGAAATGGTAATATCCGTTGTTGTCAGCAAGACACCGGTAAGGATTCACGTCAGAAGCGTTTGAGGTCATCAGTTTTGTCCTGTTGTCCACGGTGATGATGAGCTTGCCACTGCCGTCATCCGGCGTAAAAATCTCGGGAAAATGAAAGGTCAGCTTTCGCTGGTCATCGGTTTGGTTGATGATGGCAAAATCGGTTACCCCTGGCTCTATTTGCAAAGTCAGCTTAGGATAGATATATCCCAGATAGGAACTCTCGTTGTCCACAAGGACCGTATCCGTTTGCAGACCGGTGGAACTTAGAATTTTGCCGTCTCGCACCTGAAAAGAGCGAGGAGTTGTTTTCACATATGCCCACTGGGAGTCAAAGACCACGGTGCAGGCAATGGCTATAGGCCAGCCGGAATTGATGAGCTGTAGATTTTGAAAGATCACATGAAATTCATAGTCTGACAGGTCGTCGTCATCGTCAATGGTCAGTTTACCGTAACCGGCTGTGCTGCAGGTGAGCCATTGAAAGATTTCGTCTATCTTTTCTCGGGACAAATAGTCGTTGCTGCAAAGAACCATCTGGCGGGTCACCGGCTTATTGACGTCAAGGCCAAAAAAGATAGGGGATATCTGGGAAGGAATTCGCTCTTCCACAATCTCCGCATCGTAAAGGGCGTCGGTCACGGTTCCAGGATCGCCAATGTGTCCCAGGAAAATATCGAAGTCAGCAGAGGACTGGCCTTCAAAGGTAAAATTTTTACAGTTTAGCAAATACGTTCACCTCCTTTACGATCTTCGCATTGCATTTGCTGCTGTGGGATGGGAATAGCCACGTTTGACCATGGCCTGGTGGAGCATGTCCAGCGTGGTATTTGGAATGTTATCCGTAACGTCTTTGATTTGCTGGACGGTGGATGAATCGGCGTTGCCTTCGATGGTAATAGGGGTTTCCACGGTCAGGTTAATCTGTCCTACGCCACTGATAACGGAACTATTGGAAAGGTTGGAAGGCTGCAATCCTTGGATAGCGTCGCTAAAGGTGGTGATGGCCTGTGCCTGACGGGTGAGCCTGTCCGTCTCTGTTTTTAAAGCCAGGTCGCCAGGTTTCAGGGCCTTTTTCGTGGAAGAAGTTTTGCTGCCAGAAGAGGAGACAGAGGTTATGCTGCTGGAAAATACCTCCATGCCGCCTTTTTTGTAAAGACTGGCGTTGTTGTTTTTATCCCATACCAGATAGGCGCCTTCGTAGGAGTAGAGAGGCTGGAGCTTTTTCAGGAGGGCTTTCATCTGGGATTTTTTTGTCTCGATGCCGATTCCTGTGGTATTGTTAAGAGCCATCATCTCCTGAATGATGTCATATGCCCCTGCGGTGATTCGCTTATCGCCTTGCTGGCCCATGTAGATGACATTTTTATCCTTGTCGTACCAGGCAGGGCCTAAGACATCGTTAACCTTTCTAGTGAGGGCTTCGTTCTGTTTATCGGTATTGGTTTTGGTATTGGAATACTGTATGTCCTTTCGGAGCTGTTTCATCTCTGCGGCGCTCATGCCAGTTGCACCGCTGCTGCCTTCTATCTTTTCGTTCAGTTCTCTTTCCTGGTTCTCTAAGTAGGCCAGGATTTTTGGAACATTGGAATTAAAGGAAGTCAGTAGCTTTTCAGAACTTTCAAAGATTTTCTGTACGTCTTGATCCATGCCGGTGCCGTGGTAGTAGTTGTACTTTTTCAGCTGTTCCAGCAAAGTGGACGGTGGGGTCTGTTCGATACGCTCATAGACTCGCTCTAGCCATGGACCGGCTTCTGCCATGAGGGCTTCGATGTCGCCGATTTTCTTTTCGATGGCGTTGTCGTAAGTTTCTTTTCGCTGTTCCAAAGCGTCTACCGTCGCGTTATAGACGTGTTCGTCCTGTTTGGCGTTGATGTCCTCCTGTTTTGCTCGGATTTCCTCGATGACCTTGGCATATTGGGCTCGGCCTTCCCGGCTGTCGTCCAGGGAAAGAATGGCGGCCTTGGCCTGTAAGTCGATCAGTTCTTTGGTGTCCGCTTCCAGCTCTTTGGCGTAATCGTTGGCTTCCTTATCAGCCTTAAGGCTTTTTAGCTTGGTGTCGAGAATTTCGTCGTAAAGGTCTCGCTGCCGCTCAAGGCCGTCTATCTGGGTTTCCAGCTCTTGCTTCATCATGTCGGAAACCAGGTCGATAAGGTCGCTCATGGCGTCAGAGGAATCTTGAATCTGATCCAGCTGGGTTTCCCAGGACTTTTTCTCGGCTTCATGTATCTTTTCAATCAGTTCATAGCGAAGCTCGTAGTAGTCCTCTGTGTTTTTGAAGAGACCGGCGGATTGGTTTTTGTTTAGCTCATTGAGCAGCTTTTTCCACATGGTGACTTCATTTTCGCCGCCTTCCTGCCAAGTGTTCATAAGGTTGCGGCGTTTGATGATTGTTTCTGTCTTGGCGATATTGTCGTTCCATGCGGTTACCACCTTTTCCTGGGCCTGGATGATGGCGTCGGCGTACTCTTCTTCGGTACTCTTACGGCCTTTTAGCCATTTATCTGCCAGGGCTTTGGATTTTTTGTAGTAGGTAGTGATGGAAATGGTTCCAGCGTCCAGCTTCTTATCCAAGGACTCCTGGGCGGCCTGATAGGCGTTCTTTCTGGCTTCAATCATGGATTTCCAGTGGGCCTTTTCGTCTTCTTCGTTGCCTTTCTGGTTGACCAGATACTCTTTGCCTAAGGCTTTCAGGCGGTTGTAGTAGTTCTCATAGGAAATTTTGTTCAGCTCAAGCCAGTAATCCAGCTTAGCCTTCCGCACATCATAGCTGTCCTTACGCTCTTCGGCCGCGGTCTTTTTGGTCTTTGTGGTAGAGCCGCCGGTAGTGGTGGTGCCGGTTGGAGTGGTGGGGAGGAGAGAAGAAAGGCTGTCCTTAATCCCTTTCATAGAGGCCTTCGCCTTATCTTCTATGGCGGCTGCTTGTTTCTTTTTTTCTTTAAGCAGCTTTTTATCATGAGGGTTACTCCCCTTATTTTTGTCAATTCTCTCTTCTATAGAAGTTATTTCTCCTGTAAGCGTCAGGTATTCTGATAAGGCAGTACCAGCAGCGCCTGCTGCTACTGCAACGGCCAGCAAGCTATTGGCATGTTCAGAAACAACCTTAGAAAAATTTTCACCGGAATCTATTTTTCTACAGGCTGCGAAAAAGTCCAGTTGCTGAGCCGTGGTAATGGAGGCAAGACCAAGGTTTGACACTGCATTGATGTTATCCTGTATCGCAGCAGTTTCTTCTGTTGTGGCCGCTCCCAGTTCTGACTTCTTTTTTGTAAGTTTTTCTGTTACAATTTGTTGTGCATTGGAAAGACCTAACTGTTCAAGCTGGCTGGCATATTGTTCTTTGTTTGCTTCTGTTAAATGGCCTAAGGCAGCTTCCTGATCGAGATAAACATCTACTAAAGCATCCATGGCGGTTTTTACTTCGTCAATAGAAGAGGAAGAATTGCCTAGAACATCCAGTAGATTATCTAATTCCTTTGCATCTCCCAGTGAAGAGAAGGCTTCGGAGATTCCATCCAAGGTTGAGGTAGATACATCGCCACTTGTATTTTTGAATTCTTCAACAGCATTGGTCAAGCTGCCTAGGGTTTCTTCATAGGATTTGAATTCACCTATGGGTGATGCAGCGGAAAATTGATCTACATTGTTTTGCATGTCCTTTAGCCATAGAATCAACTCATTGATGGATACGCCGGAGTCATTTAGTGCATCGACAAAATCTTCGCCAAAGATACTGAGGATATTCTCTGCTGTCATTTCATCAGATGAAGAGGCAAGTTCCTCTATTTTCGACTTGACAGAGCTGAAGCCATCCTGTTGGCTTAATTCATCAATGATGCCATCTATATTCTGAAATGTTTTGACATCGGCCTCTAGTCCTTCTGCCCAATCACCTTCGGCGTATCCAAGCTCTAACATCAGGTCTTTGACTTTAGAAAAACTGGATCCAAATGCTTTTCCGATTGTTATGGAGGTGATTTCTCCGGTAGAAGCCATCTCACGGAATTTGTTGTTGAATTCTTCCCATTCCGCATCGGAAAGATTGGCGTAGATGTAGTCCAGCGGTTTGAAGAAGCCTTTTTCGATGTCGTGGAGATTGATTTCACCGTTAATCGCCTTAACATATGCTTTTTCATCCTCGGAGACGTCTTCTACGGCCACAGAATATTGCCGGATGGAGTTTACCAGTTCATCGTATTCCTTGGTCATATTTTTGAGACGTTTTTCTGTGTTTTCATAGTCTGCGTTGCCAGGAGTCATGGTTGGAAGGGCCTCATTTAAGGACTGGATTTGCTCTCGATAGTATTTCAGGGTATCGGGAAGGGAAAAGGTCTTCAAATCTCCGCGGCTATTTGCGTCAGCAGGGGTGAAGGATTTTGAATCGTCGAAGGTGTGGAGAGATTCCACATTGGAGCTTGCAGATGCTTCCCTTTCTAGTCTTTCCTGCTCGCGAAGAAGCGCTACCTTTTTCTCTAGTTCAAAGTTCTCTTGTTTTAAGCGGTCCAGTTCTGCCTCCTCGATTAAGGTTAATGTGTCCTTGGATTCTAGCTCATGGATTCGGCTCTGAAGAGTTTGGAGCTGATCGGTCAGGGTAGAGAGTTCCTGCTGGGTCTGCTGCAGGCTAGCGGCTGCTTCATCAGCCCATTGTCTGATATGGTTTTTGGTAGGAACCATATTCCAGAGTTCTTCGGCTTTGCCGATGACCCAGCCGATTCCTTCGGAAATCAGCATGAAGGCAGCAAACTGGGCTCCCATGGCCAGAAGTTCTTTACCCACCAGTTTTAGGGATTGGCCAAGGAGTTTCAGGCCGTTGCCCCCGAGGATACCGCCGTTGCCGATTTCACGGAGGGAGATGGCGGCAGGGTTGGCGGTGTTGCAAACGGTTTCAAACTCCTTACCTAACTGGTCTAGTATCCTTGAAAAATATGTTTGCTCTTTTCCGCCCTCACGAACGGCTGTGTTCCATTGATTTATTAGTCCGACCTGTTCCTTGGTTAGGATTCTGCCTTCATTGCCCAGATTACCAGAGAGGGCATTTTTGATACTGGTGAAGGCTCCTGATAGACCTCCGTCTAAGAATGTCAGCTGTTACTTTTCATTGACCGTAATTACAGATTTTGGTATACTATATATATAAAGGTGTGGAGGTGCAGCAATGTTTAAGGACTATGATGAAAAAGCTATTTTTGTATGCAGGAATTGCGGGGAAGCAAATAATGCAGGTTATTTAGTATGGCAATCTGAAGAGAAGGGATACGATACCTGTGAAAAATGTGGGGGGGCGTATATCTATTCAGGGAAAACCTTTGCCGAATGGAGCGAATTATATGATCAGACCCATACAAAATATGAAATTAAACATGCAACAGTAGGGGATGTAAAAAAATTTGCTGCCGAAACTATGCGTGAGACTGGCCTGCTGATACCCGATGAAGATACCCTCAGAAAAAGAGCAGAAGCGAAAGAAAAGTTTGGTCAATATGGCGAAAAAGCCCTATTTGTATGTAGGAGTTGTGGGGAAGCACATGATGCAAGGTATTTAATTGCAATATATGAAAAAAAGGAAATCGATACCTGCGAAGCATGTGGGGGGGCGTATATCTATTCAGGGAAAACCTATGCTGAATGGAGCGAGTTATATGATCAGACCCATACAAAACGTGAAATTAAACATGCAACAGTAGGAGATGTACATAAATTTGCAGCCGAAACCATGCGTGAAGCCGGCCTTCTGGACTTGGATGAAGCAGCCATTAAGCGGGCAGAGGAGTTTGATAAGCGCATATGGGCGGAAATCTATGCAAACAGTAGTGTCAAATGTCCTCACTGTGGCTCTGGGAATGTGAGCTCCAGGCTGGAAACCATAAGAGATTCCATTTCAGATCTTATGGAAACAGGACACGAGTATACCTGCAATGTCTGTGGTCATAAGTGGTGGAGCCAGGATTGATTGTATATATATGATTTTTGTAATTACGGCGGGAAGGCATTTTGGCCTTCCTCTGCATGTTTCCATGCAGTTCAGACTGTCTATTACAAGCCAGGCTTATTGGTCATAAAGCCTGACTCGAACTCCCTTACAGTCGTTGGACTTTCCCCTTGCTAAAAGCAATGGGGCTTAGCTGCTGATAGGGCATTGTTTTCGATGGTTAGCGCCGCTTTTAGCGGTTTTTATCTCAGCATACATCATCTCACTCTTTGTTTCTGAATTTCTTCTCCACCAGTGATAAAGAAGATTTATCACTGATGGCAAGTGAGCTTTAGCCTTTTCCAGCAATTTGAGAGTTTCGTCCCGATGATTGACAGTCATCGGCATCCTAACGGTTGTTTTTAGGCTTCCGGTAAGAGGGCACATTCTTTACCGACGGAGTTTTTAATGTTTCTTTCTGCCATATTGGAACCAACGGCAGAAAATAGCTTAGGAATTTCTTTTAGCTTGGTTGTCAGAGTGTTGACGGCTTTTTCTGCTGACGACATGCCAGAGGATAGACCGGAACCTAAGGAACTGACTGCATTTTTGGCAGCATTGGCCGTATTGGTTAAGGCTGCGTTTAGGGAATTGGTCTTGGCCTTGGCGTTATCCAGAAACTTGGAGTAGGCTGCATCTGCATCATTTGCGGCTTGTTTTAGCCGTTTCATGATTTCTTCCAGATGAAGGGCCTCTTTACAGGTTTCTTTTACTTTTTCAGGTAATTTGTCCATAAATTTTCACCTCATATTCATAGTTGTTTTTGTATGTGATAGCTTGTTTCATATTTTGTCAAGTGGAGATAAGGGTTGCATAAATATACATAATAATAAATAACCTGTTGCGATACTATTTTTAAATTCGGCCTTTTTGCAAAAAAAGGCTCGTTTCTTCGAATTTTTGGAGCAATATCCGATTGGCGGCCGGATGCTGGAGGGGATATAGCCCTCTGGGATGATTCTGGCGGAGTAAAATCATGACTAGAGGAAGCTGGACGAGGGGAATACCCCGAAGCCAGGGACTAAAAGCCTCTGCATGTTATGCATTTCTGGTTATAATTCGGCCTTTTGCCTCATATACGAACAAAAGGCCGAATTTGTTCACAAGACTATCACATTGGGACTTTGGTTACTGCGCCCCTTGAGATAAAGGGACAAAAGGGCGTTTTCTATTTATTATCAACTGGCAGACTCATTACCTCTTCATAACATTGGGTGATATAGCTGTTGCCCTCCAGGGAGATGTAGGCATGGTAAAGGTAGGTGATGTTTTCCCGTTCTAAAGGCGGGATGGAGCCATGCTGAGAGTATTTATAGTAGAGATGGGTGATGGTGTTTCGGAGAATACAGCGTATGGAGTCTTTTTCCAGTTCGTTTATTTTTTTCTGTATGTTGATTTCACCTTTTAAATCGATCATTTCTGTCTTTAGTTCGGAGATGATTTGATGAATGGTGTCCAGCTGGTCTTTTTTTCTACTTTGATTGACCTTTTTATCGATATAGCCTATGAGTATGCCTCTTATCTTTTTGCTCATCAGTGTGAGCAGGGCGAGGACGGTGGAAATGTAACCTGCGTATTCTGCAATGATTTTAATTGCATCCATAAAGTTATCGGCCGCCTTCCTCTATTAGGGAACCGTCCTGCATGGGGGCTGCAGCGTCTGCCATTTGTCGGCCTGCTGCATCCAGAAGGAGTTCTGACTGCTCTAGGGTATATACGGCGGCTCTTCGGATGTCTTCCAGCTGTTCCTGGGTAAAATGATAGCTTTGGCTTTGCACATAGTCCATAATCTTTGCTATAACGTATTCTTTTTTCGTCACAGCGTTCAGTTTTCCTGAAAGGTGAAGTCTTTGGGCAGAGGAGATGAAGATTTCAATCCACTCTTTGACCTCGGCCAGCTGTTTCTTTGAGGTCTGTGCATTTTCGCTGTTTATGATAGCGTTGATGCAGGGAACGATTTTTTTCAGTACCACCATGGATACGACAGCCATAAGGACGGTCATAATATCCGGAAGACACTGAATGAACGTTTCTATCATAATATCTTTCATTATAGATTCCTCCTCGTAAAATAGATAAAAAAAGGGGGAGTGGGGAGGAACATGGAGGTTTCCTGCACCCGCTCCCCCTTAGGATGAAATATAACCGTACCGGCTAGTCACGTTTTGCAGAGCCGAAGATTTGATCCAGCAGCCCTTTGGTTCCTTCCGGCCAGTCTTGGTAAGAAGTTTCGCTGATTCCCAGCCTCTTCAGAGAAGAGATAATCTGAGGCGTATCCTCAAGCCCCATCTGAAAACTGCGGAGGAGCATGTAGATTTGATAATGATCCCATGAGTCGCAGACAGCACGCCATGGGGTATAGGTCTTGATCTGCATACAGTTATCACAAGCGTGATAGGAGGCTCCGCAGATGATACAGCGGTGATTTGCGTTTCTGCTTATCGTGGCGTCCATATGGTTACTGTACCGATATTATGACTATTTGCACACGATGATTCTGAACAGTTCGTTATCAGCAGAGCAGTAATCCTGCATAGCGTTGACGGTGAACTGATGAGTTCCTTCGTTGGTGAAGTTTAAGGTTACGTTGTTGTCCAGCTTGCTGTTTTCAAATACCAGGTAAGCGTAGTATTCCGTGTTCTGGTCGCAGATATCGCAGCCCAGAACTTCCAATACGAATCTGCCGCCCTTGGAGAACTTCTGTGCAGTATTCTTAATGGAAACAGCCTGGGTAGTTTCTCTTTCGTACCATACGGCAACCATGTCTCCCAGCTGGAAAGCGTCTGTCGGCAGAGTGATTTCCTTACCGTTTACTGCAAATTCTGTGGCAGAAGCAGCAGCGCCTAAGGTATAGGTCTTATCCTTGCTCTTGTCAGTGTGGGTGGAGTAGATGTACTTCGGTTCGGTGGCTGGTGTTTCGCTTAAGGTGATCTTGGTTACATCCTTGACTTCGATAAGCTCAAACATCGGAGCGATGATCTTGGAAGTCTCGTCTGCCACTTCCTTATCGCTGCCCAGCTGTGCGGCCATCAGACCCAGGTTCATAAATGCGCTGGAAGCTGTGAAGGTTGCGTTCTTTTCTCTGTCAAAGGCAGCGACTCTGGCGCCGATACCGTCGGTTACATATACCTGGGTGCCGGAACATTCCAGGCTGGAGTCAGTCAGCTGGTCGGCGCTGAACAGGACTTCATTGGTACCCTTGCTGAACAGGGTTGCTCTAACAGGTCTGTTGATGATAAAGTTTTCGATGTTGAATTGTTTTGCCATATTATGTTTCCTCCATAATGAAAAAAATTTTGAAAAGGGAAGGGCCAGGGTTGTTACTGGCCGATCCAGGTTAAATCTGCTTTTGGGATGCCCTTCATATCTACGTTTCCGGTGTAAATCCCCAGCATCAGATTTTTGTAGTTTATGAGCTTTTGGGTCTGCTTGATCGCTTCCATAAAGGGATAAATCTGTAGATCCCATATGGTCTCATAGGTGTACTTGGATTCGCCGCAGTTGACCAGGGCGGTAACCAGTGGGGCGTACAGGGACCCAAATGGCTCGGTATTGTTTTTTATTTTTTCTTCCAGGATGCGTCTTTCTTCCTGCATATAAAAGCGACGGGCCATTTCGTTTCCCGCAATTTTGAAATTGCGTTTGAGTCCATGTATCTGCCGAAGATAGGATGCGATCAGCTCATAAATGATTTTGTCGATGACAATGGCTTGCTCCTTGTCTGTGAGAAAGGGTTGGCTTTCGTCATCGTATTCTACGGTGAATTTGGAAAAATCCAAGTCGCCGAACAGGATGGATGTGTGTTTTTTCTCCATCATTTGGCTCATCATACAGAACACGGTAAAATCTTCGATATCTTCGTACCGAAAACCCATGTCGTCTAATTGGAAACGGAGATCATAGCTGGTTGCAGTCAGGTTAGATACCAGTTGCAAGTAGTCCTGTTCTCCGTACTGTACGATTTCGCCGATAGTGGGTTGTCTGATCGCAATGTGATCGTTTATCACATAAGGGGCGCCTCTTAATAAAGATAATTGATTCATTTGACGATAAACTCCAATCATGATTGTGTGAGAAGGGAGGCCCTTCCCCTTGAGGGGGAGGGCCGGTTCTTTTGTGGCTGTATTTTTTAGCCACATTATTAGATTTCACATATAGGGCCTTGGGTAGGGCTTTAGGACGAGAGAGGCGGCTGCGGCCCATCTGTTGACACATTTTTGAAAATCAGCGAATTTGGTCAATGAATTCACCCATATTTTACCATATTCGACCTGTTTTCAACTGAAAAAGGGTAGGATTTTGACACGACTCCCTTTGTTTTGGAAACTGAGTCAACAATTTGACCAGATTTTGTTGACTCAGCTGGGCGAGATTTAGAAATGTGTCAACATGAGCCTTGAAATTACGTGGTGACCACTGATTTTGCAAAGGAAGTGAGGCAAAAAAATTGACTCAGTTTGCAAAAAAGAGAAAATGTGTCAACAGCCTTATTTACATCGGAGAAAAAGGGCAAGCTGCCTATGCCTCTCGGACCATGTCCATCAGCTTGGCGGTACTGATTTTCCGCTGTTTGCCCTTTTCATCGTAAAGATAGGCGAAGGACTGGTTTCCTTTCTGGGAAAGGCGCAGCACCTTGGCGGGGTAGTTTCTGCCGCCCACAGTTCGCTGGCAGACCCGCACCCGCCGCTGGTCGCTGATCTGATACCAATCGTTGTAGCCAGGAATGGGGTACCAGACTTCACGGCTGGTATCTACCCCTTCAAATATTTCAGAATACAGCTGATGAATGTCGTTTTCCTTTAATATGTATGGCCCGGCGTTGCGGGTAGGTACATTGATGCGATATAGATTGAGAGTGTTTACCGGCTCCTTTTGATACCAGACGTTTACATTTGAGGCTTCCACCGGTAGGATGTATTCCATGTCTTCCAGCGCCGCCAGATATTTTTTGGCTGTAATCTTGTTGATACCAAGCCAGATGGCCAGCATACTGGTGGAAAGTTTAAATTCCCCTTTGGTGTCGGCGTAGGCTTTCCCATAGCAAAGCAGGCTCAAGGCCATGAGCCTTTCCATGTGGCTGTCAAATTTCTTCTTTATAATAGAGACGTCTTCATGGCTGATTTTAATGGGTCCATAGTCCAGCAGCTTCATGTGGTGGCGGATGACCCTGGCGGCGATGGGGTTCATGGCTATGGTGATGTAAAAATTGTTGGCCTTGGCCCACTGAATCAGCTGGGTTCTGATGGCCTCCACGGTGGTACAGCCCTGTTCGTAGAACCATTTGGAAAGAAGCAGGCAAATTCTGTATTCAATCCGTCTGGACAAATTGTTTCCTTTTAGATACTGTTTTACTTCTACTCTTTCGTTAATCAATGGTGATTCCTCCTTTTAATCCATAGTTTCTGTGGTTTCCATGGTCTCCAATAAATCCACGGTTTCCAGCCGGTATCTTTTTCCCAGATATTCATAAGGCCCCTCATCGTCGCGAAGGGGAAGGGGGAAAACCTGCTGTTTCAGATTCATGACAATACCTTCGCCCGCTACCCGCCACATGAATTTGGTATTTCTTTTTTGCGGATAGTATTCATAGCAAGCCCTGACAGCCATATTGGCAAGGATGCGCGGGTCGCTGCAAATCTTTCGACAGGCGTCCCTATAGGTGTCATAATAGTATTTCCAGTTTATGGTAAAATTTTTCGCATCATAGGAGGAAAGGGACGGGTCTCCGTATTTGCGAATGGCAGCCTGGTCGTGGGCCAGCTGGGTCATTTCTTTGCAAAAGGCCAGGTATAGGGCGTTGACTTCCTGCTGCATGGCCTCGTCAAAGGGCAGGGTATCGTCAATCATAATGTGATAGTCAAAATCCTTTGTACCCATGGTGTAACGCTGGCTCTTAGACCATTTTTCCAGGTCTTTGCAGAGCCGGTTCATATTGCTGGGCGCATGAGAAAAGGTGTTGAGCCCGCGGTAGTAGTCCGATGCATACTTCATGAAGTAGGGCAGGGGTTTGCTATATTTTGCAATATGTTTTGGAATGTGATACATGACGCCGGTCTTGGCCAGATCGATGTTTTTCCCGTTGATGATGGAAAGCAGATCCACATAGCTTTCGTATTTTCTCTTGGATTCCAGACTCTTTGGCATCTTATTGTGATAGCCGGTGGCGCAGTTGGACGTTTCGCCGATGAGGGAATTGATGGTGCGAAGGACGAGGGCAACCCTGTTTGCCGGTGTATTTTCCTCAGCCAGAGCGGTAGCCTTATCCTCCACGTCCAGCACCACGGCCGCATCTCTATCTACCCCTGCCATCATGATTTCATTATCGATGAGCAGAACCAGGTCTCCGTCATAGTCCGCGCCGTTGAGCCGCTGGGCGGTGATGCTCTTGCTGTTGAGCATACAGACATTGTCCAGATGGGAACACCAGGTATCGATCAGTTCGTTTCTAGTACCCTGCAGGACGACATGTTCTGATCGGCAGATGTGGGGATTCCGCTCGATAAGAAACTCTCCTTCGTATGGGCCGTCTTTGCTGTGGGCATAAAACTGGTCTTTCTCAAGGCAGCCTGTAGGCGTAAGGCCGCCGATGTGTTCCATCAGCATAATCAGGTCGGGTACAGCGAATTTGAAGGTGGACTTGAGCCACAGCTTGCCGCATTTCATTTCGTCCTTATAGCCGGCCAAAAGGTTGAGCAGATAGGTCTTTACGCTTTGCTCCTTCAGCATCTGAGGATTTTTCAGCATGGCGGCGATGTAGGCATTTTTGGGCTTATGATTGTCTGCAAACATACCGAGAAAACACCAGGTATAGATGGTGTCTCCATGAATAATCTGTTCCACCCAGTCCACGCTGTAGTTTGCCAGGTGGCGGAAGGTCTCATAGGGCAGATTCAAATCCTGCAAAATCTGATAGTTGGCCCTGGTGTATACCGGTTCCTCTTCAGCGGTAAAATTCCATTTAGCGATGCCGATACAGTGGTCATATTTTTCGAATTTTTCCCAGTAAAGCTGCCAGTCTCGCCCATCTCCATAGGTATGGAAATGGCGGTAGCCCTTGTACTGGCTTTCTGTCAGTATGATCATGGGCTCTGAAAAGTCGTGAAAGACACCCCAGATGTCTTGGATTTGGCTCACGCCTCTCTGGGCATAAAAGCCTTCATAGTCCATCTCATGGGTCATACCTTTTATCCAGGGGAAACGCCACAGGATGCTGCTGATAGAGGTCTTGCTGCCCAGGATTTCTTCCACCTGACGGGAGATGGCGGGATGGTGGATGCCGCAGCCATCGAAACCGTTGATTTCAATGTCGCGCCAGTCTTCACCGATATTTTTCTGCACCCAGGTTCGGTTTTGCCCTTCTTTGTCCACAAATTCCACCGTATCGTCATAGGCGTATTTGATGTGCTGATTGGGTATGACGGTAAAAAAGTCGGGAACCACGATAACCTTGGGGCGAAAGCCTTCCAGCATATGACAGGCGCTGAGCATGAGGCCTCGGTAGGCATAGTATTTGCTGAGTACGGTCTTATCAAAGGTGATGTTCATGTTGATGCGACGCTCAAGTTCCTCTGCAATGGACTGGTCTACAAAACTCAGGATGCCGGTTCTGGTCATGGAGGCGGAACGTTCGCTGGCTACGAAGTGGACGCCGTTTATGGAAAATCCGTTTAAGAGGATGTTACGGATGACCTCCTTGTCCTTCTTATCGATATTGACAAAGACGATATAGGGATTAAACTGTCCGTCTGTTTGGGTGATGATGCGGATGAGTCGAAGGAGGCTGCTGTCCTGCTGCTGGATTTGGAAAGGTCTCAGTTCTTCCCTTGTCTGTGTGATGTGGTAGTCGTTTGCAGCGATGTGGCTTAGGGGCAGTTTATATATGGTATATGATTTAGGTGCAAACATTAGATGGTCGCCTCCTTGCAGTATTCTTCCCATGCGTTTTGATATACGTGATGCTCCATTTGCTGGATAATTTGGTTTTCTCTGTCGATTTCCGCTTCTTCTATAGAATCGAATAAATCGCATATGTAGTCGCTGTGACACTGGTCGTTCCATTGACAGGTGTCGCAGGTAAATAATCCTTTGATTGTTTGGCTAAGCAAGGTTGTTCTCCTTTCTGTAGATGTAGGTAGTGCAAGGAAGTTTAAAAATAATAAACCGACCTTGTGAAAGAAAGTTTAATATAAATAAACAAACTTGTCAAGAAGTTTTTTAAAAAAATTAAACTTTTTATCGTTGCATTTTATATGAAAATGTATTATAATTAAACTGTGAAGGGAGAGAGTGGTTATGGACAGATCATCGGAGACGATAAAGGAACGGCTGCGAACAGCGCTTACGCAGCGGGGATTATCACAACAAGCGTTAGCGGAGCAGACGGGGATTCCCAAGTCTTCCATATCTCAATATTTAAGCGGTTATGCGAAACCGAAACAGGATCGAGTAAGAGATATGGCCAGGGTTCTTGCTGTCAATGAAGCATGGCTTTTTGGATATGACGTACCGATGGAGAAGTCTTCGGACATTGTGGATTTAGGCCCTGAACCGGAGATTCCTAAGGCAGGGATGGTTTGCGACAGCGGCGCCATAAGGCTAAAAGTTGCAAAGAAGCAGGTCGATAGCAATGAGGTTCGGTTACTGTCCTTGTATCGTTCTTTTAATCAAGAGGGAAAGGAAAAGGCGCTGGGATATCTGGACGACCTTTCCATGTCTGGAAAATATAATCGAAAGAAAAAGAACAAAATCGATCATCTCACGTCTATTGCCGCTCATGAACGGACGGATATTGAAGTTACTGATGAAATGATTCAACACGATTTGAATATCATGTTGGACGATGATTTTTAGACACAGTCGTGAGACTGGGTTAGGAGGTTTTATCATGACAATTACTTATGAAACATTATTGGATGAAGCCTATGACAGGGATTTAATGGTAAAGGAAAAGCCGCTCCAAGGCACCGATGGGCTTCAATGTGGCAATCGAATCGCCATACGTTCGGATATCGAACGTTCAAATAAGAAGAAATGTGTTCTGGCCGAGGAAATCGGTCATTATATGACCAGCGTAGGCAATATTATCAATCAATCGGATTTAGATAATGCGCGGCAGGAACACAGAGCCAGGGTTTGGGCTTATCATAAACTTCTTTCCATCGATATGATTATCGATGCTGCAAAGGAAGGATATACAGAGGTTTATGAAATCGCAGAATACTTGGATATAGATGAGGAATTTTTAAGGGACTATCTCATGTATCAGGGAATCTTGGATATGTCCATGTAGCTGTCAATGGAACAGGGAAGATGTTGTCACATCCGTTCATTTTTAAAAAATGTGGCAACAAATTTGAAAGATGAGGGCCATGGAACTCCGTTCCAGGCCCATAAAAATGCCGAATGTTGTACAATTCTCGATTTTCAGGCCGCCGCGGCAACAAAATCCGCCGGATTTGTTGCCGCATCTCGGCCCGATTGGAAAATTGTACAACATTCCTGTTATTTTCCAACATTTTGCCAAGGGAGACCCTGGCAAAATGTTGGCTTTTTTAGAGCAGACAGGTCAATATGGCAACATTTCTATCGAAAGGGAGAGCGGATGAACCAACTTAAGATAAACGGAATTTATAGACATTTTAAAGGAGATTACTATCTGGTGGTCGATAAGGCGAAAAACTCGGAAGACGGTGAGGAATACGTTATTTATAGGCAGCTTTATGGCGACCAGAGTCTTTGGATTCGGCCCCTGGCCATGTTTTTAAGCAAGGTTGACCGAGACAAATATCCAGAAGCGGATCAGGAATATAGGTTTCAGTTACAGACAGTAACCAGCAGAGCGAAACGCGATGAGGAGGATTAGTATCCTGGTACGTTATGTATAATGTATACATATATACATGGATATTGAAAGCCATTATGTGAAATGATATAGTGGGTAGTAGATACTGTGCCATACTCAAAGGGATGCAGATGGGTATTGAAAAGGAGGAGAAGGATTGATGCGAGAACAACTCAATGCTCTACGCGAAAAGATGAGAGAAAGACACGTGGATGGATACCTGATTCCCACCACGGATTTTCATGGTTCGGAATATGTGAACGATTATTTTAAATGTAGAGAGTATATTTCTGGATTTACAGGCTCAGCGGGAACTTTGCTGGTGTTAATGAACGACGCCATGCTATGGACCGATGGGCGTTATTTTTTACAGGCGGCAGACCAGCTGGCTGGCAGCGGAATTCGGCTCATGAAGGAAGGGGAGCCGGAAACCCCGACTTTGGAGGATGCTCTAAAAGATGCATTGCCACAAGGCGGATGTTTAGGATTCGACGGACGGGTGGTGAATTTTCTCCTAGGCGAGAAGCTGGAAAAGAATTTCAACCTTTCCTATGATATGGATTTGGCTGGCCAGGTTTGGGAACAAAGACCAGTGTTAAAGCCGTCAAAGATTTATCCTCTTTCTGACCAGGTTACCGGAGAAGGGGTTGTTTCCAAGCTGAAAAGAGTACGGCAGGCCATGGAGGAAGAGGGTGCGGATTACCATCTGATTACCAAATTGGAGGAGATTGCATGGCTCACCAACCTTCGGGGAAGAGATGTGGCCAATACGCCGGTATTCTTTGCCTTTGCTCTGATAGAGAAGGAGCGGGCTCGATTTTTTGTCCTAGATGAAAGGATGGGCGGCATTGGAGACCGCTGGGACGAGACGGCCCAGGGAAGACTGGAAATCCTTCCATATTTTGAAATTTTCCGAGCATTGGAAGAGTTGCCAGCAGGAAGGATTTTGCTGGATGAAAAGGTAGCCAGCTATGCAGCGGTAAAGGCAATTCCGGAGAATGTAAGGATTTTAAACGAGCCGGATCCGGCAGAGCTGATGAAGGCGGTAAAGAATCCCATAGAAATTGAAAGCGCCAAGGCGGTTCATGTGAAGGATGGTATTGCCATGGTGGAATTTATCCATTGGCTGAAAGAAAATGTAGGAAAGACCAGATTGAGCGAGCTGTCGGTTTCCGATTATCTGGAAGAGTGTCGACGGAGGAACGGGGCTTATGACTTGAGTTTTGTTACGATTTCCGGCTATATGGAACATGGAGCCATCGTTCACTATGAGGTAACGGAGGATTCAGATAAAGAATTGGGGCCAGAAGGATTTTTGCTGGTAGACTCGGGGGGCCAGTATGACGGCGGTACCACGGATATTACGAGAACCATTGCCCTGGGGCCTCTTTCTGACAAGATGAAGGAGCACTATACCTTGGTGATGAAGAGCCATATTGCATTGGCTACTGCAAGGTTTGCCAAGGGTATCTCCGGCCTAACTCTGGATCAACTGACCAGAGAACCTTTAAAGGCCGCAGGGCTTGACTATAAACATGGAACGGGTCACGGGGTGGGACATATGCTCAGCGTCCATGAGGGGCCGTGTACCATCAGTCTGAAAGGGGAGAACAGCCCGATTTTGCCTGCCATGATTTTAAGCGACGAACCAGGAATCTATTTGGAAGGCCAATACGGAATCCGCCTGGAGAACGAGATTTTGTGTATAGAAGGAACCGACGATTTCTGCGGATTTGAGCCGATTACATGGTGCCCTTGGGAGCGTCAGGCCATCGTAAAAGAGATGTTGACTGAAGAGGAAATCGCCTGGATTGACCAGTATCATCAGAAGGTCTATGAAATTCTGTCTCCTGGGTTACAGGATGCAGAACGGCAATGGCTGAAAGGAGAGACGGCGCCGTTATAGACGTAATAGACGTGATAGAGAAAGTGTGAATATATAAAGTTGTGTGAGCATGGAATCGGCGGCGGGCTGGTTTCAGGAAAGGTGTGGTGCAGACGTGGAAGAAAGAAATATGCAGGAGCAGGAAACTACGGAAACGGCTGAAACAGCTGGAAGGACGGCTGTCGAGAACCAAGGGAAGGAAGAGAATCAAGGAAACGAGGAAACCCAAGAAACCCAAGGGGTAACTTTAAAACGAAATAAATATGAAATGGATATGTGCAGTGGGTCGGTATTGAAAAAGATGCTGATTTACTCCTTGCCACTGATGTTTTCCGGTATCCTGCAGCTTCTCTTCAATGCTGCTGATATCGTGGTGGTTGGCCGGTTTGCAGGAGATAACTCTTTGGCGGCGGTAGGCTCCACTGGCTCTCTTATCAATCTGCTGACCAATCTGTTCATTGGCCTGTCGGTGGGCGCCAATGTATTGACAGCCAAGTATTATGGAGCCAAGAAGTCCAAACTTTTAACAGAGACTGTCCATACCTCCATGATGCTTAGTATCATCAGCGGTATCTTTCTCACGGTGGTAGGGGTCTTAGGCGCTCATTGGATTCTCCATCTCATGAACACACCTGACGAAGTGTTGGGCTTGGCCACCGTTTACCTTCGTATTTACTTTTTGGGAATGCCAGCCATGATGGTCTACAACTTTGGAAGCGCCATTTTGCGAGCTGTGGGCGACACCAGACGGCCTCTGTATATTTTAGCGGTGGCTGGGGTCATCAATGTAATTCTCAACCTGATTTTTGTCATTGCGATGAAAATGGATGTGGCGGGAGTAGCAGCGGCGACTTCCATCTCCCAGTTTATTTCTGCTGGGCTGATCGTTCGCTGCATGATGCAGGGGCAAGGGAGTATGCGGCTTCGGTTTAAGCTGCTGATGATACATTGGGATATTTTGAAGCGAATCCTAAGAATCGGAATCCCGGCAGGACTTTCAGGGATTCTCTTTTCCATCTCCAACGTGTTTATCCAAGCTGCTGTCAACGGCTTTGGAAATGTGGTTATGGCAGGGAACTCGGCGGCCTCCAATGTGGAGGGTTTCGTCTATGTGGCCATGAACGCCTTTTATCAGGCCAATCTGTCTTTTACTAGTCAAAACGTGGGAGCAGGGCGGTACGACAGAGTCAATAAGATTTTGATCTGGTCTCTGGTCTGCGTCACTGTTACCGGCGTGGTGTTGGGCAACCTGGTCTATCTGTTCGGTCATCCTCTGCTGAGTATCTACAGCCCAAGCGAGGCGGTGATAGAGGCAGGAATTCAGCGATTTGCCATCATCTGTACCACCTACGCTCTGGGCGGCATTATGGATACTCTGGTAGGCGCCCTTAGGGGTCTGGGTCATTCGGTATTGCCAATGCTGGTAACCATGGTGGGCGTCTGCGGGCTCCGGCTTTTGTGGATTGGCACCGGTTTTCGACTGGCCCAGTTCCACACCACTACCATGCTGTATATGTCATATCCAGTGACCTGGACTCTAACCTCCATCGTACATATCATCTGTTATATTGTAATTATGAAAAAGATTATGACTGGGCTTCGCCACCAAAATAAACCCGAGGAGGCCTAGCGGTGATGCGGGCAATGATGTCGTTCTTGTTGGTGCCAGCCAGCTTAGAGGCTTCCTCAATGGTCATGGAGCCGTCGTGGCCGTCACCGTATATGATGGCTTCCATGCCACAGCAGACACCAGGTATGTGGGTCACGTCAGCCAGACATTGATCCATACAAATAACCCCCACGATAGGCGCCTTTATGCCGTTTATAATGACATAACCTAAATCTCTTAAATTGCGAGGATAGCCGTCTGCATAGCCAAAAGGCAATGTGGCGATAAGGCTGTCCTTTTCTGCTTTCCACAGGTAATCATAGCTGACCCCTTGGCCAGCCGGAATCTGATGGAGCTGTGAGATGGCGGTGCGGAAGGTCATAACCTGCTTGATAGGAAGAACGCCTTCTGTAAAACCTCGCATCCCATAGAGGATAGCGCCGGGACGAACCATGTTCATATGATACTGGGGATAGTCCACAGTGGCGATACTATCAGCGATATGTCGATAGCGGAAGGTGCATCCAGCAGCTTCCAGTTCTTTGATGAACTGACAGAAGGTCTGATACTGGGCCTCATCCTCTGCCTTTCCAGCTAGGGCTAAATGACTGAAAATTCCCTCAACCTCCAGGTTTGGCAGACCAAACATCTGACAGATTTCATCTCGAAACTCTGGGGAAGGAATTCTGCCCAGACGGTGAAAACCGGTGTCAACTTTGATATGTACGCGAACTGTAACACCTTTGGAAGCCGCCAGCTCGCTTAGAATTTGGGCCTGCTCCAATGTAAAGATGGTTTGGGTAATCTGATTTTCTACCACATAGGACAGGAGACGGTCTGGGGTATGGCCTAAAATAAACAGGGGCGCCTTCGGATAAGCATGGCGCAGCTCCATGGCTTCTGTTAGGGTAGCCACTGCCAGGTAGTCGGCGCCATTTTCCAGCAGGGTAGGCGCGATACCTACTGCCCCGTGGCCGTAACCATTGGCTTTGATAACAGCCATAATGGCCACTTGGTCTCCCACCAGGTTTCGTATTTCTCTTAGATTTTGTGCCATGCGTCCAAGGTCTATTTGCACCTGAGTATCCCGTAAAACAGTGGCTTCTCTTTGATTTTCCATATATCTTCCTCCTCGTGAGGTCGGCTTATTTCATGATATTCCGTGATTCTGCATCCTTGAGCCGACCAACTATGGCCTATTATATTACGACGGCAGATAGAAAGCAATATGGAGTTTTTAGAGGGTTAGTCCTGATTTCTGGATTGTGCTTCCGGAAAAACGGATATAGTTGGTGGGAAAAGAGCCTAAATCCCATGGAAAGCGGATAAAACTTCAAAAAAAGCCTTTGGCATGGATTTTGCTAAGTAAGTATATATTGCAAAATAAATAGTATAGCATGTAATATGGAGACAGGAGTGTAAAAGGATATGATAAGAGAAATTAGAGACAACATACTATATTTCGATGGTTGTAATACAGTAGAACTAGCTCAAAAGTACGGTACTCCGCTGTATGTGTATTCAGAGACAGACCTTCGCGGTCGTTTCGCAGAATTGCGCCAGGGATTTATAGAAAAATATCCAAGAACAAGGGTTGCTTACGCGGCTAAAGCATTCTTTCCTCTGGCTATGGCGAAACTGGTGAAGGAAGAAAATATGTGCGTGGATGTGGTTTCCGGCGGTGAATTGTACACGGCAATCAAAGCGGGCCTGCCTGCAGAGCAGATTGAGTTTAATGGAAACAATAAATCTCGGACTGAACTGGAGATGGCTGTGGAGTATGGCATCGGCCGCATCATTGTAGACGGACTGGATGAGCTTTCTATCATTGAAGAGGTTTGCAAGGAAAAGGGTAAGACGGCAAAGGTACTTCTTCGGGTAACGCCTGGTGTAAAGAGCAGTTCCCATGACTACATTGTGACTGGAAAGAAGGATTCTAAGTTCGGAATTCCTTTGGATGACGAAGTGATTTTACCACAGGTAAAGGCGGCAATCGATTCATCTGTCATTGATTTTTATGGAATTCACTTCCATGTGGGTTCCCAGCTCTTTGACAACGATTCTCATTTGCAGGCCCTGGACATCATCCTGAAGCTGGCAGATAAGATTAGAGAGAATTTTCAGTATGAGCTGAAGGAAATCAATTTGGGCGGCGGTTTCGGCGTCACCTATGTGGCAGAAGAGAGGAAATCCTTTTCCTATTTTATAGATCCGATGATGGAGCGCATCGAAGCCTACTATCAGGAAAAAGGTGTGGAAAGACCAAATGTGGTCATTGAGCCTGGCCGCAGTATTGCAGCAGAGGCTGGTATCACCTTATATACCATCGGTACCCAGAAGGATATTAAAGGAATACGCAAATATGTGTCTGTAGACGGGGGTATGACTGACAATATTCGTCCCGCATTGTATCAGGCAGAATATACTGGTGTCATTGCCAATAAAGCAGATGCACCGAAGGAGCAGGTGGTTACCGTCTGCGGAAAATGTTGTGAATCAGGAGATATTCTCATTGACAACTTATCCATTGCCCTGCCGGAGAGAGGGGACGTTTTGGCCGTATTCTCCACTGGAGCTTATGGTTACACCATGGCCAGCAATTACAACAAAAATCTCATACCTGGCGTGGTTTTTGTTCGGGAAGGAAAAGATAGACTGGTAGTAAAGCCTCAGACCTTTGAGGATCTCCTACGAAATGAGATGGAGTAATACTCCTTAGAGAATGAAATAGAGCTTTCCATGAAAGAAGCCGCTTTTTAGCTGGTGATAGGATGTAACCGACTAAGAGGCGGCTTTTTTCTGTTGCGCGGGGCGAGAATTTCGATATTTTTGTTAATATATAAAAATTATCGAAGCCACTTTTTGATTTTAAATATTTATGCTTATAAATGGAAATTTATACTACTGTTTCATATGTAAAATAGCTTGTGTACCTGCTGTCAATCAAAATTTAGGTCTTTGATTCTGACTTCCAGACTGCATTTTGAGGGGAGAAGGCCCTTTAGCTTTGGAAATTCGATAAAAGCTTCGAATATTAAAAAAATATCGAATTTCTTCACACAGTTTTCACATAAGGGGCTAAAACACCATGAATAGATGGTGCATATGTTGGGAGCGTTGGAGCATGCCGGACAATTTGCATTTGCCTGGTCGCCATGGTAGAATGAGGGTACAAAATCAAAGGAGGAAGACAGATGACCAGTCCATCCATAGAAAATTCAGAAAGTTCGCATATGGAAATACCCATGAGGCCCATTGCCTATATTCACAGCGATTTTAAAGAAAAGTTTGGGATTCCAAGGCAAAGCGGCCTGGCCTCCACCAAGGCAGAGATTGTCTTTGTTCCGCCCTATAACAAGCCGGAAGCAGTAAGGGGGCTTGAGGGGTTTTCACATATCTGGCTGCTATGGGCCTTTTCAGAAAATATAAAGCAGGATGGAAGTTGGTCGGCCACAGTCAGACCGCCTCGGCTTGGAGGAAACGTGCGAATGGGCGTATTTGCCACCAGGTCGCCTTTCCGGCCTAATCCTATCGGCATGTCTTGCGTTGAACTGGAAGGGATTACGATGGAAAAAGAGGGGCCGGTACTTCACATCGTGGGTGCGGACTTAATGGATAAAACCCCTATATTGGACATCAAGCCGTATCTTCTTTACAGCGATTCCAGACCAGAGGCTACAGGAGGGTTTGTCGGAGAGACAGAGTTTCATCTACTGAAGGTAAAGCTGCCAGAGACTCTGACAGCCACCATGTCTGAAGAGGAACAGAAGGCTTTGATAGAGGTACTTTCACAGGATCCCAGACCCTCCTATCAGACGGACTCGGAGAGAGTGTACGGCATGACCTATCGGGATATGGAAATACGGTTTACTGTGACGGGAGATGTTCTGACGGTTATAGGATAATAGGGTAGAAACAGGCTTTGTAAAAGGGAGTTTAAAAAAATAACTTTTCCAAAGCCTTTCCTTTATTTTTGCAGCTGTTTAGAGGAAAGATTGTATTTTGCTGGGATTCCCTCTAAAATGAAAATAGAGAATGGGAGAAGAAGCAGCCGTAGCTACGAAAACATAAAATGGAGGAACGCGATGTATGTAGCAGACAGAACCCAGATGACGACAGGAATGAAAAGAATCTATGATATGCTGGATCTGGGCAGTTTTGTAGAGATCGGAGAAGGAATCACCGCCAGACTGACGGATTTTTACGGGCCGGACACCATCGAGGAATCTGATGGTGTGATTACTGGTTATGGAACCGTTGGCGGTAACTTGGTGTACGTTTTTAGCCAGGATGGCGATGTGATGGGCGGCACCTTTGGTGAAATGCACGGTAAAAAAATTAGGAATCTGTATAAGCTGGCTATGAAGAGCCAGGCGCCGGTAATCGGCCTTTTGGATTCCAAGGGTTTTCGGGTAGAGGAAGGCGTTGATGGACTGGATCAGTTTGGCAAACTGTACGGAACCATGGCGAGAGCTGGCAGAGAGATTTTGCAGGTTATGGCGGTTTATGGCCCTTGCGGCGGCGGCATGTCCATTGCTGCAGGTATGGCCGATTTTCTGTTTGTTGAGGAGAGCGGAAGTCTGTTTATAAACAGCCCAGGGGTGATGGATACCGCTATGGGGGATGTGGCTGGACAGGAAATCTATACAGACGGAAAATTGACCGCTAAGGAAATCAGTCAAAGAATTCGCCAGTTAATCGAATTGCTTCCGGCTGGCTCCAGCTTTTTGCCGGAGCAGCGAAACTGCGGAGATAATCTTAATCGTACTTGTCCGGAAGTGGAAAAAGCCTTGGGAGATGGGGCAGCCATCTTGAAGGCAGTATCCGACCAAAACTTTTTCCTGGAAGTAAGACCAAATTATGGAAAAGAGATGACGACAGGCTTTATCAAGCTGAATGGGCTTGTGGTAGGCGGTATGGCAAACAGCCGTGTGGAAAAAGCCCATGGCAGACTCACGGCGGATGGCTTGGATAAGGCTGCCCATTTCATAGAACTTTGCGACAAGCTGAACATCCCTGTGATTACCATGACGGATACCGATGGATTTGATACAGACGCTACACAGGAACGGTTACTTCCAAAAGCAGCCCACCGTTTCCTCATGGCGCTGACCAGTGCGGAAGTACCGAAGATCAATATGATTATGGGAAATATTTCGGGAACGGCCTACAGTCTCCTCAATAGCAAGGGACTGGGCGCGGATTATGTGTTTATGTGGAAGGACGCTAAGGTTCGGCTGATAGACAGCAGACAGGCTGCTGAAATCATAAACCCTAAAGCGGATCCAAAGACCATGGAGGAGCAGGCAAATGCTTATGAAGAAAGTCATTGCAGCAGCATTGCTTTGGCCCGTCATGGATATGTGGATAAGGTGATTCATCCAGAGGATAGCAGAAAATATCTCATTGGCGCGTTGGATACTTTTGCCAATGTATATTAAATCGTTAAGGTAAGGGGGTTAGAGTATGACATTCGGTGAGATCGTGTCAACTGCATTGATTAACACCTTGCTGGGTATGGGTACCGTATTTGCTATGTTGCTGCTTATTAGCTTTGTGATTTCTCTGTTTCAGTTTATTCCAAAGGAGGAATCTACTGCCGCGGGAAAGGCTACCGAAAAAGCGACAGAGACGATGAACCAGGCTGAGGATGAAGAGGATCAGGCAGAACTGGTTGCGGTTATCATGGCGGCAATTATGGCCAGTCAGCAAAATCAAAAAGAGGGCGACGAGCTGCTTATGGCAGGACAGACACCGGCTGATGGACAGCCATGGCCTTATATCGTTCGGAGCATTAAACGGAGAAGATAGAGAATAGACAAGGAGGAATTTTCCATATGGAGACTTATATCATTCGTGTAAACGGAAGAGAATACGCTGTAGAAGTGGAGAAGATTACTGGCGCCACCGGCGCAGGCGCGGATGCCGATAGCGGGGTTATGAACATGGCGCCGGCAGTAACTGCTGCGCCGGCAGCAGCGCCACAGCAGGCGCAGCCGGCACAGAGCGCAGGCGAGCCGGTAACCACCGGTACTACTGGAAAGGTGTGGAAGATCACTGGCAGCGTTGGAGATAGTGTGAAGAGGGGAGATACCATATTGATTCTGGAAGCTATGAAGATGGAGATTCCAATCGTGGCTCCTGTAGATGGCAAGATAGGAGCGATTCTGGTTTCTGAAGGCGATAGTGTGGAAACCGGTCAAACCGTTGCAACTGTAATATAGTATCGGTAGGAGTGGATTATGGATTACATTGCGAATACCTTTTCTAATCTGATCGGGCAGACTGCCTTCTGCAATTTAAGCTGGGGCAATCTGGCCATGGTCGGGGTGGCCTGTGTATTTCTGTATCTGGCCATTGCCAAGCAGTATGAACCGCTGCTTTTGCTGCCGATTTCTTTCGGTATGCTTCTTGTAAACATATACCCGCCAATCATGGAAGAAGGCGGACTGCTATACTACTTTTTCAAACTGGATGAATGGACGATTTTGCCATCGCTGATTTTCTTAGGCGTAGGCGCTCTGACAGACTTTGGCCCGCTCATTGCCAATCCCAAGAGTTTTCTTTTGGGGGCGGCGGCCCAATTCGGCGTGTTCGGCGCTTACATCGTCGCCATGCTCCTGGGATTTGGCGCGGCCGCTGCCGCCGCCATCGCCATCATCGGTGGTGCAGATGGCCCAACCTCTATTTACCTGGCCATGAAGCTGGGACAGACTGAGCTGATGGGGCCTATTGCAGTGGCCGCCTACTCCTATATGGCGCTGGTACCGATTATTCAGCCGCCGATTATGCGGGCCTTGACCACCAAAGAAGAGCGTTCCATTAAAATGGAGCAGCTTCGCACTGTCAGCAAGCGCGAACGGATTCTGTTTCCAATCGTGTCCACCATCGTCATCTGCGGACTGCTTCCTTCCACCACGCCGCTGGTGGGGATGCTCATGCTGGGCAATCTGTTCAGAGAGAGCGGTGTGGTGCGGCAGTTGACCGATACGGCGTCCAACGCACTGATGTATATCGTGGTTATCCTGTTGGGAACATCGGTGGGAGCCACTACCAGCGCAGAAGCCTTCCTCAAGTGGCAGACCTTGGGTATCGTACTCATCGGCCTGGTGGCCTTTGGCTTTGGAACCGCCTCTGGCGTACTGTTTGGTAAAATCATGTGTAAGGCCTCAGGTGGTAAAATCAATCCGCTGATCGGTGCGGCAGGCGTGTCGGCAGTGCCCATGGCTGCTCGCGTGGCCCAGAAGGTGGGAGCTGAAGAGGACCCAACCAATTTCCTGCTGATGCACGCCATGGGACCTAATGTGGCAGGGGTTATCGGAACCGCAGTAGCTGCAGGCGTATTTATGGCCATCTTCGGCGTATAGACAGACGCAGATAGGAGGGATAAGAAATGAGCGAAAAGAAACTTAGAATTACAGAAACCGTTTTACGAGACGCCCATCAGTCTCTGATTGCCACTAGAATGAAAACAGAGGAAATGACGCCGATTCTGGAAAAGATGGATCAGGTGGGATACTATTCTATCGAGTGCTGGGGCGGAGCAACCTTCGACGCTTCCCTGCGGTTTTTGAAGGAGGACCCATGGCAGCGGCTTCGCACTTTAAGAGACGGCATTAAAAATACAAAATTGCAGATGCTTTTGAGAGGGCAAAATCTGCTGGGATATAGACACTACGCTGATGATGTGGTAAAATATTTTGTCCAGAAGTCTATTGCAGGGGGCATTGACATCATGAGAATCTTCGATGCCTTCAATGACCTTAGAAACCTGGAAACCGCAGTCAAGGCGGCGAAAAAGGAAGGCGGCGAGGTACAGCTGGCTCTGGCTTATACCACAGGAGAAGGGTATACAACGGACTACTGGAAGTCAGTGGCTGTATCCATGGAATCCATGGGAGCCGACTCCATCTGCATTAAAGATATGGCCGGTATTTTGACGCCGACTGCTGCCAGTGAACTGGTCAGTGCACTGAAGGAAAGTGTAAAAATTCCATTGCAGCTTCACAGCCATTGTACCAGCGGCGTAGCGCCTATGACATATCTGAAAGGCGTGGAGGCAGGAGCCGATATTATTGACACTGCCATGTCTCCTTTTGCCATGGGTACCAGCCAGCCTGCTACTGAAGTGATGGTGGAAACCTTTA
>JAAWDM010000031.1 GCA_022793795.1 Bacillota bacterium
AGCACCAGGCAGGTATGCAGACTTCTAAGATTATCGTAGCCATCAACAAGGATCCCGAATGTCCGATGATGAAGCTGGCTGACTATGCTATCGAAGGAGACTTAAAGAAGGTCATCCCTGAAATCATCGCTCTTTGGGATGTTGCTCAGTAAATGGAAGTCTATATTTCCAATAAATTTTCTTTTCCGAAAACAGAAAGGTCGCCTTTTCCTAAATTGGTAAAGACGGTCTTTCTTTATCCTCTTTCTTGCAACAACCTCCACAGATGAGTTCTACTGATTCCCAGGATCTTAGCGGCTTCCGTCTTATTCCCATTGGTCTGCTGTAAGGTATGCAAAATCTCCTCCATGGTCAATTTCCTTCTGGAGACAACTTCTACGGCCTTGACGGTTGATGCTTTCTCTCCATGACTGGTCCATCCCATATCTTTAGGTGAATTAGCTAGAAGCAACTTCACATCCTCTGCATGGATCGATCGATTATAATATCCCAACACAAAGATACGCTGTACAAAATTTTGCAGTTCTCGCACATTCCCTTCCCAGGGGTAACGAAGTAGATACTGATAGGCCTCTGCATCCAGGGTTGCTGTATATTCCAGCTGGAATTTCTCTGCATAATCTGTGATAAAGGTATCCATCAACTCTGTAATATCCCCGCGTCGCTCTCTAAGGGGTGGAATCGTAAGAAATACGGTGCTGAGTCGATAAAACAGATCTCGCCGAAATCGCTTTTCCTCCACTTCTCGATAGATATCCTTATGGCTGGCTGCAATGACTCGTACATCCACTGGAATGATCCCATCATCGCCAATTCTGCGAACCTCTCTCTCCTGTAAAACGCGAAGCAAGGCGCTCTGTGAAGCCAAGGAAAGTTCACCGATTTCATCCAGAAAAACAGTCCCTCTATGGGCAAGCTCAAAGATGCCTGCTTTTCCGCCTTTTTTAGCGCCGGTAAAGGAGCCTTCGCTATAGCCGAATAGCTCGCTTTCCAGCAGATTTTCCGGCAAAGCCGCGCAGTTAACCGCATAAAACGGCTCTTTTCTCCGCTCGCTTTCATTGTGGATACATTGAGCAAATAGTTCCTTTCCTACACCACTTTCTCCGTAAATCAGAATGTTGGAATTGAATCCAGCACACTGTTTCGTCCTCTCTTTACATTCTGCAATAATTCGGCTATTTCCTTTAATATCATCTAGATTAAATTTTGCATATTGTTTTTTCTTATGCAATTCCGCACGGATTTTCTTTTCTTCCTCCACCACATTAGCCGTCTGTCTAAAAAAAATAAAAACTTCATGTTCTCCAACTGTATTGATCACAACCTTAGTATTCATAATGATTCGGTTGTTACCCTCAGTTTTTACTATGACATTTTTAAAATCATAATTGAGAACATTATTCCAATCAATAGATGGAATATATTTTTCAATTTTTATGTCTTCAATAGCCATCTCACTCGGGATATCTAGTATCTCCTTTGCATAATCATTGATCCACTCCACATGAAACATTCCGTCTATGTTGATGATTCCTTCATTTTTATTGCTAAGAATCGTTTCAATCTTTTGGTTCTGATTGGCATCGTTTGCACGAATATCGATAATTTTTATGGCCTCTACGATGGCATTCCGCATGGCGTTCTCCCCAATATATAAAGGAGCACATTTACCGCCCATTTCACGAGTTCGTTTAATTCCATTATGACCACTGAACAAAATTTGTTTTTTCATCAAAATTTCGTCAACACAGGGAAAATAGTCATCCATATTCTCATAATTATATACTTCTGTCTCAACACCAAAGATAGATCGAAGATGTGCTGGTAAGTTCTCATAGTGTAGTAAATTATTGCTATTTTGTAGGAGTAAACCGATTCTCTCCCCAGTTTTTGGCGTTAGCTTAATTAAGGAAGCCAGTACATCCACCATATCCGGTTCTACCATAATGATTGGCAGATTCACATGAGGTTTGATGAGTCCATAGGTATAGCCTCTAGCAATGATGGCGTCATACCCCAGTTGCTCCAGCATCTTGGCCTTTTTCACCAAAATATCGTAAGAAAAATCGCTTCCATACTGAATGACTTCTGTGTTTTCAAATTCTTCCCGAAACTGGTCGTCATACAATTCAAACTTGTCCTGATAGGTCAAAATCGCTATCTTCCGCTTTTGCATAAAGCCTTATCCTTTCATTTTTTCTATCAATCTACCATAAACATGTTCCACCATCCATGGCTCTGTAGAAGCCTTTAAAGCCTCCTCTAAAGAAAACCAACGGACGCTGCTGTTTTCATCCTCCTTATGGCAGAGGGTCCTTCCCTCCTCTGCCTCAATCAGATAGGTTAGGTTAAAGTGAAGATGGGGCGCTACCCACTCGCCATGTTTGAAATGGCCTGCCACGGTCAGAGTCTCTAAGGAAAATATCTCCTGACTCACAGGTTTCAAACAGCTTTGGGGAAGTCCGCACTCCTCTTCCGTCTCTTTCAAGGCCACTTTCAGCAGATCAGCCTGTCCATCAGCATGACCGCCTAGCCATGCCCAGGAGTCATAAATCCTGTGATATGCCATGACGACTTTGGTTCTATGTGGATTTACCACCCAGGCCGAAGCCGTCATATGGGCTATGGTATTGGCACGAAGGAGGCAGTCTGGATTCACTTTCATAAATCTAAGCATTTGTGCCTTTGCCCCTGCCTCCTCTTGATTCCAAGGCGTATATTCTTCTATTTCTGCAATTAAATCGTCCAACGTGGATTTTCGATTTCTATAAATGGGAAACCTGTTCATTGGCCAGTTTCCTATTTACCACTAGCTGCGTCTACTGCATCCATAAAGGCGGCCCGCATACCAGCGTGTTCCAATGCAATAACGCCGCGGATGGTAGTTCCACCCGGCGAACATACAGCGTCCTTCATAACCCCTGGATGCTGACCGGTTTTCAGCATCAGTTTACCCGTACCCACTACCATCTGGGCCACCATCTTGTAGGCCTCGCCTCTAGGAATTCCGTGTTTAACCGCTGCATCTGCCATGGCCTCCATCATCATACTGACAAAGGCAGGGCCGCAGCCGGAAACGCCGGAACCAGGCCCAATCAAATGACCCGGCAACTCTACCACGGTACCGCAAGCGGAAAGAAGTTCTTGAAGCCATGCTTTTTCTTCGTCGTTCAGAGAATTTTCCTTCTCCACCAAAAATACTCCTTCGCCAACCTGACATGGGGTGTTAGGCAGGATGTATTGCACTCTCGTTGACGGGTCTACATGTTTTGCATAGGTCTCAAAATCCCAGCCGATGGCCACAGAAAGCAACACTTTGCCTGCTAACAGAGACCCTACCTTTCCCAAAACCCCTTCAATCTGATAAGGCTTGCAAGCCATCACCACCACATCGCTGGCTTTTACCAGCTCCTCCACATCGCTGCAGGGCTGAAACCCTACCTCTTCAGCATTTTTTGCCAGCTTTTCCTGATTGGGCGCATAAGCATACATGTGGTCGGCCGCCACCTTCCCTGTAGCGATAAAACCCATTGCCATGGCTTTTGCCATATTACCCATACCGATAAATCCAATTTTTTTCATTCCCGTTTCCTCCTATGTGATTGATTCCTTTTTTATTTCAGTTCTAGTTCTACCGGACAGTGGTCAGAGCCAAAAATGTCCGTGTGAATTTTGGCTCCCGCCAGCCTGTCCGTCAAATCCTTTGACGCGATAAAGTAGTCGATACGCCACCCCGCGTTCTTTTCCCTGGCTTTGAAGCGGTAGGACCACCAGGAATAGATACCTTCCTCGTCGGGATAAAAGTAACGAAAGGTATCGATAAACCCTGCCTCTAAAAGCTCCGTCATCTTTCCTCGCTCCTCATCGGTAAATCCGGCGTTTTTCCGATTGGTCTTTGGATTCTTCAAATCGATTTCCTTGTGAGCCACGTTCATATCTCCCGCTGCAATGACCGGTTTCTTTTGATTCAGTCGGGTAAGGTGTTCTCGGAAAGCGTCCTCCCACTCCATGCGGTAAGGCAGTCTTTTCAGCTCCTCCTGGGAATTGGGCGTATACACCGTTACGAAATAGAAATCCTCAAATTCCACCGTAATGACACGCCCCTCATGGTCATGCTCCTCTATTCCAAGGCCATAGGTTACGGACAACGGTTCCCCTTTGCAAAACACTGCCGTCCCTGAATAACCCTTTTTCTCCGCATAATTCCAGTATTGATGGTATCCCGAAAACTCTAATGCAATCTGTCCCTCCTGCAGCTTGGTCTCCTGCAGGCAGAATATATCTGCATCCAATTTCTGAAAAATATCCATAAAGCCTTTGCCCATGACAGCTCTAAGACCGTTGACATTCCATGAAATCAGTTTCATTTCATCATCTCCTCTCCCCATTTGCTGAAAGCGTCTAAAATCGGTGCAAGTCCAGCCGCCTTTTGTGTGGAAACGTACTCCACCCGAACCGGCACTTCAAGATATTCGGTACGTTCTATCAGCCCTGCTTCCTCCAGTTCCTTCAAACTGCTGGCCAAAACCGTATTGGAAATCCCGTCCAGTTTTCGCTTCAGTTCGTTATATCGAAGCTGTCCCTGACTGTTTAAGACACAGATAATCTGCATCTTCCATTTGCCGCCAATGAGGGCCATAGCGTAATGAAGGGGACACTTTTCCAAACAGGGACAATCATAATGGTTTTCTATCACGGTAAGTTTCTCCTTACTTAGTCATAAAATTTTGCCTTCTTGTCAGCCGTATATGAAACGAATATAATAAAATTATAACAGGTAAGAAAAAAGGAGTAAATAGATAGAATGGATATTTATCTGCAAGGTTTCACCATGGGACTGGCTTATGTGGCTCCCATCGGTCTGCAAAATTTATTTGTCATCAACACGGCTCTGACCCAGCCCAAACCAAGAGTCTATTTGACGGCTCTCATCGTCATCTTTTTTGACGTTACTCTGGGAATGGCCTGCTTTTTCGGTGTAGGCGCTGTTGTCCAGGCCCTTCCTTGGCTGGAATCCGCCATTCTGCTCATAGGCAGCCTGATTGTCATCTGGATTGGCTTGGGCCTGCTCCATGCCAAGGACAATCTCCATACTGACACCAAGGTAGATATTCCCATTTTTAAGGTAATCTCCACAGCCTGCGTGGTCACCTGGTTCAATCCCCAGGCCCTAATCGACGGCACCATGATGCTGGGGGCTTTCAAGGCAACCCTGCCGACGGGTACGGACCTGTTCTTTGTCAGCGGCTTTGCCTCTGCTTCTGTTCTGTGGTTTCTAACTGTATCCACGGTCATCTCTCTCCTAGGCGCCCGCATCACCAGCAAAACCCTCCGCATCATCAATCTGCTGTGCGGCGCTGTCATCATATTTTATGGATTGAAGCTGTTTTGGAGTTTCGTCCAGGGTGTCTTTTTTGTTAGTTGACAAAGCACGTTGTTGCCATATTTTTATTTTCTACAAAATGTGATAACATTTTGTCTTCACTCCCTTTGCAAAATCAGTGTTGCCAGGGTGACTCTGAGGTCAATGTTGGCTTTTTGTCTGAATCCTTCAAAACTGGCCAACGTTTTGGACCGATTTTGTTGGCTATTTAGGCAGCAATTTCTAAAATGTACAACATTGATGAAATCGAGCACGCATATAAAAAGCGGCCGTTTCCATGACGGCCGCTCATCGGACATGATTGAGTTAAACGTACTTACGCATATATTTTAAGGCGTTTTTTTCTAGACGGGATACCTGGGCCTGGCTGATGGATATTTCCTCTGCCACCTCCATCTGAGTTTTCCCCTCAAAGAAACGCATGTTGAGGATATGCCGTTCCCGAGGACTGAGCTTACGCATGGCCTCTGCCAGAGAAATGTTTTCAATCCACTTAGCGTCGGTATTTTTCGTGTCTGAAACCTGATCCATCACATAGATGGCGTCGCCGTCGTCATGAAACACCGGTTCATAGAGAGAAATAGGTTCCTGTATGGATTCCAAGGCCATGACTACCTCCTCACGGCTCACCTCCATAGCTTCTGCGATTTCCGAAACCGTAGGCTCTCTCAAAAGTTCTCTACTGAGCACCTCCTTGGTCTGCAGCGCTTTATAAGCCATATCTCGAAGGGAGCGGGAAACCCGAATCGCGTTATTATCCCGAAGATAACGTCTGATCTCTCCGATAATCATGGGTACCGCATAGGTAGAAAATTTTACACCATGGCTGGTATCAAAATTGTCCAGCGCTTTGATTAGACCAATGCAGCCTACCTGAAACAGATCGTCTGGATTTTCGCCCCTGTTATTAAATCGCTGAATCACGGAAAGGACCAGCCGAAGATTCCCTTTGATAAACTCATCTCGAGTCTCCTTGTCCCCCGCCTTAATCTTTTCCAGCATCTCCATCATCTCTGCTTCTTTATACAGTGGCAGTTTGGCAGTATTTACGCCGCATATTTCAACTTTATTCGCCATTATAAACACCATCCCCTATCCAAAATAATTACATTCTAAAATATTTCTATTCTAGTTATGTACTAGCTGCTGGTGTTTTATTCCGGCATTACCTTTGAAATTTATCCCAACTTTCTAATCTCTCGCTGTAGTCTTCCTATGATCCGTTTTTCCAATCTTGAAATATAGGATTGAGAAATTCCCAGCTTATCTGCCACCTCTTTTTGAGTCATTTCTCGGCCGGTTTTCAAACCAAATCGCATCTCCATCAACTCCTTTTCTCTTGGTTCCAGTTTCTGCATGGCTCCATACAAAAGGCTGCGATTGACTTCGTCCTCCAAGTGGTGATAGACGATGTCGCTGTCAGTTCCCAGCACGTCGCTGAGTAAAAGCTCGTTGCCGTCCCAGTCCACATTCAGAGGCTCATCCAAACTGACCTCGCTTTTCAGCTTGGAATTGCGTCTTAAATACATAAGTATTTCATTTTCAATGCACCGAGACGCATAGGTGGCCAACTTAATGTTTTTGTCCAACTTAAAGGTATTTACCGCCTTGATTAAACCGATGGTACCGATAGAAATCAAGTCCTCCACATTTACGCCGGCGTTATCAAATTTCCTTGCGATATAGACCACTAACCTGAGATTTCTCTCGATTAGAATTCCTCTCGCTTCCTGACTTCCTGCTGCATATTCCTGCAACAATCTGGCTTCCTCAAGAGGCTCCAGAGGCGGCGGCAGCACATCGCTGCCACCTATGTAATATAACGGATTTTTAATGATCTTCCATAAACCCAGCTTTTGCAAAAGACCTAAGACGCCCGTTCGTCTCAAACCTTTTCTAATATGACTGATACTTCCCATATCGCTAACAGATAGATGCACCATGTTCCAATATGCCTCCCTCCAAAATATCCCGATTCAACAGAACCTCGAAGTCCTGAAATCTTCCTTCATAATGAGCAAGTATGACATTTTCTACCACCCTGCCCTCGAACTCCATCTCATCCAGCCGTATGCCTGTAAGGATTCCCTTCTCCACGCCTACTGCCTGATAGGGAATCACCGTAAATCTGGTTTCTATCGCCTGCCTGGTAAATTCCAGCTTGCCCCATCCTCTTTCATCTATAAGGATGACCGGCCTTCCTGTCAGCGGTTCCCTTAAGGAATTTCCCGAATCCACCAGAGCTTGAAAAAAGAAACTCTCTCCCCAAACCGTCAGTTTCACGTTTCCTGTCATCTGATCCCTTGCCCGCTGAGATTTTATCAGCTTCACAAACCAATGACAGCCTCCCATGGCTGCCGCTCCAAAGAATACCAGCTTTCCATAAGTTGCCGCCCCCATATAGAAGGCGCCGCTTCCCACCAATAAAGGGGTATTTTGCCAAATTAACAGGGCCATGACCAAACCGCCGGAAAGTATAGAAAGGAGAAAGAAGATACCAGTCTTTTTTATCAACTGTTTGCCGCCCAGAGTCATCCAACTTAAACATATGGCCACAGCAAGCCTAACTAGCCACCCACTCACAAGGCCCAAAGGCAGAAAAATCAAAAAACCACTGATTCCGCTGACCACTGCGCCTGTTAGTAGTCTCCACCATCTCGCAGGGCGCCCCGTCAGCCTAGCGGTAAAATATAGAAGCAATCCACCGGTAATGCAGTTTTCCATAAAAAGGTATTCTCCATAGATAACCATCCATCGCCTCCCAGGCTGCTGTTGTCTTTCGTGTACAAGAAGTATCATACACCTATCTATTTTCAAAGTCTGTCGAATCCTGCCAGGTAAATCATTATTTTTTTACGAAAAAACAGAGCCTGTGTCAGCTCTGTTTTTAAGTGAACGGTTCTGTTATTTTATCTGCTCATAATTCCGCTTTCCTCGCCCCTGCTTTTGAATTTCATACACGCCTACAGGTGCAATCTGTTTGCGCTGAAAAATTTCTATGGCGCTCTGTATGGAGTCAGTCCTCAGATACAAGCCCGTGCTGCAGGATTTAATCAGCTGTACCGGGAGTTTACGAAGACTGGATTTGATTCCAGCCTCTGCCAGCACATCTCTCCCATAAGCAGCCTTATAAAACGAGGAAAAAGCCATGATATACTCTTTTTCCACCTTATAGCCTCCTTGCAGTTCTCTTTCCACGCCTTCGCTTACTGCAATCAAAGACGCCTTTATCTTTTGTATGTATCTGCATGACCGGCTGAGGCGTACCGCATTTTCCTTTCTATTTGGCAGCGGCAAATAGCCTGCTCACCAGCTCCTTAAAGGAAGCCTTCTTCACGGCAGTTTCGGCTACAAGAGGATATTCTGCCAGTATTTCCTTATCCTGATAGAGGACGATTTTTCCCAGTTCCTGGCCCTTCTTCAGCGGCAGAGGAACTTTTTCGTCGATGACCACCTCGCTATGCACCGAGCCCTTATCTCCTTTGGCTACCAGGGCGGTAATCTGCTCCTTGGTTACAGCCTTTACTTTGGTCGGCGTACCCTTCTCTACAATGATGGTTTCCACAGCCTCTCCCTTTTCAGCGATAACTGCGGTTTCAAAGTTGGCGAAGCCGTAATCCAGCATTTTGCTTACCTGGGCATTTCGGATTTTAGAGGTTTCACAGCCCAGAGCCACTGCGATTAAATGGGTATCGCCTCGAGTAGCTGATGCAGACAGGCAGTATCCTGCTTCACTGGTGAATCCTGTTTTGATGCCGTTACAACCGTCATACTGTTTAATCAATTTGTTGGTATTGGTCAGGCCGAATTCTTTCTCCTTACCTGGCAATCCCACGGTGATGGTACTCTGCCAGGTGGTGAACCACTTGTGCGTTTCCTCGAATTCATAGAGCTTCATCGACATCAATGCTATATCATATGCACTGGAATAGTGATCTGCTACAGGTAATCCGTTGGTATTGACAAAATGGGAATCCCTCATCCCCAGTTCTTCTGCTCGTTTGTTCATCCGCTCTACAAAGATTTCCTCGCTGCCAGCCACATACTCTGCCAGGGCCACGCAACCATCGTTGGCGCTGGCCATGGCCACCCCTTCCAGAAGCTGGGCCACCGTATGGGTCTCTCCCACTTCCATGTACATCTGGCTGCCGCCCATGGAGGCCGCTCTCTCTGAAATGGTCACCTGATCCTCCAGGGTAATCTTTCCGCTGTCCACCGCTTCCATGACAAGAAGCATGGTCATTACCTTGGTAACCGATGCCAGAGGCAGTTCCTTATGGCTATTCTGTTCAAAAAGAACCTTTCCTGTAGAAGCATCGATGAGAACCGCACCCTTGGCTTCCACCTGAAAAGGCCCTTTATTTTCTTTTTCCAGCGGCACATCCTTGGCCGTCATCACCGCCGTTTCATCTATTACGATGGATTCCTGCTTAGGAAGCAGTCTACCAACGCCAACGAAAGCGCCGAAAATCAACGCGCATCCTAGACAGGTCGAAATCACGCGCTTTGCTTTTTTGCTCCGAAAATTCCACATATCCACGCCACCCTTTCACATATAGTCCATAAAACTATATGCGTGGCTGGGGAAAATATACCTGGTCCATGGCACTACAGGCCAATAATCTGTTTTATCAGTTCCGGCGGCGCTACTGGTTCACATCCAATGACAAAGGCCTCTTTGGCTTCTTTCATAGCTGCTTCTACTCTTGCCTCATCGTTTCCGAAGAAATCTGCCAACACCTCTCCAACTTTCACTGGGTCTCCCACCTTTTTATGGAGATAGATGCCTGCCGCAAGGTCGATCTCCTCTTCCTTGGTAGCCCTTCCTGCCCCCGTATGTTGGGATGCAAGGCCGATACCCTTTGCTTCCAGCCTATTGATGTAGCCGTCCTGCTCTGCTAGAAGCTGGTTTTTCACCGTTGCTGCAGGAAACAGGCTGGCATCGTCTATCACCGATGGATTGCCGCCCTGGGCCTTTACAAACTCCCTGAACTTTTTCAGTCCCCTGCCATCCTTCAGGGCCTCCTCAGCCATCCGGCAGCCTTCCTCCGGCGACTTTGCCTTTCCTCCCAGATAGATCATCATGCCCGCCAGCTTTTCCGAAAGCTGGGTAATATCCACTGGTCCCTTTCCCTTCAGTGTGTCAATGGCTTCCACGACCTCCAGACTGTTTCCCACAGCGCGTCCCAAGGGCTGCCCCATCTCAGTGATGACTGCCACTGTCCTTCGTCCTGCAGCATTTCCAATTTCCGTCATAATTTCAGCTAGTGTTACAGCATCCTCCATCTTCTCCATAAAGGCTCCGTCGCCACATTTCACGTCCAGGACAATGGCATCGCTGCCTGCCGCCAGTTTTTTGCTCATGATGCTGGATGCAATGAGCCCGAAATGGTCCACCGTTGCCGTCACATCTCGAAGGGCATACAGCTTTTTATCTGCTGGCGTGATATGGGCTGTCTGGCCGATGACTGCCATTCCCACCTCATTGACCTGATTCAAAAATTCCTCTGGCTCCATGGCGATGCGGAATCCTGGGATGGATTCCATCTTATCCACAGTACCGCCAGTAAAGCCTAATCCTCGGCCGCTCATCTTAGCGATAGGTAATCCGCAGGCTGCTGCCAAAGGCGCTACCACCAAGGTGGTCTTGTCTCCCACTCCGCCGGTGGAATGTTTATCGACCTTAATCCCTTCGATGGAAGATAGGTCGATGGTATCGCCGGAATACCGCATGGCCTCCGTCAGTTCCACCGTCTCCTCTTTTGTCAGCCCTTGAAAACAGATTGCCATCAGAAGAGCGGATACCTGATAATCGGGAATCTCTCCTGCCACATATCCTGTGATAAACCAGCGGATTTCCTCACGATTCAGGGGTTTTCCCTCTTTCTTTTTCTGTATGATTTCTACCATATTCATTTAAGAATCGCCTCCTTAAAGCTGGTTCCAATGGCCGGCATCCTAACACCCAAAATATCGGCCACTGTCGCTCCCGCGTCGGCAAAGGACTCTCTGACCCCCAGATTCACGCCGCTTCTGCAATTTTTACCATATACCAAAATAGGCACATACTCTCTGGTGTGGTCAGTGCCAATGTGGGTAGGGTCGTTGCCGTGGTCTGCCACAATCATCAGCAGGTCTTCCTCTCCCATGGCCTCCATGATTTCCGGCAGCCGCCTGTCAAACTCTTCGATGCACCTGCCATACCCTTCCGGGTCTCTTCTATGTCCATATTTGGAATCAAAATCCACCAGGTTGGTAAAGACGAATCCTTCAAAATCCATTCTCATGGCTTCTATGGTCTTATCCACTCCGTCCATATTGCTCACCGTATGTACCGAATGGGTCAGTCCCTTTTGGTTAAAAATATCTCCGATTTTTCCCACGCCGTACATGACCTTGCCTCCCTGGGAAACAGCGTCCAAAACCGTGTCGGCTGGCGGCGTCACCGCATAATCCCTTCGGTCAGGGGTTCTCTCCCGTTTTCCGTCCTTTATCACATAAGGCCGGGCGATAACCCGTCCGCAGGCCCAATCGCCCACCAGCAGCCTTCTGGCGATTTTGCAGATTTCGTAAAGTCTTTCCAGCGGCACCACATCGATATTCACTGCAATCTGAAATACACTGTCAGCAGAGGTATAGACGATAGGCTTTCCTGTGGCCTCATGGTCTGGCCCCAGAACTTCAATGATTTCCGTGCCGGATGCCGGATAATTCCCCAGACAGCCGATGCCGATTTCCCTCTCAAAGGCCTCCATAAACTCTGCCGGAAACCCATCAGGATAGGTTTTAAAGGGCACCTGGGTGCGAAGTCCTGCCAGCTCCCAATGACCGGTGGTGGTGTCCTTTCCCTTGGAGAGCTCGGCCATCTTCCCAAAACAGCCTACAGGCTCCTTTACCGCCAGATTGCCCCAGGACACGCCGTCGATGTTTCCAATGCCAAGGGCCCGCAGATTGGGAATCTCCAAGTCAGGCTTCCGCTCCAAAATATGACCCAAGGTATCTGTACCCAGGTCTCCGTACTGTTCTCCATCAGGCAGGGCCCCCACTCCCATGCTGTCGGTTACCATCAAAATCACTTTTTTCATACCAATACCTCCTTTGGAATTCCTTCCAGATAATCCAGCGATACCAAATGGTACGCCACCCCGTTATATACGCCTTGCAGTCCTCGCTTAAACCCATCCTTGCCATGGAGATGACCGTATACACAGGTTTTCACCCCATACTGGCTCATCAGCCGGGTAAAACCCGATGGCTGCATTTTATCATTGGTCGGCGGATAGTGAAGCGCCCCCAGCAAAACATCTGCTCCCGAGGCTTTTCCCTCTTCCAGGGAAAACTGCAGCCGAAGAAGTTCCCTCTCATAGATTTTCTCATCATGTTCAGTAAATCCATCGACTCCCGGGCAACTCCATCCCCTGCTGCCGCAGACGGCAATCCGCCTTCCAGACTCCTCTTCTATGATATAGCAGTGGTTCTGCATAAATGCCATGGAACCGTCCTCGTAAAGCTGATTCAGTTTTCCTGCTGACTGCCACCATAAATCATGATTGCCTTTGAACAAGATCTTTTTTCCCGGCAGATGGTGAATCCAGTTGAGATCGGCCATAGCCTCCTCTAGCCGCAGGCCCCAGGATAAATCTCCGCAGAGAATAACCACATCCTGATTGCTCACCAGATTCTTCCAGTTTTCATAGAGCCGCTCCGTATGATCCGCCCATATACTGCCGAACATGTCCATAGGTTTGTCTACTGTCTCTCCCAAGGAAAGATGTAGGTCTCCCATTGCAAATATTTTCATCTACTGTTCCTCTTCCAGCTCTAAAATGTTTCTGGCAATTTGGTCCTCTGCCGCTGCCACAGTCCGCAGCTTTCTCTGGATGCTTCTGGTTCTGACTCCAATCAGCTTATCCAGCTCTGCGTTTGCCTGATTGATTCTGGCCTGGGTGGCTTCCAGCACAGTTCCGAACTTGTCAAACTCGGTCTTTACGGCTCCCAAAACGTCCCAGACCTCACTGGAATGTTTCTGAATAGCCAAAGTCTTGAATCCCATCTGCAGGCTGTTGAGCAGAGCCGCCATGGTGGTTGGCCCTGCAATATTCACCTTGTAATCTCTCTGGAGCGTTTCCAGCATCCCCCGGCGCACCACCTCTGCATACAGTCCCTCAAAAGGCAGGAACATGATGGCAAAGTCAGTGGTATACGGCGGGTCAATGTACTTGTCTCGAATCTCTTTGGCTTCGGTTTTGATGACCTTCTCCAAATTTTTGGCAGCCAATTCCACCATGGCCCCATCTCCTGTATCATAGGCATCCAGCAGGTTGGAATAGGCGTCCCCTGGAAATTTAGCGTCGATGGGCAGCCAAACCACTCTGTCGTCGTCTCCTGGCAGCTTGACGGCAAATTCTACCCGCTCGTTTCCCACATGTTTGGTCTTTACATTTTCCTCATACTGTTCCGGCGATAAGATCTGTTCCAGGATGGCGCCCAGCTGAACCTCTCCCAGAATCCCCCTGGTCTTTACGTTGCTCAGCACCTTCTTCAAATCGCCCACGCCTGCTGCCAAAGTCTGCATCTCTCCCAGCCCCTTATATACCTGTTCCAGCCGGTCGCTGACCAGTTTGAAGGACTGACTGATTCGATCCTCTAAGGTTTTTTGCAGCTTTTCATCTACCGTCTGCCGCATTTCCTGCAGCTGACGGTTGTTGTCTGCCGTCAGGTCGGTCATCTTCTTTTCCATGGTCTGGCGGATGTTTTCCAGCTTTTGCTCGTTCTCCACCGCCATGTGGCTGATGCGGTTGTTCAGTTCAAAGAGCCGCTGGTCCATATTCTCTGCCTGCTGCTTTTGATTGGTGGCGATCATGTCTCCAAAACCGGTAAAGGACTGCTGCACCGTGTCCAACACCTGCTGCATATCCCTGCCAAGTTCTCGCACTTCTCGCTCTACCGCTTCTTTCTGTTCTATGAGCCGCTTCTCCAGCTGTCCCTGCCGGCTCATGATGAAAATGATTAAAATCCCTGTCACCATGGTGATGGCGATTAAGATGTATAATTCCATTGATATTCTCTTTCCTTTCCCCTGTTATGTCGATTATCCTAGCTGACAGCCTTCTGCAGGGGTGTACAATGTCACTTCCACTCGTGGCTCCTGGCCATACAGTTTCTCTATGTACACCTGCACGATCTGATTGTCGTCCTCAAAGGCCACTCCCGTGAGGGCATCCATGATGATTTTTAGCACATTGTCCAAATCCGGCTTTTTAGCTGGCCGAATCTTGCCACTGACCATGGCTTCCATCAGGTCTTTTCTGGTTCTCTGGGGAATCAGATAGTAGGCCTTAATCTTCATGGCGGCGAAGTGATCCATCTGGCCGCCAGCCTGTAAAAACGCCTCCTGCACCTGTTTCTCATAGTCTCTGGTGCCCTTGTCCGTATAGGTGTTTCTTCCTCCTTGGGAAAACCTGGGCCTAGTCTTGCCCTTTGGCTTTCCCGGTATGACGAAGCGGATGGCCCCTGTCGGTATTTGCTGATGATCTGCCATATGTCTTGCTCCTGCTCTTTATCCTTTCAAAAATCGGTGAAATTCTCCACATTTGCTGTTTTGTACTATCATATATCGAAGGCAGTCTCGATTTTTCTCATATAACTGGTAATTCTACTGTCCATGTGTCGACGAATTGGCTGTCAAGTATAGGAAAAATCGTGTTTTGCCTCAAAGACCGACCTCTTCATCCCCAATACTTCCACATTTCTTCTCTCTCATAGGGTCATATGTGAGAATTTTTCCTGGAGCCTTCGATACATACCCCATATTTTACACGGATATGTGAGAAAGCCTCTCGTCTTTAGCGTCTCCACTGTCAATTAAATCCTTCACCACCTCGCCAGCCATGATGAGTCCTGCCACTGGCGGCACGAAGCTGATGCTGGCCGGCGTCCGCTGGCCGGTGGAAAGGGGTTCCTCTTTGGAGTAGACCACCTTCACATCGGTGATTCCTCTGGCCCGCAGTTCTTTGCGGATGACTTTGGCCAGGGGGCACATGGAGGTTTCATGGATATCCGCCACCTGAAAACCAGCAGAATCCAGTTTGTTGCCGGTTCCCATGGAGGAAATCACCGGCGTTCCCGCTCCTTTGGCTTGGGTTATGATGTCCAGTTTAGCCGTCACATTGTCCACGGCGTCTACCACATAGTTGTAGCTTGAGAAGTCGAATTCCTTGGCTCGTTCCGGCAGATAAAAACATTCAGAGGTTTCTACCTGGGCTGCTGGGTTGATGGTTTTAATCCGTTCCGCCATGACCATAACCTTGGGCCTTCCTATGGTATCGTGGGTGGCGATAATCTGCCGGTTGAGATTGGTGATGTCCACCACATCTTTATCTACCAGATGAAGTCTGCCCACGCCGGCTCTGGCCAATGCTTCGCAGACATAGCCGCCCACGCCGCCGATGCCAAAAACCAGGACCCGGGCCTCCCCCAGCCGCTTCATGGCCTTATCGCCGATTAAGGTGCGGGTCCTCTGAAACTGATCCGGCCCCTGCTCTGTTCTGTCCATTGTATCAATCATCCTGCCAATCCTCTTCCTGTTCTCTGGCCTCTGCCCGAAGCCTGTCCAACACATAATAGACAATGCTGGTGGAATAGCCCAGTCCGGCAAGTCGCCGGGCCACCTTGGCAGAAAACTTTTCATCCTGCAATTTGCCGCTATCCGCCTGCTGGCGCGCCATCTTTCGGCCCACTTCCAGGGCGCGCCCTTTCTCATCGCTTATTTCCAATCCATCTTCCTCTTCCAAAAGAGCCTCGATTGCTTCTTTCACAACCTGACGTCCTACTCCTTTTCCCAGAAGTTCCGTTTCAATCCGACGCCGTCCTTTATTTTTCATCACAGCCTGCCGATAGAAAGTCTGGCAATAGCCAAAGTCGTCCAAATAATTATATTCCATCAGCTTTTCTACAGCCTCGTCGATTTCTTCCTGACTGTACTCCTTCCGGGCCAGGTATCGGCGCACCTCGGCTTCGCTTCTGGCCTGCAATGAAAGATACCTGACCGCCCTGGTAAATCCGCTGACCTGATGGTTTTTCCCTTGTGTCCTCTCATCAGTATTCATAAACATCTCCCGCAGAGGCTACAATGCATTTGTCCTTTAGGAGCATCTTGAATTTGAGAATTGCCTCCATTCCCGTGCAGTGAACCGGAAACACACAGTCCATGTCTAGTCTGGCGATTTCCTCCACAATCTCCGCCCGTTTGGCCGGCGACACTGGATAAAGATGCATCCCTGCAATCAGGCCGGCTATCCGCTTTCCTGGAAAGAGCTGCTGGGTATATTTGATGGTAGGAACCACGCCTCGATGGCTGCAACCTGAAAAGATATACAAGCCCTTTTCTTCCTCCACCACCAGGAACTGTTCATGCTCCATACGGTCTTGTACATATCGTCTTTCCCCGTTGTCATCGGTAACGGCTCTCCAAAACCGTTCCGTGGATGGATATCCATCGAAATCCGGTATATTGCCGATTAAAGTGATGTTGTCGGTAATGGCCTGCATTCCCTGGGTCAGCGCCAATCTGAAATCCATCTGCTCCAAAAACTCACGGCTCCACCTGATCCCGCAGTCCTCCTCATCGATTATCCCGCCGGTTTCTCCAAAAGTAAGGCCTAAAGCCTTTTCATGGAGGTAGATGGGCGCCTTTTCATTGAGTTCTATGAAAGCCGGCGCCCCTTCCGTGTGGTCATAGTGGCCGTGGCTGATTACCAGTGCATCCACCTCAGACAAATCCACTCCCATCGCTTTTGCATTCTCTGCAAAGAGGGGCGAAGCGCCGGTGTCCATCAAAATCTTTTTTCCTCGGCTCTCAATAAGAATGGAAAGCCCCCATTCCGCCATGCATCTAGGGTTCTCCGTCTTATTATCAACCAAAAATCTGAATTTCATCTTCTTCCTCCTCATTGCAGTAAGTACAAACAATTTGAGACCCTAAATCCAGTTCCCGCAGGTAAACCTTTTTTTCCTCATACATGACCCAAGGTAAAAGCCTGCCTGTGTCGTCCACAAAGGCTGGCATAGACTCCATCAAAAGCCCCGCGCCCGTATATTTTCCAAAGGCCTCATGCCTGGTCCAAATCTGAAAGAAACCTCTAAGCCCCAGCTTCATGACGAAACTCTGCTCATACCGGCTGAAATGTTTCGCTGCAATCTTCGTATAGCCGCAATCTCTGATTTCCTGTATATCGATGCCGCAAGGGGTCTCTCCCATGATACAGACCCACATATAGCCGCTGTGGCTTACATTAAATTCCAGGGGCAAGTCGGTAAAATAGGGTTTTCCCTTCTCTTCTCGCTGTATGGTCATCAGGCTGGTCTCAACGGCTTCCCCTGGAATAATTTCTTGCTGCTGGCAGTAAGCGCAGGCAGCCTCCCTGACCAATGCTTCACTGGCCTCTCCCTTTATATCTTTTCCCTCATAAAGGTAAATATGAAACATGTTACATCTCCTTCCGATCCTTCCAATAGAAAAAACGGACGCCCTTTGGCGTCCAGTTATGATTCTTCCTCGCTCTCGGCAGAGCCATGGTTTTTAACCGCGCCCTCATCAAGTCGCTCCAAAACTCTCCGGTAGCCATCTGCTCCGTAAAGCAGGCATTTGTTGATTCTACTGATGGTGGCAGTAGAAGCGTTGGTTATCATCTCAATTTCACTGTAAGTTCTCTTCTCTGAAAGTAGCTTGGCCACTTGAAGCCGCTGGGCGATGGCGTGAAGCTCGCTGATGGTACATATATCTTCAAAAAAACGATAGCAATCCTCTCTGTCTTTAAGGGTCAAAACCGCATCAAATAGCTGATCGATATCCTCTCTTTTCAGCCTGGATTCATAGGTCATAATGGAAAGCCCCTTTCTGCTGTAATACACAAATTATACCATTTCAGCCACACCTAGTCAAATTGAAATTCCCTTCCCTCAAAGGCCCTGGACTAAAACAAATTCTCACAAAACGGTCTTAAAAATTCTATTTTGGCGAAGGTTTGCTCAGGTTTTCTCACAAAACCGCCTTTTTTATCGGGAAATGGCGAAGCGTCAGGCTACATTCGGTCATATTTATTACATTTATTTCCTTATTTTCCTATATCTAACTTGTATTTATCCCCATATTCCCTTTGAATTTCGCTAAATCTCATGAAAAAAACAAGAATTATGAGAAACTCAGGTCATTTGTTCGCCATTTTATATAAAAAAAATCAAAAATGTGAGAAATCCAGAAGGCTATCAGCTCTCAACACATAAAAACTTGCCGTCGGTCTGATCCCAATAGTATCTTTGCATTTCACACTTTCCTGTCTTTGTAGCTGCACCTTCGATTTCTTCACTTATAACCAGAAGATCATTTTTCTTACTTAACTCTATGGTGACATTTTTCTTTTCAGAGGTTGTGGGCAATTCAGGCAATTCTGTACTCTCCCAGCCCCCCTTTTCCCATTTCCATAACTCAACTTGATTTGTATTGAAACCCAGATAAGTGGTTTCTTTTAAAAACAGAATACAATCTGCTCCGTTTTTTCTCGGTAAAACCTCCAGTACCGCAGAATCATGCGGCCCCAGCAATGTAACTCCAGCGGTGACTAACTTTATATTTGTCCTATCTGCTCTATTCTCTGCACTAAAAATTGCGCCTATTATAAACCCATCCTTATTATAGTCATGATAAGGCTCCAACTTAAACTGTACAAAAAACGCATCTTCCTTGAAACCGATAAAATGACTGGGTGTCACGCTTTCAATATGTAGCAGTGACTGCGTCTCGTCATAAATATAATCTTTCCACTCATGTAAAAGGTTCCCTTGCTGAAGTTCTGCCTTCATCTGACCTTCCATGATGGTTATCATATCTTCTTTATTGCGGTTCTGGTCACTACAGCTTCCCAAAAATAAAAGTAAGAAGAGCAACCCGCATCCGATTATCAGTTTTCTCACGTTTCTCCACTTCATTTCAAGCTTCTTCAATCCTCACTGAATCTCCTCCACCAGAAACTGGAGCCGCTCCTGACCCTGCCAAACTTGGCACTCCAGGTTTCCAATCAGGCTCACTGGATGCTTGGAAAATACCACGCCATTGTAATTTTGGGCATTGCCAAAGAGGACGCAGCTTGCCCGCTTTCCATAACGGCTCCTAGCCTGAAAGCGCATATGCTGATTGGAATCTCCCATATATCGCACATCCTCCATGGTCACGTCACCCAATTTGAACAGCGGCCTAGGATTGCCGTTGCCAAAAGGCGCCAGTCGTTCCAGTTCCTTTGCAAAATCGATGTTCATCTCCTCTACACCGATATGTAGATCGATGTCATAGGTTCGTAGGAAAATATCCGGTTGCTGAACCTTGAGCCGATGCATTTCCTGCAGCAAACATTCCTCCAAAGCAGGCAGATGTTCCTCCTTCATTAAAAAACCACAGGCTCCTGCATGGCCGCCAAACTTCTCAAACAAGTCCTCATTTTCCTTTAAAAGGGCATAGAGATTGACTCCCGTAATGCTTCTTCCGGTACCCTTCAAGAATTGTTTTTCCTCGCCGGATGGCGTAACCAGAATAGCCGGCCGGTAGTAGGTCTCCTTTAACTTCCCTGCCACGATACCGGCGATACCTTCATGGGCGTTTTCCGCACGGATTACGATAAAATCCTTGACCGTGTCCTCATCCCCCGCTCCTATGGCTTTCAGCTGATCGATACAGTCCTTATAGGTGTCCTGCTGTAGCTTTTTTCTGGTAATGTTATAGTTGAGCAGTTCTGTCACCCGCTCATGCAAAATCTGTTCCTCTCTGTCACTCTTCGGCTCCCCTGCAAACCGAAGAAGCTCTACTCCCTCCGTAGCGCTCTCAATACGGCCGGATGCGTTTAAATGGGGCACTATAACAAAACTGATGTTTTCTGAAGTGATCTTTCCCAAGGTAAGGGAGGCTCCTTCGCAAAGCCGGCGCAGACCAGTTCTTCTTCCCAAGTTGATAATCTTCATGCCGAACTTAACCAGCGTTCTGTTTTCATCTATCAGAGGCATGATGTCGCCCACTGTACCGATGGCTACCAAATCCAGCACTTCCGTCAAGATGGATTTGGGCAGGTCCGCTCGCTTCTGAATCCCTTGAGCCACCTTGAAGGCCACACCACAGCCGGCCAACTCCTTAAAGGGATATGGGCATCCTGGCTGCTTGGGATTGATGACGATACAGTCGGCAATCCGGTCCGTAATCGTATGATGGTCGGTTACGAGAATTTTCATTCCCAGTTCCTTGGCGTATTCCACCTCTTCCACAGATACACTGCCACAGTCCACCGTGAGAATCATATGAAAGCCTTGTTGGTGAATCTGTCTGATGGCCTCCTTATTCAATCCATATCCTTCATCGAATCGAGAAGGAATATAGTAATCCACCTGTCCTGGTTCTGTAATATGGGACAAAACATACAGCATCAACGTTGTAGATGTGATGCCGTCGGCATCATAGTCTCCATAAATACAAATTTTGGCCCCGCTGATAGCCTCTGACAAAATTAAATGAACCCCTTCCTCCATGTTTTTTAAAAGAAAAGGGTCATAGGTCCGGCGGGGACTATCCGACAGAAACTCCTCCATATCCGCCTCTGTGGTCAATCCCCGCTTTATTAACAATTTTAAAATGGTTTCACTTCTGCTCAGCATGTATTATCCTTTTAAGTAATTTAGTGGATCTTCAATTACACCGTTATTTCGCACTTCAAAATGGAGATGGTTGCCGCTGGAAATTCCTGTGGAACCTACCTTAGCAATCTCCTGTCCCTGGGTCACAGTCTGACCTGTGGCAACAAGCAGACTGGACGCATGACCATAAATCGTCACAATGCCACCGCCATGGTCAATCATGACACAGTTTCCATAACCGCCATACACACCTGCTAAAATTACCTTACCACTGCCTGCCGCAACGATAGAAGCCCCATAGTTGGCTGCAATATCCATACCGCTGTGGTATTTCCAGACGTGAAGCACCGGATGCATACGGTAACCTGCATAAGAGGTAATATAATAGCTGCTCGGACAAGGCCAGATAAAGGTGCCTCCCACATACTCGCTGGAGGTGTCGATCATGGTTTTCAGCTTGCTTTCCAGTTCCTTAGCCTGTGCCAGCAGCTCGTCTTCTTTGTCCTCCAGTTCTTTTTTCCGTTTATCCAGGGCGGCCTGTTCCTTTGCTGCCTCTGCCTTTTGTTCCGCAAGAACCGCTCTCTTCTTATTCAGTTCAGCTTTAATCTGCTTCAGCTCTTCATGCTCTCTCTGCAATGTCTCCATCACATTCACATCGTTTTCATAAATTCGCTGAATCATTTCCAAATTGGATACAAACTCGGAAATGCTGTTGGAACCCATCAAGACGTCAAAAAAGCCCACCGAACCATTTTTGTACATGGCTCTAAGGCGGTTGTTAAGATTGTCTTCCCGCTGCTCCATTTCCTTTTCTTTTTGTGCAATATTCCTTTCAGTCTGGGCGATTTCATCGCTGGTTGCCTTGATAGAGGCATTGAGAGTATTCACCTTGGCCTGCATACTCTTGATATCTTTTTCCACCTGACTGATCTGCTTACTGGTCTCATCCTTCTGATTCTCCACATCGTCCAGTTCATCCTGAATGTCGGCTTTGGTCGGATTGCTGCCATAGGCCCAGGTGGTGGTTCCTATGCTACTTAAAGAAAGGATCAGCGTAAAGCACAGCAAAACTGTCCAAAGCTTATGTCTTCTATTCTTTTTCTGTGGTCTTTGTTCTTTCATCCCTAGTTTCTCCATCGGTATGTCCTAAAAATTTACTTCTAAATCTCTATGTTTCTAACTATCCAAATATGCGTCTTATGTGTCTAGGAATCTGCGCATGGAAACAATGCTGCCCCAAGCTCCAATGCTCATGCCCAGAGCCAGGAAGATGACTACCATGTTCTGAGTCAAGTAGCTTACAGAAATCAACGGACAGGAAACGATTGCCATAACCTGTTTCCCAATCAGTTCCACAATCTTATCATACAGGAATGCAATCAGTCCTGTGGATATAATGGCTGCCAGCAGTCCGATAATCATACCCTCCGCCAAAAACGGCCCGCGAATAAACCAGTTGGTAGCGCCGATATATTTCATAATCTCGATTTCCTTAGATCTGGCCAATACCATCAGTTTCACTGTATTGGAAACCACCACCACAGAAACTATCACCAGGAAGGCCATAATCACCAAGGCAGCGATCTGTAGGAAATGGGTAATGCTGGTCAGCTTCTCTACTGTCTCCTGATAATACTGAATATCCTCCACACCCTCAAAAGTACCTGCAAATGCCGCCACATCGCCGGCATTTTCCAATGAATCTACTGAAATCAACAGAGAACTGGGTAAAGGATTTTCTCCCAGAGAATCCAGTAAATATCCGCTTTCCCCCCATCTCTCCTTCATGATTTCCAGAGCCTCATCCTTGGTTCTGTACTTTACCTCTATGACGCCTTCTTTTTGTTTCAGTTCTGTTATAATGGATTGGGCCTGTGCCTCGCTGGTTCCATCCAGCAGATAGACTTCAATCTGGTCATAATCCTGCTTTACTGCCTCTGTAAACATGTTAATATTCACTGTGATGACAAAAAACATGCCCAATATCAACAACATGGCTGTAATAGAAAAGATGGAGGCCAAACTCATACCCCGATTTCGGAAAATCTGGATAAATCCTTGTTTTATATTATAAATAAAGCTACGCATCATGGCCTTCCACCTCCTTAAAGCCGTACATACCCTCCTCATCACGGACGATACGTCCCCGCTCGATGGCAATAACCCTTTTCTGCATCCTATCTACAATATCCTTGGCATGGGTCACCATGACGATGGTAGTCCCTCGCAAATTAATCTGATCCAGCAAATCCATGATTTCCCATGCTGTATCTGGGTCCAAATTTCCTGTAGGTTCATCGGCAATTAAAACCGTCGGATTATTGACAATGGCTCTGGCAATGGCTACCCGCTGTTGTTCCCCTGCCGAAAGCTCGTCCGGATATTTATGGGCCTTATCGCTGATGCCCACCAAACTGAGAATTTGCGGCACCTGTTTTCTAATCTGCCGCGGTGTCTTATGAATGACCTCCATGGCAAAAGCAACGTTCTCAAACACTGTTTTTTTGGGCTGCAATCTAAAATCTTGAAAAACCGTTCCCAGCTTTCTGCGATACGTAGGTATCTCACGGTTGGACAGCTTTGTTACCTCCTGTCCATCCACCATAAGGCTGCCGCAATCTACATCTATTTCTTTTAAAATCAGTTTAATAAAGGTTGATTTTCCCGCCCCGCTGGGTCCCACCAGAAAGACAAAATCACCCTTTTCAATATGTACGCTTACATCGTCCAATCCCACATTGGAACGATAAGTTTTCGTCACATTTTCAAAACGAATCATCTTTTTCCCCTTAAAATTCTCGTTTATATTCACATGCACGACCAGACCTGCAGTCTGAAATCGTACACATAATCAAGTAGACCTATCGACTAAATCCTTTATATTATACTATATTTCGACCCTTATTGAAATAGTAAAATATGTAAAGTTCTTAATTTCCTTCTAAAATTCATCTATTCATCATGTTATCTGCCATTGGCAAAGGCCTTAAATGACTATGCGCCATATGGACTCCGCCAGATCTTCCATTTCTGCCTGCAGATTTTGGACCATAATCAACTCGATTGGCAAAGCCTGGCTATACTGTGCCTCATAAAATATTGGCTTTTCTATCAATGGGACTGAAAAAAACTCTGATAAATGAAAAAAGCGTTTTAGTTTCTTTTGGTTGACGGCCGTATTATTACGGTTGACTACCCACAATACAGACATGCCATCAAGCTGCATTTTTCTAAGGTTTTCATACCTTTCCGCACCGGCAAACACCTTTGACGGCAATGGGTCCATAACGGCTACCACTAAATCATACTGTTTCAGGCAATGAAAAGACGGACTATCGACAATGACCATTTTACCGGCAAATTGCCTAAGGGCAGCCCTATCGGCCGATAGGGCTGCAGCATATGCCAACCTCATTTCCCTTTCCTCCTCATCCTCACCAAGCGGTAGCGGAGGCCATACGACCCAGTTGATTCCCTTATGCAGATTGACAGCCTGCCCTAGATGCTCATTCCTTTCATATAACTTAAAAAAGTCAGTAAACCGTCTATCGCCAAACCTCCTGTCTAAAGCAGCCTCAAAAAATACGCTGCTTTTACCAGTATCGGGCCGGCATATTTCCACATAAGACACACAACCTGGCGCAGGAATGGGCTTTTCCTGGGATGTTTTGGGCAATGTCTCAAAGATTTCATGGATTCTCCTGCTCTGGACGTCTTCCTTATCGCCACAATCATCTTCTATCCCCGAATTTTCGACAAATTTCGACAATAAAAAAGCCAAGGAGGTGGCAATAAAGGTAGCGCCTACACCTTGGCTGATACCAACCACAGCTATGATCGGTTTTCTTCTATTTATGCCCTTCATATCCTGCTTCATTTGTCATCTCTCCATTTACCCTCGGCCCCACTTGAGTCGGCTATTTGCAGCGCTTTCATCGTTATCTTCGCCTTGCATACGCCCAGTATGCGCGGCTCGCTCATCTGTCTCGAAATTTCCACAAATATCACGCCGAAAGGTCAAGGCGTTTTGACCAGCACATTTGTGATGGGGCAAGGCGCAAACAGGCTGGCGTACTGGATGTACGGTAGTTTGTTTGTAACGCAGCAGCCAGTGCGAATGTGCCGGAACAAAACCGTGTGTGTCTTTTGGGGTCGAGGGTATGTCATATATACTTATTTTACAATTTCTAACATAAAATGTCAAGTATTTACATGTAAGCAGTTTTATCAATACTTCTCTACCAGATAAGACAGAGCCTCATGGTACCCCTCGAAGCCCTTCCCGCAGATGGTCCTCTCTGCTGCCATGGATACATAGGAAACCTTGCGGAAAGGCTCCCTGCTGTTGATATCAGTCAAATGAACCTCCACTGTGGGAATTGCTACCGCTTTCAATGCATCTAAGATCGCCACGCTGGTATGGGTATATGCCGCTGCATTGATGACAATTCCATCAAACACCTGATAGGCCTCCTGTATCTTGGTCACGATCTCCCCCTCGTGATTGGACTGATAAATCTCCACCTCCAGAGACAACTCCCTGGCCCATGTCTCAATGGAGGCTACCAGATTTTCATAAGTCCTGCTGCCATAAAGCTGGGGCTCCCGAATCCCTACCATATTCAAATTGGGCCCATTGATTATTAAGATTTTCATGAAATTTTTCCTCCTGAACAATGATTCTGTACATCCTCCCTTTCTCTGCTTTTCCTTGGGTTTTTACCCTAAAATTTTCAAATCATATGGACAATTTCCCTGTTTCATGGGAAAATAGAGACAGAAACATCATACCAAACCAAAAGAGAGGGCGTAATTATGAAAATTTTTATCAGTGCAGATATTGAAGGTATTACCGGCGTTACCAGTTGGGAATCCACACGCTACGGCGGCAAAGGCTATGAAAAAGCCTGTCATCAAATGTCATTGGAAACAGCCGCAGCATGTAGAGCCGCCATGGCTGCCGGTTATGACGTAGTCGTAAAGGATGGCCACGAAGATGCCATGAACATCGACCATGAACTGCTCCCAAAGGGAACAGAATTGATTTCCGGCTGGACGTGTACTCCCCTGTCCATGTTGGGTGGTTTAGATGAGACCTTTGCAGGCGTCATCTATATCGGTTATCACTCCGCTGCATGGACCAACACCAGCCCATTAAAGCACACCTGTGAAGATTATATCTACAACTGGTTTAAAATAAACGATGAATATGCCTCTGAATTTACCATTAATTCTGGCGTAGCAGACCAGTTCGGCGTTCCATCCCTACTGTTAACCGGCGATGAAGGCATCTGCCAGGAAGCGGCAAAGACCTATCCAGGCATTGCCACTGTGGCTGCTAAACGGGGCATCGGCGACGCCACCTGGAATCGCCATCCTGACGATGTGATTCAAGCTATCGAAAAGACCGTTGCCGACGTACTGTCCAAACCTCTTCCAAAAGCAAAGCCTCTGGCCAGCCAGTATACCATGACTCTATGTTATAAAGACTTCCAAAAGGCCAGCAGTGCGTCTATTTTCCCAGGTGTAAAACAGCTGGATGACTTCACTGTATCCTATACAGCAGCCACACCGCTGGATTTAGCTAAATGCCGCTATTTCATCGGCTAAGGCATCACTCTCCATCCATCAAGCTGTCTAGCGCTGCTAAAGCGGCGGCGGCCTCCACACAGGCTGCTGCCCGCTCTACGATACAAGGGTCGTGACGGCCTTTTATTTGCAGCTTGGTATTTTCTCCAGCAGACATGGATATGCTGTCCTGCTCCTTGAAGATGGAAGGAGTAGGCTTCACTGCCACCCGAAAGACGATGGGCATGCCGCTGACAATGCCGCCTAAAATACCGCCATGATGATTGGTTCTGGTTCGTACTGTACCCGATTCGTCTACATAAAACGGGTCGTTATTCTCGCTGCCCCTAAGAGCTGCACAAGCAAAGCCGTTTCCGAATTCAATGGCTTTTATTGCAGGAATCCCAAAGACAATCTGAGAAATGCGGCCCTCCATGCCGTCAAAGATATGGTCGCCGCAAGCGCCCGGAGCAAGGCCTGTGACCACACATTCGATGATGCCGCCTACAGAGTCGCCATCGGCCTGAGCCGCCGCCATGACTTCTTCCATGGCGGCTTTTCCTTTTTCATCCACCATGTGAATACCAGTAACTGCATCCTCCGACGCAACGCCGCTGACACCGCCTACTGACAGCATCTGTGCTGTCACCTCTATCCCGCGCCGCTCTAAAATCTGTTTCGCGATACCTCCTGCTGCGCATAATGGAGCCGTCAATCTGCCAGAAAAATGGCCGCCACCTCGAAGGTCTACATTTTCTCCATACCGCATCATCGCGGCATAGTCGGCATGACCTGGTCGGGGCACATCCTTTAGATTGTTATAATCGCCGGAACGCTGGTTGGTATTTTCAATGATAATGCACATGGGAGAGTTGATAATAGTATAAATTTCATGGCCTTCTTGAGCGCTTCTCTCTTCCAGCACACCGCTTAAAAACACCGGTACATCCGGCTCCTTTCTGGCCGTGGAATACTTCTTGCCCACAGCAGAACGCCGAGCCATGAATTGATTAAGCTGGTCCATATGGATTTTTTCCCCAGCAGGAAACCCATCGGCAACCACACCGATAGCCTTGCCATGTGACTCGCCGAAAATCGTAATCTTGATACGCTTTCCCCATGTACTGCTCATAACAGCTTCTCCCTTTCCTGAAAAAATCCTGGATAAGACTTATTGACAGCTTCTGCGCCTAAAATGGTCACCGGATTTCTGCAAAGAGCCGCGCCGATGGCTGCGCTCATGACAATGCGATGGTCCCCAGAGCCCTCTACCATGCCGCCGGCCAGCTTAGAACCGGTTCCATGAATGAGTAAATAATCCGCTCCTTCTTCCACCTGACCGCCCAGCGCCCGCACCATGGCAGCCGTGGTAATCAGCCGATCGCTTTCCTTCAGCCTAAGCCTTCCTGCATTGTAAATCTTACTGTCTCCTCGGGCAGCAGCCGCCACCACAGATATCATCGGTACCAGGTCAGGAATATCCTTTACATCTATGCTGGTAGGATGAAGGGTTTGCTCCTTGGGTCTACTGACCGTCACCCTGCCGCTGCCAAGACCATCCTCTTCCTCTATCACAGATGCACCGAACTGACGCAATACTCGGCAGATCTGTCTATCTCCTTGTACGGACTGAAGATTGAGGCCCGTCACCCTCACTGGACCTCCGTCACCCAAAGCGCCGGCAGCAAGCCAAAAAGCAGCGTTTGACCAGTCCCCTTCCACATCTACACATCCAGGGCTTTGATACCTTTGACCGCCTTTGATGAAAAAGGTATTTTGCACCGCGTCCTCATCAATTTCAATACCAAACTGTCTCAAAACCGAAAGGGTGATGTCGATGTAAGGCCTGGACTCTACCTGACCCTCCAATCGCAATGAACTGTTTTGGGAAAGAAGGGGTAGAGCAAACAAAAGGCCGCTGATATACTGACTAGACACATTGGCTGCAATGGTATAATTTCCTGGCGTAAGTTTGCCGGTTAGCGCCATATGCCCATCCTCATGCTCCACCTTCACCCCATGGGGCTCCATGGCCTTTAGCAACGGCTCCATAGGCCGCTCCATCAGACGGCCGCGACCAGTAAAAATCGTCCGCTCCCGAAGACCCAGAGCCCCGCAGATAGGTAGAGAAAAGCGAAGGGTCGTGCCGCTTTCTCCACAGTCCAACTCCGCCTCCCTGTTAGACAATCCTCGGATTACCCTGCGAGTTGCCTGAATATCTTCACTGCCATTAGACATACGGACTTCCGTCTTTTGACCGGTCATCGCCTCTGCCAAAGCTGCCGCCAACATCAACCGATGGGCAAAGGATTTGGACTCGATTACCTGCACCTGTCCTGTCAAACTTTTATTATTTAGCGTAATCTCCATCTGTACCCTCCGCTCCCAGCAAAAATGTTTCCATCTCCGCGGTTTTCATGTCGTGAATATAACACTCCCCGATTTTTTTCGGCAAAATCAGGTGAATCTTGGCGCCGTCTATCTTTTTATCAGCCAGCATGGCCTCTCCCAGCGCCCTCCCAGGAAAATCTGTAGTCACAGGCAGTCCATAGGCCGTCAAAATCCGCTCTAACGTCTGACCGACGCCTTTCTCGCAGATGCCAGCCTGCTCCGCTGCCTTTGTTGCCATTATCATTCCTATGGCCACTGCTTTACCGTGAGAAATGGAAAAACCGCTGTTCTTCTCCACAGCGTGTCCAATGGTATGTCCAAAGTTGAGCAGGGCCCGAAGACCCTTTTCCCGTTCGTCCTGAGACACTACCTCTTCCTTGATTTCTACACATCTGGCGATGATTTCTGTCATCAGTTCCTCATCCTGCCTTTTGTCCGGCAAAACATGGCGCTCCAGTTTGTCAAACAAGGCCCTATCCCAAATCATACCGTACTTGATGACCTCGGCGCAGCCATCAATAAAGATTTCCCGAGATAGAGTATCCAGCAGCCTTACATCCATGATAACACCGACTGGCTGGTAAAAAGCTCCCACCAAATTTTTTCCTTCTGGCAAATTGATGGCAGTCTTTCCGCCCACCGAAGAATCCACTGCCGCCAGCAGGGTAGTAGGCAACTGAACGAAATCGATTCCCCTCAAAAAAGTGGCTGCCAAAAATCCGGCCAAATCTCCCACAACGCCGCCGCCCAAAGCAAAGATCATATCGCTGCGGCTTACATGGCGGTCTGCCATAAAGGATAACAGCTTCAAATACGCCTCTCCGCTTTTGGCAGTCTCTCCTGCGGGAACCACCGCCTTCATAACCTGAAATCCCAGGGTTTCCAGCTTTTCGCTGACCCTTTCGCCATAAAGGCTGTCCACATTTTCATCGGTAATCAATACAGCCTTAGCCCCGCGCAAACCAGCCTTTGTTACCTTGGGCGGCAGCAAGTCCGCCAGCTGATCCATGAGACCTGCTCCTATATGTACGTCATAGGGACGTATTGTATTTATATGAATGGTTTTCATTTTTTCCTCTTTTCCTCTAGCTGTTCCTTTCGCTCCCGTCCATCCTTCAGAAGAGCTTTCAAAGATTCTCTATCCTCCTCTTCAATGGCCTTTCGATATGCACAGAGACTGTCAATAAGGATATCCAGTTCTTTCAGCAGCGGCTCCTTATTATACATAAACAACTCCGTCCACATGGCTTCGTTGAGATAAGCCACCCTGGTCAAGTCCCGAAAACTGCCGCCGCTGTATCCATCCTCTTCCACTGCAGAAGGACTCTTTACAAAGGCGTTGGAGGCGATATGGGAAAGCTGGGACGTATAGGCAATCATCCTATCGTGATGGTCCGCCTTGGCCACCTTAAATTTTGCACAGCCCAAAGGAGCAAGGGCTTCTTTCACCCTGCTAAGGAGCCGAATATCGTCAAAGACCGGCGGCACCACCACCATGGACGCGCCTTGAAACAAATCGGCCCGGGACACCTTAATACCCGACCGCTCGGTTCCCGCCATGGGATGACCGCCCACAAAGGTAAAACCCTCCTCCTGGGCAATGGGAAAGCAGGCGTTGCAAACAGCAGCCTTCACGCCGCAGCAATCCATGACCAGCCCGCCCTTTTGAAAGGCTTTGCGATTTTTCTCCACATAGTCCATGGCTGCCGCCGGATAGATGGCCAAAAATACCAGGTCGCACCGATTCAAACTACCTATCCCTTCTCCATCAGCTTCCAGCTTCTCATCAATAACACCGGCCAGCTTGGCATAAGCCTGCATCTTGTCATCTAAATCATAGCCATACACCGTATAGCCAGCCTGTTTATAGGCTTTGGCAATGGATCCGCCGATAAGGCCCAGGCCAACTACCCCAACCGTCTTCACCTGCTCTGTCTTATCTCTCATTCCATCACCTCGCGAATCCCATTGACGCCTTTCATCACATGGGCAAACTGGTCCGGCGTCAAAGATTGGGCTCCGTCGCAAAGGGCTTTAGACGGGTTATTATGGACCTCAATCATCAGTCCGTCCGCACCTGCAGCTACCGCTGCCAGGGCCATAGGCTTCACCAGCCTAGCCATGCCAGTGGCATGACTCGGGTCCACGATTACCGGCAGATGGGTCAACTCTTTCAGCATAGGGATCGCGGATAAATCCAAAGTGTTTCTCGTATAGGTTTCAAAGGTACGGATTCCCCGCTCGCACAGAATAATATTTTCATTGCCGCCTGCCATAATATACTCAGCGCTCATGAGCCATTCCTTTAAGGTGCTGGCCAGGCCCCGCTTCAATAAGATAGGCTTGTCTATCTTTCCCAGTTCTTTGAGCAACTCAAAGTTCTGCATATTTCTGGCTCCCACCTGAATCAAATCCACATGCTCAAACATGGGCAAATGGTTAGGGTTCATGATTTCTGTCACGATAGGTAGACCGGTCATCTTCTTGGCATGTTCCAAAAGCTGGATTCCCTCATCCTTTAAGCCCTGAAAATCATAAGGGGAGGTCCTTGGCTTAAAGGCGCCGCCTCGCAAAATGGAGGCGCCGGCAGCCTTGACTCCTGCAGCCACCTCTTCAATTTGCTCTGGATTTTCCACAGAGCAAGGTCCTGCCATCACCGCAAAATGTCCTCCGCCCACTTTAACGCTGTTTGCCCCGTCGGTGGCGCCCACTTCAACGATAGAATCCTTTGGATGAAATTTTCTATTTGCCTTTTTAAAGGGCTCTGAAATGGTCTTGACCCCTTCCACGATGTCCAGACTTTCCAGAAGTTCCCGATCTATATTGGTGGTATCTCCCACCAATCCCACGATGGTAGTATAATCGCCTTTAGACAGATGCACCTTCAGGTTCATGGACTCTAACCAATCGATTAAGTCCTTAAGCTGCTTTTCTGTTGTCTCTCTCTTTAATACTGCAATCATGTCGCTTCTCCTTTTCTTCTGTACTATTCTACCTCAAAATATAATAAATAAAAAGAGATTTGCAGAATTTTGCTGTAAATCTCTTTGGTCTGCCTCTTGTCTCTGGGCCTAATTTTCAGAAAATTCTTAAAATTTACCCCTACCTTATCACACCTATCTCTTCTTGTCAAGTCTGTTTTCGCTGCTAAATAGTCATTGGTTTGTTGTACATTTTTTACATTTTCCGAAAAAAGCCAACACTAACCTCAGAACTGCCCTGACAACACTGATTTTGCAAAAGGAGTAAGTCAAAAATGTTGTCACATTTTCTATAAAACAGAAAATATGACAACATTTCTATTGAGATTCCAGTGCTAGATATGTCTAAATTAGCCTAGAAATGCTTCTCATCAACCCCCTCGCTAATTTCCTGCCTTCATGGTCTTTGCCAATATTTTGCCATAAATCTTGGCTGTATTTCTTACGTCTTCGATGTCGTTGCGGTTGTTGCCGAATTCCAACAACAAATATTTGTCGCACAGGTTTTGATTGTACTGATATCCTCGCTCAAGGACGTTTCCCGTATAACCGGAGAACTCATCGGTAGCAACCTGGTTCAAAGCCTCAATAAACTTGGAATTGGACTGATATGTAGGCGTAATGGTGCTGACCACATAGAGGTAACGAGCACAGGTCTTTCCCTCTACCGAAATAGTGGCTCCTGCTGTCTCTGCTGCGATGGCGTCTCGATGCAGGTCGATGACGCACTCTATGGTCGGATATTTTTCCAGCAGCTTCTCAACGGTTTCATAGCTCCTGCTGTAAGAACTATTGTAGGAAGGGTCGTCGTGAAGAGTTTCATCGTGAACCACCGAGATACCTTCCTCCTCCAAACTCTCCGCAAGCACCTGTCCCACATCGCGCACAGAATTTTCCTTCTTTTTAGAATGATAATTTCCCCCTGAGGCCGGAAGATAAGTCTCTGTAGCGTGGGTGTGAATGATTAAAACCGCTGGATCCTCTCCAAACACCACTGGCTCCTTTGGTTTCTCCTCTTCCTTCTTCACTGTCTTTGCTGCCACTTCATCCTTCTTCTCCTGCTGGGCCGACAGAAGGGTATCGGCCCCCTGCTCCTCATTATCCCTGGAATCAGCCACAAAAACGTCTGCTTCAGGGTAGACCGAACTGATACACAAAGCTCCGAAATCCGCTGGTGAAAGAGAGCCTCCCCCGGCAAATATGTTCTGGGCCGCGCCGCCTTCACCGCCTGTCCCGCCGGCCGCCAAAAAACTGAACAAAAACGTGCTGATTACATAGATTGTAATCAACTTTCCGAAAAAATTTCGTCTCATCCTGCTTCCTCCCCATTCTCTAAGAATATATGCCAGGATGAAGGGTAATATTTATACCATCTGCAATAATTTCGGAAAAATCTTTGATAATCTGGTCTATATCTGTGGAAGTAACGATCATGTCCAAGTCCCGCTCTGCAAAATATTTAGTCACGGCTTTTTCGCTCCAGCCGTCCATCTCCGATGCAGCGTCCAGAATCAATGTCCGGCTGTCGATAACCGTAGGTACGCCGATGGAAATGACCTTGCAGCCCAGGGTTTTATGGGAAATTTCTTTACGCCTGTTCCCCATGCCCGCCCCCGGCGCAATGCCTGTATCGCAAATCTGAATGGTAGAGCTAATTCGCCGGATATCTTTGGCCGCCAGTGCATCGATGATGACCACCACCTCTGGCTCCACCAATCCCACAATCTTCTCAATCACATCGGCGGTTTCCATACCAGTAACCCCTGTAACCGAAGGATTAAACCCGCTGACATTGGCCATATCCCAATCTCCATCGCAGTCATAAATGCGGAACAGATGGCTGGTTACCTTCACCTTATCCACTGTATGGGGACCCAGGCTGTCCGGCGTCACCTTTTCGTTCCCCAGACCTACCACTAGGACCTTTAGATGATAGTGGAAAGAAATCAATTCCTTTAGGGCTGCTGCCAGGGCGCGGGCCGCTCGCTGCTTGATATTCTCCTTTTCTTCTGCAATGCCTTTTACCTCTAAGGTGATGTAAGTTCCCTTGGGTTTTCCAAAAGCCCTCTCTCCCGTTTCATCGGTAATGATGATTTCTGTTAAAGCGATATCTTCATCAATGTCTCTCTGCTTTCTGGTAAATCCTAGATTTTCGTTGGATTGGTCCTCTGCGTTCTTTAAATTTTCATGGATTTCCACCGCCAAATCGGTTCTGTACTTCATATTATCATCTCCATCGTGGTTTTCATATTTTTGTCCTTATTTTTTACAGATATATTTTGTAAAATTCCTTGCAATCCCTTCCAAATTCGTATATAATTCAAGTTGCGAATTTGTGTCTTCTTTGCTTGGCCGAAAGCTGGACAAAGATGAATACGCTAAAAAATATAAAGTGGGGTGAAAAATAATGGCAAACATTAAATCCGCAAAGAAAAGAATCCGTGTAATCGACAAGAAGACTGCAAGAAACAGAAGAATTAAAGGTCATCTGAAGGCTGTTCTGAAGAACTTCGAAGCTGCCATAGCAGAAGGAAACTTAGAAGTAGCAGAGGAAAAGTTAAGACTTGCAGAGAAAAAGCTGAAGCAGGCTGCAGCTAAGAAAACAATTTCTAAGAACGCCGCTTCCAGAAAGACTTCCAGATTATATAAGAGATTCAACGCAGCGAAAGCCGCAAAATAAGTCTCACCCGTCCCCACCAGCACATAAGTTAAATGTGCAGCAAGAGCAATCAAAAAACCATGGATGTGTCTCCCATGGTTTTTTTCATATCCCCCCTTGGGCCTGCAAATATTTTTTTCAATATCGACCATGCTAAACATCAGGAGGTAGCGTTATGTTGTTTGAAAAGAAACCGGAAAATCCATATGTAGAAGAGCTGTGCAAGGTCAGCGGTCTGCGCCCTTCCAAGGCCAGAAAAAAGCTGGAGGCCGCCGAAGCCTTGGGTATTTCCAATAAAAAATATATTCGCCATGAAGGCTGGAAACTATCCGATGAAGAACTGACAGAGCTGGCTCAAAAATTGAAGGAGCAAAAGGAAAAGCGAGACGCCCAAATCAAGGCCGTTCAGGAAGCCACCGGCTGGGAACGTGCCAAAGCCCGGGCAGCCTTAAAATCCATAAAGGCAAACCATATCTCTCTCTTTCAATATCTTTTAAAACACGGCTACGACTTAAGCGATGAGGAGCTTTCAGAGCTGGGAAAGGGCCTAGCCACAGCCAAAGAACGGCGAAAAGAAAACTACGACTTCTATATCCACACCGTCTGCCAAAAAACCGGCTGGAACAAGGAGGCTGCCCTGGCAGCCATGGACCAAGCCAAAGAACTGGGAATTTCCTATCTGAAATATGTACAGACTGCCTGCTGGGAGAAAGACGCCGAAGAGGTGTCCGAGCTTGCAGAGGCTGTGGCAGAGCATAAAGAAGAAATCACAGACACAAAAGGCAACTATATCGACAAGATCATGAAAGCCACCGGCTGGTCCTATGGTAAGACAGAACTGGAGGTTTTAAAGGCGAAAAATCTCTGCGGATGTAGCTATGAGGACTACTATGTATTCCGTTTTTATGAACTTTCTCCCAAAGAGCAACAGGCATACGTGACCTTAGGAATGTTTAACCGGATGCGAATCAAATACAACGACCATACCACAGCGGCCAAATATTTTGACGATAAAGCCATGTTCAACCGTACCTTTGGAGACCACATCCACAGAAAATGGCTTGTCAACGATGAAAACCTTTCCTATGACGATTTTCTTGCAGCCATCCAGGGTCTTACCTCTGTCATCGTCAAACCCCTTTCCCTTACCCAAGGTCAGGGCATCATGAAATTTTCCTGTAACGAAAGCGAGGCACAGAACAGAGCCCTCTATGAAGAGTTTATGGCCATGGAGGAAAGCATTTTAGAAGAATATATCGTGCAACATGAGGCCGTTGCCGCCTTTTGTCCAGCTTCGGTCAACACCCTGCGGATTACCACCCTGTACCATGACGGTGATTGTGATTTTCTCTACTCTGTATTTCGCATGGGTAGGGGCGGCGTGGTGGACAACTTTCATGCCGGCGGCATTGCAGCCTCTGTGGACGTGACTACCGGAAAGGTCATTACCGACGCTGCCGACCTTTCCGGTGCAACCTATTCCGTTCATCCCACCAGCGGCCTAGCCATACCTGGTTTCCAGATTCCCCACTGGGAGCAGATACTCTCTGTCTGTAAGGCTGCTTGCACCCGAGTTCCAGGCGTCCATCTCATCGGATGGGATTTTGCCATTACGCCTAATGGTGTAGACCTGATAGAAGGCAATCCTGGCGCCTCTTATGTGGTGGCCCAGCTTCCCAACGTATCCATCGGCAAAGGGCTACGGAGCGTAATGGTAGATCCATATCTAGCTAGATAGCCAAATGTACAAAGCGTGCGCTTCTTGGGATTTCTCATATATCGTATGTTTTTGAAGGTAATGTATCGAAGCCTCATCGAGAAATTCTGCCATATTCCTCTTTTGGGGGATGGCATGTGTCTACGTTTGGAAAGGGAAACAGCCTGAAAAGACCTGCTACGTTGAAATATGAGAAAATCCACAGACTCCGTCGACATATCCTATGAAAATAGAGGGGTTATGTGAGAAATTTAAAACAAGTAAAAAATCCGGAGGGCTTTGATTGCTCAATGCTCTCCGGATTTTCTTCTCTATTTCTATTTCTGTGGGCCTGCAGGTACCAACGCTTTACCTGCAGCGTTGCCTTCGTATTTTTCAAAGTTCTTAATGAATCTTTCTGCCAAATCCATAGCCTTTTCTTCCCACTGGGATGGATCTCCATAGGTATCACGAGGGTCAAGAATTGCCGGGTCTACGCCAGGAAGTTCTGTCGGTACTTCCAGGTTAAAATGTGGAACCATCTTGGTCGGCGCATTGTTGATATCCCCGTCTAAGATGGCATCGATGATGCCGCGAGTATCCTTGATGGAGATGCGCTTGCCAGTGCCGTTCCAGCCTGTATTGACCAGATAAGCCTTAGCGCCGCTCTTTTCCATCTTCTTTACCAACTCCTCTGCATACTTGGTCGGATGGAGTTCCAGGAACGCCTGTCCGAAGCAAGCGGAGAAGGTCGGCGTCGGCTCGGTGATGCCTCTCTCTGTACCTGCCAGCTTTGCCGTAAATCCAGACAGGAAGTAATACTGAGTCTGTTCCGGCGTCAGAATGGATACTGGAGGCAGTACGCCGAATGCATCTGCAGACAGGAAGATGACATTCTTTGCTGCCGGTGCGGAGGACACCGGACGAACGATATTTTCGATATGCTGAATCGGATAGGATACACGGGTGTTCTCCGTTACACTCTTGTCTGCGAAATCGATTTTGCCTTCTGCATCCAGAGTCACGTTTTCCAAAAGGGCGTTGCGCTTGATGGCATGATAGATGTCCGGTTCCGATTCCTTATCCAGGTTGATGACCTTAGCATAGCATCCGCCCTCAAAGTTAAAGATACCGTTATCATCCCAGCCGTGTTCGTCATCGCCGATGAGCAGACGCTTCGGGTCAGTGGAAAGGGTGGTCTTTCCGGTTCCAGAAAGTCCGAAGAAAATAGCCGTATTCTCGCCGTTCATATCGGTGTTGGCAGAGCAGTGCATAGAAGCGATACCCTTTAGCGGCAGGTAGTAGTTCATCATGGAGAACATACCCTTCTTCATTTCACCGCCATACCAAGTATTGATAATAACCTGCTCCCGGCTTGTGATATTGAATACAACAGCAGTCTCCGAATTGAGGCCCAGTTCCTTGTAGTTTTCTACCTTGGCCTTGGATGCAGTGTAAACCACAAAATCAGGTTCAAAGTTTGCCAACTCTTCTTCAGAAGGAACGATGAACATGTTCTTTACAAAATGTGCTTGCCAAGCCACTTCCATGATGAAACGGATGGCCATACGGGTGTCCTTGTTAGCGCCGCAGAAAGCGTCCACCACATATACCCTCTTGCCGGAAAGCTCATCTATGGCAATCTTCTTTACTGCTTCCCAGGTTTCCTGGCTTGCAGGGTGGTTGTCGTTCTTATATTCGTCAGAAGTCCACCATACGGTGTCCTTGGAATTTTCATCTACAACGATGAATTTATCTTTCGGGGAGCGGCCGGTATATACGCCTGTCATTACGTTGACAGCGCCCAGCTCGCTGATCTGTCCCTTTTCATAACCTTCCAGTTCCGGTTTCATTTCCTCTTCAAACAGAACCTCATAGGAAGGGTTATGTACAATTTCCGTTGTCCCAGTAATACCATACTTTGTTAAATCGATTACAGCCATCTTCTCTCTTACCTCATTTCTCTGATTTCATCTCTTTTGACTGATAATGATAAGCAAAACCTACGGCCTACCCGCCGTCCAGCGTCCTGCTTTACTATCATATATTATAGCGTCTTAGCCGATAAAATCAATCGAAAAATGGTAACCTTTAATTAAGTAATTTTATATCCAAAAATACTTAAATTTTATAACCCTTTTCCTGTTCCATATAGGCCAACACATCCGCTGGCTTGCGAAAAGCGGCACAAAGGTTCAAACACGCCTCGCTCATAAATCCGTGGGCTGCCGTACCTGCCAGAAGTTCCATGAGACTGTCATAATAGCCGCCTGTGTTTAAAATGGCAATGGGCTTTTCGTGCCTACCAAGCTGCTTTAAGGTCAAAATCTCAAAGAACTCCTCAAAGGTACCGATGCCGCCAGGAGTCATGATAAAGCCGTCGGCCCGTTCTTCCATCAATTCTTTACGCTGTCGCATGGTCTTCGTAAAGAGAAACTCACTGCACTGGTCTGAAAGAACACCTTCCTTATGAAAAAACTCTGGCGCAATGCCCAAAGACCAGCCGCCGCCTTCACTTACGCCGCGAACCACAGCTCCCATCAATCCGGTGGCCCCGCCTCCAAAAATCAGCCCATGACCTCGCGCTGCCATCTGCCTGCCCAATTCTTCTCCTGCTGTAATATATACCCTTTCAATCTGATCGCTGCTGGCCCCATATACGCATAAATTCATAGTTCGTCACCTCATTTATCTTAGCACACTTTGGGATAAAATCTTTTCATCGCAAGATTCCAATACCGCCATATCAGCAGCCAAAACATAAAAAAACACCGACGTATCCCACTCTTCAAAATATCTTCCATACACCCTTCCCACCATATCTATAGGCGCAAATTCTTCCCCTTGCCATGAATCAGCCGGAGAACCATATTGAAGATAGGAACGACAAAACCTTGTTCGCTGATGAAAAACCCCGTTGACCGTGAGAACTGCATCCACTTGGGTCCAACCAGAAATCCCTCCATACTCCGCATTTTCTTTCACACGGCCAATCTTCCAGTCAAAGACCAGTTGCTCCCTTTGGATACCAAAGTCGCGGAGCACCAGGTTTTGAAAATCAAACTGTGGAACCTGAGCCGTGGCCTTTAGGTCTATAGATCCATCGGAGAGGAATCCATAAGGCTTCGTCTCCCTGGAGCCCTCCTCTCGACATACCAGATAAGCGCCATAAAATCCATTATAATAAGGCGACCCGCTGTCAAAGAGCCTGCTGCACCCCTTTCTCATGTCAAAGGCCGGAAAGTTGTACAGAATGGTCAGTTTTAAATCTGACTGCCCAGTAAAACGTTGAAAGCCCGCATCATCGTTGAAGGTCATCACGAAAGGATACCAGTCGTCCTCTTCGGTGACGCCGCCGCCAGGAATGGAAAGTTCAATCCCCTTTTCGGCCATAATGCTTTCCCTGACATGAAGTCCGCTATAGACCTTCATCACCCCTAAACTGATGGGATAATTAGAAAAAGGCGACCAGAAAAAGGCCGCCAATATCACTGCCACAAGGGCAGCTATCATCCATTTCTTTTTCATATCCCCATTTTAACAAATCCCACCTGGATAGTAAACAGAAATATGTCACAGCTTACTGCGATTCAGTATTTTACAGTTCATTGAGCAGTTCGGTGAACTTTTCCAGACCTTCTTTCAAAGTCTTGGAGTCGAAGGCATAACCGATACGTACTGTTCCTTCCAGTTCAAAAGCAGAACCCGGTGTGAAGAGCACGCCCTTTTCCTTAATCAGACGAACGCACAGGTCATAGGACGGAATATCCTTGTCATAATACACCAGGGCCGTGGTGCCGGCTACTGGTTTCAGATAGCGAACGCCTTCTGTCTCGTTGACCCACTTATCCAAAATCGCCCGATTCTTCAAAAGGATTGCACGGTTTCTGTCAAAGATTTTTTCCTTATGCTTCAAAGCCAGAGCAGCCAGCATATCGTCCAATGCACCGCAGCTGATGGTATCATAGTCTCTTCTCTGATGACAAGCCTCCAAAACATCTTTGCTTCTGGTGACAATCCATCCCATTCGCAGGCCTGCCAAAGAGAAAATCTTGGACATGCTGCCTACAGAGATGCCCTTGTCATACAGGTCAACGATGGAGTGCATATAGCTGCCGTCCTCTGAAATACCACGATATACTTCATCGCTTAAGATATAAGCGCCTACGCTCTCAGCAATCTTGACGATTTCCATCATATCTTCTTTGCTGATCCAGGAACCGGTCGGATTGTCTGGATTGTTGATGGTAATCATCTTGGTATGTTCATCCACCTGACTTCTAAGCAGTTCTAAATCCGGCAGGAAGTTGTTTTCCAAAGTCAACTGATGAATCCGCACCTCTGCGCCGATGGACTCTGGAATGGAGTAGTGCTGCTGATAAGTCGGCATAACGGAAATCATGTTGTCCTCTGGTTTAATCATGGACATGATAACCTGATGGTTCGCGCCGATAGCTCCATGGGTCGGAATCACCTGCTCCGGCTTTACATTTTCATAAAGTCCGGCTACGCCCTCTAAAAATTCAGGGGAACCAAAGATGTGACCATAGGTCAGTCTCATATCTTTCAAATTACGCAGGTATTCATCCACATTTTCGCCTGCCAGAGTTAAAAGCTCGCCAACTGTAAGGGAATCGATACAGGTCTCTCCCAGATTATATACGGCTTGCTCCTCATAATCATTCATCCACCGCTCTACCTTAAAGGTTTTAATATCCATAAAGCCCCTCCTCTTATTTTCTGGTTTATTACTTTTATGGGTTCATTATACCATGACATGTCGAGCCTGAAGTTTTTTCTTCTCAAAATATTTCTATGGATTTTTTGTAAAATATACAAAAAGGAACTGTACCATAGTCTTTTCTCTGACCATGGACAGTTCCTCTATCTTTCATATTGATTTGCAGCGTCTCTATTTTACAGCCTTTTTAGCGGTCTCGCAAAGCTGGGTGAAACCAGCTGCATCATAGATTGCCATCTCGGACAGCATCTTTCTGTTGATCTGGATGCCGGACTTCTTCAGACCGTTCATCAACTGACTGTAGCTGATGTCGTTCATTCTTGCAGCAGCGTTAATTCTTGCAATCCACATCTGTCTGTACTGTCTCTTTTTCAGCTTTCTTCCTACATATGCGGATCTTAATGATCTCATGACAGCCGGATTAGCAGCTCTGAACACCTTGCTCTTAGCGCCATAGAATCCCTTAGCCTGCTTTAAAATTTTCTTATGTCTCTTATGTGCGTTTACACCTTTTTTTACTCTTGCCATGTTTCCTTACCTCCCAATCCTATTTCGCCATGGAACGCAACATTCTCTTTAAATCTGCGCTTGTTAAAGTGGTAGCTTTTCTCAGGCCTCTTTTTCTCTTAGCAGCCTTTTTAGTAAGAATATGGCTCTTATATGCCTTATTTCTCTTTACTTTACCGGAACCGGTCAGTTTCAATCTCTTGCATGCTCCTCTATGGGACTTCATTTTATTCTTTGCCATGATGATCTCTTCCTCCTATGTTAAATGGTGAATTTGTAACTTATTTGTCGGATTTTGGGCCAAGCACCATTGTCAAACTTCTACCTTCAAATAAAGGCTTCTTTTCAATAACGCTTACATCAGAGACCGCTTCAGCAAAGGCCTGCATTACCGCCATACCCTTATCCTTATAGTCCCTCTCCCTGCCTCTAAATCTCAGGCTCACTTTAACCTTGTCGCCATCTTTGAGGAATTTAGACGCTGTATTTGCTTTCACCTTCACATCATGTTCCTCAATAAAGGTACTCAACCTGATCTCTTTAATCTGGGTCGTCCTCTGTTTCTTCTTGGCTTCTTTCTCCTTCTTCTGGAGTTCATAGCGATATTTGCCGTAGTCAAGAATCTTACAGACCGGCGGTTTCGCATTGGGTGAAATATTAACTAAATCCAGCTTCTTCTCTGCTGCCAGATCTAAAGCCTTGTCTGTTGGCATTACACCGAGCATGGTACCGTCCGTATCGATGACTCTCACTTCCCTATCACGAATTTCTTCGTTAATCAGATTTTCCTTACTAATGGCCGTACACCTCCTAAAGACCTTCCTGTCCGGCTTCATGCCGGTACAGTTTCCTGAAAAAAAGCGGATACTCGAAAGTATCCGCCAAAATTCACGCCAAGCGTGCAATTCTCAACATATCAACCTGCAGTGACGACTGGGTCAAACAGGTGAGAAGCGGATAACTTCTTCTTCGTTACTTTGATACTATATCACCGAAAGCCGCTGCTGTCAAGGAAAACCTGGTTTTTATAGAAAATTTTATCTATATCTTTGGGTTGTTCTCACCGATGGGAAAGAACAACTGATTGGTATCAGTGTCCATCACGCACATGCCGCCCATAGGCAGTGTAATCATAGGGAATCCATGGCCAGATTGAATGTTATACATAATCGGAATATCAAGTTCGGCAGTGGCTTCCATGATAACACGAACCACGTCATAGTCCCTCTCATCCAGATTGCAATCGGTAATATGACCAATGAGAATCCCTGCGGCATCCCTGAGTTTTCCCGCATTTCTCAGCTGATAAATATATCTGTCCAGATTTCCGATATGTTCGCAGAGTTCCTCAATAAATAGAATTTTTCCCTTGGTATCCATCTCGCAAGGCGTACCGATGGACGCGCACATGACGGCCAGATTCCCCCCTGTCAAAATTCCAGAAGCCCGTCCAGGTCTGGCCACGCCAATGGGTAGCCCCTCTGGCGCTTTATATGTATAACAATCTTCTGCTGATAATGCCTCAAAAAAGGCCAATTTACTTTCCTGGTCAAAATGCTCCACCATATTGGAAGATACCATAGGTCCATGGTAAGTGACAAAACCGCACTCCTGGTTAAAGAGCAAGTGAAGACTGGTCACATCGCTGTAACCTACGAAAATCTTTGGATGTTTCTTTATCATATCCAAATCTAAATATTCCAGAATCCGATTGGCGCCATCTCCACCGCGAAGACAGAATATAGCGCTTACCTCATCATCCTCAAACATTCGGTTGATCCATTTTGCCCGCAATGTTTCCTCTCCAGCCATATATCCGCCTTTCGACACATGAAGATTATCAGCCGCCTTTACCTTAAACCCCAGCTGCTCCAAAACATTTCTGCACTGCTGTACCCGCTCCTCTGATACAGGGGAACTGGTTGCAACCAAGCCAACCGTATCGCCAGCTTTTATTCTCTTTGGATATATCATCAAGACACCTCATTTCATGTATTTTTATGAAAACTGCTTTTGCATATAATTTGCATTTCAATCTATATTTCATTCTATGCAAATACCGTGCCATCTAAATTCAATGGACGTCTCTCGCTTTCCTAACAAAATACATTGATTCTGTTCCTGATATGGATGGCGATAATCATATTTCAACCTGTTTTAACCTATTGGTATCCCTTCGGAATATTTATCTATAAAATTTTATTCTGAACAGGCGTTTACTTTTTGTTCGCCTTATGATAAAATACATTTAAGTCGCACCCCGATCGGGCTTAAGCGAAATATGGAAATGGAGAAATATCTATGAACAAATTGAAGGAACGGGAACAACGTATCTTAAATTATATGAAAGAAGAAATTCGCACCAAGGGTTATCCGCCTACAGTTCGGGAAATCTGTACGGCAATCGGTATCAAGTCCACCTCTACCGCCCACAAAGATATTGAAAGCCTGGTTCGGCAGGGCTATCTGGTAAAGGATCCATCCAAACCTCGTGCGCTGATGGTGGTCGATCCTCATGCAAACAAACGGCAACCTGTTCCGGCAACCTCTTCTGGCTCTTCTGCAGTAGAGCGAACCGACGTGGTTGATATTCCCATCATCGGTCGTGTGGCCGCTGGTACGCCCATTACAGCCGAAGAGAATCAGGAAGGTACCTTCCCTCTTCCCGCTCAATATGCTGCTGGAGGTACCAATTATATGCTCAGAGTCAAGGGGGAAAGCATGATAGAAGCCGGAATTTTAGACGGAGATTTAATTCTGGTGCAGCAGCAAGAAACCGCACGCAATGGAGAAATTGTTGTTGCTATGATCGATGGCTTTGAAAGTGAAGCCACAGTAAAGACCTTCTATCACGAGGGGGACCATATCCGCCTTCAGCCGGAGAACCATACCATGAGTCCCATCTTGGTACACGATGTGAAGATTTTAGGCAAAGTATGCGGCGTATTCCGTTATTTTAACTGATTATTCTGTAACCACCAAAGAGGGGGCCATTGAAAAATTACGCGCTGCGATACAATGATAAGTTAATAAGACGCAAGGAAGGGGCTATCCTCTTAACGGAAAATAATCGTTAAGAAGACGCCCCTTTTTTGTGTCTTCGTTTCTTATACTGGATTAACCAAGTCTTCAGTCTTAAATGTTGCATATCCCTCATAATAATAACTATGATCGATGCCTTTTATATAAATCTCACGGTCGTCAATTTTATCGGTAAGGGCTGCTTTCAGGATATGCTTAGTTTCAATATCCTTTATCGGACTTCGTTCCATAGCGAGGAGATAGTCCTCTTTATCTACCCGACTCCAATCGATCACCATACCGATTTCCCTTTTCATGATGCAATCAAGCCAAATACGCATACTTCTGCCGTTGCCCTCACGGAAGGGGTGGGCGATATTCATTTCTACATACTTTTCGATGATCTCATCAAAATTTGACTGTGGCATCTTATCAATGTTGGCAAGGGCTGCTTCCAAATATATCAGTGGTGCAAATCGAAAGTTTCCCTTTGAAACATTTACAGTACGTACCTCGCCGGCAAAGAAATAAATATCTTCAAATAGATATTTATGAATCGCTTTCAATGACTCAAACGTTCCTGCTTCTAACTGATCCAGTATCCCCTTTTCAAATAACTCCCTTGCCTTTTTCTTACTGATTTTTTCTTCCGCATCGGCAAGTTCCGGGGCATTTGTAATTCCTAATTTATTTTCAATCATGGTTATCCCTCGCTATGTTTCGTCTGCCCGCTCATCTTTTCACAGCCACGATGCCAATCTGGGCCGCCACATTCAGGTCTCCGTCGGAAGCCCTCAAGGTTTTAAACTGATAGCAAGTTTCCAGTTCTACCGCCTGCACCGCCAAAGCCACTGGCTGGTTCCGAAGTTCCTCCTCTGGTACGCAGGCTCCAATCTGTCCCAGTCCCTCCGGTATCTGCCGATCCCATTTCTCACTGCGGTACACTCTGATGGTCTCGCCCACCACCGCTTCTCTGCTGTAATGGAGACGAACAGAAGAAACACGGTGGGTTCCTGCTGTAAGCTCTGGAATCTGGTCGCATAGCACGTTGAGATAATAGGTGTTGTTCATATGACCGTTGCAGTCAGCATCGCTGTAGCCTACCTTCTTCTCACAGACCAGTTCCATGGATTCTTCCAATTCCTTGTCCACTTTAAACTTGCCGGGGGCAGCCTCGTGATAATCCCCATAGGTGAAATTGCTAAAATCCATCTGGTCAATGGGCAAAATCTTTCTGTCCTCTAAGCCCACCAGAGACCACTGGCTGGAAATCTCGGCAACCATCCGCTGATCTGCCCCCTGGCCTTGCCACATACCGTAGCAACGCAAAAAAGTAGCCCTACGTCCAGGACAAGGCCAAGAAGCAGATGTCACCACATCTTCTAAATGAATTTCCTCCAATATATTCATATCCAGCCGATTGAGCATAATCGCCCTGCCGGTTGCAAACACCTCATCGTAAGACGGTTTTTCCGCAAACATCTGTCGGTCTCCCGTATCCTGCATTTCCTGCAAAAGAGCCGACGGTTTGGCAATTTTATTGGCATCCACATCATACATGCGGATTCTATATTTCTGTGTATACAAACTAATTCCCCCTTATTATTTCTACTTTTCCAGGCGCCCTTTACCGCACACGGAATTTTACGCCCAAATCCTTCTCTGCAATCTGCCGGCAGACCTCCACATCCTCTCTAGGAATGGCGCCGCCCACCACCGACATGGTCACATCTGGCACATAGTTTTTCACATCTTGGGTAAACTCCAAAATCGCTGGAAACGCGGCCAAACCGAAGTCCGAATGGCAAAGCCTGTCATACTTGGCTCCATCGGCAGCATTTAAACTGACAGAAACCGCATCCACCAGACCTGTAAGTTCCGGCGCGGTTCTCCTGCCATGAATCAAATCGGAAAGTCCATTGGTATTGATTCGGCGCTTAAGATGGGTATTTGCCTTGACCCAGCGGCAGATTTCCAAAAGGTCCGAAAGGCGCTCCATGGGCTCCCCATAGCCGCAAAACACCAGCTCCTCATATTTTGCAAAGTCCCACTGCCCCAGCAGATGGATGACCTCCTCCACGGTGGGTTCCCGCTTGAGCCACAGGCTGTCCGCATCGCCTAAAGCGTCCACCATATTGCGAATACAGAACTCGCACCGGCAGGGACAGCGATTGGTCATATTCACGTAAAGGCCGCTGGCATAATCATAAATCACATCGCCGATGTACTCCATTACTTTGTTTCGCCACCCTTCCGAAACCGACTTTCGTCCTCTGTATATTTTGCAGAGTAAATCATCACGCCGAAGAACAGCACAATGCCTGCCCAGGTGACCATTTTCACGTTCATCATCACGCCCAGGGACATGATGGCAAAGGTCACTGCACACATATACAGCACCTTAGCCACAAAGCGGCACAATAGGTCCATATCGTAAGACCGTTCCTTTTTCTTAATGTCCCGCACGAAGCCGCCCAACAGGAATTTGGCCTTCCCGATACGAATCAACATGCCCATCAGCGCAAAGGCCAGGGCCATGAGACAAAAAATCAAATTCATTCCTTTTCTCCCTTTCTCCGAAGACTTCGCAGGTATGCCTTTTGTTCTGCAGGAACCCGATAGCTTTCGCAAGCCTTCTGGATAGATTTATTGTGAATCCAAAGATCCAGCCTATCCGATTCAAACAGGCCGATGGTCTTTTCATACTGTTTTATCAAGGCAAAGCTGTAATACCAAGCAATGGCCATATTGATGTAGTATTCCTCCCGATGTATGGCCGCCAGCCGAAGGAGGTCCTCTTCCATGAACCCCTCCTCCAAGAAAAAGCTCAAAAGGCACACCACCGCAAACCGTACTCGATACTCCTCACGGCTATCAAGCCATGGTATGAGCCGCTGCCGCACCAGGGGTAAATCCTTCTTAAAACACTTAGGCGGCATCATATCGCAGGTAGCCCAGTTGTCCACATAGGGCAGAAACCGGTCCACCATATCCAAGGCCTCCTCCGGCTTCTTGGCAAAAAGACCGATGAGACAGCCATGAAGGTTATTTTCCTCATAGTAATGGTGAGGCAGTTTCTTCATGAAGTCTCTGGCTCCTTCTGGATTTTCTCGATAGAATTTCTTTGCAAAATCTCTAAGGGCAGGGGTTCTTACGCCGATGACGAGAGACTTTTCCACGTTTGGCGTCAGTTTGCTGTGAAAATCCCGATAGGCCGTGTCCTGCATTTCAAAGAGTCTTTCTTCCACCCAAGACTGGATTGGAACTTCCTGTGTATTTCCTTCCATCGTATCTCCTTGTCTCATCATTTTGCCCAGCCCTTGGTCCCGGCTACTGCCTTTTGCCAGCCGGCTAGGAGTTGCTCTCGCTTTTCCCCTTCCATGGCCGGCAGAAAGGTCTTGTCCACCTGCCAGTTATCGATGACGTCCTCTTTGCTCTTCCAGTATCCCACAGCCAGTCCAGCCAAATATGCCGCCCCCAAAGAGGTGGTTTCAATGCAGATAGGCCGCTCCACCTTGCAGTCCAAAATATCTGCCTGGAACTGCATTAAAAATCCGTTGGCGGAAGCGCCGCCGTCTACCTTTAATCCCAGAAGAGGCTGACCCAAATCCTCAATCATAGCCTCGATTAAATCAGTGGTCTGATAGGCCATGGACTCCAGGGCGGCCCGAACCAGATGATTCTTGTTAGCGCCACGGGTCAGACCTAAAATTGCACCTCTGGCATAAGGATCCCAGTGAGGAGCGCCCAAACCTACAAAGGCTGGCACCACATAGACGCCGCAAGTATCCGCCACCGCTTTGGCCATGGACTCTGACTGGGCTGCATTTTTCATAATGGAAAGTTCATCTCGGAGCCACTGTATCACTGCGCCGCAGACAAAGACCGAGCCCTCTAAGGCGTAATTGACCTTACCGTCCAGACCCCAGGCAATGGTGGTCACCAGACCCCTATTGGAAAATACCGGTTTTTCTCCTGTATTGATTAAAAGGAAGGCCCCTGTTCCATATGTATTCTTGGCCTCGCCTGCTCTAAAACAGGTCTGTCCAAAGAGAGCGGACTGCTGGTCTCCTGCCGCGCCTGCAATGGTAATAGGTCCGCCGAAAATGGTTGGAACCGTTTCTCCGAAGACGCAGCTGGATGGTCTCGGTTCAGGTAACATACAGCGAGGAATATCCAAAAGTTTCAGCAGTTCATCGTCCCACTCCAGGGTATTGATATTGAACATCATGGTTCTGGAAGCATTGGAATAATCGGTCACATGAACCCGGCCGTCAGTCAGTTTCCAGATGAGCCAGGTTTCGATGGTTCCGAAAAGCAGTTGCCCTGCTTCCGCCTTTTCCCTTGCGCCCTCCACATTGTCCAAAATCCATTTTAACTTGGTGCCGCTGAAATAGGCGTCAATCAGAAGGCCTGTCTTGCTTCTGACCATCTCTTCATAACCTGCTGCTTTCAATTCATCGCAGTAGGCTGCGGTTCGCCGGCACTGCCACACGATGGCGTTATAGACCGGTTCTCCTGTAGTCTTATCCCAAACCACCGTGGTCTCCCGCTGGTTGGTGATACCGATAGCCTGAATATTTTCATAGGTGCAGTTGACCTTTAGCAGCGCTTCCTGGGCCACGCCCATCTGGGTAGACCAGATTTCCATAGGGTCATGCTCCACCCAGCCGTCTGCCGGATAAATCTGGGTAAACTCCTTTTGGGCCACGCTGACCATCTCTCCTTTGTGATTATACAGGATGCACCGAGAGCTGGTGGTTCCCTGATCCAGAGCCATGATATATTTCTTCATCTTATTCCTCCCCATCTATGCCTACAAACAGGCTTATGATCTGATTGGCCATGTCCATTCCCTTCCCTGTAATTCTGATGCTCTGTCCCTCTTCCGCAGCCTTACCTTCCGCCAGAAATCCTTCAAATGCCGGCCTTTCTCCATGAAAGACCTGCCAAAAATCCATGCCGAACCTCTTAGCAAAATCCTCCTTGTCCAACCCTCGATTTTTTCGCAGGGCGGTGAAGGCGTAGTCGGTCATATCGTCGGCTAAGCTGTTGTGGTGAATCCAGTCTACGGCTTGAGTGGTAAGAGCCTTCCTGTCTGGCGGTGTCTGGACACCCTCTATATAGCGAAAGATATCCCCTTGATTGGCCCACCGCACATGGTTCACATAGGAGTGGGCCGAGGCGCCGATGCCCAGGTATTCATCCAAATTCCAATATTTCAGGTTGTGTCTGCATGAGTAACCGGGCAACGCGCCGTTGGAAATCTCGTACTGTTCATAGCCATGGCCTTTCATCTGTGCCAGCAGGTAATGATACATCTGCCGATCCAGTTCCGTGGGGGTTTCCTTTAGGCCCTCTTCCGTCACCTGTCTGTAAAGCTGAGTTCCTTCCGCCAGCTCCAGACTGTAAAAGGACAGGTGATTAGGCTCTAATTCCAACACCTGTCTGACGGTTTCCTGCCACATTTCTAAAGTCTGCCCTGGCACGCCGAACATAACGTCCAGATTGATATTGGTAAATCCAGCTTCTTTTATGAGGCGGTAGGAATCGAGAACCTCCTGGGCTGTGTGGGCTCGTCCCATAAAGGCCAAGAGACTGTCGTCCATGGACTGAACCCCCATGCTGATGCGATTGATGCCGGCCTTTCGGTACCTGTCCAGTTTTTCTGGGGTCAGGGTGGCGGGATTGGACTCTATGGTGATTTCTGCGTTAGGCTCTACCGCAAAGTTTGCCCGGGCTGCCTCTAAAATCCGGTAGATGTCCTCCGCGTCCAGGATGGTGGGAGTGCCGCCGCCGATAAACACACTGTCCACGCGGCGACCTCTGCCAATGGATCTGCTATAAAACCCCAGTTCCTCCATGGTCGCCTGGACGTAAGCCTTTTGCAACTGCCTAGGCTGCCCTGCTTCTGAATAAAAATCGCAGTAGCTGCATTTTTTCAGGCAGAAAGGAATGTGTATGTACAGGCCCAGCCATGTCTCGCCAGCGGCCCTTTTATTTGTTGTCATCGTATTTTAACACGGCGGTAAAGGCCTCCTGTGGCACCTCTACGGTACCGAACTGGCGCATCCGCTTCTTTCCTTCTTTTTGCTTTTCTAAGAGCTTTTTCTTACGGGAGATGTCGCCGCCATAACACTTGGCGATAACGTCCTTTCGGAAGGCTTTTACCGTCTCTCTGGCAATGACCTTCTGGCCGATGGCGGCCTGAATGGGCACCTCAAACTGATGCATCGGAATGATTTCTTTCAGCTTTTCACAGACGAACCTGCCCCGATTATATGCTTTGGATTCATGGACGATCATGGAGAATGCATCCACCAAGTCCTTATTGAGCAGTACATCCAGCTTCACCAGCTGAGACTTTTCGTAGCGGATAAATTCATAATCCAGGGATCCATACCCTCTGGTCTTGGATTTTAATGCATCGAAAAAGTCGTAGATAACCTCGTTTAAAGGCATTTCATAGTGGAGTTGCACCCTGGTCTCGGTGATGTATTCCATGTGAATCATCTTTCCTCGCCGCTCCTGACAGAGTTCCATGATACTGCCTACATATTCCTTTGGTATCATGATATCCGCCTTTACGATGGGTTCTTCGATTCTCTCGATATCGGCCACATCCGGCAGGTTGGTCGGGTTCTGAATCATCTCCACAGCGCCGTCCCGCAGCACTACTCGATATACTACGCTTGGGGAGGTGGTAATGACAGCCAGTCCAAACTCTCTCTCAAGTCGCTCCACGATAATTTCCATATGCAGAAGTCCCAAGAAGCCGCAACGGAACCCAAAGCCCAAAGCCGTAGAGGTCTCCGGTTCAAATAAGAAGGCTGCATCATTGACCTGAAGTTTTTCCAGTGCGTCCTTGACCCCCTCGTATTTTTCACCTTCTGCTGGATAGATACCGCAATACACCATGGACTGTACCTTCTTATAGCCTGGCAGCATTTCTTCTGTAGGGTCGCTGTCCAAAGTGATGGTATCGCCTACCCGAGCATCCTTAACCTGCTTGATGGAGGCGCAGATATAGCCAACCTCCCCTGCACGCAAAGATTTTGTCGGAACATGACTTGGGGCCATGATGCCAACCTCAGTGACTTCATATTTCTTTTTGGTATTCATCAGTCTGATGGTATCTCCCACCTTCACCTGACCATCGAAAATTCTGGTATAGATGACTACGCCTTTGTAATTGTCATAAACCGAGTCAAAAATTAATGCCTTCAACTTGCCATCAGGCTGGCCGGTTGGCGCTGGAATCTTTTTCACTACCTCTTCCAAAAGATCCTCAATACCGATGCCCTCCTTGGCCGAAACTAATGGCGCTTCCGAAGCGTCGATGCCAATCATCTCCTCGATTTCTTCCTTGGTCTCCTCTGGCCTAGAACTGGCTAAGTCAATCTTGTTCAGGCATGGCAAAATCTCTAAATCTTCATCCAAGGCCAAATACACGTTGGCCATGGTCTGGGCCTCCACACCCTGGGTGGAATCCACTACCAACACCGCTCCTTCGCAGGCTGCCAAGCTTCTGGAAACCTCATAAGTAAAGTCCACATGTCCCGGGGTATCAATAAGGTTAAATATATACTCGTTGCCATCCTGGGCAGTGTAGACCAGGCGGGTGGTCTGCAGTTTAATGGTAATTCCTCGTTCCCGCTCTAAGTCCATGTTGTCCAAAAACTGTTCCTTCATATCCCTCTTAGATACCAGTCCAGTCTTTTCAATGATCCGGTCTGCCAAAGTGGATTTACCATGGTCGATGTGGGCGATGATGCTGAAATTTCTAATATATTTTTGATATTCCATATGTTTCCTCTCGCAAAAAAGTTAGACGTCTCTAGTATTCTATTTTACTGCAAAGGCCCCACTTTTTCAACGATAAATTCAGCAGATGCGGTAATCGTTCCTCCTCGCCCCGTCATAACTCTGCATTGGCTATCGATCTGCAAAATCGCCACTGTAGCCATCATAAAAAGTACCATGATTAAAATACATTCTCCCAGTTTTCTCATGACTTCACCTGCCTTCTTACACTGATTTCCATCTTTCCTATAGTATGCGCTGGGAGCGGCCGTGCTATGTATCGGAAAGCTTCCAGGCGAAGTCATCCGAAATTACATTTTTTTCTCAAAAATGTACACCATTTAGCCCTATCTTGGAGTTTAAGATAGGAAAAAGGTCAAAAAAACACCGAAAACCAGGGAGATTTTCGGTGTTTTACTCTACTATCAGAAAAATATTCCACATTTTTGAGATATTTTTCTCATTTCGGTTGACTTTTTGCAATTCTGGTATACATAAAATCAATTTTTTTGATTTTTGGATGACTTCACCAACGGAAAATACAGTTAGAACAATTCTTCCTGGCTCGCTACCTTAATACCGGCTTTGGCCAAAGCTGCTTCAGCTGCATCATTGTCGCCTACGCGGATAATCAGGCAGGCCTCTCCAGCCTTTTGGAGCAAAAATGCATATGCATATTCCAGGGCGATTTCTGCCTCTGAAAGTACGTCTAAAATCTCCGACAGTCCGCCAGCTTCGTCTCGCATGGCTACAGCCAGTACATCGGTAATCGTATAAGTAAAACCATTTTCTCGAAGAATGGCTGCTGCATCATCTACATTTTCTACGATAATACGCAAAATACCAAAATCGCTGGTATCGGCAATGGACAAAGCTCGCAGATTCACCTTGTTTTCAGAAAGAAGAGAGGTCACCTCCGATAACAATCCAGTCTGGTTCTCTACAAAGATAGAAATTTGTCTTACACTCATGGTTTTCCTCCTTTAAAACAGCTTTCTCTTATCTACAACGCGAACGGCTTTTCCTTCTGAGCGCTGAATGGACTTGGGCGCCATCAGATGAACCTTGGCTACGATACCCAGCATGGCTTTCAGCGCTGCCACCAATTCTTTTTCTCGTGCAGTTACATCACGCACCGTATCAGAGAAGATTTCAGGCGGCATCTCCACATTGATGTCGAAGGTGTCCGTATTGTTGACACGGTCTACGATGATCTGGTAGTTTGGTGGGAATCCCTGGGCCAGTAACACGGTCTCGATCTGAGATGGGAATACGTTGACGCCTCTGATAATCAACATATCGTCGCTGCGTCCCATCGGTTTGCTCATCTTCACATGGGTTCTGCCGCAGGAACACTTCTTGCGAGACAGTACGCAGATGTCTCTGGTACGATAGCGGAGCAGCGGAAAGGCTTCCTTGGTAATGCTAGTAAATACTAATTCCCCCTTTTCCCCCTCTGGCAGCACCTCTCCGGTTTCCGGATTGATGATTTCTGCGATGAAGTGATCTTCATTGATATGCATACCAGTCTGCTCTTCACATTCGAAGGACACGCCTGGCCCAGAAATCTCCGTCAAACCGTAAATATCATATGCTTTGATGCCCAGCTTCTTTTCGATGTCTCTACGCATCTCCTCTGTCCAGGCTTCTGCTCCGAAAATACCTGCTTTCAGCTTTAGCTTATCCTGAAGGCCAGCCTCCTGGGCGCTTTCTCCCAGATAAGCTGCATAGGACGGCGTGCAGCAGAGAATCGTCGATCCTAAATCCACCATGAACTGGAGCTGTCGCTCCGTATTGCCAGAGGACATAGGCAATGTCAGGCAACCCACCTTATGGGAGCCGCCGTTGAGGCCAGGGCCGCCGGTAAATAGTCCATATCCATAGCTAACATGACAGACATCTTCATTGGTGCCGCCTGCCGCCATAATAGCACGGGCGCAGCAGTCCTCCCACAAATCGATATCATGCTGAGTATAAAAAGCGACCACACGCTTTCCTGTGGTGCCGCTGGTGGACTGAATCCGAATGCACTCGCTAAGAGGTTTTGCCAGTAGACCATAAGGATAACATTCTCTCAGGTCGTCTTTTGTCAAAAACGGCAGCTTATGTAAATCTGCTGCGGACTGGATGTCCGCTGGACTAACGCCAACTTCTTCCATCTTCTTTCTGTAATAGGGAACGCTGTCCCATACATGCTGTACCTGCTTTACCAGTCTCTCATCCTGCCATTTTTTAATTTGTTCCTGGCTGGCACATTCAATCCCAGGTTGATAATAACTCATTCTGCTGCCTCCTCACTTTCTAGTCAATGGTCAATATATTATCTATTTCTTCCAAGGGCAAAGGCCCTCTTGTTCAAATCTAAAAACTTCGACGGTACGCAGGCTTCAATGGCCTTAAGCCAGGCCTCCTCTGCAATATCAAAATAGGTGGAAAGTCTCCCCATGAGGACCAGGTTGACAGCTTTAGAACTGCCGGCCTCTTCTGCCAAAGCCAGTGCATCGATGGCGTCTACCTTAACGTCCAGGGCCTCCATCTTTTCAATCAAATTTTCCGGATAGGCCATGGCGCCAGTAATCACTGGCATGGGATCAGTCTGCTGCAAATTGGAAATCAGCTGTCCCTCTGGCTTTAAGTATTCCAGCCAACGGGCCGCTTCCAGCTTTTCAAAGGACACGATATAGTCCGCCTCCCCTTTATCGATAATCGGAGAATAGACCTTCTCTCCAAACCTCACATAGGTAACCACGCTGCCGCCTCGCTGGCTCATGCCATGAACTTCGGATACCTTTACGTCATATCCTTCAGACAGGAGCAGCTTTCCCAGAGTTTTGCTGGCCAGAAGGGTGCCTTGGCCGCCTACGCCTACAATCATTACATTCGTCGTCATCTTCCACACGCCTCCTTATCTTTCAAACGCATTTACCGGACATAACTGCTCGCAGACACTGCATCCCACACAGGTGGTATGGTCTATGACTGCCTTTCCATCACGGAAACTGATGGCCGGACAACCGATTTTCATACAGGATTTACAGCCAATACATTTACCCTCATTGACATGGAGGGCTGGCTGCGGCTTTACATATTTTAACAAAACACATGGTCTGCGGCTAATGATGACCGACGGCTCCTCTGCTGCAAGTTCCTCTTTCACTGCCTTATCGCAGGCCGCCAAATCATATGGATCTACCACCTGGACACGGTTGATGCCCATGGCTTTGCAAAGAGCCTCTAAGTCCACCCTTCCAGCCGGGTCTCCCTTGATGTTATAGCCAGTGGTAGGATTTTGCTGGTGCCCCGTCATACCAGTGATGGAATTATCCAAAATAATCACGGTGGAATTAGATTGGTTATAGGCGATGTTGGCAAGGCCTGTCATGCCAGAATGCATAAAGGTAGAATCGCCGATGACTGCCACGGTCTTCTTCTCTCCCTCCGCACCCAGGGCCTTATTAAAGCCGTGAATGGAACTGACAGAACCGCCCATACAGGTGGAACAGTCGATGGAATTCAGGGGCTGTACAGCGCCTAGGGTATAGCAGCCAATGTCTCCCATAACATGGCATTTGTTCTTTACCAATGTATAGAACAAACCTCTGTGAGGACAGCCCGGGCACATGACCGGCGGACGCTCTGGAATGACCTCGTCTAAAGATTTTCCCATGTCTACAGACGCGCCTAATCTCTCGGCAACCATGTTCTGTGAAAACTCGCCCAGCATCGGGAAAAGAGATTTTCCTTCTACCTCAAGGCCCAGCATACGACAATGTTCTTCAATAAACGGGTCAAGTTCTTCGATGACTATCAGCCGGTCTACCTTCTCTGCAAACTCTTTTATTTTCTTCACTGGCAGCGGATATGCCATTCCCAACTTCAAAATGGAGGCTTTCTCCCCAAAGACTTCCTTGGCGTATTGATAGCTGGTGGAAGAGGTGATGATGCCAAGGGCAGTGTCCCCCATCTCCACTCGGTTGATTTCCGTTTTCTCTGCAAAATCCGTAAGCTTCTGGATTCTCTCCTCCACCAGGGGATGTCTCTTTTTTGCGTTTCCTGGGAGCATGACGTACTTAGCCAGATTTTTTTCATAAGGCTTTATTTCCGGCGCCATGCGCTCTGCTGTCTCCACCACACTTTGGGAGTGGGAAACTCTGGTGCACATCTTCAACAGCACTGGCGTATCGTACTTTTCAGAAAGGTCCATGGCCAGCTTAGCAAACTGAAGGCTTTCCATAGAATCAGACGGCTCCAGCATAGGCAGTTTAGCCGCCTTGGCATAGTGGCGAGAATCCTGTTCATTCTGGGAGGAATGCATCCCTGCGTCGTCAGCCACGCCGATGACAAATCCGCCGGTAACGCCGGTATAGGACATGGTAAACACCGGATCGGCAGCCACGTTGAGCCCTACATGTTTCATGGCAGCAAAACTTCTCTTGCCGGCCAGGCTTGCTCCAAAAGCCACCTCTACTGCTACCTTTTCGTTTGGCGCCCATTCGCAATATATTTCATCGTACTTTGCACATTCTTCTGTTATTTCCGTACTTGGGGTTCCTGGATAGCTGGAAACCACCTGGCAGCCCGCTTCATAAAGGCCTCTGGCCACAGCTGCATTGCCAAGCATCAGTTCTTTCATTCTGTAAGCACCCTTTCTTCTCTTCAAAATTTTATTCATATTGTACCATGAAATATACAATGTTGTAAACCTATCACTGCGAGAAATTCGCCAAGTTCTCTGAATTTTTAGAAAATTTCGAAAACATTCCCGTTTTTGTTTGACTTTCCTCAAAATATGCGCTACAGTAGAAGGGAAATACAAGTATGGAAAGGGATCTTAATATCATGCCTATTACCGATTTTTTGGAGCGGAATGCCCGCGAATATGGAAACGATGTTTGTCTGGTGGAGGTCAATCCAGAGCGAAAGGAAGCCCGTCGGGTGACTTGGCGGGAATATGAACTGATGGAGTCTACCTCTCCCAATTACTATAGAAATGAAATCACCTGGCACGTGTTCGACGAAAAGGCCAATCGGTTTGCGAACCTGCTTCTTTCCCGCGGCGTCAAAAAGGGGGACAAGGTGGCCATCCTTCTGATGAACTGTCTGGAGTGGCTGCCCATTTACTTCGGCATCCTGAAGACCGGCGCTCTGGCTGTACCTCTCAATTTCCGCTACACCTCTGAGGAAATTAAATATTGCGTGGAAAAGGCCGATGTCAATGTGCTGGTATTTGGGCCGGAATTCATCGGTCGTGTGGAGGATATCGAAGAAGAAATCGGCAGAACTCGGCTCCTCTATTTTGTAGGAGAAAACTGCCCTTCCTTTGCAGAGGACTACAGTACCGCTACTTCCAACTGCTCCAGCAGAAAGCCGGAAATCACCTTGACCGATGAGGACGACGCAGCCATCTATTTTTCCTCCGGCACAACCGGTTTTCCAAAAGCAATTTTACATAACCATGAGAGTCTGGTTCATTCCTGCAAGGTAGAGCAAAACCATCACGGCCAGACCAAAGACGACGTATTTTTGTGTATCCCTCCTCTCTACCATACGGGAGCCAAGATGCACTGGTTCGGCAGCCTGCTCACCGGCGGCAAGGCCATTTTGCTAAAGGGTACCACACCGGAGACCATTTTGGAGACCGTTTCCAAGGAAAAATGTACCATCGTCTGGCTGCTGGTTCCATGGGCTCAGGATATTCTTACTGCGCTGGATAGCGGAAAACTGAAACTTGAGGACTATGAGCTTTCCCAGTGGCGGCTCATGCACATCGGCGCCCAACCGGTTCCTCAAAGCCTGATTCACCGTTGGCTTTCCTACTTCCCGCATCACAAGTATGATACCAACTATGGCCTCAGCGAATCCATCGGGCCGGGCTGCGTTCATCTGGGTGTGGAAAACGTTAACAAAGTAGGCGCCATCGGCATCCCTGGCCATGGCTGGCAGATTCAAATCGTCGATGAACAATTTAAAGAGGTTGCTGACGGTGAGGTGGGCGAACTGGCTGTCAAAGGTCCTGGCGTCATGACCTGTTACTACAACGACCCGGAGGCCAGCGATGCGGTGCTTCGTGGCCCTAATCGGGAATGGCTTCTCACCGGCGATATGGCTCAGAAGGACGCGGACGGCTTCATCTGGCTGGTTGACCGCCGCAAGGACGTTATCATCTCCGGCGGCGAAAACATCTACCCAGTGCAAATTGAAGACTTTCTCAGCGCCAATCCAAAGGTCAAGGATGTGGCTGTCATCGGCTTGCCGGATAGCCGTCTAGGGGAAATCGTGGCTGCTGTCATTCAGGTGGTTCCGGACGCCCATTGCTCTGAGTCGGAAATCAACGAGTTCTGTATGAAACTGCCTCGCTACAAGAGACCGCGGCAGATCATCTTTGCTGACGTACCTCGCAATCCGACCGGCAAAATCGAAAAACCAAAACTCCGTGAAATCTATGGCGCTTCCAGACTGGTGGCCCAGCAGAATCAGGGATAACCACCAAGTTACAGGATATGTTGTACATTTTTCGAATTTCAGTATTTTTTAGCAACATTTTTGTCTCACTCCCTTTGCAAAATCAATGATTTCAAGAGGTTTAAAGGGTTAATGTTGGCTTTTTGTCTGGAAGTTTAAAAAACAGCCAACGTTTTGAGTCATTTTTGTTGGCTATTCAGATGTAAATTCCAAAAATGTACAACGCTTAAGAAATATATCAAAAAATAGCCAACAAATCCTCTGATTTTGTTGGCTATTTTTATACTTTTCCAATTAAAAACTTATTCCATCCAGCCCACTCCGGCCTCTTCCTGACACCGTTTTTTCAGCTTTTCCCACTGACCGTCCACATAAGCCTGGGCTTCATCGATCATCCACTCGTTGCCCTTAACGAACATGTGGCGGAATCGATTCTGCTTTTCCAAGAAACGCTCCACCGGCAGCTTCTTAGCCGGCTCAAAGTTGAGCCGCCATACTCCGTTTTCCACCTCATAGAGAGGCCACACGCAAGTCATCACTGCCAGTTTGCAGATCTCAGCTAAATCCTCCATGTTATAGCCCCAGCCCCGCGGGCATGGAGAAAGGACATTGAGGAAGCAAGGCCCCTCTGTATAGATGGCCTTATGTGCTTTGGTATGTAAGTCGGAAAAATCACCTATCATGGTGGTCTGAGCTGCATACGGCACATTGTGAGCCGCAATGATTTCTGTCAGATTCTTTTTGTTCTGTACCTTGCCGTAGGACTGGCTTCCTACTGGCGTGGTGGTAGCATCAGCAAAGCGTGGAGTGGCGGAAGAACGCTGGGTACCTGTATTCATGTATGCCTCGTTGTCATAGCAGACGTAGACCATGTCGTGGCCCCGCTCCATGGCGCCGGACAGGGACTGAAAGCCAATATCATAAGTGCCGCCGTCTCCGCCGAAGCAGATAAACTTATAGGTCTCATCAATTTTTCCTTTGCGCTTTAGTACCTGGTAGGCGGCCTCCACCCCACCTGTCATGGCCGCCGCATTCTCGAAAGCGCTATGAATATAGCTATCCTCATAGGCTGTGTAAGGATACATAAAGGTGGACACCTCTAGGCAGCTGGTAGCGTTGGAAACCACCGCCCGGTCGCCTTCATCCAGGGCTCGCAGCACCCCATTTACCGCCACACCGGCGCCGCAGCCGGCACAAAGCCTGTGACCGGAGGCTAATCTTGGATGTTTCTCCAATTCTCTTTTCAGATTGTATCTCATTTTACTGCCTCCTGTTCTCTCACACCGATATGCCTATAGACCTCTCCCACTTCTCCGGTTTCCGCGATGTGAGCCAGTTCATCGAAAATCTCTTCAAAGGTGTCAATGGTCACATCTCTGCCTCCTAGGCCGTACACATAGTTGATGGCCTTAGGTCTATTCTCTAAATCGTATAACGCCGATCTAGTCTCTGCAAACAGCGGGCCGCCGCAGGCCGAAAAACCTTCTGACTTATCCATGACCGCCACTGCTTTCACATGGGACAGGGCTGCCGCCAGTTCCTTCATTGGGAAAGGACGGAATACCCGCACCTTAATGAGTCCCACCTTTTTTCCAGCCGCTCGCAACTGATCCACTGCAGCCTTGCCGGTTCCAGCCGTGGAACCGATGACTACCACAGCAGTCTCTGCATCCTCCATCCGATAGGCTTCAAAGAATCCATACTTCCGGCCGCTGATCTTTTCGAAAGCCTCTGCAACTTCCAAAATCCGTGTGCCGGCCGCTTTCATGGCTTCTGCCTGTCCCTTCTTGATTTCCATATAGTATGGGGAAACGCCGTAAGGCCCTACTGCCAGCGGCTCCTTGGCATTTAAAAGATAATGTTCCGGCTGGTATTCACCCACAAAGTCCGCCACCGTGTCATCGTCTAAAAGCTCTATATTTTGCACCGCGTGGCTGGTAATAAAACCATCCTGACAAATCATGATGGGAATTCTACAATATTCGGAAATAGGCATAGCCTGCAAATAGTTGTCGTAAACCTCCTGGTTGTCCTCCGCATAAATCTGAATCCAGCCTGCGTCTCTGCATCCCATGGAATCAGAATGGTCGTTATTGATATTGATAGGGCCGGTTAAGGCTCTGTTGACCACAGCCATGGTAATGGGCAATCTGCTGGATGCCGCCACATAAAGCAACTCCCACATGAAAGCAAGGCCAGCCGACGATGTGGCTGTAATGGCTCTGGCCCCTGCAGCCGCAGCCCCGATGCACACCGACATAGCCGAATGTTCCGACTCTACCGCCACGAAATCCGTGTCCACCTTGCCATCGGCAATATATTTTGAAAAGTATTGAGGAATCTCCGTGGACGGGGTAATTGGGAAAGCGCCCATCACGTCCGGTCTCACCTGGCGCATGGCATAGGCCACCGCTTCGTTTCCGCTCATTCTTTCTTTTATGGCCATCTTATCGTTCCTCCCCTCCCATGGTAATCGCATCAAACGGACAGACCTTGGCACAGATGCCGCAGCCTTTGCAGTAAAACAGGTCCGTTTCCTCTCGCTTTCCGTCCTTTACCGGAATACATACATCCGGGCAGAAAGGTACGCAAAGTAGACAGTGTCTGCATTTTTCCAAATCCGTGTAAGGCCGCTGTACTCTCCACTCTCCCGTGTTCACCAGCTTAGAGGTGGCCGGCTCGTAAATCTCTGCGCCGGTGGTCAGTTCCTGCCATGGGCTATGTTCGTTGATATTTTTTGCCTGGATTGTCATGACTTTTTCCCTTCCTTTCTGTCCCATTTAATCTCCTCCATGGCCAGCTTCAAAGCTTCCATGTTGCCTGCAACGACCTGCGGTTTAGTGGCAAACTTGTGTTTTAAAGAAGCCTCCATGTCCTCAACAAAACGCTTTGGGTCTATGACCTGGCTCACTGCAACCGTGGCTGCCAACATAGGGGTATTAGGAAAATTCTTGCCCAGGGTTCTCATGGAAATGTCCGCCGCATCCACTGTGCAGATGTGACCCTGGTATGCTCCAAGAAGGGGTCTTAATTCCGCCGGTTCCTTGGGACTGTTGATGATGATGGTTCCTTCTTGGGAAAGTCCTGCCGTCACATCTACTGTATGGAGCAGGGTTTCGTCCACCACCACCACATAGTCTGGGTTATATATGTTGGAATGTACTCTGTTGACTTCATCAGAAATCCGGTTATAGGCCGTAATCGGCGCACCCATTCGCTCTGGGCCGTATTCTGGAAACCCTTGAACCTGTTTTCCGGAGCTGAAAGCCACGTCCGCCAGCAGCAGACAGGCTGTCTTGGCCCCTTGGCCACCGCGGCCATGCCATCTGATTTCTACCGTCTTGTTTTTCTCCATGTTTTCCTCCTATATAGCACAAAATCTCCGTCCTGTATCAGGACGGAGATATAAAAATGCATCTTCGCTAACCACCTGCTACAAAACATACCATCATATGTTCTTCCGATTACGGGGAAGGCCCGTCAGAACTTACTCGGCAAACTTTATTTAATGCCTTTCGGCCCTGCAACTCAGGAGTGATATTCAATCTATGCCTACCTTCAGCCTCGGGCTCTCACCATCCCCGATTCGCTCATGCCTTTTTAGCGTAAACCTACTGTCTCCGTCAAAGTCTTTGGTCGTCTATTCAATTTTTACAAGGATTATTTTACCCTCTTCACAAAATAAAGTCAAGAGTTTTAGTGTTTTTTTACAAAATCAAATCAATCTTCCATTGTCCAGTCTGGAATAAACTCCTTCACAATGGGCTCAATGTATTTGCGGTCCATATAATCGGCTCCCTCAGTCATATCGTGGTAAAGTCGCCGTTCGTCTTCTGTCCATTGCTCCTCTTTTTTCTTTTTCAGCATCTTCAAGGTTAGGTTGATGATGCTCTTGTCCATTCCCTTGATTTTAGAGGGGTCAAAGGCGCCCATACAGTAATAGACCGTCATGCCCGCCAAAGCGTACTTATCAAAATTGATTTCCCGCACCTGAATCCGATTCTCCTTGCTGTCCACATTGATGCCCACCACAAAGATGACGATTTTCTTTTCCAAAATCTTCATCCTGTTCTTCTTAATCAACTCAAACCCTTTGATACCGCCGGCCTGCAAAGCGCCGCCGTAGATGATATTATCGTATTTTTCAAAATCCCTCCCTAAAAAATGGTCGGCGTCCACCATATCGCAGCTAAGAGCCTCTGAAATCCAACGGGCGTACTGCTCCGTGGCTCCATACTTTCCCTTGTAGATTACAACCGTCCTGTCCATATTTCTATCTATCCTCCCAAATCCCTATTTACTCAAAACTGAAATCAAATCGTACATCTCCTGGTCAAACTCTCTTTTCACCGTCAGGGCCTCTGCCAAATCATAGGCCACAATCTCTCCGCGGCAGATGCCGATGGCCTTGCTCTCTGCATCGTCCCACAGCAGTTCCACCGCCTTGGCTGCCGTCAATGTGGCCAAATTCCGATCTTGTAAGGTCGGGCTGCCTCCCCTCTGCAAATAGGAAAGCACCGCCACCTTGGTCTCCTTTCCCGTCTTTTGCTCAATGGTCTCTGCCAACTGCTGACTGGAAATATCCGCTCCTTCCGCTTTAATAATAATGCTGTGGAGCTTGCCTCTGTTTCTCCCTTCTATAATATGGCGGCAAATCTCATTGACGTCCTGGTTTACCTCTGGCAAAAGCACAGCCTCTGCACCTCCGGCCAGGCCTGCATAAAGGGCGATGTCGCCGCAGTGACGTCCCATGACTTCCACCACCGTGGTTCTATCGTGGGCCGACGAGGTATCCCGCAACTTGGAAATAGCCTCCAGTACTGTACTCACCGCCGTATCAAAACCGATGGTGTAATCGGTATATCCCAAATCATTGTCGATGGTGCCCGGCAATCCCATAACGGAAATCCCTTTCCGAGAAAGCTCCAGGCCTCCGTGAAGGGAGCCGTCTCCGCCAATGACCACCAGACCCTCTATGCCAAAGGTTCCCAGCATCTCCGCTGCCCGACTAACTCCCTCGTCGGTTTGAAACCGCTGGCTTCTGGCCGTCTTTAATATGGTTCCGCCTCGATGAAGAATATCTCCCACCGAATTCCGATCCATTCTGGTAATCTCTCCGTCCAGTAAACCCTCATAACCTCGATGGATTCCATAGACCTCCATTCCTCTGTCAATGGCGCATCGCACCACGCTGCGAATGGCTGCATTCATTCCCGGCGAATCGCCGCCGCTGGTCAAAATCCCTATCCTCTTCATGGCTCTCTCCTTCCGTCGTCTGGTATCTATAGCTTGACATTTTCTTTTCCCAAAATAGCCATAAGCTGTATGCCCAAACTCTTTTCTGGCTCTACCCAAAGCTGTCTATCTGTCCGCAGCATCTTGCCCTCCGGCAGGTAGATTAGCACTTGTGCCTTGCCTGGGTGGCGCAACAAAACATCCTTCACCTGCTCCATGGCAATCTGTCTGTCCATTTCTGGCGGCAGCTTTACCTTGACCATACCCTCTGGCTCTCCATTTGCAACCATGCCTCCATTGCCATTACCGCCTGGCATACCTGCTTCCTTCGCCCATGTACCGCGACTGCCGTTTCCATAACCGCTCCGCCGCTCCCGCTGTGGGAATCCATTTTCCACAGCCTCCTCTATGGTCAGCACCGCATCGGCCAGCACCTTAGGCGCTTCATCCTCCTTAAAGTTCAAAGTTCCCTTTACTGCAACCACCTGGTCTACTTCGATAGCAGCAGCGCATCGCTCATAAACGTTGGGAAATACCACGATTTCTGTAACACCATAGAGATCCTCCATGGCGGCAAAGGCCATCATCTTGCTGTTTTTCGTAATCAACGTCCGCTTAGAATCTATCATGCCGGCCATTACCACGCTCATGCCGTCGTGAATCAGTTCTCCCTGGCTGTCTCTGATCTCTGTATGGCCCCCCTCTGCCGATTCTTCTGCTGCTTGGGCCAGTTGGTCGCCGGTGACTGTGGCCAGCTCTTTCATCTGCTCCACATAGTCGTTGAGAGGATGGTCGGTCAGATAGATACCCAAAAATTCCTTTTCAAAAGCCAATCTGACGTCCTTGCTGAACTCCTCCACACCGGGGAGCTGGGGCGTCAATCCGCCGCCGCTCATCTCCTCGTCTGCAATCTGGAACAAGGAAATTTGGCCTTCTATGTTCTTTTTAGACATGTTCTGGGCAGATTCTACCAGCCCTTCGTAAGCTGCTAAATGGGCTGCCCGACTGCCCTCCAGGCAATCAGTGGCTCCTGCTTTTATGAGGCTTTCCATGGCCTTTTTATTCACCTGGCTGATATCCAGATTATTGATAAATTGATAGAGACTGGTTGGCAATCCCTTTTCCGTTCTAGCGGCAATCATGGCATCGATTGCTCCTTCTCCCACATTTTTAATGCCCTGAAGGCCGAATCGAATCTTGCCGCCAGTCACGCTAAATTTCTTTTTACTTTCGTTGACACATGGGGGCAGAACCTTGATTCCCATCTCTGTGCAGTTACGAATATACTTTGCAATCTGGCTGGCGTCTCCCATCACGCTGGTCATCAGGGCTGCCATAAACTCCACCGGATAGTAGGCTTTCAGGTAGCCGGTTTCATATGCCACCACCGCATAGGCTGCTGCATGACTCTTGTTGAAAGCATATTCGGCAAAGGTGACCATATCGTTGAAGATAGCCTCCGCTGCTTTTTCCGGTATGCCGTTGCGGACACAGCCCTTGATTTCCACGGTACCGTCCTCAGCCGTCTTACCGTGAATAAAATATTCCTTTTCTTCCAGCATCACGTCCATCTTCTTCTTGGACATGGCTCGGCGCACCAGGTCGGAACGTCCATAGCTGTATCCCCCCAGATCGCGGACGATTTGCATAACCTGTTCCTGATAAACCAGACAGCCATAGGTAACGTCTAAAATCGGCGCCAAAGCAGGGTCCACATATTGAATGGCCTCTGGATTTTTCTTGTTCTCTATGTATTTTGGAATGGAGTCCATTGGGCCTGGTCTATAGAGGGAGATTCCAGCGACGATATCTTCAAAGCAGGTAGGCTTCAGACTCTTCATAAACTGGGTCATTCCCTGGCTTTCCAGTTGGAACACTCCACTGGTATTTCCTGCCGCAATCATCTCGTATACCTTCGGGTCATCGTATGTCATCTTGCTGAAATCGAGGGTCACCCCATGATTTTCCTCAATCATCTCCAAGGCGTCTCTGATAACCGTCAGATTCCTTAGGCCCAAAAAGTCCATCTTCAGAAGTCCCAGTTCCTCGATGGTGGTCATGGTAAAC
>JAAWDM010000002.1 GCA_022793795.1 Bacillota bacterium
GAGAAAAGGGCCAGAACATCATTGAAGGGGTTATCAAGACCTATTTCGAGGATGGAGGTCAGCATATCCAGATCAATGTGGTGGATAACGAGACTCTGAAAAAGGCTCAAGAAAAGCCAGAGGACTATAAAGGACTCATGGTTCGTGTAGCAGGCTATATGGCGTACTTTACAGAACTGGATAAGAGCGCTCAGGATGTCATTATCTATAGAACACCACATTTAAGAGACAATTAAGGGATAGGAGAGAATGTGAAGTGAAACATGCACCTGAAACCGTTTTCGTGGGAAGCCTTCAAAAATTTTCTGTAGAGGACGGACCTGGGGTTAGAACGACGATTTTCATGAAAGGATGTCCGCTGGATTGTAAGTGGTGTCATAATCCTGAAATGATCGACTTGCAGCAACAGTTGATTCAGTCTCCCAACAACTGTATTGGTTGTGGGTACTGTGTGAAAACTTGCCCTAAGGGAGCAGTGACCATTACGCCGGAGCAAGGCGTCGTTATCGATAGAGAAAAATGTGACGTATGCCTGAAATGTGCGGACAACTGTTTTGCCAAGGCCTTAAGACCTGTGGCCAAGTCCATGACCATAGAGGAAATTCTTCATATCGCAGAGCAGGACAAAGGCTTTTATGATAAAACAGGAGGCGGTATCACGGTCAGCGGCGGCGAGGTTCTCGTCCATGGAGCTTTCGTAAAAAAACTCATACAGGAGGCGGGAAAGCGGGGCATCAATGCATGTATCGACACCAGCGGCTATGGAGATGGAGACATGCTCATGGAAATGGCACAACTGGAAAACGTCACGGACATTCTCTATGATATGAAGTCCATTGATGATGAGATTCACAAAGCATATACGGGGGTCAGCAATCAGCTGATTCTCCGTAATTTAAAAATCCTTGCAGCAGATGAAGTGGTCAGAGAAAAACTGACCATGCGGATGCCCCTTGTGAAAGGTGTCAACGACACCGAAGACATCATCGCAAGGACAGGGGCGTTTTATCAAGAGATAGGCGTAAAGCGGGTGAATTTGCTTCCTTATCACAATCTAGGAATCAGTAAGAAACGGAATGTGGGAGGTATTCAAGAGGAGTTTGAGCCGCCAACAGAAGAACGCCTTGATGAAATAGAGATTTATTTTAGAGATAAAATAAATTTAGAGGTGGAAATTTTGGGGAGAGTATAAAAGCCTGGGGAAAGTATAAAAAGTTAATGTTAAATTAGGAGAAAGGAAACATTATGGATGGTAATTTAGGAATTCTCAGTTTAGTTCCAGCGTTAAGTTTTTTCATATTCGCGCTGGTCACTAAGAAATGTATCACCAGTATCATATTATCCGGTGCTTTGGGATACATCATTTACTACAAGACGGATTGCTTCATGCCAATGATGGATGCGATTCAGGAAGCTACCACCAATGCAGACAACAACTATATCGTTATTATCTGTCTGTTGTTTGGCTGTTTCGTACAGTTGCTTAGAGAGTCAAAGGGCGCTATCGCAGTAGGCGATCTTGCCAGAAAATATGTGAAGTCGGAAAAGCAGGTATTGCTCCTGACTTGGTTATGCGGTATTATCATCTTTATCGACGACTATCTGAGTATTCTGGTTACAGCAAACTGCGTTATCAGCCTGGCGGATGAACACAAGACGCCGAGAGAAATGCTTTGCTACATCATCAATACCACATCAGCTCCGGTCTGCTTAATCATCCCGATTTCTGCTTGGGTTGTGTTCTTCTCGGGAGTCTTTGAACAGACACCAGAAGCATCGGTAGTTGGCGATAGCGCTATGGATATTTATTATCATATCATGCCATATTTCTTCTATCCATTCCTCTGCGTACTCTTCGTACTCTTGGTTATTTTGGGTGTCGTACCAAAGATGGGCGGTATCAAGAAGGCTTATCAGAGAGTAGCGGAGACTGGACAGCTTTGGCCAGAAACCAGTAATATGCAGAACCAGGGTGAAGGACATGGAGAAGCCATGGGAGCTATTACAGATAACTCTAAGGACGAAAGGGAAGTAAAGCCTCATCTTTGGGCCTTCATTGTGCCGATGGCAGTGGTTATTATTGGAGCTTTAGTTTTGGATGATATCCTTTATGGTGTAGTTTTAGGTATTATCGCTTGCTTCGTTCTGTTTATCCCAACCAGAATTATGAGCTTCAGCAAGTTCTGTGACGCTTGTTACCAGGGTCTTGACGATATGCTGTTTATCGCAGTGGTACTGGTTACCTCCCTGTTCTACAGACAGTCCATCACTTTAGTCGGCTTATCCGATTATCTGATCGAAGTTGCGGGGCCATATATGAGTGCAGCATGGCTGCCAGCTATCGCCTTCGTGCTGATCGGTCTGGTATGCTTTGCAACTGGTAATATCTGGAGTATTCCTGCAATCTGTACCCCGATTATTCTGCCGATGGCTGCTGCTTGTGGCGCTAGTATTCCGCTGACTTTAGGCGCAATCATTTCTGCTGCATGTTTCGGTGCACAGGCTTGCTTCTATTCCGATGTAACCCTACTTTCTGCTTCGGCTTGCCGAATCAATAATGTGGATTATGCAGTAGCACAGCTGCCGTACATAGGCATTGTTGCAGCAATTTCCTTCATTGGATATGTAGTTGCTGGTTTCGCAATGTCATAAGCAATAGAGCAACAGAAAGATCAAAGTATAAAATTGACAGGGCCGCCGCATTTGTGGTGGCCCCGATTTGTATCACAACCATACCCTCGATTGACAAAATCGTGTATGTTTTTGTCAATCGAGGGTAGCAATCGCAATATAGGAGGAGTATTATGACCTATGAGCAGTTAAAGGAGAAAATCATCGCGGAAGTAGTCAGATATGCCCCAGAGTTGATTCAGGTTAGCGATGATATGGCTGACAATCCGGAACTTTCTGGAAAAGAATACGAAACCTCCAGGAAACTGGTGGAGTTTTTAAAAAAACACGGTTATGAAACGGAATATCCCTTTGGGGGCAAGGAGACAGCTTTTCGAGGCATCTATGGGGAGAATGGTCACAAGTATAAGATAGCAGTGCTAGTGGAGTACGATGCGCTTCCAGAGTTGGGACATGCTTGCGGCCATTGTATCAGCGGCGCAATGAGTATTTTGGCAGGTCTGGCCATGAGAGAGCTGCAGGAGGAGTTGGATGCAGACATTCATATCGTGGGCACTCCTGATGAGGAGGATGACGGCGCCAAATGCATCATGGTGGAAAAAGGTATCTTCGACCAATACGATATGGCTATCATGGTGCATCTGTATAATCGCAATCTGGTCATGCCTAAGTTCCAGGCTTTGGCAGAGTATTTTTATGAGTTTCACGGTAAATCGGCTCATGCATCTGCAGCTCCGTGGGAAGGCAAAAACGCCCTTAATGGATTACAGCTCATGATTCATGCAATGGATATGCTGCGGCAACATACCAAAGGCGACGCCCAGTTCCACTATATTATAAAGGAGGGTGGTCTCGCTCCCAATATTGTGCCAGAAAAAACGGTTTTACAGCTTTTTATCAGAGCAGGGAGCAAAGATTATATTGAGGAATTGATGAGACTGGTAGACGATTGTGCCAGAGGAGCAGCCATTGCAACCCAGACAACTTGGAAAAAGTATCCTGAAGATCAGACTTATTATGTGGACCTTCGGGAGAATCAGACGGGAGAAAAAGCTCTTAGAGAAGTATTCGAGGAAATGGGAATTACAGAAAATGGACCAAAGAATCTGATATTTGGATCCTCTGACATTGGTAATGTAAGTTACGCTTGTCCAGCCTTCCATCCTTGTTTGCAGGTGGTGGATGAGGCGCCGATTCACACCAGAGAGTTTGAACGGGCTATGAAAACGGACAGAGCTCATGAGGCCCTAGTGACCGGTGCAAAACTCATTGGTCTACAAATTGCCAAGGTTTTCAGTGATGAAGAGAGAATCGTCAAGATGAAAGCTGACTTTGAGAGACATCAATGATATGATGACTTACAATGAAAAACGGCTGCCCCAGGAGGGAAGCCGTTTTTCTGCTTATGATACATAACCGTGTTTTTTTAGATAGGCCTTGATTTCACGGCTGGTCTTTAAAAGTTTATTGGCATGGACAGCGGAATATTTTCCTTTACTCACTGCGCCAGGACCATAGATATAGCCGGAAAGGGCTTTGGTGTAGGTTTTAAATTTTTTCTTAATGGTGGAAAGATACCGTGCGCCCACATCGATGCTAACCTTTGCATTGAAAAGGCTGGAAGGCTTATAACCGTAAGTACGGGCTAAAAGGTCGCTGGTCTGCATGATGCCCTTGTAACCGTAAGGGCTTTTAGCGCTGGCCCTGAAAGTGCTTTCTCGCTGGGCAATAGCCATGAGAACTGTGGGGTCCAGATTATACTTTTTACCTGCGGAGATGAAATAGCCGGCTAGGGTTAAAGACCAGGATTTACTTAGAGAAGGATTCACGCTGCGTATATAGGAAGCGAGTCCTTTTTGATATTTACTTGTTTTTTTCGTTTGAGACTGGGTTGTTTTTTTGTCAGTAGACTCTTTCTTTTCTTCGTCGTCCTTGTGGTCGTTATCTTCTCTGTCCGCTTTGTCGGCGTCTGGATCGTCGAAATCAGAGCCTTCTTGGTCTGTTTCGCTGTCTGCGGCGTCCTTATCTGTAGTATTGTTTTCTGTCTCTGCTTGTGTTTCTTCGGTTTCCTTTTTTTCTGCTTCGGCTTTCTGTGATGAATCTGTTGCTGAAGTGTGAGAATCTGCAGCAGCAGTCACCAAATTGTTCCTGGAAGTTGAATTCGACTGGTCAGCGGCAAAGGCCGGTGTCCATGTACAGAAAACCAAAGCTATCGTGAGGAACAAAGTGATAAGCTTCTTAAACATAATAAAATTCTCCTATTGAAATGTGTTATGTGGGAGAGATTTTGCCCACATACGCTTCAAGTATAGCAGAAAACATGGAATTTGTCCAGTTTTAGCCGTTGAGGTTCTTATCAAAAGTCAGATAGGTAAGCTATCAAACAGATGCTGAAGGCCAGGAAAACAGCGGGTTTTACTGATTTTCTGCCGCCCTTCACACAAAGGACACACATACCGGCTTTTTTTTGATAGAATGAGGTAAAGAGGGGCTACAGGCTCGTCGCGGAGGGATAGAGATGTTTGGTTATGTGATGGTCAATAAACCGGAACTGAAAATTAAAGATTTTGACAGGTACCGTAGTTATTACTGTGGGCTTTGCGAAGCCTTAAAACGGCGTCATGGCTTGATAGGACGGGCCATGCTCAATTATGATATGACATTTTTGGTCATGGTATTAAGCGATTTGTATGATGTGGAGGATGAAGAAACCTGTTGTCGCTGTATCATGCATCCGGTTCATAAGCACTGTCAGAGGTACAATGAAATCAGCGATTACTGCGCTGATATGTGTGTGCTTTTATCCTACCACAAGTGTGTGGACGACTGGAACGACGAGAAAAAGGTGAATCGGTGGATTCTCTCAAAACTGCTGAAACGCAGATGCAAAAAAATCGAAGAGGAATACCCGGAGAAGGCGGATTTTATTCAAAAACGGCTCAATATGTTGTCTATCGTGGAAAACGCCAAGACCACGCCTATCGACAAGGTGGCCAAGTTGTTTGGAGAAATCATGGCAGAGGTATTTGTCTATCAGGACGATTTTTGGAAAGAAGATTTGTACAAACTGGTTTTTTTCTTAGGAAAATATATTTATCTGTTGGATGCTTATGAGGATTTGGAAAAGGATATGAAGACAGGGGATTACAACCCGTTTAAAGAGATTTCCACCCATGAGAATTACGAGGAACAGGTCTTGCAGTTGATGATGCTGATGGTGGGAGAGTGTACCGATGCATTTGAACGGCTGCCTTTGGTGGAAAACGTGGAGATACTGCGAAATATTCTCTATTCTGGCGTGTGGGTGCGTTATGGCCATGTGAAGAGCCGAAGATTGGAAAAGGAGCGAAAGGCTCATAGCGGCATGGAGGAAAGAAAGACGGAGGAAGAGACAAGGCAATGAATCCCTATGAAATATTGGGCGTTTCTTATAACGCCACTGATGAAGAGGTGAAAAAGGCGTACCGGCAGCTTAGCAGGAAATACCATCCGGACGCCAATATTAATAATCCCAATAAGGACGCTTATGAAGAGAAGTTTAAAGAGGTGCAGCAGGCTTATCGGATGATTATGGATCAGCGCCAAGGAAAGGTTCAGAGCGGTTACGGAAGCGCCGGCGGAGCTGGAGCAGGAGCCGGCCAGGGCGGCGCAGCAGAGGATTTCTGGGGTTTTGGTGGCTTTGGCGGCTTTGGAAACTTCGGCGGTTTCGGCGGTGCAGGCTACGGACAGAACGGCTCCCAAGGCGGATATGGAACCAGTCAGGGAACGACACAGGACGATCAATACCTTCGATCGGCTTTAAACTATATTCAAAATGGTTATTACCGAGAAGGTCTCAATGTGTTGGAACAGGTGGGGGAAGAAAACCGCCGTGGGCAGTGGTATTACTACAGCGCATATGCCAATTATCATGTGGGAAACAATGCCATCGCGTTAGAACACGCGAAAATTGCCTGTTCCTTTGAACCCAATAATTATGCCTATGCATCGCTTTTAAACCAGATGCAGGGCGGCGGTATGAGATATAGGCAGAGAAGCACATATTACGGCGGAAATCCTACTGGCGTGGGAACCAATCACTGTATGCAGATGTGTGGTACGCTGCTCCTGTGCAATCTATGTTGCGGTAGTGGCGCGTACATGGGTATGCCGATTTTGTGCTGTATATAGGAAATAGCAGCAGTTTCCTTGCAGTAGAGGGAAAGCCCTGTTGACAGATTTCCTTTAAAAGAGAGATTTGGTCAAAAAACCCATCCAAAATTTTATATTTTGGATGGGTTTTCTTAATAAAACGCGGGAATTTTGACACGACTCCCTTTGTTTTGGGAACTGAGTCAACAGTTTAGGGCAGTTTTGTTGACTCAGCTTTGTTAAATTGGGATTCGTGTCAAAAATTTACAATATATGGAAGAGAAATGGCATCTGATAAGGCAAAAAATGAAGAAATGTTGACACACTTCCATGATTTTAAAGAATGTGTCAACATTGGCTATGTGAATACTGACCTGGAATTGGCCCGAAGGCCAGTCAGTCGATTCGATTTAAGTGTCCGCCTTCCAGCCAGCTTTTCACATTGTCGGCGGAAACCTGACAGATGATGGCCCGAGCGTTTTTAGTAGACCAGGCGATATGAGGCGTGATGAACAGATTAGGCGCCCCCAAAAGGGGACTGTCCGCTCTCATCGGTTCGCCGTCTACCACATCCAATGCTGCGGCCGCCAGTTTGCCTGATTTCAGGGCGGCCGCCAGGTCAGATTCGTTTATTAGGGCGCCGCGGGCTGTGTTAATTAGGATGGCGCCGTCTTTTAGTTTGCAGAAAAAATCGCTGTTGACAAATCCGATGTTTTCTGCGGTAGCAGGGCAGTGTAGGGTGATGATGTCAGAGGCCAAAGCAGCTTTTGGGTCTCGGCTGTAAATGTTTACTGCCATGCCAAAGGCCTTAGCAATCTCCCCAACTTTTTTTCCGATGTTTCCATAGCCAATAATACCTAAGGATTTGCCGGACAACTGCATCAGCGGCTTTTTCACCAGGCAGAAGTCTGGCGAATTGCACCATTGACCGTCGTGGACAGCCTGGCTGTGGAGTCCGACCTGATTGGAGATTTCTAAGATCAGAGCGAAAGTATGTTGGGCCACCGGCTCCGTGGAATAGCCCGGCACGTTGCAGACGGCGATTCCACGGGCCTTGGCGGCCGCCAGGGCGACGTTGTCGTAGCCGGTGGCCAGTACGCCGATAAATTTCAGATTGGGACATGCCTCCATTACCTCAGCAGTAATTTTGTTTTTGCTGGTAAAGATGGCCTCTGCATCGCCGATACGAGTGATAATTTCCTCTTGTGGTGTGCGAGGATAGACGGTAATCTGGCCGATGGCCTCAAGTTCAGACCAGGATAGATCGCCGGGATTTATGGTAAAGCCGTCGAGAATGACAATTTTCATAGGGAGACACCTCATTTTCTATAGGAATGGTTGTTTACTACAGATTTTACCATTCTATTTACAATGTTTTATGACCTCATGTGAAGATACGGTGAAGAAATTCGATTTTTTTTCAAATACATCCTAAAATATCGAAGATTGCATTTCCGACAAGTCAAAGCCAAGGGTGAAATCGCACCGCTGGGTGTGTTGAGCGACCAGGAATACCATGTGACTTTGCCTTTGGATGCGGTAAACTTACACCTTAAGTCGGAATTTATGGAGAGAAGTTTTGAATTTATAAAGAAAATGTGGTAAAATAACATAAGAAAGATGGTGCGAGATAAAGGAGGAAATAAAATGGATGTGATTGTAGCGGCGTCAAAGAATCGTCATAAGATTGAGGAAATCGAGGCGATTACCAAGAAGTATGGCATGGCGGTGATTTCCAGGAGGGACGCGGGGGTTCCCGATGTGGAAATTGAAGAGGACGGCGAGACGTTTGAAGAGAATTCTCTGAAAAAGGCCAGGGAGATTATGAAACTTTGCGGCAAACCTACCATTGCAGATGATTCCGGCCTGATGGTGGATTATTTGGGCGGCGCTCCGGGGGTGTATTCGGCTCGATTTGCAGGGGAGGATGGAAACGATGAGAAGAATAACAACAAGCTATTGATGCTTCTTGAGGAGGCGCCGGCTAAGGAAAAGACAGCCAAGTTCGTTTCTGTCATCACTTTGGCCTTTCCAGATGGACAGGTGCTGGTGGCAAGAGGAGAATGTGCAGGAAGAATCATCGATGTGGCCACAGGAGAAAATGGGTTTGGCTATGATCCCCTGTTTGTGCCGGATGGGTATGATAAAACCTTTGCTCAGTTGACAGCCGAAGAGAAGAATCAGATTAGCCACAGAGCCATGGCCCTGAAAGAGTTGGAACGACAGCTTAGAAAGATGCAGGGAGTGGCAGAATGAAAAACCTGGATGCAAAGACCAGGGCTATGCAAATTTTGCGACTGGCCAGAGAAACTTTAAAAGATCCATATTATCAGGGGGCGGCGGCAGAGCTTGCCTTCTATTTTCTCTTGTCCATTGTACCTATATTTATTTTGATTTCTCAAGTCCTTGGAGTATTTTCCATATCCTTGGAGAGCATGAGAAGTTGGCTTAAGATGGATATGAATATGGAGGGGGCTGATATGCTGCTATCCATGCTCAGCTATTCTCCGTCAGGGGCAAACAGCGTGTTTTTGGGTATCACTGCAGTTTGGGCAGCGTCGAGAAGCCAGTTTAGCATGATGCGGATCATCAACTACACCTTGACCAATGGTCATTCCACCGGCCAGGGTTATTTTCGAGATAGGCTTCGCTCTTTAAAGACCGTGATGATAACGGTCTTTACCATCGGGTTTTCTCTGGTGATTCTGGTCTATGGAGAGGTAATTTTGAAGCTGGTATTCGGCGTGGTGGTAGGTACAGAAATTGCTGAAAAGACCTGGCTTATGATTCGCTGGCCAGTGGCTGCAGCTTTATATTTTCTTATGATTTCTTATAATTATTACGTTCTTCCTACCCACAAGATTCCGTACAAAGCGGTGGTGCCAGGCAGTATTTTCACATCGGTTGGACTTTTGGCAGTTACCTTTGGTTACACCATATATACCAATATATCGTCCAATTACGATATATTATATGGTTCATTTTCCAATATCGTTGTGCTGATGTTTTGGTTCTATTTTTTATCTTGGGTCATGTTTTTGGGCGTGGTTTTAAATAAGGTCTGGTGGCAAAGCAAACATATGAGCAGGCAAATATAAGAGGATATTACCAACTTGCGGAATCTTTTCTTGGGGAACATACACCGATTTATCCATGGGAAATATAATGGGTATAGGAGGTGTTTTATGGATAATCTTGTTTTTATGGCGCTGATTGCTACCCTTGGAACTTGGTTTGTGACAGCTTTGGGTGCGGCGACAGTCGTCTTTTTTAAATCGCCCAATCCCAAAGCTCTAAATTTAATGTTGGGCTTTGCTGCCGGCGTAATGGTTGCAGCAAGTTTTTGGTCCCTATTACAGCCAGCAATCGAGAGAGCGGAGACGTCATCCAGCCTGCCAGCCTATTTTGTTGCTACGGCAGGGTTCCTTTTTGGAGCCTTTTTTATGTGGGGTTCCGATAAGGTGGTATCATTTGCCAGGGGGAGAGCGGATAGCACTCAAGGACAGCCCAACGAGCGACTCAATCGAATCATCATGCTGGTGCTTTCCATTACCCTTCATAACATACCCGAAGGCCTTGCGGTGGGTGTGGCCTTTGGTGCATTACAGGGAAGCGGTTATACCACAGAAAGCCTTATGGGGGCTATTACCATTGCCATAGGTATTGGACTTCAAAATTTTCCAGAGGGCGCGGCGGTTTCTGTACCTCTGCGGAGAGAAGGCTACTCAAGAAAGCGGAGCTTTCTTTTAGGGCAGGCGTCCGGCATGGTGGAGCCTATCGCCGGCGTGGTGGGCGCTTTATTGGTAGTATATGTGGAGACAATCTTGCCTTATGCCCTTTCTTTTGCAGCAGGCGCTATGATTCTGGTGGCAGTTCACGAATTGATACCGGAGTGCCAAAGAAATCAAAAGGCCCAGCCATATTTTGCCACCATGGGTATTATGATAGGATTTGCGGTTATGATGCTTTTGGATGTGATGCTGGGATAAAGAATTTTACTTGCATTATATGGTAAAGCAGTGTAAAATCAGAGAAGATATTGAAGCAAAAGGGGAACACAAATGGAAAAGAAGGTTTTGATTATTATCAATCCGCGTTCCGGAACCATGCGTGCAAATAAGTATCTGACGGGGGTCGCTGAGATGTTTGTGCGGGCAGGCTATATGCCGACTGTGCTTCCGACCACCAAACATGGGGATGGAACAGCGTATGCAAAGGATTTTGCAAAAGAATTTGATTTAATCGTGGGAATCGGTGGAGACGGCACTTTTAATGAGGTGGTGGCTGGCGTTTTGGACAGTGGAGAGTCCATACCCATTGGATATATTCCTGCGGGAAGTACCAATGATTTTGCCAGTAGTTTGGGTATATCCAAGGATGTACTTCAAAATGCCAAGAATATTGTGGAGGGAAAGAGAGCGGCTTTTGACATCGGTAGCTTTAACGGAAGGAAGTTTTCTTATGTGGCTTCTTTCGGCGCGTTTACCGAGGCTTCCTATTCCACGCCTCAGAGCATTAAGAATATGCTGGGTCATCTAGCCTATGTTTTGGAAGGGGTGAAAGAAGGGATTATGGCCATCGCCTCCTTAAATCCCATTCATATGAAAATTGAGGCTGACGGCATGGACTACGAGGGCGATTATATCTTTGGAGCTATCAGCAATTCCACCTCTATTGCGGGGATACTTACTCTGAAAAAAGAATATGTCAATATGAACGACGGCATGTTCGAAATGCTGCTTATCAAGATGCCGAGAAATCCCTTGGAACTGGCAGAAATTTTACATGCTTTGCTGTTGCAAAATTTTGAATCGTCTATGCTGGTCTTTGTCAGTGCAAAAACTTTCCATATTCAGGCGCCGGCTGATGTGTCATGGACTTTGGACGGAGAATATCAGGAAGGATGTACAGAGATTTTAGTAGAGAATCTTCACAGCGCCATTGAACTGATGTTGCCTGGAGAGGAAGAGCGGTTAGTTCTTTTACCTGATAAAATGTGACAGAGGTGTGATGATGGCAGACAGGTTTATACTGTCTTTCAAGTCGGAGGCGCCGATGAGAGAGCGCTCAGCCGATATTTGGCTTTGCAACAGGTATTCGGCGGACATCGGGAGAGTTTAAGTGAGATACAGGAGGCTCTTTCGAAAAATTTTGGCGAGCGGGGAGAAAAGAAAGAGCCAACATCAATGTAAATATGCCCGTTGTCTGGCACAGGCCTTTCAACGGGTGTTTTTCTTTCCAGAAAAGGAGAAAGGTAGGTTGTTTGGAATATGTTGAAAAAGGTGGGTATCGTGGGTTCAGGAACCATAGGAGCCAGTTGGGCGTTGAATTTTGCCTGGAAGGGAGCAGAGGTAACGCTTTATGATATCGGAGAGCAGCAGCTTCAGAGCGCCAAGGCAGTCTTGGAATCAAACCTTGCTGTGCTTAGGGAAAACGGGGTGATGACTCAGGGAGAATCCGATGAGATCCAGGCGCATATCCATATGACGACGGACTTGAAAATGGCAGTGGAAGAGGCGCAGTTTATTCAGGAGTGCGGGCCGGAAAACTATGAGATGAAGCAGCGGATTTTAGGGGATATAGAAGGGTTGGCCCCAAAGGATACGGTTATCGCCAGCTCCACATCTGGGCTTTTGATTACAGAAATGGCGAAAAATATGACCAGACCGGATCGGCTGGTGGGAGGCCATCCCTATAATCCGCCCCACCTGCTTCCTTTGGTGGAAATCGTAAAGGGAGAAGCAACCGACGACTGGGCAGTAACCGGGGCCTATGAATTTTATAAGGAGATGGGAAAGGAACCGGTGGTGGTAAAAAAGGAGGTTTCCGGCTTTATTGCTAATCGGATTCAGGTGGCGGTATTCCGCGAAATGATCGACCTGATTGAGAAAGGGGTCTGTACCATGGAGGATGCGGACAAAGCCATGCTTTATGGGCCAGGTTTGCGTTGGGGGCTCATGGGGCCTATGGCGGTTCTCCATCTGGGCGGCGGTCCTGGTGGTATTTATGACAACATGGAAAAACAGCGGGAGTCCTATGACTTGCGCCTTGCTGATATGGCCGATTGGAAGCGTTTTCCGGTGAATCTGGCAGAACTTGCGGCTGACGGCATGGCGAAAGAGGTAGAACATCGGCCGGCAGAGCAGGGAAGAACTGTGGAAGAGATGAGCAGGTGGCGGGATACCCAGTTGATTCAGCTTCTGCGGATGCATGGGAAATTGTAAAGTTGGCGGAGCAGCCCATGAGAGCCGTCAAGTAGCGACTCGCTGTACAATTTCAAACTTTCACAAAAAACAGCCAACAAAAATCAAAAAAATGTTGGCTGTTTTTTGATTGCTGGACAAAAAGCCAACATGACAGTTTTAGAAGCAAAAGATAAGGGGTCGTCCTGATGACGGCCCCTGTATTCTTTATTTTGTGATAAAGGATGCGATAAGATCGCCAGTCTGGCTGGTGGTAGTGTAATCGCCAGCCTCTACAGCTGTGCGGCTGGCTAAATCCGGCGTCCGATAGCCCTGATCCAAGAAGGTGTTTACCGCCTTCTCGATGGCGTCGGCCTCTTTGGACAGCCCCAGGGTGTAGCGAAGCATCATGGCAGCTGATAGGATGGTAGCAATGGGGTTAGCAATGTTCTGACCTGCGATGTTAGGTGCAGAACCGTGAACCGGTTCGTACATGCCGAAGTTGCCTTCTCCCAGGCTGGCCGAAGGAAGCATACCGATGGAACCGGTAATCTGACTGGCTTCATCGGAGAGGATATCACCGAAGATGTTGCTGGTGACGATAACGTCAAACTGTTTCGGATTTCTCACCAACTGCATGGCGGTGTTGTCCACATAGAGATTGTCTAATTCTACTTCTGGGTATTCCTTGGCCATTTCAGCCACAGTTTTTCTCCACAGTCGGGAACTATCCAGCACATTGGCCTTATCCACACTGGTGACTTTTTTATCTCTCTTCATGGCCATGTCGAAGGCCACCCGAGCGATTCGGTTGATTTCTTTTTCTGAGTATTTCTCGATGTCATAGGCCACCGTGCCTTCCGGCGTACCTTCCTCGGTGCCCCGTTCTCCAAAATAGATACCGCCGGTCAGTTCTCTGACGATGACGATATCCAGACCGCCGTCGATGATTTCAGGCTTCAGAGGGGAGGCGTCGGCCAACTGAGGAAATACCATGGCAGGGCGGAGATTGGCGAAAAGTCCCAGCTCCTTACGAAGGCCTAAGAGAGCTCGCTCAGGTCTTTCGCCGCCAGGCATGTTGTCCCACTTAGGGCCGCCTACAGCGGCCAGCATGACGGCGTCGCTGGACTTGCAGATATCCAGGGTCTCTTGGGGCAGACATTCTCCCACTGCATCGATGGCAGCGCCGCCGGCAAGGACTTCTGTATATGTAAAGGTGTGACCATATTTTTCACCAACTTTATCCAGGACTTTCAAGGCTTCAGTCATGATTTCAGGGCCGATGCCATCTCCCGGAATGGTTGCAATCTTAAAATTCATGTTGCTGTTATTCTCCTTTCTTGCCGTTCACGTAGCTTACTAAGCCGTTTGCCTCAATCATCTTTTGGAGGAACGGAGGGAAAGGCTGTGCCTTGAATTCGGCGCCTTTGGTCAGGTTGTAAATCATACCGGCTTCAAAATCTACTTCCACCTGATCCCCTTCTTCGATGCCGTCCACAGCCTCTTCACATTCCAGAATGGGGAAACCAATATTGATGGAATTTCTGTAAAAGATTCTGGCAAAAGATTTGGCGATGACGCAACTGACACCTGCAGTTTTCAGAGCCAGGGGAGCGTGTTCACGAGAAGAGCCGCAGCCGAAATTTTTGCTGGCCACCATAATGTCGCCTGGCTCCAATCTATCCACAAAAGTAGGGTCGATGTCCACCATGGCGTGACTGGCCAGTTCCTTGGCATCAAAGGAGTTTAAATATCTGGCAGGAATGATAACGTCCGTATCCACGTTATCCCCGTATTTTAAAACTTTACCGTTTGCCTTCATGTCTATTCACCGTCCTTTTCTTCCAGTTTTTCTGGATTTGCGATATATCCCATCAGCGCGCTGGCAGCGGCAACTTCCGGAGACGCCAGGTAAATCAGAGAGTCCACGTCTCCCATACGTCCCACAAAGTTCCGGTTAGAGGTGGAAACACATTTTTCACCTTTGCACATGACGCCCATGTGGCCGCCCATGCAGGCGCCGCAACTCGGTGTGTTGAAGGCACAGCCGGCTTCTACGAAAATCTGAGCCAGGCCCTCCTCCATACACTGGAGGAAAATCTTTTGAGTGGCAGGAATAACCATAACGCGAACCTCTGGATGTACCGTCTTGCCTTTGAGCAGGGCGGCGGCTTTTCGCATGTCGGTCATGCGGCCATTGGTACAGGAGCCGATGACCACCTGATCGATATAAATCTTTTCGGAAGATTCAATTTCATCGATGGTATGGGCGTTGCCTGGCAGATGAGGGAAGGCCACCGTAGGTCTGACCTTGGAAAGGTCGATTTCGATGGTTTTTTCATATTCAGCATCTGCGTCAGCTACATAGATATGATAATCCTTGGTGGAATGTTCTTCGATATATGCGACGGTCTGGTCGTCCACCGGGAAGATGCCGTTTTTGGCGCCAGCCTCGATGGCCATATTACAGATGGTAAAACGGTCGTCCATATTGAGATATTTGATGCCATCTCCTACAAATTCCATGGACTTATACAGGGCGCCGTCCACACCGATCATTCCGATGATATGAAGGATAATATCTTTGCCGCTGACGAACTTCCCTGGTTTATTGGTTAATACAAATTTGATGGCAGAAGGAACTTTGAACCACCCTTGGCCAGTAGCCATACCGGCTGCAATGTCAGTGGTACCTACGCCGGTGCCAAAAGCGCCCAGGGCGCCGTAAGAGCAGGTGTGGGAGTCGGCGCCGATAATGCACTGTCCAGCTACCACAATGCCTCTTTCCGGCAGAATGGCGTGTTCCACGCCGCATTTTCCTTGCACCATGTGATTGGTCAGGCCCTGTTCGCGGCTGAAATCCTGTATATCTCTAGCGTTTTGGGCCGATTTAATATCCTTGTTAGGGGTAAAATGGTCGGGAACCAGCACCACCTTATCCTTATCGAAAACCTTGTCGGCCATCTGCCTGAAAATTGGAATGGCCATAGGCCCTGTAATGTCGTTGGCCATTACCACATCCAGGCTGATCTCAATCAGCTGGCCAGCAGTTACACTGTCCAAACCAGCATGAGCCGCCAGGATTTTTTGTGTCATTGTCATACCCATAAGGGTTACCTCCGTTTTTCTTCGCAAAACATGGTTTGCGAGGTCTATTTTACAAAATGTATCTTCTTATTCATCCGGTTCAGTGCGCTGACCAGTGCGTTGACCGATGCCAGAATGATATCGGCATGGGTACCTACGCCCCAATACTGATTGCCCGACTTATCCTCAATGCAGACGTATGCTGCAGCTTGGGAATCGGAGTCAGCGCTGATAGCGTGTTCCGAATAGGTGATGAATTTATAGTCGAAATGGTATTGGGTCTTTTTCAGACCATTGCTCACTGCATCCAGCCTACCGTTTCCGTCAGCCTCCAGATTATACTGCTGACCGTCGATGACTACACGCATTTTTACGGTCATGCCGTCCGCTGTCTTGGTATCGGAGAAGTGGCTGAAGGTAGCATGAGTGATGTCGATAGGGTCAAAGTCGTTGATGTACTCTTTGGCAAAGGCTTCATAGATGCCGGCCGGCGTCAGCTCCTCGTGGTGCTTGTCAGATAAATCTTTCATCATATAGCCAATTTCGGCGCGCATAGCTTGCGGCAGGATAAAGCCGTAATTCTGTTCCAGAATATAAGCCACGCCTCCCTTACCTGACTGGCTGTTGATACGAATCACATCACCGTCGTACTCTCTACCCACATCGTGAGGGTCGATAGGAAGGTAAGGAACCGTCCACTTGTCCGGATTCTTTTCCTCCACCCATTTCATGCCCTTGGCGATGGCATCCTGATGAGAACCAGAGAAAGCGGCGAATACCAGAGAACCAGCATAAGGCTGTCTTGGACTCACCGACATATCGGTGAATTTTTCATAGGCTTCTACGATTCTTGGCATATCGGAAAAATCCAGTTTTGGGTCTACGCCGTGGGCAAACAGGTTCATGGCCAAAGTGACGATGTCCACGTTACCGGTTCTCTCTCCGTTGCCAAAGAGGGTGCCTTCGATTCGGTCTCCGCCAGCCAGGATGGCCAGTTCTGCGTCTGCTACGCCGGTACCTCTGTCATTGTGCGGATGGATGGAAACAATGATGTTTTCCCTGTTATGTAGGTGATTGCACATGTATTCAATCTGATTGGCAAAGACGTGAGGCATGGACATTTCGACCGTTGCAGGCAGATTGATGATGACCTTGTTGTCTGCCGTCGGCTGCCAGATGTCGATGACTTCGTTACAGATTTCCTGTGCAAAATCCATCTCTGTACCAGTAAAACTCTCTGGCGAGTATTCAAACTGGAATTGAGTTTCTGGATATTTAGCCGCGTACTCCTTTACTAGGACAGCTCCTTCCTTGGCGATTTCAATGATTTCCTCTCTGGAAGCGCGGAAAACCTGCTCTCGCTGAGCCAGGGAAGTGGAGTTGTATAGATGGACAACAGCTCTTTTCGCCCCTTTCAAAGCGGCAAAGGTTTTGTCAATGATATGGGCTCTCGACTGGGTTAAAACCTGCACCGTTACATCGTCAGGAATCAGATCTTCTTCGATGAGCTTTCTTAAAAATTCATATTCGGTTTCAGAAGCTGCAGGGAAGCCCACTTCGATTTCCTTGAATCCAATTTCTACCAGGAGTTTAAAAAAATCTATCTTTTCATCAAGACTCATAGGTACGATAAGAGCCTGATTGCCGTCGCGTAAATCCACACTGCACCATAGAGGGGCGTTCTCAATATGATCCTTTTTCATCCATTGAGGTGCTTCTGCAGGAGGGGGAAAGTATCCCACCTGATACTTTTCAAAATTCTTCATTTCCTTCTATTCACCTATTCCTTTCTGTGAGCCATATGCCCATAGTTTTCCTTCCTCTTTTTGTAGTCATTACTCTATATCATAGCATAAAAGAAATGTCTTGTCATGTCAAGAATATTTTGTGAAAATAAATATAAAAATTAAAAGTTTTTTGTGATAAATAATAAAAAAATCTAAAGAATTTGGGCCGATTCCCTTGACTTGTGAGACGCTCTGGGCTATAATCATAGAAGCAATTATGCTAATAAAGGATCCTGTGAGACAGGGTGCTGGGTTATGGAATTATAGAAGAAAAAATAAGTAAAGGAAGATTGGAGTAACATGAAATTGACAGGATCACAAATTGTAGCAGAGGTTTTGCTGGATCATGGTGTTGATACCGTTTTCGGTTATCCGGGAGGAACGGCGCTGAATATTTATGACGAGCTTTATAAATACAGCGACAGGATCAAGCATATTCTTACTGCCCATGAGC
>JAAWDM010000004.1 GCA_022793795.1 Bacillota bacterium
AATAGCAGACCCACTTGATGACGGCACGGGGGTCTGGCGTCAGATGCATGTGATAGAGAACTTTTTGGTGATAGAGATTCAGATGACTGGACACTGTAGCGGGAAAGGCCTTAATCGTCTCTGTGGATTCGGTAAATTCCAAGGGCTGACCGAAAACCTGCCCGGAGAAATGAATCTCACTGCGGTTCATGGTCAGATGGCCGTATCCAGCTTGGGGATTTATATGGCCGTCAGGGCCTACTGCCCCTACGGTTACATCGCTTTCCAAAGGCTCATCCAGGTCAATCTCATCCTGCTGCCAGAAATACCATTGGTTAATAGTATCGAAAGGAATCTGCCCCAGGGGGGATTCCCCCTGATGAGTCAATCGATAGTCGGCGGTCAGCCGTGCTGCTGCACCGCAGGCGGTGCAGCGGATGGTATCCGCAGTGCAGATTTCCATCTGGAATTCTGCACTGCAGCACGGGCAGCGGTAGAGAATTCCGTCCAGACCCAGAGCAGGGGTTTTGCAACGATAGGGTATGCCCGGGAGGACAGCCTCTTCATCATGCAGGATAGCGGCTTCCAGCATTTCATTAATTTGGTCTATGGACATATCCTTTAAATCAGCGGCGTCGAAAAGCTTTGAAGTAGTCACTTGGATGCGACCGGGACGAAAGCCGGATTTGCCCCATTTTGGCAGGGTCTTGTAAGCGCCGTTGCCAGTGACAGTATAGACGTCGATAGCCAGCTTTTTTACCAACTGGGCGGTGCCTTCCGTCACATTGAGGGAATGACCGAAACAGGTCAGGCGACCTTCAGGAAAGAGGACGATGATCTGACCGTCTTCTTTGGCCCGCATGATGGAAAGAATGGTGCGGATGTCGGCGCAGTACATTTTCTTAGGGATGACAGCCATCTGCTTTAAAAACCAACCGATTTTTGGCCTAACCGTAAAATGCTCGCTGACCACAAAGGTGGGGCGATGGGGAAGGAGGGTCAGGGCTACCAGAATGAAATCCATATTAGAAATATGAGGACAGACTACGAGGGCAGGTTGACCCTTTCGGATTTTTTTGATAGCTGTGCGGTCACAATGGATATGGAGCCGCAGCCGCAGATAAAGCCCAGCAATGATGCAGAGGGGATAATATATGAAGGGATTGGGTTTGCCAATCTTTTTTATTTTTTTGGTAGAAGCGGATTTGCTTGTTTCAGTCATGAAAGTCTCCTTTAGCGTTTGATGGGAATTTTCCGAAAGCATCTTTATGTCTATTATATATCTCCAAGCCGCTTTATTACAATACACGATTATGTTTTTCTTTCGCAGGTCAATCCAGGAGTGCGTTTTTTCTGGGAATGATGTACAATTAAATTAAGATGAAAAATAGGTGAGGGTTTTTCGCCGGTGAAACGACTAAAAGGTGAAAAGGGGAGAAAGGAGATTCATATGGATAACGGTGTCAGTAGCTACCGCCGTTTTCAAAATGGAGATCAGGATGCTTTTGTAGAGATTGTGGATATGTATCGGGAAAACCTCATGCTTTTTCTTTATCGGTTTGTGTGTGATATGAATACAGCCGAGGATTTGGCAGAGGATGTGTTTGTAGAGATTCTGCTGCACCCGAAAAGGTTTCACTTTCAATGCAGTTTAAAGACGTGGCTTTTTACCATCGGCCGCAATAAGGCAGTCAGCCATATACGAAAACAGTCCAAAATAACCTACTTGCATCCAGCGGATGCAGGACAGCTGATGGAGGAGGGCAGTCGGCCTCATGAGTCCTTAGAGGAAGTCGTACTCCAAAGCGAGGAAAAACAGGCCTTAAGTCGAGCTATGGACAGACTTACAGATGATTACAGAGCAGCCCTTCATCTGGTCTATTTTGAAGAAATGACTTATGAGGAAGCTGGCCGGATTATGAAAAAAAGCCGGAAACAGATAGAAAATCTCGTATATAGGGGTAAACAATCACTTCGCAAAATGCTAAAAGAGGAGGGGATTGGCATTGAAGAGCAGAGATGAGTTTTTGGATAGCATTTATGCCAAACAGGAAACGGCGCTATCACAGCGCAGAGTATATAAAAAGCGGTTTTTTCGTTATGCAACCACAGCGGCGGCTTGTATCATGGTCATGGTGGGAATCGCGCGTATGGATGCTTTGAAACCAGCCGATGATAGCAGTATCTACGATATGGCAGCCCCAGAGAGTTACAGCGCTATGACCGATGGTAAGGAAAAGAGCGATGCTGCGACAGTTACAGAAGAAACCAGTAAATTGGATTCTACCAAGCGGGTAGAACCAGGAACAGAGCAAATAGGGGAGGACACAAAAAAGGAGATAGAGGATAAAGAAGTCGGCTCCGATTATGATTCAGAGATAGAATCCGATAGCGTTTCACCTGAAGATCAGCCAATCGTTGGGTGGTATTGTCTTCCGGTGGCCATAGAAATCGAAGATAAAACTGGAAAGACTGTCAGATATCACTCTGATCAGGAAATCTTCGATGGAATGGAATGGATTCACGATGTATGTGAGCAGGGTATCGCCATTTCAAAAGAGAAACTGACGGAAGAGCAAAAAACAGAGTTTGTTTATAAAGTGACGGCGGTCTACAGTATGCCGGATGACCCGGATAGCTGGGATAGCGACAGAATTTACTATATTTTCCAGGATGTAGAAGGATTTTGGAAAGAGTAGTCCAAAGAATAATAGAAGGGGGTAAAAAGATGAATGATGTTATGATTAAGGGCATAAGCGTATTGGTTACCGTGTTGTTAGGATTCGGTGCGGCAGCCAGCGGAGACAGTGCAAAGGAACCACAGGGTTCAGGCCAGTATCCGTCAGAGAAGACGGTGACAGAAAAGATTGTAGACATCGTAGATCGCGCTAGACCGGAACGGGAAGGGGCAAAGGCTTCTGCAGAGCTGACTGACGTTAACACAGCAGTTTCTGACGCTTCTGTAAAACTGTTTCAAGGGACGGTAGCAAAGGACGTTGCGGTAGGTAAAAGCGTAATGGTTTCACCGGTATCCATTTTATCGGCAATGGCTCTGACCGAGGCGGGAGCTGCTGGAAAGACCTTGGAGGAAATGGAGAAGGCCTTTGGATGCAGCAGAGAGGATTTACAACAATGGATGAAGGGCTGGACCGACGCGCTTCAGGTGGGAAAAAAGACCAAGTGTACTGCTGCCAATTCCTTTTGGTATCGAAGCAGCTTTACACCGAAGCCAACTTACCTAAAGACACTGGATGAGATTTTTGCAGCAGAAGCCTATCCATCGACCTTTGACAGTGAGACGGTGAAAGCCATCAACGACTGGTGTAAGAATCATACGGACGGCATGATTCCAAAGATTTTAGAGGACCTGTCTCCGGACCAGACAGCAGTTCTAATCAATGCAGTGGCCTTCGATGGCAACTGGAAGGCGCCTTATGAGGACTACCAGGTTCAGGACATGAAGTTCACAGATGAAGCAGGAGAACAGCAGAAAGCTAGGATGCTTTGTAGCACGGAAGCGCGATATATCCACGATGAAAAGACCACTGGATTTATCAAACCTTACAGCGACGGCTATAGCTTTGTGGCCATGCTGCCAAAGAAGGGCGTGACCATGGAGGAGTATTTGAAAAACTTTGATGGAGCAGCTTTCCGTGGACTTCTGGCATCAGAGCAAAAAGCGGACGTCTATACCAGACTGCCGGAGTTTAAACTGGAATACAATGCAGAAGCCGTGAAGGACACGCTGAAATCCATGGGCATCCGCCAAGCCTTTGACGGCGCTACAGCCGACTTTTCAGGAATGAGTGATGTGAGTCAAGGCAATCTGTATATTGGAAGCATTATTCATAAGACATATATCGAGGTGAATCAAAAAGGAACTAAAGCGGCAGCGGTGACGGCTGTCATCGTAGAGTGTACCTCTGCGGCAATAGAGCAGAAGTATTATGAAGTATATCTGGATCGACCGTTTCTGTATGCCATTATCGACGACGCCACAGGCATACCGGTATTTATGGGTGCGGTCATGGGATTATAGGAAAGGGAGGATTTGATGATGAGAGGAAAAAAAAGGATGTTATCAGCATTGCTGATTTTAGTCATGTTAGCGGTGATGGGGTTGCAGGCCGGCTGCGCGGCTAAAGCTGAGGAGCATGCCAATGCCACAGGCAAAACGGATGTCCCCAAGGGAGAAATTTTGGAACTGACGGCTAATGCGGCAGGAACCCCTAGGCTGGAGGGAGAGAACTTTAAATGCTTCAGCGGAGAAGAGGATAATGTGACGGATTTTGGAATCAAACTCTTTCAACAGACTCTGGCTGACGGAAAGAATTCTATGATATCCCCCTTATCTGCCATTTTAGCTTTGGCTATGACAGCCCAAGGCGCCCAGGGGGAGACCAGAGAGGAACTTGAGACCCTGTTTAATACGGATATCGACTATCTATGTGCAGTATTAAACCATTATCAGAACGCCCTTATGAATAGGGAAAATGCTGCATTGGCCATTGCCAACTCCATATGGATTCGTGACGAAGAAGACAGACTGACGGTGGAAGAACAGTTCTTAGTGGATTCCAGAGAATATTTCCATGCTCAGGCATATCAGGCAGCTTTCGATGATGAGACGGTGAAGGCCATGAACGAATGGTGCAAGGAGAAAACCGGCGGCATGATTGAGGAAATCGTGGAGGAACTGACAGAAGAACAGGTGATGCATCTTTTAAATGCAGTGAGTTTTAACGCTGTATGGGAGAAGCCTTATCACAGTTATCAGGTAGGGAATATGGATTTCCACACAGAGTCAGGTAAAGCCCAGAAGATGGAGGCTATGTTTGGCGAGGAATCCTTGTATATTGCCGATGAGAAGGCCCAGGGATTTATAAAACCGTATGAAGATGGATATGCCTTCATGGCGTTGCTGCCAAAAGAGGGAGTATCAGTGGCTGATTATGTCGCTTCCATGACTGGAGAAAGTTTCCGTGCTCTGCTGAGAAATGCCAGCGAGGAAACCGTACAGACCGTACTCCCTAAGTTTACCAGTGAATACAGCGTGGAGATGATTCCAGCGCTGAGGGCTCTGGGCGTAGAACTTCTATTTGACGATATGCAGGCGGATCTCAGCGGTCTGGGCACATCCACTAGAGGAAATCTGTATGTGTCCGCTGTATTTCAAAAGACCTTTATCACAGTGGACACAGAGGGAACCAGGGCGGCTGCAGTAACCGATGTGGTTACAGAAGATAAAGCGGCGCCCCTTGAAACCAAGGTAGTTCGGCTGGACAGACCGTTTATTTATGCCATCATCGATACAAAAAAGAATGTACCGATTTTCATGGGGACAGTTATGGAAATGGCGTAAAAGAATATAAATTTATGTTGGAAAATGTGTTGCATTTAGGTAGACTGTGGTATACTAATTAGAGTACAAAAGTGAAATATGGCAAATACAAGGAGTGATTTGGTATGAACAGTCAATCAAATGTAAAGAAAATGATCGGCGTGATATCCGGCAAAGGTGGCGTAGGTAAGTCCTCGGTGACTTCCATGCTGGCAGTAGCTACCCAGCGTCTGGGATATAATGTGGCGATTTTAGATGCGGATATTACAGGGCCATCGATTCCTACTGCCTTTGGACTTAAGGAAAAAGCTGTGGGAAGCGACTTGGGCATTTTCCCAGTGGTTTCCAAAACAGGGATTAAGACCATGTCTGTCAATTCCTTGCTAGAGGATACCACAGACCCTGTAGTATGGAGAGGGCCGGTACTCAGCGGCGTCATCGAGCAGTTTTGGAACGATGTCATCTGGGAAGATGTAGACGTAATGTATGTGGATATGCCTCCAGGAACTGGCGATGTGGCGCTGACCGTATTTCAGTCTCTTCCGCTGGACGGCCTGGTAATCGTCACTTCCCCGCAGGAACTGGTTTCCATGATCGTAGAGAAAGCGGTGAAAATGGCCAGCATGATGAAGGTGCCAATCGTAGGTATTGTGGAGAACATGTCCTATTACATCTGTCCGGACTGCGGCAAGGAGCATAAGATTTTCGGTGAAAGCCATATTGAAGAGGTTGCAGCCAAGTACGGCATCACGGAACTTTCCAGGCTTCCTATCAATCCAAAGATTGCAGCAGCCTGTGACAAAGGCATGATTGAACTGTTTGAAGGAACTTGGTTGGATAACATGGTAGACGCCTGTCTTGCAGCGGAGAATCCGGACAAACACGACGGCGCGCCGGAGCCGCCAGAAGGATGTACCGGCAGTTGCGATAGCTGCGGCGTAGAAGGCTGCGGCAGTAGACAGTAGTTTCGTCAAAATAAAATATGATTTTTATGAGGCTGCTCTGCCGGAAGACCTTTAAGTCTTCTGACAGGGTAGTTCTTTTTTTCATAAAACCGCTGAATAAAATCCATTTTGGCGAGGAATCTCTCAAATCTTCTCATAAAATCCAAAATTTTTGATGTAATGTCGAAGAATTCAAAAATGTGAGAACTATTGGGCTGCCAACGGTTACAAAATCTTTCTTGATTTTTTATTTGCAGTTTTATATAATAATAGAGAATTATATCCCGCTTCAGAAGAAGCGGACGCCTTTCAGAAGAAAGGATTTTACAGCGATTAGCTTGCTAAAATCGCTAAAGCATAGAATGAAACGTAACCATTGCCACGAAGGCAGTAACCGCAGAAAGAAGGATGCGGACTGTTTTCGTGTTTTTTTGTTAGAAGAAATTCAAAAGGGAAGGAGGAAATCCTATGAATTTGGAAACATTTTTTAGAGGCCATCCGAAAGTGGCCGCGGCTTTTTCCGGCGGTGTGGATTCCGCTTACCTGCTCCATGAGGCTGTAAAGTGGGGAGCGGATGTGAAAGCATATTTTATCAAAAGTCAGTTTCAACCGGCCTTTGAACTGGAAGACGCCAGGCGGCTTGCCCAGGAATTGGGTGTAGAGATGGAAGTCATAGAGTTGGATGTATTGGCTGACCAGCAGATTGCCATGAACCCCAAGGACAGGTGCTATCACTGTAAGAATCGGATTTTCAGCGCCCTGATGGCCCGAGCTCAGGCAGACGGATACACAGAGATTCTGGACGGAACCAATGGTTCTGATGAGGAGGGAGACAGGCCGGGGATGCGGGCTCTTGCGGAGATGGAGGTACTTTCACCTCTCAGGATTTGCGGACTATCCAAGGAAGAAATCAGGCGGCTGTCCAAAGAGGCAGGGCTCTTCACCTGGAATAAGCCTTCTTATGCCTGTCTGGCTACCAGAATACCCAGCGGACAGCAGATAACGGAAGATTTGCTGGTTAAGGTGGAGAAGGCGGAGGCGGCGTTAATTGAGATGGGATTTTCCGATTTGCGTGTGCGAGTATTTCATGGCGGGGCCAGGATTCAGCTTCCAGGTGAACAGGTGATGGACGCAGTCAGACGGAGAGAGGAAATCATAGCAAAACTCAAGCCATGGTTTGCAGATATTTTGCTGGATATGGAGGGAAGATAGATGGAACAGTACGAGTTAAAGGAACTGTTAAAACAAGTGGCAGACGGGACCACCGGTGTGGAAGAGGCGATTTTGAAGCTGAAGATGAAGCCCTTTGAGGACATCGATATCGCTTCCCTGGATACCCATAGGGGCATCCGTCAGGGAACATCAGAAGTGGTTTACGGCGCAGGAAAGACGGCGGCGCAGATTCAGCAGATCGTAACGGCCCTGTGGAAGGGGGGCCAGAGAACCATTATGGTCACCAGAATGAGTGAGGAAAAGATAGAGGAATATGGAAGACTTACCATGGAGAAACCTCGGGAAGAGCGGATTCCTTTTTCCTACGACATGGAATCCCGCATCTGCTTAATCGGCGAGAAGTTGCCGCCGCGGCGGGAAGGGTACATTTTGGTGGCCACCGGCGGCACCAGCGATATTCCTGTGGCAGAGGAAGCGGCCCAGACAGCGGAAATCCTGGGGAATCGGGTGGAGCGAATCTATGATGTAGGGGTGGCCGGAATTCATCGTTTGCTGGCTCATACGGATAAAATTATGGAGGCGCGGGTCATCATTGCAGTTGCCGGCATGGAAGGGGCGTTGGCCAGCGTCATCGGCGGTCTGGCTTCCTGTCCGGTCATTGCGGTACCCACCAGCGTGGGATATGGAACTGCCTTCGGCGGTGTGACGGCTTTGCTGTCCATGCTCAATTCTTGCGCCAGCGGCGTTAGCGTGGTGAATATCGACAACGGTTTTGGGGCCGGTTATCTGGCCAATCTGATTCACAATATGGAGGCTTAAAAATGAAAACATTATACATACAATGCAATATGGGTGCAGCAGGAGATATGCTGATGGGGGCTCTTTTAGAGTTGCTCTCTCCGGAAGAACAGCAGGAATTTCTAAGCAAAATCAATGGTCTGGGGATTCCCGGGATTGCAGTGGATTTAGAGCCTGCTGTCCGCTGTGGCATTACTGGCTCCCATGTTAGAGTTCTGGTCCATGGAGAGGAGGAGCAGGAGGGCGGCCACCATCACCACCACGAAGATCATCACCATCATGACCACGACCATCATCATGGTCACCACCACGAACATGGCCATGATCATCACCACCATTATGGAATGGCGGATATTCGGGAAATCATACAGGGGCTTGCTGTATCAGAAGGGGTGAAGGCTCATGCGCTGGCTGTCTATGATTTGATTGCTGGTGCAGAGTCCCAGGTTCACGGAGAACCTTTAGAACATATTCACTTCCACGAGGTAGGCAGCTTGGATGCAGTGACCGATGTGGTGGGCTGCTGTATGCTCATGGAACAAATCGGTGCGGAGCGTATTCTGGTTTCCCCTATTCATGTGGGCAGCGGACATGTTCACTGCGCCCACGGGGTTCTGCCGGTGCCGGCCCCTGCCACAGCCTTGATTTTAGAGGGACTACCCATCTATGGCGGCGCCATTGAAAGCGAACTCTGTACGCCGACAGGCGCCGCTCTTCTCAAACATTTTGGACAGGCTTTCGGGCAGATGCCCATGATGACCATGGAAAAAGTGGGATATGGCATGGGAAACAAGGACTTTCAGGAAGCAGCCAACTGCGTGCGGATTTTGCTGGGCGATGATGGGAACGGCCATGAAGAGGCTGGCAGGCCAAAGGTGGAACAGATTTTGGAACTTTCCTGCAACCTGGACGATATGACAGGTGAGGATATGGGTTTTGCCATGGAACTTCTCATGGAAGCAGGGGCCCTGGATGTGTATGCACAGCCCATCACCATGAAAAAGTCCAGGCCGGCTGTTAAGCTGTCTGTTCTCACCAGAGGGGAGAGAAAAGATGAACTGATAAAACTGCTGCTGCAGCATACCACCACGGCAGGAGTACGGATTTATGATTGCCAGAGATACGCCATGGATAGAGATTTTGCAGAGCGGGAAACACCCTTGGGCCCTGTATCTGTAAAGCATTATCAAGGATGGGGCATCCAGAAGGAAAAGGCAGAATTTGAGCAGTTGGCAGTCTTGGCACGAAAACACGGCATGTCCATCGGTCAGGTAAGAGCCTTGGTGGAGCGGGCCCGTGGATAAGACCTGTAAGGAAAAGGATTGGCGCAGGGCTATTGTTAGCGTTGGCAAAAGGCTGTTTCAACTGGTTGCGGCGCTGGTGGTTCTTTCCATGCTGGTATTCGTCATAGCCAGACTTTGTCCAGGAGACCCGCTGAAGGCTTGGTATGGCGATGGGGTAGAGCATATGAGCCAGGAGCAGAAGGAGATAGCCAGGGAAAATCTGGGTCTCAATGATTCTCTAGTTACCCAGTATGCCCGCTGGGCAGCAGGGGTCTTTGATGGAGATTGGGGCATTTCCTATCAGTATAAACAGCCGGTGATGACCGTCATCGGCAAGCTATGGCAAAACACTTTGCTTCTGGGGGTTTCAGCCTATGTACTCACCTTCGGGCTGGCGATTTTGCTGGGACGGTTTTGTGCCTACAGGGAAGGAAGCCTTGTGGATAGAATTATCTGCAGGGTGGGCGTTATATCGGGAAACATTCCGGCTTTCTTTTTGGCCATGGTGATGATTCTGGTCTTTGCAGTGAAGCTGCAGATTTTGCCGGTGGGCGGGGCTTACTCCTATGGCAACCAGGACAGCTTTTCAGATCGGTTGGTTCACCTGATTTTACCGGTGAGCGTGTTGGCGCTGGAACACCTGTGGTACTACGCCTATACCATTCGAAACAGGCTCATAGAGGAGACCAGACAGGAGTATGTGCTCCTTTGCAAAGCCAAAGGTCTGAAAGGGAGACGGATTTTGAACCGAAACTGTATGAGAAATGTTTTGCCTTCCCTCTTGACTCTGATGGCCCTTTCTGTGCCCCATATTCTGGGCGGCACATACGTGGTGGAGACCGTATTTGCCTATCCGGGGCTGGGAAAGCTCAGCTTTGAAAGCGCCATGTATCAGGATTACAATATGCTGATGGCCCTCTGTATGATTACCGGCTTTGTGGCCGTGGTCTTTCAGATGACAGCCCAGTTCATAGGAGAATGGCTGGACCCGCGGATGGCATACGAAAGGCGGGTGGCCATATGAACATTATTCGGAAGAAAAGGAGAGATTGGATTTTGGCCGCGGCTTTGCTGCTGCTCATTGGCGCTGCTTGTCTGATGGCCCCCCTTTTGGCTCCTTATCCAGCAGATTTGATGGACAGTAGCGCTGTGACCAGGCCCCCTGATGGGAGCCACATCTTTGGAACCGATGCCATGGGAAGGGATTTGTTTACCATGGTTCTATATGGTGGAAGGGTGTCCCTGTATATCGGCATTTTCAGTGGGTGCCTTTCCACAGTGATTGGTGTGGTTTACGGCTCCATCAGCGGCCTGGCGCCGGAGCGTATCAGCGACCTGATGATGCGGTGTACGGAGTTGCTTATGAGTGTGCCTGCCATTCTGCTGGCGCTGTTTCTACAAGCCATTTGGGGTCAACCTTCGGCCACCTCGGTGGCGGTGGTCATTGCTGTAACGGGCTGGATGAACATCTCTAAAATGGTTCGCAGCGAGGTACGGCAGATTCGTCAAAGCGACTATGTTTTGGCAGCCAAAACCATGGGAGCCGATTTTTTCTACCTATTGATACGCCACTTGGGACCAAATTTTGTTTCCACCATTATGTTTATGGTGATTTCCAATGTGGGTCACGCCATGCTCACCGAGGCCACCTTGAGTTTTTTGGGACTGGGACTGCCGCTGAGCCAGGTGTCCTGGGGCAGTCTCATGACCATGTCTCAAAATGTGCTCCTTTCGGGAGCCTGGTGGTTGATTCTCATACCGGGGATTTTTCTTGTGGTTACAGTGGTGTGCATGACGGAACTGGGAGAAGCATTTCGACGAAAAAACAGTGGAAAACACAGCAATCTATAATAAAAGGATGAGATAGCATATGAAAAAGATTTTATGTATGATGTTGACTGCGGCTCTGATGATGGGAGCCATGACCATGGCTGCTGGCTGCGGCGACGAAAAGGAACAGGTGCAGGGGAGTGAGACTGGCTCCACTCTGGTTTATGGCAGTCAGGATTATACGGCCATCAATCCGGCCCTCTTTGAGCATGGAGAGATCAACGCCCTGCTCTTTGCTGGCCTGACGGCTCACAATGGGGATAATCAGGTAATTCCAGCATTGGCAGAGGATTGGGGTTTTGATGAGGACACCATGACGTGGACGTTCCATTTAAGAGAGGGACTTGTCTTTCATGATGGAGAGCCTCTCACCTCTGCTGATGTGAAATTTACCTTAGAATCCATATTGGATGAAAAGAATCAATCGGAAATCATATCCAACTATACGGATATTGAGGAAATTTCCTGCCCTGATGAATTGACGGTAAACATTAAGCTGAGCCAAGTAAACGTAGCCTTTCCTGATTATATGACCATTGGAATTCTGCCAGCCCATCTGCTGGAAGGGAAGGATATGGCTACCAGCGATTTTAATCAGAATCCGGTGGGAGCAGGGCCATACAAGATGGTGGACTGGGATATGGGGCAGAGCATTACCATGGAACGGTTTGATGCCTATTATGGAGGTACGCCCAACATCGAGAAGGTGGTCTTTAAAATCGTGCCAGATACCGATGCTAGGGCCATGCAGCTTGAGGCAGGAGAAATCGATATGGCACAGGTTACAGCCAAGAGCGCCCAGAATCTGAAAGAAAACCAGGATTTTCAAGTGTATGGGATGGAAACCGCTGACTATCGGGCCATTGCTTACAATTTTAACCATCCGTTTTTTGCAAAACATCCTCAGCTGGCGACCATCTTAAGCTATGCCATCGACAGACAGGCCATTGTAGAAAGCGTCCTTTTAGGAGAAGGGACGGCAGCCTATTCACCCCTTCAAAAAGGCCCTTATAACGATGAGGGGATAGAAAAGTTTTCCTATGATCCGGAAAGATGCAAGGAGCTTCTGGAAGAAGGTGGTTGGACCCTGGGAGCAGGCGGATTTTACGAAAAGGATGGGGAAGAGCTGGCCTTTACCATTGCGGCCATGGCGGACGACCAGGTTCGGGTGGACATGGCAATCATGTGCGCCAACCAGTTACAGCAGATTGGCGTCAACGCCACAGCGGAGACCAGACCATCCCTGGATTGGGGCGGACAGTTTGCCTGCATCATCGGCTGGGGCAGTCCCTTTGACCCGGACGATCACACCTACAAAGTATTTTCCTCAGACGCAGGGGACAACTATACCGACTACAGCAACCAAGCAGTTGACCAGCTATTGACCCAGGCCAGACATACCGAAGACGACGGAGAACGGAAGGCGTTATATGCCGGATTCCAGCAGGAGCTTACCAAGGCCATGCCTTATACCTTCATCGCTTATGTGGACGCCAGCTACGCCATGAAAAAGAATATTCGCGGCATCACGGAGGAAACGGTGTTGGGCCACCATGGGGTGGGTGTATTTTGGAATATTGCAGAGTGGACCATAGAGTAGGAAGGCGTTAGAATAAATGAAGGTGAAAGAGGTACTGAAAATTGAAAATCTGCACCTGTCTTTTTGTGGCGAAAAGGGCTCGGTACTGGCGGTGCGGGGTGTGGATTTGTCCCTAAAAGAAGGTGAGGTTCTGGCATTGGTGGGCGAATCGGGATGCGGCAAAACAGCTCTGTGCAGGGCCATTCTGGGCCTCCATAGTCAACATGCGGTGGTTGAAGAGGGGCATATTTGGCTTTGTGACAGAGACATTACCCGGATGACGGAAAAGGAGATGGAAACTGTGCGGGGAAAGGAAGCTGCCATGGTGTTTCAGGAGCCCATGACGTCCTTAAATCCCACTTATTCCATCGGCAGTCAGATTGTGGAGGCCATTCTCGTACACAGGCGGATGAGCAAGGCAGAAGCCAAAAGGGAGGCCATGGAACTCCTTGGGGCAGTGGGAATTCCCCAGCCGGAGCAGCGGTTTTATCAGTATCCTCATCATTTCAGCGGAGGTATGCGTCAGCGGGTGGCCATTGCCATCGCCTTGGCAGCAGACCCGAAAGTGTTGATTGCTGATGAGCCCACCACTTCCCTGGATATCGCTGCCCAAAATCAGATTGTGGAGCTTTTGGGAAACCTGTGTCAATCCCATTCACGCTCCATGGTCTTTATTACCCATGACTTGGGGCTGGCGGAGCAGCTGGCCCATCGGATTGCAGTCATGCAGCAGGGAAAAATTGTTGAGACGGGACTCACTACAGAGATTTTTCAAAATCCCAGCCACCCTTATACTAAGAAACTTTTGGGGTATGCTGCTTACGGCAAAGGTACCAGCCATTATCACGGAAAACTCTCCCAGCCGGCCGGCAGCACAACCAAAACCCCTCAGTGCGATGGCCGGCCGCTGGTGCGGATTACAGACCTGCACAAAGGCTTTTTTGATAAAAAAAGCGGACGCTTGGAAAGGGTGCTCTCCGGATTTTCAATGAATATCTATAAAGGGGAGATTGTGGGACTGGTAGGTGATTCCGGCTGCGGCAAATCCACCCTGTCCAGATGTTTGATGGGAATTTATGAGCCGGAGCAGGGAGAGATAGCTTATGAACAGGGCTGCAGGAAACAGATGATATTTCAGGATTCAGCCTCGGCATTTAATCCCAGGATGACCCTAGAGCAGATTATTGCAGAACCCTTGGTGATTGCGGCCTGGCGAGGCTTCCATGAGAATCTACCGTTGGATATGAGGGGAGAGGTAAAAGGAAGAAGGCTGGATGCCGGCCGCCTTCGCCAGAAGGTTTGCCAGCTGATGGAACAGGTGGAATTGGAAGCATCCCTGGCAGAACGTCATCCCTATGAGGTATCCGGCGGCCAACGGCAGCGGGCAGCCATTGCCAGAGCTTTGATTACAGACCCGGATTTTCTCATAGCCGATGAGCCCATTTCCGCTTTGGACGTGTCCATCCAGGCCCAGATCATCCATCTGCTGAAAAAAATCCACGATGAAAGACAGCTGACCATGCTGCTGATTTCCCACGACATCCCCATGGTGGAGCATATCAGCGATCGAGTTGTAACGGTAGAGGGCGGAGTCATCCGAAATCACGATTTTTACTCAAAAATGTATACCACATAGCCCTATGTTAGAAGTTTAAACATGGAAATGACTAAAAAACACCGAAAATCATAGGAATTTTCGGTGTTTTGGCCTTGTATACAGAAAAATGTTCTACATTTTTAAGCATTTTTTCTGATTTCGGATGAATTTTTAATATTCTATTGGACATAAAATCATAAAAATTCGATTTTCGGATGACTATAGTGGTCTTCTAATACAATCCCGACAGAATCGGCACCAGCGCCACAGTGATGATACCGGCCAGTGCGATGGAAAGACTGCCCATGGCTCCTGCCAATTCGCTTTCACTGATAACCGCAGAAGTGCCGATGGCATGGCTGGAGGTACCGGTCGCCAGACCCCAGGCGATATCTGATTTGATATGAAACAGCTTCTTCAAAGAGGCGGTAAAGATGGAGCCGATGATGCCGGTGAGAATAACGGCAATAACCGTACAGCCCACAATACCGCCCATCTCTTCAGCGATTCCGGTGGCGATAGGCGTGGTCACCGACTTGGGAGCTAGACTGGCATGAATGGCAAGGGGAAGCCCCAGCAGCTTGGCCATGATAAAGATACTGCCCACAGACGCCAGGCTACCCATAAAGATACTGACCAGAATGGCACGGCCGTGGCGGCGCAGCACATGAGCCTGGCGGTACAGAGGCACTGCAAAACAGACGGTAGCCGGGGTCAGCAGCCAGGTGATTCGCTCGCCAGATGGCTCATAGCTTTCATAAGGAATTCGGAAAAGCAGGAGCAGGGCGATGATGACAGCAATGGTAATCAGCAGGGGATTGAGCGCCAGCTTGAGACCAGAGTTTTTTACCTTTTCTCGCAGTTTCAGGCAGGCTGCATAGATACCTATGGTTAAGATTACGCCTAAGAAACCGCTTTCTATGAGTAAATTATTCATAATGGGCCTCCTTATGATGCTTTGTATGCTCAATGATAAAGTCCGCAGTTTTACCGGTTACGCCATAGCAAATGACAAAACTGATGAGTGTAATCAGCAGGATAGCAGATGCGTGTTCCGCTAACTGGTCATAGTTTGCAATGAGACTAACGCCAAAGGGAATGAACAGTATGGGCATGATTTCTAAAAGAAAATCAGCTGTATCCTCCACTTGCTCCAATTTGATAAGTCCCATGGACAAAGCGGCGAACATGAGAACCATGCCCCAGACAGTGGCTGGAATGGGCAGTGGAATGACCATCTTCAGCAGTTCCCCAAGGAAGGATAAAAATAAAATTAGCAAGAATTGTTTGATGAACTTCATGGTAAAATTTCCTTTAATATGGTATAATGAACGCACATTGATGCGCTCTTTGATGTAACGGATGTGAGCGCCGGCGTTGCCGTAAGGAAGCGTTCATTGAATCATGACCTGTGATAATTCGGTTCGTCATGGTATAATGAACGCACATTGATGCGCTCTTTGATGTGCGTTTTTTCGCGCACCGTTTCAGTATACACTATTTTATCAGTGCATTTCAACGAAAAAATTAGAAATATAGAGCTCCCATAGGAGCCTGTGGAATCGAGGGAAAAAGTGAAAATCAGAGATATTTTAGCCAGAGAAAAAGTAACCCTATCCTTTGAAGTGTTTCCTCCAAAGCTGGGGATGCCCTTTGAACCTATTGTGGGAGCAGTGGACAGGTTGTGCCAGTCCAAGCCGGATTTTATGAGCGTCACCTATGGCGCAGGCGGAGGCACAGGACACAACACGGTGAAAATCGCTGCCCATGTGCAAAATGATTTAGGAGTTACTTCCCTGGCCCACCTGACCTGTGTTTCTTCCACCAGACAGCAGGTGGCGTCGGCTATTGAGGATATAAAGGCAGCAGGCATTGAAAATATTTTAGCCCTTAGAGGAGATTTGCCCAAGGACGGAAACTATCCGGTAGGCGAATACTACCGATATGCCAGCGAATTGGTGGCAGAGATTAAGCAGTACGGAGATTTTTGCATCGGCGCGGCCTGCTATCCAGAAGGCCATGTGGAGTGCAGCCACAAAGAGGACGACATTGCCAACCTGAAACAGAAGGTAGACAGCGGCGTGGATTTTCTCACCCCCCAGTTGTTTTTCGACAATAACGTGCTGTACAACTTCCTTTATCGGATTCGGGAGCGGGGCATTACCGTGCCGGTCATCGCAGGCATCATGCCCATAACCAACGCAAAACAGATTTCCAGAGCCGTGGAGCTTTCGGGAACCTATGTGCCTACCAGGTTTAAGGCCATTGTAGACAAGTTTGGAGAAAATCCGGCAGCCATGAAACAGGCGGGTATTGCCTATGCCACCGACCAGATTATCGACCTGGTGGCCAACGGCATCAAAGCCATTCACATCTACACCATGAACAAGCCGGATGTGGCCGAAAGCATCCGCCAGAACCTCTCTCACATCATCGGGAACGAGCAGTAATATGAGCATAGACCAAAAAAATTTACAGATAGATAGACAGGAGATTCTTCGCTATCTGGGCTATGGAACTACTCCCCTTGCGGCGGTGGAAGATTCCATCGTAAACTTTATAGATGAGGCTGTGGAAATGGTTCTGGAAAAGTGCCGGATGCGATTTATTAGTAAAATATTTTCTCTCCACGTTTTGGATAGGGCGGGGGCTTCTCTTTCTATTGGGGAGACCATGGAGATTGAAAGCAAGTCTCTTTCCCAGAATCTGAAGGGCTGCCAAGAGGCGGTTCTCATGGCGGCTACCCTAGGAGTGGAAGCAGACCAGCTAATCAGCCGTTATAGCCGAAAAGATATGAGCCAGGGGCTTATCATGGAGGCAACGGCCACTGCTGTCATCGAAGAATTTTGTGACCAAAATCAGTTATGCATGGAAGCAGAGCTAAACCGCCGACAAAAAACCTTGCGGCCTAGATTTTCCCCAGGTTACGGAGATTTTGCCATCAAACATCAAAGGGATATGATAAAACTTTTGGACACGCCTCGCCAAATGGGACTGACACTGACAGACGGATGCATGTTAGCGCCGGCTAAATCGGTAACGGCAGTGATGGGAATTGCAGATTTTGATAGCGATGGCGGCGGCAAAAATCAGGATGAACGCCGCTGCACTGTAAAGGGATGCGAGGCTTGCGATAAAATAGATTGTCAATACAGGAGGAATCGGTAAGGTGAATATATTAGAAGCATTGGGAAAGAAAATACTGTTTTTTGACGGCGGCATGGGCAGCCAGTTACAGGAAAAGGGCCTTCTGCCAGGAGAAAACACAGATATATGGAATATCACAAAGCCAGAAGAAATCATGGACGTTCACCGCAGATACCTTGAAGCGGGAGCAGATATTATTTTGGCCAATACCTTTGGAGCAAACAGGCTGAAGTTGGCAGGAACCGGTTATACGGTGGAGCAGGTGGTAACCGCAGGAATCCAAAACGCCCGTAAGGTAGCAGATGAGGCTGCTTTTGTCGCTTTGGATGTGGCGCCTACCGGCAAATTGCTTAAGCCCCTTGGAGATTTAAGTTTTGACGATGCATACGATATTTTTAAGGAAATCGTGACGGCAGGGGAGGCCGCCGATGCTGATTTCGTCCATATTGAAACCATGTCGGACACCCTTGAGGTGAAAGCCGCCGTATTGGCAGCCAAGGAAAATACAGGGCTGCCTGTATTTGCTACAGTGACCTTTGACGAGAAAGGAAAGATGTTGACCGGCGGCAATGTGGAAGCTGTCGTGGCCCTATTGGAAGGGCTGGGTGTGGATGCTTTGGGCGTCAACTGCGGTCTGGGCCCTTCCCAGATGAGACCGCTGGTTCTCAAGTTGTTGGAAAAAGCCTCTATTCCGGTCATCGTGCAGCCCAATGCAGGACTGCCAAGACAGGAAAAGGGTAAGACGATTTACGATGTGGGGCCAGAAGATTTTGCTAAGATGATGAGAGAATTTGCGGAAAAGGGCGCATGGCTCCTGGGGGGTTGCTGCGGCACTACGCCGGCTCACATTGCAGCATTGGTCAAAGCCTGCAAAGACGTGACGCCTTTGCCCCTGACCGATAAGGGAGACTGCTGTGTGGCTTCCTATACCCATGCAGTGGAAATCGGCGATGAACCGGTGCTGATTGGGGAACGGATTAACCCCACGGGAAAATCCAGATTCAAGCAGGCCCTTAGGGACAGAGATATGGATTACATCCTGCAAGAAGGTTTTGCTCAGCAGGACAAAGGGGTACAGATTTTAGATATCAACGTGGGTCTGCCGGAAATCGACGAAGCGGCCATGATTGTGGATGTGGTGCGCGAGGTGCAAAGCGTCATCGACCTACCTTTGCAAATCGACACATCAAGCGGTCAGGCCATGGAGCAGGCTCTTCGCTATTATAACGGCAAAGCCATGATTAACTCGGTAAACGGCAAGAAAGAGTCCATGGAGACGGTTTTCCCGCTGGTAAAGAAATACGGCGGCGTGGTGGTGGGTTTAACCTTAGATGAGGAGGGAATTCCAACTACTGCCGAGGGAAGGTTGGCGGTGGCCGAGAAAATTGTAAATACAGCGGCGTCCTATGGGATTCCTAAGAAGGATATCGTCATCGATGTGCTTTGTATGACCATCAGTTCCGACGCCCAGGGGGCCATGACCACGCTGAAAGCTTTGAAGCTGGTAAAAGAAAAGCTGGGAGTAAAGACCATACTGGGGGTTTCCAACATTTCCTTCGGATTGCCGCGGCGGGATATCATCAATGTAAATTTTTATGCCATGGCTCTGGCGGCAGGCCTCAACTGCGCCATCATGAATCCCAACGCAGAGGCCATGATGGAGGCATACTATGCCTATCGAGCCCTAGCCGGCTTTGATGAAAACTGTAGCGACTTCATTAACGCCTATGCTGGAACCACAACCCCTTCCGCCGGACAGCAGCAAGGGGCTGTATCTACCCCGGCGGCTTCTGCGACTCCTGCAGATTTGGGAGGAGAGGCCCATAATGGAGCGGGTTCCTTAACCTATGCCATTGTTAAAGGACGAAAGGAGCAAGCGGGCCATATTGCAGCCCAGCTGGTACAGACCATGGAGCCCCTGGATCTGATTAACCAACAACTGGTACCAGCCTTGGACACGGTGGGAAAAGGCTTTGAAAAGGGTACGGTATTCCTGCCCCAGCTATTGATGAGCGCAGAAGCAGCAAAGGCTGCCTTTGAGGCGGTGCGGGCGGTCATGGACAAGGCGGGAAGCGGCGGCAAAGGACAGACCAAGAAGGATAAGATTATTGTAGCCACTGTAAAAGGCGACATCCATGACATTGGCAAAAATATCGTAAAGGTGCTTTTGGAAAACTATGGTTACGATGTCCGTGACCTAGGAAAAGATGTGGCTCCAGAGGAGGTGGTAGCTGCCGCTGTGGCGGAGGATGTAAAGCTGGTAGGTCTCAGCGCATTGATGACGACTACAGTGACCAGCATGGAGGAGACCATTTCCTTGCTTCACGCCCAGAAGCCGGATTGCAAAATCATGGTTGGCGGCGCGGTACTGACTCAAAGCTATGCCGATATGATTCACGCCGACTATTATGCCAAAGATGCCATGGCATCGGTTTACTATGCCCAGGAGTTTTTGGGATAAGCAGGATTTACAAAACGGCGCTCCGTAGTCCAATTTCGTTTATAAATGGATTATTCACAGCTCAATAAGGGCTTATGTGAAGAACGTGTAAAGAAATTCGATATTTCTTTATATACAAAATTTTTATCGAAGTTTGAAGGGTAAAGGAGCGCTATTTTATGGGAAAATAGTTGTTTGCCATAGATTCCAGAGGCGAGTGAGAACCACAGGGCGGTGAAATTTGGCGACAGTGAATGGAAACCGTCTGTTTTGCAGAAAAAGCCTATGAAAATGGAGAATAAAAATTTATTTAGAAGCAAGAATATGCAAATCTCTTAAAGGGCTTCGATAATTTTTTTATATATGAGAAAATATCGAAACCCAACAATAATATGACGAAAAAAGACGGAAAACTCCGTCTTTTTTGTTAATCTTTTGAATCAGACTCTGTTCCATTGTCCTGATTGGCGGTCACACCTTCGATCATGTCGGTCACACCTGATTGAGTTGGGTTGCATTTTTCGAGGTGATTACTGGCGTGCTGGATTGAGAGTCGATTTCTGCTCTGGGCAAAGGAATGGACTGAATGATGCGGAGGAGTTGCTGGGTATCGGCCATATCGGTCAAACGCTTTTTACCATCAGCGGCAGTCATTTTCAACTGGTGACAATTTGTCACCAGTTTACTTCCTTCTTCTTTCAATCGTTGCTTTAGTTTGTTCCAATACTTCCGCCCTGTGTTGTAGTCAGGCGCATCTGTCAGCACAGCCACCACGTCGACGATGGAAAATACCACTCCTCATGTTCCTCGTCCCAGGCGGTACGAATTCGTTTATCCTCAAAAAGCTGAATCTGGTTATCTTGTTCCATGACGCTTTATCCTTCGATTATACCAATCTTCCACTTTATCATATGGTATTTCCTGTGAAAAATCAATGTGCGATATGGTATTTGTTGTAAAAAAATATCCGTGTCGATATGAAGTACACAGAATATAAAAAATTGACAGACCACTCTTTGGCGATCTGTCAATTTATCTTGGTGCGGCCAACGGGACTCGAACCCGTACGCCCTGCGGACACAAGCACCTCAAGCTTGCCTGTCTGCCAGTTCCAGCACAGCCGCACATATTTTGCTCAACACTAAAATTTTACTTGCCTTAGACAAATTTGTCAATGTCTTTTCGCAAATTTAATTAAGAAAATTTATAGGGACGGGCCAACTCTGCCGGCAGACTGTTGGCCCCACATCCGTCTAAACCGGCGGCTCCAGATCTTTCATTATTTTTTGGAGTCTGTGATATTGGCCTAAAAAATAGCCAAAGGAAATCAGGGTAGCCACCATAAACACCATGGAGACGCCCAGAAGAAATCCCGACCCAAAATCCTCTCCATCTAGAAGCGAGGTACCAAAGATCAGATAGTTATAGACTAGAATGAAGAAATACAGAGGAAGAATCCGCAGGAACTGGCGATTGATGATGCGCTTGCACATTTCTGCCTTGGATTGATTGTCGCTGAAAATAGAAAGATCCGGTTCCAGCGTTCTGTCACTGTCTGTATCCGCTAAAGGGGAAGGGGTGCGGAGTTTGCGGAAATAGAACCACTCCTTATGTTGATAGACATATTCCCAGCCATAGTCGGCAAACAGGCGGATGTAGTCCTCGTCATAGGCGCCGTCCTCCTTGAAATCCAGTTGATAAACCCAGTCCTCTTTTTCGCAGGCCTCAAACCGATAGCGGCAGCCAGTGGTAGAGAGAAACTTCCATCCCTGGCGATGCATGAAGGAAAGCCATGCCGCCTCTTCACGAAATTCAGACAGATAAAACCGCTGTTTTTCTTCCAATATAGTTTGCCCGTTATTTTCCATGAGTTTGCTCTCCTTTACTGTTTCGATATAACCGCTCGATTCTGCGCAGTTCTGTTTCCAGAATTTCCTCCCCAAGCGGGGTAATGATGTACCGCTTCCGCTTTTCCTCTTCACGGACGAATTGGATGAGGCCGTCCTTTTCCATCTTAGAAAGGCTGCCATACATGGTTCCTGGACTGATGAGGATCTCGCCGCCGGTCAGGGCTTCTACCTGCCTGGTAATGCCATAGCCGTGGTTTTCGGAGCGCAGGCAAAACAGGATATAAAAGCCAGTTTCCGTCATGGGGATATAGACCCGTTTGATTTTTTCTTCCACTTTGCTCAAACTCCTTTTGTCTCTATGAAAACTATCTGTTGCGATATATCGCATTACGATGTATCGTGGTGAATAGAGTATATCATGCTGGGACTATGACTGTCAAGAGCGTTTTTAACCACAGAAAGCATGCGTGTCCTTGTCAATCAACGTTCATTATGATAAAATGAATTCATGTTGCTGGGATCAGATTTTATGAATGTTGCACAAGTTTTGACTTTCCTTAAAAATAGCCGACAAAAACCGAAAAAATGTTGGCTCAACTCTCTATAAACAGAAAATGTGCCAACATTCTTAGCTTGAAAGGGGGAGAGGTTAAGACATGGCAAATTTTACAGAAAAGGCAATTAAGGCGTCTTTCATCAAACTTTTGAACGAAAAGCCCATGAGTAAAATCAGCGTTAAGGATATTGTAGAGGACTGTGGCATCAATCGAAATTCTTTCTATTATCATTTCCAGGATATTCCGGCTCTTTTAGAGCAAATTGTTGCAGAAAACACAGCGGCTATCATCGAGAAGTATCCAACCATCGATTCTTTGGATGATTGTTTTGCTGCGGCTTGTCAGTTTGCACTGGAAAACAGAAGGGCAGCTTTTCATATTTATAATTCTGTTCGCAGGGATATGTTTGAGCGGGAGCTGATGAACATTTGCGAGTATGTGGTAAAGACTTATTTGCAGACAGTATTTCCTGATGTAAAGGTAAATGAAAGCGACCGGCAGGTTTTACTCCGCTTCATAAAATGTGAACTCTTTGGTATCGCTATCGAGTGGATGGAAAACGGGATGAAGACCGAGGCCGTCGACGATTTGCATCGCATCGTGACTCTTTGCAGAGGCTTCTCAGAGGAAATCATTGAGCGTAGCAAAATATAAGCGGTGAGATTCGGAGATAATCGGAGAGACGGTTTATTGGTTTTATGCAAACGTTCTCCTTTGCCTAAATTTAAGACAATTTCATAAGTGATGCATGATTTTAGGTCAGCCTGCACCAGGCTGACCATTTTCTTTTTTGTGCAGAACGATATACTGGTACAAAACAAGAAAAACACAGAAAAGAGGGAGAGAGTATGGGAGTACGTTCTACAGGGCCTATGCGGACGGCCAAGATTGGTTCCATTTTAATTTCGATAGCCCTTTGCATCCTTGGGGTAGCTCTGATTGGAGCGCCGGAGTTTTCCGTATTGCTGCTGTGCCAGATTGACGGAATTTTGATGATAGTGTTCGGCGCCATCCGATTGACGGGTTACTTTTCCAGAGACCTTTATAGGCTGGCCTTTCAGTATGACGGCATCTTCGGCGTTTTGCTCATTGCCCTTGGGACTATTATGTTAGTCCATGCTGGACGAATGATGACTTTTTTCTGTGTGGCCATCGGCTTATTTATTATGTCAGAAGGTCTGTTTAAGATTCGCATTTCATGGGAAGCCAGGGTGTTTGGGATCCGTCAATGGTGGCTGATCCTCCTTCTTGCCGCTATCACCAGCATCTGCGGATTTATATTGATGCTCTGCCCCGGTGAGGGAAGCAGAGTTTTGACCATCGTATTTGGCATCGCCCTGCTGCTTGAGGGAATTCTGAATTTTAGCACCGTCATAGCAGCTGTTAAAATCGTCCGGAATCAATATCCGGACGGGGTGGATGCCGAAGAGGTGGTGGATGTGGAATATTTTGAGGAAAGAGAGGACTAAAGGGGTATGTATTTTTCAAAAGCAGTGGTAAAAAATCGAATTCCGATTTTGATTCTGGCGGTTTTGTTGATGATTCCCTCTGTGATGGGCATGGCAGCCACCCGAATCAATTACGACATGCTGGACTATCTGCCGGAAGACATGGATACCGTCACCGGTCAGAATGAACTTTTGGAGGATTTTCATAAGGGGGCGTTTTCTCTGATTATTGTAGAGAATATGGAAGACCAAGACGTGGCAGCCCTCTGTGATAAAATCCAGGGAGTCGACCATGTGGACACGGCGCTTTGGTATTCTACTTTGGCAGATGTGTCCATGCCAAAGGAATTTTTACCAGAAGAGATTTATAAGGAATTTAACAGGGATAAAGGTACCATGATGGCGGTGTTCTTTGACAGCGCCACATCAGAGGATGTGACTTTGGAGGCCATCAGGGACATTCGCCAGGTCTGCGGCAAACAGTGCTTTGTATCGGGCATGTCGGCGCTGGTAACCGATTTAAAGGATTTATGCGAGGCAGAGGAGCCGATTTATGTGGGGCTTGCAGTCCTCTTTGCTACCATCGCCATGCTGCTGCTTCTGGACGGCTGGCTGATTCCCTTTGTATTTTTGGCTTCCATCGGTATGATGATTTTGCTCAATTTGGGAACCAACTATTTTCTGGGAGAGATTTCCTACATTACCAAGGCCCTTTCTGCTGTCTTGCAGCTGGCGGTTACCATGGACTATTCTATCTTCCTGTGGCACAGCTATAACGAGCAGAGGCGTATTCATGAGAAGAAAGAGGAAGCCATGGCTATAGCCATCCATGAGACCCTGACCTCCGTGGTGGGAAGTTCAGTGACTACCGTTGCTGGCTTTGCAGCCTTGTGTTTTATGAGTTTTACCTTGGGCCGAGATTTGGGTATCGTTATGGCAAAGGGTGTTATCTTTGGGGTCATCGGTTGTGTGACAGTACTGCCTTCCTTGATTCTGGCCTTCGATAAGCCGTTGCAAAAGACCAAACATAAGTCGCTGATTCCGCCAGTGAAAGGGTTAGTAAAAGGGGTTGTGGGGAAATTCCCTGTTTTCCTGGTTATTTTCCTTCTGCTGATTCCGCCCGCCTTTTATGGATATGACAAGACCAACGATGAGGTCTATTACGACATGGGCCAGTGTTTGCCGGAGGATATGGAATATGTCATAGCCAATTCCAAGCTATCAGAGGATTTTGATATTGCTTCCACCCATATGGTACTGGTGGATGCAGATCTTCCTGCCCAGGAGGTTCGCAGTATGATAGAGGAGATGGAGCAGGTGGACGGTGTAAAATATGTGCTGGGATTGGAGTCAGCTTTAGGGGCCAATGTGCCGGAGGAGTTTTTACCAGACAGTGTGAGCGAGGCGCTAAAAAGCGACAGATGGGAGCTTTTGCTCATCAATTCAGAGTACAAGGTGGCCAGCGATTTGGTAGGGGAACAGATCGATAGCCTGAACCGTATTCTAAAAGACTATGATGAGACTGGTATGCTAATCGGCGAAGGGCCTTGCATGAAAGACATGATTGAAACCACGGACCATGACTTTAAGGTGGTCAACGCGGTGTCCATTGTGGCTATTTTCCTAATTATCGCCTTAGTGGAAAAGAGCATTTCCCTGCCTTTCATTCTCATTGCGGTCATTGAGTTAGCCATCTTTATCAATTTGGGCATCCCTCATTATCTGGGGCAGTCGCTGCCATTTATCGCACCGATTTGCATCAGCACCATACAGCTGGGGGCCACTGTGGATTATGCCATTTTGATGACCACCAGATACAAGGCGGAGCGCATAGGTGGAGAGGGTAAAAAGGCCAGCGTGATGACGGCTTTGGAAACTTCCATTCCGTCCATTATCGTATCGGGTATGGGACTGTTTGCTGCTACCTTTGGGGTGGCGGTATATTCAGACATCGACATCATCAGTTCCATGTGTATGCTGATGGCAAGAGGGGCTGTGGTCAGTATGCTTTGCGTTATCTTTATACTGCCAGCCCTGCTGCTACTTGGAGATAGGAGCATATGCAAAACCACATTGGGAATGAAAAACAGTTGGAATATAGATTTTGATAGGGAGGAAATGAGATGAAAAAGAGAATGACTAGGACCCTTGCTTTGGTTTTGAGCGTGCTATTAATAACAGGAACCATGGGGCTTACCGTATATGGAATGAATTCCGACGGCGCCTTACAGACGAAGAAATCGGAGGAACAACCATCAGGGAAAGTATCCAAGGAGGAAACTGTATATGTGATGGCTGATGCAGAAGGTCAGGTAAAGAAGATTATGGTAAGCGACTGGATTGAAAATACTCAGGGAAGCCAGACCATCGCCGACCGGTCGGAGCTGGAAGATGTGACTGTGGTAAAGGGGGAACAGACCTATACCATGAACGGAGAGCATATGCGGGTCTGGGATGCGGCCGGAAACGACATCTATTATCAGGGAAATATAGAAAAGGAACTGCCTGTAGACATGACAGTTTCTTACCGGCTGGACGGTAAGGCGATTTCCGCCAAAGAAATTGCTGGAAGGAGCGGCAGAGTGACCATACGTTTTGACTATGTAAATAACCAGTACGAGAAGGTTTTAATCGATGGCAAAGAAGAAAAGATTTATGTACCTTTCGCCATGCTGACAGGGGCGCTTCTGGACGATGATTCCTTTACCAACGTGGAGGTTTCCAACGGCAAGCTAATAAACGACGGCAGCCGCATTGCAGTAATCGGCGTGGCATTTCCAGGTCTCTCCTCCAACTTGAATCTATCTTCTGATAAGTTAGAAATCCCAGACTATGTGGAGATTTCGGCAGATGTAAAAGACTTTCAGATGACCAATACCGTGACCATTGCTACCAGCCAGATGTTTGAAGACATGGATACAGGGGAGTTGAATTCCATGGCAGATTTAGAGGATTCTTTGGGACAACTGACAGAGGGCATGAATCAGCTTCTGGACGGTTCTTCCGATCTTTATGACGGCCTCTGCACATTGCTGGATAAATCGGAGGAACTGGTTTCTGGTATCCGCAAACTGGCAGACGGCGCAGCCCAGTTAAAAAGCGGTGCAGGGGAATTAAAGAAAGGGGCAGCCGCTTTGGATGATGGCGCAGCCCAGCTTTCCGCGGGGGCCAAGGAGTTGGCAGGCGGTTTAGGTGAACTTCACGCCAACAGTAAAAAGATAAATGACGGCTCTAAACAGATTTTCGAGTCGCTGCTGGCTACCGCCAATTCCCAGCTATATGCAGCAGGCGTATATGCGCCAAAGCTGACCATTGATAATTATGTGGAGGAGTTAAATAAGGTCATCGCTTCCCTCGATGTGAAGAATGTGGCAGAAAGGGCTAAGATTGCAGCCCAAAGTAAGGTATCCCAAATGGTCAGAGCCGAAAAGAATACCATAAAGGCTGGCGTGATCCAAGCAGTGAATCAAGAAGTAACTGCCAAAGTAACAGAAGCGGTGCGGGCCAATGTGGAGACACAAGTTCTTTCCACCATGGGCATGACCAAGGAAGAGTACGATGCAGCAGTACAGGGCGGTATGATAACAGAAGAGCAGCAGAACCAGATAGCAGCGGCCATCGACAGCCAGATGGCAGGTGAGGTGGTGCAGGCTACCATCGCTGCCAATGTTAGCGAACAGATGAAATCGGCCGACATGGAAAAGCTGATTGAACAGAAGACAGAGGAACAGATTAAGGTTTTAATTGAGCAAAATATGAATTCTGCCCAGGTTCAGGGCCAGATTACAGAAGCTCTCATGAAAGCCCAGTCTGGTGCAGCCAGCATCAGTTCTCTCAAAACCCAACTGGACAGTTTCAATACATTTTATCAGGGGCTCAATCAGTATACTGCCGGTGTGGCAGCCGCAAAGGATGGAGCAGATCAGCTCCAGGCTGGAGCAGAGGAACTCCATGACGGCACATCCCGGCTCAAGACAGGAGCATCCGATTTATATGACGGGATGGCAGAGTTGTACGACGGGATTTTGACACTGAAAAAAGGCGCGCCTGCCCTTGTGGATGGTGTGGAGAAACTCCATGACGGTAGTATGCAGCTATCCGACGGGCTAAGGGAATTCAACGAAAAGGGAATCAAGAAGCTGGTAGAAGCGGTGGACGGTGATTTGGATATTTTCATAGACCGTGTAAAAGCTACCGTTGACGCTGGCAAGTCCTATCAATCCTTCTCTGGGCTTTCCGACGATATGGAGGGAACCGTCAAGTTCCTGTATCGAACCGAGGCCATCGATATAGATAAAGAAAAATAGAGAAAAAAAGAAATGTCGCTTTGCCGTGGTCGCCCTAGGATTAGGGCGACGGACAGAGGGACATTTTTTTGATGTGGTGCTTTCGCAGAGGGGTGAAAAGAAGGCCCAAACTGCGGTTGTAAAATTTGAATCCCCAGACCGAATAGAAAGCCTCCTTGTGGCGGGATTTTGCCGTAGCGGTACGAACCGTGCCGCCGCAGGCTGTGACGCGCTGTTCATGAATGGCAGCGATGAGGTCGTTATTGGAACGGATGGAGCCTTGAATTTCAGTGAAGGCCATACCTACATAGGCCTCTTCGTGAGCATCAGAGCCGCCAATGGAGGGCTTTTGATAGTAGTTGGCTATCTTTCCGGCGATTCGGTTGGCCTCCTTAGATTCGCAAGAATTAAATCCTTCGATAAAGTCAAATTCCTGAAAGATTTCTGGATTTTGACGAATTTTTTTGTAAAACATGGCGCTGCTGGCCCTAGTTCCAAAGGGATGGGCAGGACCTAGGATGCCGCCGCAGCCGTGTACCACCTCGATCAGCGTTTTCACCGACATACCGCGGAGCTGTAAAACCTCTAAGTAAACATGATCCGGCATGATAACCAGAAAATGGCCTGCATCTTTTGTATCGTATTCGATGCCTTCCAGTACCACGAAAGCATCGTCATTTTTCTCATGAGAGCCGCTGTTTTGCTGCTGTTCCTTCCACTGTCGAATTCCTCGATAGGAATCGTGGTCGGTCACCAACATTCCGTCAAACTCCTGGCTTTTCAGCAGGCGAATGGATTGCTCCAGCGGAATTTTGGCATCGATGGAACCAGCCTTTGTGTGGCAGTGCATATCAAATTTCATACCCTTTCCTCCTGGCAGTGTATACCCTTTTATTGTATACGGGTCGCGCCTATCTTGCAACCTGAAATAGAAGGAGATTTTGAGAAGATTTTCCATCTTGCATTTTAGATGTTTTTTTCATAAAATGATAATAGACAAGAAAATCTGAGAGGGTAAAGCCTATGGTTAAGAAATTATGGACAAAAAAGGTAATGGCTTTTTTGCTGATTGTTGTGATCGCGGCTGGTGGTGCAACGGCATCTATTACCGATAGTTATGGAGCGGAGCAGGAGACGCTGTCCTTTACATTGGAGCGGCGAGCCAGTTGGATCAACGGAGATACCTATTTCTGTCAGATTGACGGAGTTCTTTGTAATAATGGGAAAGCGGCGGCTTCTGATTGGACGGTTGCGCTGGATTTTCCATGGGCAGTGAAAGTGGATAACGGATGGAGCGGAGAGTTTGCAGTATCAGGGAAGACGGTGACCGTAAAGGGTGTCTCCTATAATCGAGAGATTAAGCCTGGAGAAAAAGGAACCTTTGGTATGATTCTTTCAGCGCCTATCCCCAATCAGGCGGAGGCGGACGCTGCTGTGGATAAAGCTCTTGGGGTTGCACTTCTTACAGTGTCTGGAAATAAACAGACCGCTGAAAAACCTTCTACATCCACATCTTCTTCCGCACAAAAGCCAGCGGAACAAATAAGGCCGGAAAAAGGGACGCCCCTAAAAAATCATGGGGCCTTGGCTGTAAAAGGAGCCAATCTGGTGGATGCCAAAGGAAAAAAATATCAATTAAAGGGCGTTAGCACCCATGGTATCGCCTGGTATCCAGAATATGTGAACAAAGCGGCTTTTAAAAAGCTGCGGGATGATTGGGGCGCCAACGTAATTCGACTGGCCATGTATACAGAAGAATATGGAGGCTATTGCAACGGCGGCGACAAAAAGGCTCTGAAAAAGACCTTGGATAAAGGGGTGAAGGCGGCCACAGAACTGGGCATGTATGTGATCATCGACTGGCATATTTTGCAGGATGGAAATCCGCTGACAAACCAAAAAGCGGCGAAAAAGTTTTTCAGGGAGATATCGAAAAAATACAAAAAATATGACAATATCATTTATGAAATCTGCAATGAGCCCAACGGCAATGTATCCTGGGCCACCATCAAAAAATATGCAAAATCCATCATACCAGTGATTCACGCCAATGACCCGGATGCGGTGATTTTGGTGGGAACGCCTACCTGGTCTCAGGATGTGGATATAGCGGCCAAAAGCCCCCTGAAGGGCTATGAAAATATCATGTATTCCATGCACTTTTATGCGGCTACCCACAAGGCCAAGCTGCGGGCCAAGTTGATACAAGCCAGAAAGGCGGGACTTCCGGTCTTTATCAGTGAATTCAGCATCTGCGATGCTTCGGGAAACGGCGGCCTCAATTACAAGAGTGCAGACAAGTGGTTTGATTTAATCGAGAAATATAACCTTTCCTATGTGGGATGGAATCTTTCCAATAAGGGAGAATCCTCATCCTTGATAAAGGCTGGGTGTAAAAAGACCAGCGGCTGGAATGTGTCGGAACTTTCCCCAAGCGGCAAGTGGCTGCGAAGACACATAAGCGGCCGTTAAACTATGGAGGTAGAATTATGGATAGAGAACAGGAATTGAGAGAGATCAGGGAAGCCATCGACGCCGGCAGAAGAACCTTGCAATATCTATATCAGGCGCGGGAACAGCTGAATTCTGCATCTGGATTTGGTATTGCAGATATGTTGGGATTCGATTTAATCGGCGGAATTGGAAAACATATGAAGTTTCGTGATGCACAGAACACGCTGGAAATGGCCAAGAGGCAGGTTATGGTGTTCCAAAAGGAACTGCGGGATGTGAGTAGGGTTTTGGATTTTCAAATCGATATCGGAGGATTTCTGACCTTTGCCGACTTTTTCTTTGACGGGATTTTGGCGGATATTTTCGTGCAATCTAAAATCAGCGAGGCCAAAGAACAGGTTGACCGGGCTACTTGGCAGATTGAACAGATTGTCAATGATTTGTTTCGCATGGAGAGGGAAATGTGCGGGATTTAAGTTCTGCAAAAATTGCTTGCCATTGCCATTTAAAAGTAGTATAATAGCCTATGTTATAGGTACAGGTGAGAGAATGCTGCCTAGAATGCAGCATCGCCGGCTACAATATTTCATGTTAGTCAGGAGGTGAATTGGAATATGGCACAAGTTATCGTAAGAGAAAACGAAAGTTTGGAAAGCGCTCTGAAAAGATTCAAGAGATCTTGCGCAAGAGACGGCGTGATGTCTGAACTTAGAAAAAGAGAGCATTATGAGAAGCCAAGCGTAAAGAGAAAGAAAAAATCTGAAGCTGCAAGAAAAAAGGCTAAAAAATACTAATTAAGGTGATGAAGAATCAATGACTTTAAAAGAACAGTTAATGGCTGACTTTAAGGAAGCCATGAAAGCAAAGGACGAAGTGGCCAAAAATACAATCAGTTTCGCACGGGCTGCGATTAAACAGTATGAAGTGGATCACAGAGAAGAACTTGACGAAGCCGGAATCATAGCTATTCTGACCAAACAGGTTAAAATGCGAAAAGATGCCCTTGCTGATTTTGAAAAAGCCGGAAGAACAGACTTGGTAGAGTCCTATAACGCAGAAATCGAAATTTTGTCCCGATATCTGCCTGCTCAACTTTCCGAAGAGGAAATTCAAGCCGTTGTAGAAGAAATTGCAGCCGGCCTTGGGATTGAAGGCGGAAAGCAGAATATGGGCAAGCTGATGGGGCCGGTCATGGCCAAGGTAAAAGGCGTTGCCGACGGCAATGCTGTGAAAAAGGCTGTGGAAGCGTTTCTAAACAAATAACATAATTATGATTGACAAACAACCTGGCCTTGCCAGGTTGTTTCTGCATATGCGAAACAGGAGGAACAGAAGATGGATAAGAGAATCATAACAGCAGCTCTGACGGGAAACTGGGGCGATAAGACCAACAATCCAGCCCTACCTATGAATCCGCAGGAAATGGCAGAGGCCGCCTATCAGTGCTGGCAGGAGGGAGCCGCAGTGGTGCATATTCATATGCGGGACGAAGAGGGAAAACCCACCATGCGGGTGGACTTGTTTGAAGAGACCATGAGACTAATTCGTGAAAAGTGCGATGTCATCATTAACATGACCTCTTCCGGCGGACACTCTCTGGACGGCATGGCTGCTGATGAAACCAGACTGAAGCCTTTTGAGGTGTTGAAACCGGAAATGGGATCCTTTGATTGCGGCACCTTAAACTGGCTCCATCAGACCATCTTTGAAAACAGTCCTAAGTTCTTGGAGCAGCTGGGTCATCTGATGCAGGAGGTGGGAACCAAGCCTGAACTGGAAATCTTTGATGTAGGTATGGTCGACACGGCCAAACACTATATTAAGACAGGAGTACTGAAAGCTCCTTGTCATTTCCAGCTGGTGATGAACGCTGCCGGCGGTATGGCTGGCACTGTGGAAAACCTGGTTTATCTGAAAAATCAGCTGCCAGAGGGTTCCACCTGGTCTGCCACGGGGATTTCCAGAAGCCATATGCCAATTCTTCTGGCTACGTTGGCTCTGGGCGGTCATGTGCGGGTAGGTTTAGAAGATAACGTATACTACGCCCATGGCGTTTTGGCGGAATCCAACGCGCAGCTGGTAAAGCGAGCGGCCAATATCATCCGGGAAGCCGGCTATCAGGTAGCTACGCCGGCAGAAGCCAGAGAAATTCTGGGGATTCCACAGCTGGTATAGGAGTTTAAATTGTTCCAAATATATTTTGGACAAAACATATGCCGAAAGGTTATACGGCAGCAGGAGAAAATAAGGCGCTGCAGGGTTTGGAGCGAGCAGGAGAGGTTCTCACATCCTGCTGCGTCTTGATCTTTTCTTACTTTAATTTTCATGGCTGGTCAGCCTGATGTTGGTAGCTGGTCGCTGCATTCTAGGAATTCCGGTTGCAGGAGCAACACTGCCGATCATCGCTTTTCTTTTTTTTTTGAGGAATCGGCCATATTGAAATTCATTTGGAACATAGAAAAAGAATAAATTTTACTTGACATAATGATTGGAAAAGAGTAGGATAAAAAAGAAGTTAGCTAAAACTAACCCAACGATATTTAAGGGTTATTTAGGCTAACTAAAATAATAGTCTGGGGTTAGCTAAAACTAACTTAAAAAAGGAGGAACATATCTTGGAAGAGATAAAGAAAAAACGATGGATCAGCGTACTTCTTACGATTGCCATGATTTTATCTATATGCAATATGCCGGTATATGGATATGGTGCAAGTGAAGAAGTGGTGATCGAAAACAGTATTATAACGCCGGAAACCACTAGCATTACGATTTCTCTTTCCCATGTGCCGGCACTGGGAATTCTAAAAGTTGTTGCATTGGATGCCGAAGAAGCATATGACAGCAACAAACTCAATGAATATGAAACCTTATATTTTGGCGCGTTCTATAATGGTACATTTCAGGTAGGAGAAAACCAGCTGACATTGAACGCAAGCCCGCAAGTAGGGAAAAAAATTGTCGCTGTGGTTCGAGATAGCAGCGGTACAACCATGCAGGACTATGCATCTAATGGCGTAGTCGTGACCACCTCATCTGTAGAAGAATCGAAAACACCAGAGGAGATACTTAAAAATTGCAGTGTCAGATTAACAAAAGGCGGAGTGGAACGGACGGAGGCTTTTCAAGAAACAGATACCTCTACAGATGTGAGCGTACATCTGGACGATACAGTTGAATCCTGTAATTTGACACTCTTTGCCTATGCAGGAAATACAGCATTTGATGCGGACAGCACACAAAATATTCGCCTTTGGTCCGGGAAAGTTACCAATGGAGCAATGGAAAACTGCAGCTTTGCAGTAGATAAGCTGCCCCTTAAGGTGGGATATAAGGTGATTGCTTGTCTAAATGTTCCAGTAGGAACAGATACGGATGGAGATACCTTCTATCGTTCTGTAACTTCACAGGCTTTAGAAATTGTGGATGAAAAGGGTCAGAGTTTTGAGGATTATAATCCATATCCAGATGTTTTCATTGATGAGAATCAGTTAGAAGAAGGGGCTGAAAAGATACACATCAGTATTGTGGGCGATGAACGGCTTTTCCAAGGAGCTAGAGATGGCAAGATCAGCATTACCTGTGCAGTTGCTCAATATCCAGAGGGAGAGACGTTCGATTTTGAAAATGAAAAACAAATTTCCTTGGCATCAAACATCAGTGTGACAGAAGCTTTTTCCGGAAAGGAAATTTCTCTCAGTGAGCCTCTTCGTGCAGGATATCGAGTTCGTGCCGTAGTATATTGGAGCCAGAGTACAGAATTATTTTTGCCAAAAGGTAACGACTATGAAGAGGTGTTCCATCGTCCTGACGACTCTCTTCTAGTCAAGGAATGTATCGCGCCTGCTGTAACCATTGAAGAACCAGTTAATGTTGCAGCAAAAGCAATTCGTGTAGAAGTAAAGGGAAATTTGCCGGAAGGCGCGACTCTACTGCTTAAAAGTTATGACAGCAAAACCCAGCAGTTTGCCATAAGCGAAGGAACCTGGGTTGGATCTGCCTTCAATGTGACCAGCGGAACCTATACCTTAACGCCACAGTCAGGCTCTTTGACCAAAGACAAAAAAATAGTCGCCTTTATTTTGGATCAGGGCGCAACGGTTGTTCAATCCCAGCCGGTTTCAATAGCTGCTGTAAAGGCATTTACTATTTTGCCCAATATCTCTGTTACTGCAGGAGCTACACAGCTTAGCTTCCAAGTAACTTCCATCGATGAGGCGATTACTAATCTGAATATCGTAAGACTTTGCAGTGTCAAAGCAAACGGAGAGGCCGATTTGGATCATGCGCTTGCAGTAAAGTATGGACAGAAACCAGGTGAGATTACCTTTGAGCTTAGCGAAGAAGCCCTCCGTGCAGGCGATAAGGTGTGTCTGTCGCTGACCTATATGGATGGTTCTGAAATTGTCACATATACCAGCGAAGGCTTTGCTGTAGTAGGAGCATTGGGAGAAAATTCCCTGTCCATTGTGGAGACAGAGGTTGATACCAATATGGACAGCGTGACGGTTATGGTCAACGGCTGTGAGATCTATAAGGGTGGTCTGCTGATTTTGACCACAGGGCCGGCGGACAATGTAAACGATGCGGACAGTCGCAGCCGTTTGGCCAGTGTACCTTTTACAGGAGCAGGAACCTATCAGCTTTCTTTTAACAGCAAGCAATTAAGGGCAGGTCAGACGATTTTACCTCATCTATATTTTTATGATAGTGAACAGGATGCCACCCAGTATCAATATGGGGCGCCTGTCATCATAAAAAATGGAAGCGGCCAGGTTGTAGAACCTAAAGTAGAGATTGCAACAGATACGATTCGGGAAGATCGGACAGATCTGTGGGTTGTAACAGAATTTAGCGCTGGTTTGACTGGAGTTTTGAAGCTGTATACCTATGCTGGAGATATTTTTGATATGGATACGGCCATGGAAATCTATTCAGGAGCAGCAACTTCCAATGAAAACAGTCAGAGAGTCACGTTTGGTGGTGGTAAATTGACAGCAGAAAAAAATCTAATCGCTGTACTGGAGCTTTCTGATGGATTTAGCCTGCAATCCAATGTGAAGGCGATTACGGCCATGCCGGAAAAAGAAAAACCTGTGGCACAGATTTTGGACAGTCGGATTACGGAGGGAGATACTTATCTGAAGGCTTCTGTGACCTTTGACAGTAGCGTTAGCCAGGGATCCTATGTACTGTACCAATTTACAGGAGAGGAACTTAACCCTGCGACAGCAACTAAGCTGAGCAGTGGCAATCTTTATAGAAGCGAAACCTCCAAATCCATTTATCTTGGAACTGGTAAACTGGAAATTGGTGCTAATTTACAACTGGTACTGACAGCAGATGATATGGAGACGAAATCCAATGTGGTAATTGTAGAGCCATCTCCAGATTGGGGAACGCCGTATGCAGCTTTCGATGTGACAGCAGTAAAAGCCGATGACAAGACCATTCCGGTGACTGTTGACTATTCGGCTGAATACCTGAGTCTTGGAGATGACTTCTATTGTGATGTGAGCATCTATAGCTTCCCTGCAAAATATACAGATAAAGAGTTTGAAGAAAAAGAACTGTGGGAGACCTATGGCATTGCAACTCGCGTGGGTCAGGTAAATTCTACCTCGGGACAGGAAACCAAGGGTACAATCCGTGTGCCTGTGAACAGTTATGCGACCTTGAATCCTGATGACCGTTTGATTATTAAGCTGAGATTACCTCATACAGAATGGGATGGCGAAGAGGTGGATTATATCTCTGCGTCTGTTCCAATCATCGGAGCAGAGGAGGAAGTGCCTTCTTACCATGTGGTTCTGTATAACTTGGATGATACCTCCTCCAGAGGCCATCGTCTCCGGCAGATTTTAGATGAACTGGGAATTCCGGCGGTGACCATGGAGAATAAAAATCTGAATCAGACCATCGGTTATCTGGCTGGAATTGCAGGATATGAAGCAGCAGAGCAGGGCTACAATGGGTCTTCCTATTCCAGTGAATTCATGCTCATGTGCAATCTGCCAGAATCGTTGCTTGACCGGTTTTTGGATGAAATGATTGCTAATGGATTGAGAATTGACCATAAAGCCGTTGTGACGGAATATAACCGAGACTATGAATTTTGTCAGTTGATTGGAGACATTGAATCGGAGCACGATACGTTTCAAGGGTTAATTGCGCTGAATAAACTGGTAGAGCAGGCTGAAAAGCTGACAGAAACGGACTACGGCTCATCGCCTCATTGGGAAACCTTCCAAGAAATACTGGCAAAGGCCGATGGTTTGCTCCGCAGTGAGGAGCCGCCTTTGGAAAAATTACAGAGGGCTTATGGGGAATTAAAGTCTCAATATCTGCTGGTGACCGAAATGGAGGAAATCACAGGCATACCGGTCATTACAATCAAGCAGGAAACAGATGGGACTTATACATTGACGGCACAGATGAAGGATGGAACAGAAGCGGAGCACTGTCAATTCACCTGGAGCAACGGACAGACGGGAATATCTATTACAGGAATTGGGGAAAAGGATTTAATCGGCACCACATTGACAGTTACAGGAAATGGGTTTTTCGGTACGTTGACAGCCCAGCTTGCAGTGCCTGATGCACCGCAGGTAGAGGCGTCTGCACAGGAGAAGGCAATGACGCTTCAGTGGAATGTTCCGGTAGAGGCAGACAATCAACCGGCACCTACCAGCTATTTACTTCAGATCTACCAGGGCGAAGAGTTGATAAAAACTGTAGAAGTAGATGAGATTGTTGCAGGTGAGAACAAGAATGTGACGATTGGACAGCTGAAAGAAGGCGTTGCCTATAATGTGAGAATCTATGCCAATAGTCCCGTTGGACGCAGTGATGCTACATTTCTTTCCGTGACCACAAAGACGGAGCAGGGAAGTTCTGTTATTGTAACGCCTGGCACGGTAATACCTGGAGGTGATGATAACCCAGTGGATATTGATGACCCGCAGACACCACTGGATAAAAAGCCGCAGGGTACATCTGATCAACAGGAATCCGCCGTCAATCAGACAGCGATAGAAGTACAGACCTCCGCTACAGTACCTGGAACGGGAGATGAAGAGATACTCTTCTTCTGGATGCTCCTTCTGGTAGGAAGTCTGATGAGTTTAGCTGTTTTAATGGTAGAAAAGAGAAGATCGTAAAACTATGAATTGAGGCTGTCGTGCAGTTGACTGAAAAGTTCACCGGAGCGGCAGCTTTTTCATATGAGTTAAAGGCAGGAGTCAAGAATATTGGAGAAGATATTTTCATATACTCTGAAATGGTAAAGTGTTTCATAGAGAGGGGGCCGACAGCGTGAAGGTGTTTGGAGAAATGATAGACGATATGGATTTTACCAGACCCAGAGTGGTGGTAAGCGACCATCTGGTCATATTGGAAAATGTGGCAGGTATTGTCATGCTCAGTGAAACATCAATTACGGTACGTCATGGCCTCAAGGTGAAACAGATGAAAGTATCCTGGCATACGACCATCATTGGTTCGGATTTTGTGATAAAAGAGATTTATGAGGGGAGGCTTCTCATTGAGGGAAAGATACAGAGAGTTGAGTTTTTACAGTCATCGGCTACAGGTCAGGGTTGAGGGCTTTCGGCTGGAACGGCTTTTAGAGAAAGGGATGAAAGCAGGCCTAAATATTAAAGGCGTTCATCTTTATTCAGAGACGGAGATGGTCTGTACGGTCAGCAAAGAGGATTTTAAAGCCCTAAAAAAATTGGGACGCTCCCTATATAAGTTTACCGTCATCAGCGAGAGAGGGCCGGTGGTCAGCCTTTGGAGTTTTTTGCGAAAACCGGCCTTGATTATCGGATGCCTGCTGACCTGCGCCTTTGTCGTCATAGAGTCCCTTGTGGTGCAAAGTATTGAAGTAAATGGGTATAAGGCCATACCGGAAGTTGAGCTTTTGCAGGTTTTGGAGGAAGAGGGGATATATAAAGGGGCTTTTCGGCCTGAAATCAACTGGGAGAAAGCGGAGAAGGCCATTTATGATGTGTTTCCCCAGGTCACATGGGTACAGCTGGCTTATTCGGGCAGATTGGTGGTTCTCAATATATCAGAGACAGACCACGATATCTACGAAAAAGGAGTCCAAAACTACCCTCAGGAACAGGAGGGAGGATTACAGGATACAGAGGATTTAATGTATACGGATATTGTGGCCACCCGCTCCGGTTATATAGAATCCATTGCCCCTTATTACGGACTGGCCATGGTAGAAAAG
>JAAWDM010000032.1 GCA_022793795.1 Bacillota bacterium
ACACCGTATGGGTTCGACCCCCATCGCCGGCACCATGTTAACAGTATGAATGTTAACATAGAAGCAGGAGGAAGAATAGTATGGAAACACTAGTGAGTTTGGCGCCGTTATTGATCCTAATCGTTCTTATGTATTTCTTGATGATTAGACCACAGAAAAAGAAAGACAAGCAGATTCAGGAAATGAGAAGAGGCCTGCAGGTGGGAGATGAAATCATTACAATCGGCGGTATCTGCGGTAAGATTGTAAAGACCAAAGAGGAGACCATCGTCATCCAGGTCGGCGCAGATAAAGTGAAGTTTGAAATGATGAGATGGGCAGTTTCCACAGTTACCAATGCAAGCCAGAGAGTACGTGAGGAAGTGGAAGAAGAGCCAAAGAAGGTTATGCCAAAGAGACTGAGAAGATCTTCTGATGCAGACGACGAAGAGAAGGATTCTGTAGAAGACTAATTCCGGTCAACACAGTGTTCATTACTGATTATGCATAAAAATGTATATTTGTTTAAAAATCTCCTGATATTTTCAGGAGATTTTTTGATAGAAGTTGGTATAAATTGAGAGAAAAAGAGGGTTTTACTGAAAATATCCTTGTACAAGCTTCAAAAAAGTAGTAAAATGTAATGTAAAATAAAATGCCGTGGGTAGGCAGATTTACAAATAAAATCAAATGAGAGGTTTTAGAAATGAGTGTAAAAGTGAAACGCATACTGGCATTTCTGGTGCTGGTAGCAATCGTTTTTGGATGGTATGTTGCCGGTTTTGGCATCGGTTCCATCAATTCAGTGAAAGATGCAATTAAGTATGGCCTTGACATCAATGGAGGCGTCTATGTAGTTATGGAGGCTCATACCGACGCGACCGGCGATGCGCTGGACGAGTTGATGGAACAAACCAGGGCTGTTTTAAATAATCGTGTGAATCAGTTGGGTATTGCTGAATCTTCGGTTACCATTGAAGGAACCAATCGATTGAGAATCGAAATGCCTGGCGTGGAAGATGCAGAGGAAGCCATTGAAGCCATCGGTAAGACTGCACAGCTTCAATTTATTTTGGCTGATGGAACTGTCGTGTTCGACGGAAGTATGGTAAAGGATGCTGCTATTGCAACTGATGGCGCTTATTATAAGATTTTGCTGGAATTTGACAGCGCCGGAGCCAGCGCCTTTGAGGAGGCTACCAGGAAAGCCTTTAGCGGCGAAGTGACAGCATCCATTGACGGTATGGCTGCCAACGAAATCGGTATTGTATTGGATGATGAGATTATTACCCATCCATATGTAAAAGGCGTAATTTCCGGCGGCAGTTGTGAAATCGAAGGAAAGTATACTCAGGAAGAAGCATCTACCACAGCCGCGCTGATTCGCGGTGGCGCCCTGCCTGTAGAACTGGTAGAGATTCAGTCCTCTGTACAGTCAGCTACCATCGGTGCAGACGCCCTTGATAAATCCATCATAGCAGGCGCCATTGGTTTAGGCATCGTATTCTTGATTATGCTGGTGTTCTACGGTATGCTGGGTCTGGTTGCAGATATAGCGCTGTTGTTGTATGTGGTTATATTCCTGTGGGCAATGGCAGGTATGGGTGTGGTTATGACCCTGCCAGGCATTGCAGCATTGATTCTATCCATCGGTATGGCGGTAGATGCTAACGTCATCATCTTCGCTAGAATTAAGGAAGAAATCGCAGCAGGTAAGTCCATTCGCGTGGCTGTAAACAGTGGATTTAAAAATGCTCTGACCACCGTATTGGATGCACAGATTACAACCTTGATTGCAGCAGTTGTGCTGTATGAAGTAGGTACTACTTCAGTAAAGGGCTTTGCATTGACCCTGATGATTGGTATTGTTATCAGTATCTTTACAGCGGTTGTTATTACCCAGTTGTTTATTTCTCTGTTGGCTGATAATAAGAAGTTCTCAAAAAATAGATATTTTGGTGTCAATGAAGACGGCAGCCCAAAACAGCTGCTCAACAAAACTTTCTCATTTATTAAGCATAGAAAGATTTTCTATATGATTAGCGCTGGTATCATCATCGTAGGTCTGTTGTTTGCTTTCATTGGCGGTATGAACTATGGTATCGACTTTACAGGAGGAACCATGATTCAGATCGATATGGGCAAGCAGGTGGATATTTCCGAGGTAGAAAGCGCTCTTGCAGAATATGACCTGGAACCGTCTATTATTTATGCAGGAGAAGGAAACAGCCAGATTGTGATTAAGACCATTGCTTCCTTGGACAATGAAAAGCGTTCGGAAATCGTAGATACATTGGGAAAGACTTATGATATTACGGAAGCTAATGTCCTTGCGTCTGAACAGTTTGGACCGTCTGTAGGAGATGAACTGAAATCCAATGCGTTGCTGGCCGTATTCATTGCTTCTATTGGTATGCTGATTTATATCATATTCCGGTTTAAATCCTGGAAATATGGTGCGTCAGCTATTATCGGCGTGGTACATGACGTGCTCATGGTAATTGCATTTTATGCTATCTTTGGTTATACGGTAAACAATCCATTTATCGCAGCTATTTTGACACTGGTGGGATATTCTATCAATGATACCATCGTTATTTTCGATAGAATTAGAGAAAATAAAGCATTATATCCAAAGGATGGCAGTGAGATAAATATTGATAGAAGTTTGAATCAAACTTTGAACAGAACTATCATGACGTCTGTTACAACCCTGGTGGTTATGATTCCGCTGTGCATTATGGTTTCTGCCTCCATTCGGGAATTCATCATTCCGCTGATGGTGGGTGTAATTGTAGGTTGCTGTTCCTCCATTTTCCTGTGCAGTCCGCTGTACTATGATATGTGCAAGAGCAGTGAAGAGTCTAAGTATGTAAAAAGCATATCGGCAAAAGCAAAGAAGAAGAAATAAACTAATAAATACACGGGAGTTAAAATCGCATGTTGACAAAAGCTGAGTTTTTAGAAAAAATCTTAACATTTCATTCTAATTACGACACCGAATTGATTGGCCGGGCCTTTGATAAGGCCCAGGCTCTCCATAACGGTCAGCTCCGTAAAAGTGGAGAACCTTATTTTATTCATCCCATCAGTGTAGCCATCATATTGGCACAGCTAGGTATGGATGAGGAGACCATCGTCGGTGGGCTTTTGCATGATGTGGTGGAGGATACGCCATATACTAGGGAAGAACTGGTGGAGGATTTCAGCGAGGAAATCGCACTGCTGGTAGACGGCGTTACCAAATTGGGCTCCATTAAATTTGAATCAAAGGAAGAATTGCAGGCTGAAAACTTCCGTAAAATGTTTTTAGCCATGTCCAAAGATATTCGAGTTCTGATTATCAAGTTGGCAGACCGGCTTCACAACATGCGGACACTGCAGTTTATGAAGCCGGAAAAGATTGTGGAAAAGAGCAATGAGGTGTTGGAAATTTATGCACCGCTGGCTAGTAGGTTGGGAATTTCCACTGTCAAATTTGAACTGGAAGACTGGGCTTTGAAATATCTTCATCCAGAGGAGTTTAAAGATCTGGAAGAGAAGGTAATGGCTAGAAAGGTACAGCGAGAGGAAACCATCAATCTGGTCATCGATGAGATGAAGGAAGTGCTGGACGACATGAATCTGCGGTATGAAATTTATGGCAGAGCCAAGCACTATTACAGCATCTATAAGAAAATGAAATTTCAGAAGAAGCAGATCGATGAAATCTTTGACTTGATTGCTGTTCGCATCATCGTGGAAAACGTGCGGGATTGCTACGCGGTTTTAGGAATCGTTCATACCATGTGGAAACCCATTCCAGGACGGTTTAAGGACTATATCGCCATGCCTAAGCCCAATATGTATCAGTCTCTTCATACCACGGTTATTGGAGAGCATGGCGATCCTTTCGAGATACAGATTCGAACTTATGAAATGCATGAGGTGGCGGAATACGGTATTGCCGCCCATTGGAAGTATAAAGAGGGAAAAGTAAACGGAGAAAACTCCAGCGATGATTTGAAACTGGCATGGCTCCGCCAATCCCTGGAATGGCAGAAGGATTTAAAAGACCCAAAAGAGTTTTTGGAAACTATGAAGATGGACCTGTTTGCCAGTCAGGTATTTGTGTTTACGCCAAAGGGAGACGTCATAGAACTTCCAGCAGGCTCTACGCCTCTTGACTTTGCCTTTAAGATTCATTCCGCCATCGGCTGTAAGTGCGTGGGAGCCAGAGTTAACGGCAAGATGGTGACCATAGACTACACTTTGCAAAACGGCGATATTGTGGAAATCGTCACTTCGGCCAATTCCAGCGGCCCTAGTGTGGATTGGCTGAAGATTGCTAAAAGTTCCAATGCCAGAAACAAGATTAGAAGCTGGCTGAAACGAGAAAACAAGTCCGATACCGTTGATAAAGGTAAGGATTTACTGGATAAATATATTCGAAAAAAAGGATACGACCCACAGGTCTGTGGAAAATCCCAATATATCAATAAGGCCATGAAGGCCATGAATTTTGCCAGCAATGATGAGGGCTATGCCCAGCTTGCAAACGGCGGTACACTGATGAGCAAGTTCTGCAATCTATTATTTTCCTACTATACAGAGGAGAATAAACCGGATATCAAGTCTGACGAAGAGGTCATGGAGGACATTAAGGCGGCAGAATTGAGAAAGCAGCGTCAGCAGAAGCAGCAGAGAAGAGATAACGATGCGCCAGGCATTATCGTCAAGGGCGCTGACAATCTGATGATTCGTGTGGCTAGATGCTGTAATCCTGTGCCAGGAGACGACATCGTAGGCTTTATTACTAAAGGAAGAGGTATCTCTGTTCACCGCAGCGATTGTTCTAATGTGACATCTCTGCCGCAAGATGAGAGACAGCGTTTTATTGAGGTGGAATGGGAAGACCTGAAAGTGGGAAAATCCTATAATGCAGATATTTTTATCCTTTGCTATGACAGGAAAGGGATGCTTTCGGATATTTCCAAGGTCTGTGAGGACATGGACATTCATCTGTCTGGCGTTAACGCTAAAAGCGGTCGGGATGGTATGATTAACATGACGGTTACACTATCTATATCCAGTACCCAGGAAATGCAAAAGGTACTGCGTAATTTGAGATTGATAGACGGGGTTGTACAGGTTTACCGTGCAAAGTCCTGATGTTGTCCATTGAGGATAGAAAGGTTTAAAATATGAGAGCGGTTGTACAGCGTGTGACAGAAGGAGACGTTACTGTAGAGGAGCAGATAACGGGATCCGTAGGAAAGGGATATGTGGTTCTTCTGGGTGTGGAAGATACGGATACAGAAAAGGACGCGGAATATCTGGCAGAAAAGATTGTGGGTCTTCGCATCTTTGAAGATGCAGACGATAAGATGAATCTGTCCTTAAAGGATGTAAATGGGGAAATGCTGGTTATCTCCCAGTTTACACTGCTGGCTGATGCAAGAAAGGGAAGACGGCCCAATTTCGTCAAGGCTGCCAGACCGGAAAAGGCCAAGGAACTTTACGATTATTTCGTGGAACTTGTAAAGTCACAAGGAATCAAGGTGGGCGAAGGGGTATTTCAAACCCACATGCTGGTGCGGATTCATAACGATGGTCCGGTGACCATATTATTGGACAGCAATAAGCTGTTTTAATCAGGAGGAGAGTATGAAGATTATCAGATATGTGACAGGCCCCATTCAGGTAAATACCTATTTGGCTTATGATGAGGCTGCAAAAAAAGCCTTTATGGTAGATCCGGGCGGCTATGCAGCTGAGATTACCAAGAAGATTGAGGAACTGGGTCTTACCCTTGAATATATCGTTTTAACCCATGGACATGGAGACCATATTGGCGGGGTTCATGGCTTTCAGCAGGATTTCCCAGGGGTGAAGGTCGTGGCCCATCAGGAGGAGCGGGAAATGCTCATGAACGGCAATCTAAACAGTTCTGTAGAAATGTTTGGAAAGCCGGTTACTGTGGATGCAGATCTTTGGGTAAGAGACAGGGAAACCTTGCAGGTAGGAGATATGGAACTGACCTTTTTCCATACACCGGGGCATACCAAGGGCGGTATGTCTATCTATGTAAAGGGCCATGTATTCAGTGGGGATACACTGTTCCGATTCTCCATTGGAAGAACCGATTTTTATGGCGGAGACTTTAAAATCTTAATCAATTCCATCAAGGATGCGTTGTTTACGCTGCCAGATGATACGGTGGTTTTGCCTGGACATATGGATATTACCACCATTGGAGATGAAAAGAGAGGAAACCCGTTTGTATAATATCGTCATAAAAAATATCGACAATATCTATGAATACAATGAACTGATTAAGGTTTTTCTTACGCCTGACCAGTTTGTAAGTTATACAGAAGCCGATTACACCGAGTTTACAGGGACAGAGCAGCTTTGGGATACAGAGCAGGCCATAACCATTGTCTTTAATGAGGCGGATTTTGGAGACAAAAACTATATTAAACGGGAAATTTATCAAGGACTGTCCCAAATTACAGGAAAACAACCTGCTTGGGGGATTTTGACTGGCGTTAGACCAGTAAAGCTGGCCGGAGAACTGTATCAAAAACTGGGCAGCGATTTTGAGGTGAAAAAAAAGCTGCAGGAGTTTTATCTGCTTTCAGAGGAAAAGGCACAGCTGCTTTTGGATACCTATGAATATCAACAGGAAGTTCTTGGGCCGGCGCCTGAAGGTGGAGTGGGGCTCTATATCGGGATTCCTTTTTGTCCCACCAGATGCCTCTATTGCTCCTTTACATCCAATCAGAAAGGGCCAGAGGAAATACAGCGGTATTTGGAGAGTTTGTTTACAGAAATAAGTTATTGTGGACTTCGAATGGAGGAAACTGGCCTGTGGCCAGAATCCGTTTATATCGGAGGCGGTACGCCTACAACCCTTACAGCCCAGCAGTTGGATGGGCTCATTGGTCATATAAAACATTCCTTTGACTTATCTAAGACCAAAGAATTTACTGTTGAGGCTGGAAGACCGGACACCATTACATATGAAAAGTTGGAAGTGTTGAAAAAACATGGCATAGAGCGAATCAGTATCAATCCACAGTCCATGAAAAAAGAGACTTTAGAGTTAATTGGTCGCTCTCATGAACCGGCGGATATTGTTAAGGCTTTCCAGCGGGCCGATTGGGTAGGGATTCCCATTGTCAATGCAGATGTGATTGCAGGACTTCCAGAGGAAACGCCGGAGGATTTTGCAAAGACCATGGAAGATATTTTACGGTTGGACCCAGAAAACATTACGATTCATACCCTTGCAGTAAAAAAGGCTTCCAAATTGATGGATGTAGCCCCCGATTACCATTATAAACAGGCAGAGACTGCCTTGGAGATGCTGAAAATTGCAAAGACCATGTTGGCTGAAGCGGGATTTCGGCCATACTATCTGTATAGACAGAAGCATATGGCCGGCGCTTTTGAAAACGTTGGATATTGCAAAGACAATACGCCGTCTATCTATAATATCAGAATTATGGAAGAGCAACAGACCATCATCGCCCTTGGGGCAGGCGGCATCAGTAAGGTTTATTTTCCAAAGGAAAACAGATTGGAACGGGTTCCTAACGTATCCAATTATGAAGTATATATACAGCGGCTCGATGAGATGATTGAACGAAAAGAGGAGCATCTATTTAAGGAGGTAGAAAAATGCTGACCAATGCACCGAAAGGGACCAAAGATATTTTGCCAGATCAGATTCACAAATGGCATTATGTAGAGAATGTGTTCCGCGATATTTGCAGAAGATATGGATTTAGGGAAATGAGGACGCCAGTCTTTGAACATACAGAGCTGTTTACCAGAGGTATCGGAGATACTACCGATGTGGTGCAGAAGGAGATGTATACCTTTGAAGATCATGGCAAACGGAGTATTACTCTAAAGCCGGAAGGCACCTCTCCAGCGGTAAGAGCCTTTATCGAGCACAAGCAGTATGCGGAGATGCAGCCGTCTAAATACTATTATGTAACTCCATGTTTTCGATATGAAAAACCCCAATCAGGCAGACTTAGAGAGTTTCACCAGTTTGGTATCGAGGTCTTTGGGACGCCTGATATGATGGCTGATGCTGAGGTTATCTGTTTGGCCCACGATTTTCTTACCAGTCTAGGCATTACGGAAATTGAGCTTAGAATCAACAGTGTAGGCTGCCCGGACTGCAGAAGGAAACATAGGGAGGCGTTGAAAAGCTTTCTTGCTCCAAAGTATGACCAGCTGTGCGATACCTGTAAGACCAGATATGACAAGAATCCTATGAGGATTTTGGACTGCAAGTCCCCTGTGTGCCAGGAACTGGTAAAAGGTGCGCCCATGATGATCGATTACCTGTGCGACGATTGCAAAAATGCTTTGGAAGAACTGAAAACCAATCTGACCTCTCTAGGGATTCCATTTGTATTGGATCCAGGCATTGTAAGAGGATTGGACTACTATACCAAGACTGCGTTTGAATTTGTCACTACCAAAATCGGAGCCCAAGGTACGGTTTGTGGCGGCGGTAGATACGACCATCTCATCGAAGAGGTGGGAGGGCCGCCGATTCCGGGAGTTGGGTTCGGTCTGGGCATCGAAAGACTTCTTATGCTGATGGAAGCCAACGGCGTTTCTTTCCCTGATGAGAACAGGGTAGATGTATTTATTGCAGTCATGGGCGATGCAGCCAAGGCTTATGGACTGAAACTGTGCAGAGAACTGCGGACCAAGGGAATGGCTGCAGAGATGGACATTTTGGCCCGAAACATCAAGAACCAGTTCAAGTACGCCAATCGACTGGGAGCCAGATACACTGTGGTGATCGGTGATAACGAATTGGCAGAAGGAGCTGTGACCGTGAAAGATATGGAACGTTCTGAGCAGCACCTGGTAAAGTTTGAAGAGTTATTCCAAGTATTATCAAAATAGGAGAAAGCTATGAGCAATGTATATAAGCGCACCCATATGTGCGGCGTATTAAATATCGGGAATGTGGGCCAGGAAGTGGTATTAAACGGCTGGGTCGCCAAGAGAAGAAATCTGGGCGGCCTGATTTTCGTCGACCTTCGGGACAAGACAGGAATTACACAGATTACTTTTGACGATCAGATTCCTGCCGAGCTGTTTGAAAAGGCTGATTCCCTTAGAAGCGAATATGTTATTGGAATTAAAGGTATTGTAAAGGAAAGAAGCGCCAAGAATACGAATATACCTACTGGTGAAATCGAAGTATTCGCTAATGACCTTGTCATCTATTCTCAGGCTGATACGCCTCCGATTTATATTAAAGACGACGACAATGTAGACGAAAATCTTCGTCTCAAATATAGATATCTGGATTTGCGAAAGAATAAGATGCAGAGGAATCTCACTTTCCGCCACCAGGTGACCAAGCTGGCCAGAGATTATTTTGACGAATGTGGATTCACAGAGGTAGAGACGCCGATGCTAATTAAGTCTACTCCAGAGGGAGCAAGAGACTATTTGGTGCCAAGCCGTGTATATCCAGGTTCTTTCTTTGCATTGCCACAGTCGCCACAGTTGTTTAAACAGCTTCTCATGGTAGGCGGAACCGACCGGTATATGCAGATTGCCAAATGCTTTAGAGATGAAGACCTTAGAGCGGACCGTCAACCAGAATTTACCCAGATTGACTTGGAAATGTCTTTTGTGGATATGGAAGATGTAATCGCCGTACAAGAAGGGTTCCTCAAGAGAGTCTTTGGAGAGCTGATGGGCGTTGAAATTGAGACGCCGTTTTTGAGATTAACTTGGGACGAGGCCATGGAACGGTATGGTTCCGATAAGCCAGACCTGCGTTTTGGATTTGAACTTCACTGTCTCAATGAACTGGCTGCTGGCTGCGAATTTAAAGTATTTACCGATGCTCTGGAAAAGGGCGGAGACGTTCGTGGTATCTGTATCGATGGCGGTGCGGAAAAGTTCAGCCGTAAGGAAATCGATAAATTAACCGATGCTGTGAAGGATTACGGCGCTAAGGGCATGGTATGGATGAAAGTGGGAGAAGGAGAAATTAACTCTTCTGTCAATAAATTCTTTAGCCAGGAGGAACTGGCTAGGTATGCGGCCGAATTTGAGGCAAAAGCGGGAGATTTGATTTTCATCGTTTCCGACCGGAAAAAAGTTGTATTTGACAGCTTGGGATTCCTGCGCAGAGAGATTGCTCGTAGACTGGGACTTTTGGATGACAAGGTATTTAAACTCCTTTGGGTAACCGACTTCCCATTGTTTGAAAAGGACGATGAGACCGGCGAACTAAAGGCTATGCATCATCCGTTTACTCAGCCGAAGTTAGAAGAGATTCCGCTGCTTGATACGGATCCGGCAGCAGTAAAAGCCGATGCCTATGACATTGTGTTAAACGGTGTGGAACTGGGCGGCGGCTCTATCCGAATTCATGATAAGGACTTGCAGGCCAAGATGTTCGATGTGCTGGGTTTGACGAAGGAAGAATGTGATGAAAAGTTTGGCTTCCTCATCGAAGCCTTCAAATATGGGGTACCACCCCACGGCGGTCTGGCATACGGTTTAGACAGACTGATTATGCTTCTGATCGGAGAATCTTCCATCAGAGACGTTATGGCATTTCCAAAGAATCAGAATGCACAGTGCCTGCTCTGTGAAGCGCCGGCGCCTGTTTATGAGGATCAGCTTGCAGATTTAGGGATTCAGACAAAATAGGACAGAAGAGGAACCCTTATGGCCAAAGAATGTATAAACTGTGGGAAAAAAATCGCCTTTTGGGATGATGCATATAGACTACCTCATGTAGACGTGTGGTTTTGTAAGGACTGTATGGAAGGACCGAAAAAGATTATCGATGAAGTGAAGAATGTGGTCACCGAAACTTATCTGGAAACCTTAAAGTCCGAACTGGCTGAAAAGCTGGAAAGGTGCAAGGTATCGGAATCCTCTAAAAAAATGATTCAGGATGAATTTCGCTATATGGAAAACGAATTCCTATGCGGTGAATCTATTACTACCATGGTAAAGCGGTTTCCGGCAGATTTTGAAGAAGGAGCCGACGCTGTGGCCAGTGCAGGCCGTAAGGCTTCTGGTGGCTATAAGGAAGTAAACTCTTATGTGATAACAGAAGGAGATGTAAAGGTTGTCACCTTTGTGTTTGAGACTTACTATTTTCGCTCTGGTTCCTATGCCAGTCTGACTGTGACTTTGACTCACTTCCAAGGTGTTTGTACGGTAGCAGCCATAGGCTCTGGCGGTGGAGAAGGTCTTCTCAATATAAGCTGGGGCGCAGAGGGAGATTATGTAAAGGCCTTTTGGAAAGAACTACAGAGCGAAAACCCTGAATTTGAACTGGAGGATGTGACAATCCAGGCCATTCGCAGCCGGTATCCTTCCAGGAAAGATGAAAAAGAAGGAAGAAAATCTATTGGCATCCTTGGAGGAACCTTTGACCCCATCCACAACGGTCATATGGCTTTAGCTAAGGCAGCCATTGAGGAGGGACATCTCCGCAAGCTAATCGTCATGCCTGCCAAGGTACAGCCGTTTAAACTGGGCAGGGAAATTACAGAGGATGTTCATCGTTTGGCCATGTGCAAGTTGGCTTTTGAAGATATGCCGCGGATAGAGGTATCCGAATATGAACTGAAAAACACCAGAATTTCTTATACTTATGAGACCCTGTCTGTTTTGAAAAGAAAGTATCCAGAAAGCGACTTATATTTTATCATGGGAACCGACAGTTTCTTGGAAATAGAGGGATGGCACAGAGGCATCGATCTTTTGGAAAATTTCTCTTTCATGGTCAGCGTCAGACCAGGGTATCGGGAAAGGGAACTGGACGATAAGATCAGCTATTTTAAAGAGCGTTATCACACGGAGGTCAGGAAACTGACCAGCGAAATGCCGGATATCTCCTCCACCAAGCTGAAAGTCTGGCAGAATCAGGGACTGGATATTTCACATATGGTTCCGGAAAAGGTAGAAAGGTATATCCATGAACATAACCTCTATCTATGAATATATTGAAAAGAATCTTTCAGAAAAGCGAAAGGTTCATACAGAGGGTGTGCGACAGACAGCCATAAAACTGGCTGAAAGATACGGCTGTGATGTGGATAAGGCGGAACTGGCTGCCTTGTGTCACGACTTATATCGGAATCTATCCAAGGAAACTGCCAACGACTATGTGAGGCAGATGGGCCTGCCAGAGAGATATCTGGATAATATCAACTTGTCTCATGGGAAAATTGCCGCGTGGATAATGAAGCGGGATATGGGGATTGAGGATGAAGATGTTCTCAATGCGGTAGAATTTCATACTACGGGACGTTATGGAATGTCTCTTTTGGAAAAGATTCTCTATATTGCCGACGGCATTGAGCCAGGCCGCGACTATCCGGGTGTGGATGAATTGAGAAAATTGGCCTTTCAGGATTTGGATGCGACATGTCTTTTAGCATTGAATCATTCCGTTGCCTTCGTGCAGAGCAAGGGAGAATATTTAGATCAGGATACAATGTACGCAAAAGCGTATTTTGAAGAGCGAATAGAGAAAAAGGAGTGACAGTATGAACAGCAAAGAATATGCGTTGCTGGCAGGAAAAATTTTGTCAGATAAAAAGGGGCAGGATATCGTTATCATCGATATCGGTGAAAAAGCCTCGTTTGCAGATTATTTCGTCATCTGTGCAGGCACATCGGATCGTCAGATTCAAAGCCTGACCGATGATGTGGAGGAAGGTTTTGCAAAGGAAGGTCTGCTGGTAAAATCCATCGAAGGGAGACAGGGTTCCGGTTGGATTTTGATGGATTTTGGCGATGTGATTGTCAATCTGTTTACCAGAGAAATGAGAGATAGATACAGTATTGAAAAGGTTTGGGGAGATTGTAAGTTCATCGAATTGGAGGATTAGTTATAAAAATGAAAGAAAAGTATGAGTTTAAAGAGATTGAGCAAAAGTGGCAGAAATATTGGGAAGAAAATCAATGTTTTAAGACGGCAGAGGATGATTCCAAGGAAAAGTATTACTGTTTGGAGATGTTTCCCTATCCATCGGGAAAACTCCACATGGGTCATGTCCGGAATTATTCCATCGGCGACGTAATTGCCAGGTTTAAAAAGATGGATGGCTATAATGTGCTCCATCCTATGGGTTGGGATTCTTTCGGTCTTCCGGCTGAAAACGCTGCTATCAAGCACGGTATCCATCCGAGCAAGTGGACATGGGAAAACATTGCAGAGATGAGAAACCAGTTGAAACAGCTGGGGCTTTCCTATGATTGGGACAGAGAGGTGGCTACTTGCCATGAGGATTACTATAAGTGGATGCAGTGGATTTTCATCCAGTTTTATAAGCGAGGCTTAGCCTATAAAAAGGAAAATCCGGTAAACTGGTGTCCAAGTTGTCAGACGGTGCTGGCCAATGAACAGGTGGTGGACGGATGCTGCGAGCGGTGTAAGTCTCCGGTAGGAAAGAAGAATCTATCCCAGTGGTATTTAAAGATTACCGACTATGCTGACAGACTGCTGGATAATTTGGATAAGCTGGACGGATGGCCAAACAAGGTAAAGGTGATGCAGAAAAACTGGATTGGCCGTTCCACTGGTACAGAGGCGGATTTTGCCATCAAAGATGACGACCGGAAGTTGACCGTGTTTACCACCAGATGCGACACTATATTCGGCACCAGCTATATGGTGCTGGCTCCTGAACATCCATATGTGCTCAGTTTAGTGGAGGGAACCGAGTATGAAAAGCCGGTAAAGGAATATATTGATAAAGTGCAGCACATGAGCGATATCGAAAGAACTTCTACCACCAACGAGAAAACTGGTGTGTTTATTGGAAGATATGCCATCAATCCACTGACCGGCGCCGACCTTCCTATCTATATTTCCGACTATGTACTCATGGATTACGGTACCGGCGCAGTTATGGGCGTACCTGCTCATGACCAGAGAGACTTTGACTTCGCCACCAAGTTTGGTCTGGATATCGTTCCCGTTGTAGACCCTGAAAATCCAGATATCGATCTCTATCATCTGAAAGAAGCCTTTGTGGCGGAAGGCAAGATGATTAACTCCGGTGAGTTTAACGGTCTTCCTAACCAGGAAGCCATCGAAAAGATTTCTCAGCTTCTGGAGGAAAAGGGAATCGGAAAGAGAACTGTCAATTATAGATTGAGAGATTGGCTGATTTCCAGACAGAGATATTGGGGATGCCCAATTCCAATGGTTTACTGTGAAGAGTGCGGATGGGTGCCAGAAGCAGAGGAAAATCTGCCGGTACTGCTGCCTACCGATGTGGAGTTTACTGGCAAGGGTGAATCTCCTTTGACCACTTCTAAGGTGTTCTCCCATGCAGTATGTCCAAAATGTGGAAAAACTGCCAGAAGAGAGATGGATACCATGGATACTTTCCTGGATTCCTCCTGGTATTTCCTGCGCTATTGCGATCCGAAAAACAGCAAGGCGCCGTTTGATGTGGCTAAGGTCAATTACTGGTTTGATGCCAATGGCGTAGATCAGTATATCGGCGGTGTAGAACACGCCATTCTCCATCTTATGTATGCTCGTTTCTTCCAGATGGCTCTTTATGATATGGGGCTTACCCCAATCGATGAACCTTTTGAAAATCTGTTGACACAGGGTATGGTGAACAAAGATGGAAAGAAGATGAGCAAATCTCTGGGTAATGTGGTAAGTCCAGAGGAAATCATTGAAAAGTACGGAGCAGATACAGCCAGACTGTTTATTCTGTTTGCAGCGCCGCCAGAAAGAGAGTTGGATTGGTCCGATTCCGGCGTGGAAGGCAGCTACCGCTTCTTAAACCGTGTATATAGACTGGTCTATGAATTCAGCGCCAAATATGCAGAAGCCCCGTCTGCATTTGAGATAAAAACTGCTGCCGACAAGTCACTGAACTATATGCTTAACGCAGCCATTAAGAAGGTTAGCGAGGATGTGGGCGGACGGTTCAGCTTCAATACGGCTATCAGTTCCATCATGGAATTGGTCAATGAGATGTATAAATATAAGGAACAGCCTGAAATCAATGTAGGTCTGCTGGCCAAGGCAGTCAAGAATTTGATTTTGATTCTTTCCCCATTTACACCGCATATCTGTGAAGAAATGTGGCAGCATATTGGAGAGAAAGATTCCCTTACCACCATGGCATGGCCGGAATACGATGAAGATGCACTGGTAAAGGACGAGGTGGAAATCGTCGTTCAAATCAACGGTAAGGTAAAAGAAAAGCTGATGGTAGCCAGCAACTTAGATAAAGAAGCATTAGAAAAGATAGCTATGGAGAACGAGACAATCCAGGCATTATTAGACGGAAAGACTGTCGTGAAGGTAATTGCAGTACCGAATCGACTGCTCAATATTGTAGTAAAATAGAATACAACTGAACAATAAGCTTTGCTATCTTTTCATAAAAAAAGAAAAGGACGGATATTTATGAAAAGAAGACAAACGAGAACAAAGAAGGAAACCTCACTGAAAGTCATTCCTATCGGGGGATTGAACGAAATCGGAAAGAATCTAACCCTATTGGAATATAAAGATGAGATTCTAATTGTGGACTGCGGAATGTCATTTCCTGATGACGAAATGTACGGAATTGATATCGTTATACCGGATTTCACCTATCTGATTAACAATCGGGAAAAGATTGTAGGTATGGTGCTGACCCACGGCCACGAGGATCATATCGGAGCAATTCCTTATTTGCTCAAATATATCAATGTGCCAGTTTATGGCACTAGACTGACTCTGGGACTTGTAGAAAACAAGCTGAAGGAGCATCGCCTCGTTGGCGATCTTCGGGTCATTCATGCAGGTGAGAAGATTCAGCTAGGGTGTTTCAATGTGGAAGCCATTCGCACCACCCATTCTGTGGCTGATGCCCTGTGTCTGGCCATCGATACGCCGGCAGGCCTGGTGTTCCACTCCGGAGATTTTAAAATAGATTATACCCCTTTGGATGGAGAGCCCATCGATTTTAGTAAGCTGGCTTCTCTGGGAAAGAAGGGGGTCACATTGATGCTGTGTGACAGCACCAATGCAATCAGACCTGGATTTACGGCCTCTGAACAGGTGGTAGGGCAGACCATTGAAAATATATTTAGAAAATGCAAGACCCGTATCATCATTGCAACCTTTTCTTCCAATGTCCATCGTGTGCAGAAGATTATCGAAAGCGCAGTGCAGGTGGGAAGAAAGGTGGCTGTATCAGGAAGAAGTATGGAAAATGTGGTAGCTCTGGCTATTGAACTGGGATATCTGGATATTCCAGCAGGAACCTTGGTGGATTTAAAGATGACCAGAAGTATTCCTGATGATAAATTGGTTATCATCACAACAGGAAGCCAGGGGGAACCCATGTCGGCTCTGACCAGAATCGCCAGCGGAGAGCATAAGGCGGTGAAGTTAAAGCCAGGGGATACAGTAATCCTTTCCTCTTCACCAATACCAGGAAATGAAAAGACCGTATCCAATGTTGTAAATAAACTCTTTGAAAAGGGTGCGGAGGTCATCTACTCGGATATCGCAGATATTCATGTATCGGGACACGCTTGCCAAGAGGAATTGAAATTGCTTCATTCCTTATTAAAACCTAAATTTTTCATGCCGGTTCACGGGGAATATCGCCATTTAATTCAACACGCCAAGCTGGCAGAAAATCTAGGTATGAATCCGGAACGTATCTTTGTCCTTGAAAACGGCGATACCCTTCATGTGAACAAGAGGAGCGCCTCAATGGAAAAGAGCCAGATTCCGGCAGAAGCCATTCTGGTAGATGGTTTGGGCGTAGGAGACGTGGGTAATATCGTTCTCCGCGACCGTAAAATGCTGTCTGAATCAGGCCTTATTATCGTGGTGGCGGCTATCGAGAAACAGAGTCGACAGGTGGTATCCGGTCCGGATATCATATCCAGAGGATTTGTCTATGTGAGAGAAAATGAGAGCCTCATCGAAGAGGCCAGACAAGTGGCCATGACGGCTTTGGACAAATGCTACGACAAGAACATTAAGGATTGGAATACCATGAAATCCCAGGTAAGAGATTCTCTCAGTAGCTATATCTACGAAACCACCAAACGGAGCCCGATTATTCTACCGATTTTTTTGGAAGTATAGAAAAAGCGTAGAGAAAAAGTGTTTTGCAAAGTGAAAAAGGAGTAGAAAGATGAACGTATATGACGGGGCCCACAATCTGGCCCAGGCGGTAAAGGAATCAGAAGAATTTAAGCGATATGACAGTTTAAAAAAGCAACTGGATGGAAATCCGGAGCTGAGCAAAATGCTAAAGGATTTTCAGGCGAAACAGTTTGAAGTTCAGGCCAAGCAGATGATGGGAGAGCAGCCAGGAGCAGAATATATGGAGCAGATACAGCAGCTCTATGCCATTATGATGCGTGATCCTCTGGCCATGCAGTATTTAGAAGCACAGATGCGTTTTTCTCTGATGATGAACGACGTATATAAGATCATCGGAGATGCCATTGGTGTTACCGGAGATTTGATGGGGATGGCCGGCGGCGCGGAGTAATTTTTACTTGGCAATGTGGGCAAGATTTGGTATACTATACTATATTTATGTTATTAGGCCTGCTTTTCCTCGAAGGAGGGGCAGGTTACGTCAGATAAAAAGACAGGAGAGATAAAATGATTTATGCAAGCGATTTTAGAAAAGGTATTACTTTTGAAATTAACGGAGAACCTCATGTGGTTCTGGACTTTCAACATGTAAAACCGGGTAAAGGCGCAGCCTTTGTGAGAACCAAGTATAAGAATATACTGACCGGCGCAACTAGAGAAGAAGCCTTCAATCCAGACGACAAGTTCCCGAAGGCTCATATTGAGACCAAGAAGATGCAGTATCTGTATAATGATGGAGAACTGTACTACTTCATGGACCCAGAATCCTTCGAGCAGGTTCCTCTGGCCTATGATCAGGTGGAGGAAGCCATCAAGTTCATGAGAGAAAACGATGAAGCCACCATTAAGTTCTATAAGGGCAATGCCTTCCTGGTGGAAGCAGATAACTTTGTCAACCTGAAGGTTGTAGAGACGGAGCCAGGCGTAAAAGGCAATACTGCTACCAACGTGACAAAGGCTGCCACAGTAGAGACTGGCGCTGTGGTACAGGTTCCTATCTTCATCGAAGAAGGCGAAATCATCCAGATTGATACTAGAAGCGGAGAATATTTAGGAAGAGCTAAATAAATAAAGGATCGGGCATGAAGGGACGTAATTGAAAGTTGCGTCCCTTTTCGAAATCGAAGTGAAAGACGCAGAAAAATATGGAGCAGGAAACGCAAAAGGGGAAAAGATTATGAGAAACGAAGGAAAACGTACCAGTAAAAAGCTGATTTTAATTGTGGTGATTTTACTGATTATCGCCATCGCCTGCGGCAGCATTGCCATCTATGCTTCTAACATTGGAAAACCGTTCAATGAGAAGGATACACAGATGGTAAGCGTTGTCATCGAGCCAGGTTCCACCACCATAGATATCGGTAATGCGCTGGTGGAAAAGGGGATTATCGCAGGGGCCGACCAATTTAAGTTGTGGTCGAGGATGAAGAAATACGACAGCCAGTATAAGGCGGGTACCTATTCGTTGTCGCCTTCCATGTCCTTTGAGCAGATTGCCGAGATTTTAGTAGGAGGTAAGGTGGATACCTTCAGCTTTACCATACCAGAGGGATATACCATAAAGCAGGTAGCCAAGACTTTAGGGGAGCAAGGTTTTGATGAAAAGAGATTCTTAGAACTGGCGGGAGGAAAGGATTTTGATGAGGAATTTCCGTTCCTGAAAGGGGCTCAGGATAACGAAAATCATCTGGAAGGATATTTACTGCCAAATACATACACGTTGGCAGCTGGTTCTGATGAAGAAGACATTATACGGGTGATGCTCAGCCAGTTTGAGAAGGATGTTCTGCCCCTTTACGACCAGGCCGGCGATTCAGGGCGGTCTCTGAACGACTATATCATCGCAGCTTCCATCATCGAACGGGAAGCCATGATGGATGAGGAGCGTCCCCTGGTAGCCAGCGTCATCTATAACAGGCTCAAATTGGAGATGCCTTTACAGATGTGTTCCACTGTACAGTATATTTTAGGGGAGCCAAAGGCTGTGCTTTCCAATGCAGATACCCAGATTGAATCTCCATATAACACTTATCTCAATCCAGGACTGCCGCCAGGACCGATTTGTTCCCCAGGGGTGGCATCGATTGATGCAGCTATGAATCCGGCTGAGACTGATTACTTGTATTTCGTTCTCAGTGAAAAGCTGGATGGCACCTCAAATTTCTCCTCTGATTATAATCAGTTTTTGAGAGATAAAGACGCTTATTACCGCGCTTATGAGGCGGCAAATTAGACGGTTAGGAAATGACACCAATGGATAAGACCAAAAATATCACCAATGAAAAGGTGACAGCATATATGACACAGTTTTATCAGCCAGCAGATGAAAGACTGATGGAACTGAGACTTTTAGCAGAGGCAGACCACGTTCCCATCATTTTACGGGAGTCGGAGGATTTTTTAGGCGTGCTATTAAGCATGGTAAAACCTAAGCGGACCCTGGAAATCGGTACGGCGGTTGGCTATTCGGCAGCCTACTTTGCAGTAAAAACCGGCGGGCAGGTGGTAACCATCGAAAAGGATGAAGGGATGTATCAGGTTGCTTGTGAGAATGTGAGGAAACTGAAACTTACCAATCAAATTCGTCTGATGCTTGGGGATGGGTCAGAAGCCATCACAGCCCTTGAGGCAGAGGGCGCCCCTCCCTTTGACTTCATCTTTATCGATGCTGCCAAAAGTCATTACAAGCGATTTTTAGATGCTTCTATGGCCCTTGCAAGGGAAGAAACGGTGATTGTTTCGGACAACGTGCTTTTTGGAGCACGTGTGGCTTCGGATGAATATGACCCATCAGGAAAACATAAGACAAACATTCGCAGGATGCGGGAATATATCGATTATATTTATCATCACCCAAGGCTAGAAACCAGTGTGATATCTTGCGGCGACGGCCTTGCCATCAGTAGGGTGAAGGAGTAAAATAAAAACATGGAGAAGATGGAATTACTTGCCCCTGCTGGGGATTTGGAAAAACTGAAAATTGCGGTAATCTATGGCGCGGATGCAGTCTATTTTGGCGGCGAGACCTTCAGCCTTCGGGCTGGAGCCGGCAATATGACCCTAAAAGAGATGGCAGAGGGAATCGCCTTTGCCCATGACCATGGCGTGAAATGTTACCTTACTATCAATATATTTGCTCATAACGAAGACATTGAGCCTCTTGATGATTATCTTCATCAAGTAAAGACACTGGGACTTGATGGATTCATAGTCAGCGATCCGGGTATTGTGGATATGGTAAAGGAAATCATTCCAGATGGGGAAATTCACTTAAGCACCCAGGCCAATATGACCAATTACCGAACTGCCAACTTCTGGTATAAGATGGGCATAAAGCGGATTGTCCTTGCTAGAGAACTGACCTTTGATGAAATCAAACGGCTTCGAAGAGAAATTCCAGAGGATATGGAACTGGAAACCTTTGTTCATGGCGCCATGTGTATTTCTTATTCGGGAAGGTGCCTTCTCAGCAATTTTATGATAGAGCGGGACGCCAATCGGGGCATGTGTGCCCATCCTTGCAGATGGAAGTATGCGCTGGTGGAGGAGCAGAGACCGGGAGAATATTATCCTGTAGAAGAGGATGGAAGAGGAACCTATATTATGAATTCCAGGGACTTGTGTATGATTGAGCACATTCCCGATTTGGCGGCGGCAGGAATTACTTCCGCAAAAATTGAAGGAAGAATGAAAAGCATCTTTTATGTGGCCACCTTGGTATCCGCTTACCGCAAAGCCATCGATGCCTATTATGAAAATCCAGAGAACTACAAGTTCCAGGAAGCATGGATGGAAGAGTTGAAAAAGGCCAGTCATCGGGAATTTACAACAGGGTTTTACTATCAGCAGCCTACCAATCTGGATCAAAATTATCAGACCAGTGCATATACCAGAGAATATTCCTTTACAGGTCTGGTAAAAGAATATGATAGTTCCACCGGCATTGCTGTAGTGGAGCAGCGGAATAAGATGGTGGTGGGAGACGAGATTGAAGTCATGGGCCCAGGGGTTCCTTATTTTACACAGATTTTGGAGGAGATGCACGATGAGGAAGGAAACCCTATAGAGGCAGCGCCTCATCCACAGCAGATTCTCAAAATAAAAATGAAGCAGCCAGTAAAGCCATACTATATGCTTCGAAAAAAGGTTTGAATAGGAAATATCAATTTTGATATTTCTAACATAAGATGATTCGAAAGGAGTAAAACGTTCTATGTCCAATGACCTTGGCAGCGGTCCCATACAACTTGGTGTAATCGCTGCATGTTTGATCATTCACGGCCTGTTTGTGGCTATCAACACAGCCTTAGGTTGTGCAGGAAAGAATACCGAAAAACATCAAAGCGCCAATAAGCTGCTGATACTGGTAAGCGCTTGCACTGGCGGCTGGCTTTCTGCTGTGGGATGGTGGCAGGTTCTTGCCTATTTGGTGGTGTTAATCAGCTTCAGTCAATATTTTCCGAGGAAACTGGCATTGCAGCATGACGAAAGGTTTACACAAATATTTTTCGCTTTTGATGACGGGGTTGCAACCATATTAAGACCGATTACTTGGCTGTTGATGGGGATTACCAATGTGGTATTGAAGCTGTTTAAACAGGAAACCAACGTGATGGACGGCTCTTTTTCAGAGGAAGAGGTTATGTCCATGCTGGAGGTAGGCCGTGAGAGTGGTGTTCTGAAGGAAGAAGGCAAGAAAATGATAAACAGTATCTTTGCCTTTGACGATAAACTGGCCTATGAAGTGATGACACCGAGAACCGATGTCTTTGTCATCGATATCGAAGATCCCATTGAGGAATATATCGACGACCTAATGACGCTACGCTATTCACGTATTCCTGTGTGCAAGGGAGAAACCGATAATATTATCGGTATTCTCAATGTAAAGGATTATCTGATTAAGGCTCGGGAACAGAGTTTTGAGACAGTAGACATCCAGCCTATCATCCGAAAAGCCTATTTTGTACCAGAGACAAAGAATATAGATTCTCTGTTTTTCGAACTGCAAAAGCTAAAACAGCAGATTGCCATTCTGATTGACGAATATGGAGGCTTCAGCGGTATTGTTACCATGGAGGATATTATCGAGCAGGTTATGGGCGATATTGACGATGAGTACGACGAGGAAGAAGAGATCATCGATAAGGTTGATGAGAATATATACTTGGTTGACGGCGATGTAAGTTTGGACGATTTGGACGAGGAACTGGGGGTGGACTTGCAATCGGACAATAGCGAGACCATAGGTGGATTTTTGATCGATATGCTGGGAGAGATTCCTGATGAAAACGATGAGGGGCGCATTGTAGAATTCGAGAATTATCAGTTTAAGATCATGGCGGTACAGGATCGACGCATCGAGCGGGTGAAAATTTATATTCTGGAACCAGAGACAGACCAGGAGCCAGACGGAGTGGAACAATAATAGGCTATTAGATTTGGAAAATTTTTAAAAATTTTAATATTTTTTTCAAATATATGTAACCTTTTGGGCGTATAATTTGAGTATAGTATAGAACGTGAAAAACGGGAAACAGAAGATCAAAAGATAACGCTATGGATTGAGATTTATTCAGAGGGAGGATTAGAGATGAAAAATTTAGTACCTATTTTATTGATTACGGCGATTTGCTTTATTTTCACTGCTTGCGGGGCGTAGAGTTGCAAGCTTACTGAAAGAATTTATTACGAAGGGGACAGTTTTTTCACAAACAGAACGTAAAGACACAGCCTCTTGCTATACTGAACCGTTGTGAATGTATGGCAAGGGGCTGTGTTTATTATGGAGAGAGACGATGATTTATGTAAATAGCTTTACCATATCAAAAGAGACGGTAAGAAATCCTAATATCTATCCCTATCATGTATTCGCAGGCAGGGATTTGGCGCCTTTTTATTTCAATCCGATTACCGTATTTTATGGTGATAATGGTTCTGGAAAATCCACTCTGCTGAATCTGATGGCTATCAGACTTCATATTACGGGAGCAGAGCGGTATGCATATGGGCAGAAATATATCGATCAATTTGCAGGCGAATGTATCTATACCATGGCAGAGGATGAGCAGGGAAGAGCCTGTCAAATTCCAAAGATAAGTCGCTATATCAAAAGTGAGGACATCCTTTTTGAGATTAAGAAGATTCAACAGGAGGAAGCCTTACAGAGAGGATATGTATATGAGATGATGGAATGGGGCCAGACCAGACAGGAAGCCGAAAATGGATTTTATGGTGCGGTTGGACTGGAAACCAGAAACGATATCATACAGTTTGCTCAAGAGAAATATTCTAATGGGGAAACCACCATGGACATTATGACAGAATGGATACAGCCGGATGGGCTTTATCTGTTAGATGAACCGGAGGTGTCTCTCTCACCGCAGAATCAGGTTGCCCTTTCCGTGCAGCTGAATCAGATGGCTAGATATTTGAACTGTCAGTTTATTGTGGCCACCCATTCGCCTTTTATGCTAGCCACCATGGATGGCATTATCTATAATCTGGATGAGAAGGAGGGAAGACAGACGGATTGGTGGGAGCTTCCCAATGTTCGGTATTTTTATGACTTCTTTAAACAGCATAAGGGTGTTTTTGAGAAAGGGTGTTCATCCCTTGATTCAAAATAAACTGTTGGCACATTCTCTGCTTACAGTAAGCTGAGCCAACAGTTTTATCTCACTCCCTTTGCAAAATCAGTGATTTTGAGAGGTTCGACAAGTCAATGTTGGCTTTTTGTCTGGAGTTTTAAAAAATAGCCAACGTTTTGAATTGATTTTGTTGGCTAATTAGGTTTAAAATTCTAAAATGTACAACATTTAGGAAATATGTACGCAATCAAAAAGGAACTGATTCACAATGTGATAGTTCCTTTTTTTGATTCTATTGTGGCACTGAAGCAGTATTTCAGTCGTAACTTTGACATGAAAAAAACTGTCATAAAACCTTGTCCATATCATAGAATGGAATAAAACGAAAAGGAGGAGAGTTTTATTCATGAACACATTCAGAGAAATCACCGGGAAACTGCCAGAACAGCTAAAATCTGCCCTGAACAGACTTCCTGATGGAGTAGTGCGAGAAGTGGAGGAAATCCGGTTTCGTTGTGGACAGCCTCTGCGCTTGCAATGTGGTATGCGAGAGCGAGTGTTTGGTGAACCCATCTCCCAGGCTGATTTACATAAAATTTTGAATAATCTCATCCAATATTCCTATTATGCCTATGAGGAAGATTTATCAAAAGGTTTTGTTACCATTGAAGGCGGTCATCGAGTGGGGATTTGTGGCAAGGCGGTCATCAAACAAGGACAGATCACTATGATGAAGGAAATCAGTTCTTTAAACATTCGGTTTGCCAAAGAAATCAAAGGATGTAGCAGCGCTGTGCTCCAAGAACTCTTGGAAGGGGGCCTACCAATCAATACTTTAATCATTTCTCCGCCAGGCTGCGGTAAGACAACCTTGCTTCGGGATATTGCTAGAGCTCTTTCAGAAAATCGAATCAGGGTAGCTGTCTGTGACGAGCGTTCTGAAATTGCAGGCATGTATCAGGGAAAATCCAGCTTCGATTTAGGCCCTCGATGCGATGTTTTAGATGGATGTGAAAAAGCCCAGGGAATTCCCATGTTGATTCGTTCCATGTCGCCGCAAGTTATCATTACCGATGAAATAGGCAGGCCGGAGGACGTATCGGCTGTAGAACAGTGTTTGGTTTCAGGCGTAACCCTCATTACCTCCATTCACGGAAGCTGTCAGGAGGATGTAGAGGCTTCTGCCATAGGCGCTCTCGTAAAACAAGGGGTGTTTCGAAGACTTGTCTATTTAACCAATGCCGGAGGCGTAGGACGAATTAGGGAAATCAGCAGACAGGAGACATCCACATGCTGCGCCTCTTAGGACTGTTAGGCCTGGTTATGGCAGCAGGATTTGCAGGTATGATGAAAGCAGCAGAATTAAAGGAACGAATCGCATTATTGGAAGAATTCTATAAAATCATGTTAGACATGAAAGGACAAATGGAATATTTTAGAGAACCTCTGCTGCGTATGTTTGAACGGACAGGTAAAAAGGGTGATAATAAAGCACGAAGTTTGCTGACTGGATGTTTGTCTGATCTGATAGAAAAAGATGGTGAAATCAGTCAAATCTGGGCCGAAAACGTAAGGCATACCTACCGCGGAACACCTCTTACCAGTGAGGATAAGGAACTGCTCTGCCATCTGGGCTCCTTCATCGGACAAACCGATTATGAGAATCAAAGGATGCAGTTTTCTTATATGGAAGAGCGGCTGGGAGAGCAGATGGAGGACGCTAAATATACATATCAAAAGAAGGGGCCGATGTATCGGAGAATTGGTTTTTTCTGTGGAGCTATTGTGGCGATTATTATGCTTTAACAGAAAGCCAGTTGTTTTCCATACACGGAGAGGAGTGAAGTTATGACATTTGATGTGGAGATTTTATTTAAGATTGCAGCTATTGGTATTGCCATCGCTATATTAAACCAGATTTTGATAAAAGCAGGTAGAGAAGAACAAGCCATGCTTACCACTTTAGCTGGCGTCATTATTGTACTGGCAATCATTATCAACATGTTATCAGAGTTTTTCGATACCATCCGGGTCTTTTTGACCTTTTAGCAGGGAAGGAACGGAAGAGAATTATGATGGTTTTAAAACTATGTGCCATCGCTATCTGTGCAGTGATCCTGATTGCGATTATTCGTATCTACAAGCCGGAATTTACTGTAGAAGCGGTGCTGTGCGCTTCCCTGATTATGCTGTTTTACATTGTAAATAGCATGAAATACGGACTTTCCTATTTGGGAGATATATACGATCAGCTTTCCTATGGCAAAACCTATTTTCCCATCATCCTAAAAGCTTTAGGCATCGCTTATATCACCGAGTTTACTGCTGCCATCTGTCAGGATGCGGGAGAAAAGTCCATTGCAGGCAAGGTGGAACTGGCTGGCAAGATCGCCATTTTTTTCGTGGCCATGCCCATTTTCACTTCATTGCTTGAGTTGCTTAACAGTCTGATTTAGATAAAAACACGAGGTATAGGATGGATTACGAAAAAATACTGACAGAACAGCTGGATCAGGTAATGGACGGCGAGGATATCGATGGAATTATGGATAAAGTCAGCCAGCTGACAGAAGGGATTTCTGATGAATTTACCATGGAAAATATATTGCAGTCAACCCTTTCAGGAGAAAGTTTTTTTCAGAATCAGGGGGTCATTGACAGTCTGAAAAGCCTGATGCTCTATGAAATCAAAGGCGCCCTCATATTGGGAGTGGAAGTGCTGAGCATTTGTATCATTATTGGACTTTTAAAGAGTTTATCTGATTCGTTTTCGAAGAAAACCGTTTCCCAACTCAGTCTTTTGGTCTGCACCATGGTGGTCATCGGTATTTCGATCAACAGTTTCAGAATATCTTATGAATTGGCCTTAGATACTGTATCGACCATGGTCTATACCATGGAAATATTAACGCCGATTCTCATTGGAGTTCTTTTGGCAACCGGTGCAGTGGCGTCAGGAACCATCTTAAGTCCAGTCATCATCGGCGCAGTAACCGGGTTTGGATTTTTAGTGAGCAAATTGATACTTCCCGCCTTGTTTTTGTCCACTATCCTTGGTCTAATCAACTGTTTAACAGAAAAGAATTATGTAAATAAATTGGCCAAGCTGATACGAAATGCCGCAGTCTTTATCACAGGGTTTCTCCTGACCGTTTTAACAGGAATTATCACTTTGCAAGGAATCTTAACAGAGGCTTCTGACGGTCTTTTAATCAATGCAACAAAATATTCTCTTAGCAGCTTTATTCCCATTGTAGGTGGATTTACTTCCGATACGGTGGAGTTGTTTCTGCAGTGTATGGGAGCCATTAAAAGCGTGGTAGGCGTGTTTGGATTGGTGATTTTAATTCTTATGCTGCTGATACCTCTTTTAAAAATTTTAATTGTAGGAGGTGTTTATAAGTTGACCAGCGCTATGGTAGAACCGGTAACTGATGGAAAAATCGCTGATGGACTAAACGATATGGGAACCAGTATGATTTCCATCGGTTCGATTCTGTTCTTTACCTCGTTGTTGTTTATCCTGTTTATTTCCATCATCCTGAAAATAGGAGGCGGGTCATGACGGAACTATTTATCTGGGTGAAAAATATTTTCCTGATTATCATTGCATTGTCTTTTTTTCAGATTTTGATTCCCAATTCTGAAATGGCCAAATATCTGAAGTTTATCTTTTCATTGGTGATTTTAGCTACGGTTTTAGAGCCGATTATCAATCTGGTAAATTTGCATGTATAATTGGGGCTGCAAACCATATACATAGGAGTGAAAGAAATGTTTGAAAAAATTGGTAAGGAAAAATTTATTAAGCTGATTACTGCGCTGCTGATTGCATCTATCGCAATTCTGGCTTTGAGTGTACTTACCTCTGGCTCCGATAGGCGAAGGCAGATTATCGATGGTAATGGAGGAACAGAGGAGCAGCTTTGCAGTGTACTCTCTGGAATTGAAGGCGCTGGCCAGGTGGAGGTCGTAGTGGAGTATGATGCAAAAGATCAGGTAAAAGGGGTTATCGTGCTGGCAGAGGGAGCCGGCAGTCCAGTGGTAGAAAGCAAGTTGACAAACGGCGTTGCTACCCTTTATCAAATCCCTGTTTCCAGTGTCATTGTGTTTAAAAAGGCGGAGGAATCCCTCGATTCGTCAACAAAATCTAAAAATTAGGAGGAAGATGCTTTGAAAAAGAAGTTTTCGTATAAGGATATTGTGTTTAAGAGTAAACGGTTGACCATAGCCGCCTTGGTGGTTATGTTTGGCGTCGGCGCTTTTTTAGCCTCTGGAGGGCAAACTGATATACCAGTTCACGATGGGGATGTATTGGTAGACAGCTTAGCCATTTCAGAAGAAAAGGAAAAGGATATGGTCAGCGAAGGAAGTTTCGAGGAGCGACGTTCTGCACTGGAACTGAAACGAAATAAACTGATTTCCACTTTGGATTCCACCATCAATAACAGTAAAAGCGACGAAGAGAAGGTCAATGCAGGAAAGGAAAAAGAAAGAATTTTATCCTATATGGAGACAGAACTTTCCATTGAAAGCCTGATTAAATCCAAAAATCTGCCGGATTGCTTTGTTCTGATGACAGAAAGCAGCATTAACGTAACAGTGGACCAACAAGAACTGGATACCAACACAGTAGCTAAAATCTGCGATATCGTCATGAGAGAAACCGGCAAAAGCGCCGACAAAATCATCATTCAGAGCATGTATTAACATGTATGAAAACCATTGAAAGTCTCCTATGATTCTGCTATAATGGAAACCGTAAGAGGTGTAAATATGGCAGGAGTAGCAGGAGATAAACAGGCAAACAGAGTTTCGGAAGAAATCGTCAGCATGATTGCGGCAAAGGCAGCCTTAAAGGTTTCAGGCGTGAGCAAACTCAACGAGGATCTTACGGATAATCTGACGAAAAAGATTCTGGGAAAAGAACGGATTGCCAAAGGAATCGGTCTATTCAAAGAGCCAGAGGGCATCGGCATCGATGTATATTTGAGTGTAGAGTATGAAACCAAGATTCCCGATTTAGCCTGGGAGGTTCAAACCTCTGTAAAGGAGGCAGTAGAAACTGTAACAGGGCTCTCTGTGCAGAAAGTGAATATTCATGTACAGGGTGTGACTCTGTCAGGCGAGATGAAAGAATCAGAAGAAACAGCAGCGGCGAAACAGGCCAATCAGGAAGGTTAAATTTACAATGAATAGAAAAGAAGCAAGAGAGTTTACAATGCAGACCCTGTTTCAGATGGAGGTGCAGAAGGCTTTTGAAAATCTGGATATAGACAGATTTCTCAATCGGGAGCAACTGGCAGGACAGAACGTATATGTAGAAACTTTATTAAAAGGGATTGCAGAAAATCTTCAACAGGTGGACGGCATCCTCAACGAAAATAGTCAGGGATGGCCCACCAGCAGAATGGCTAAGGTAGATCTGGCGATTCTCCGCTTGGCCATAGGAGAAATGCTATACATGGAAGAAGTGCCTACGGCCGTATCTATCAATGAGGCGGTCAATATGGCTAAGAAATACGGCGCCGCGCAATCAGCAAAATTTATCAATGCAGTATTGGGTAAAGCAGTAACTAGCTTAGATGGAAGTATTTCCTCCTGCTAGGGATATTTCTGCAGTCAGGGCAATTCAATGAAAAAAACAGTATCTATCGGAATCGATACAAGCAATTATAAGACTTCTGTGGCTGCTGTGGATGAGGGAGGAGAAATCCTCTTCAACCATCAGCAGTTCTTAGAAGTAAAAAAAGGAGAAAGAGGGCTTAGACAGTCGGAAGCTCTCTTTCAGCATGTGCAGAATCTTCCCGCTGTATTGGAGAAACTTCTGGCAGATCATGACCTTCGGGAGAGAATCGGTGCAGTTTCCGCATCCACAAAGCCCCGGCCTGTGGACGGCTCCTATATGCCGGTCTTTACAGCAGGTACAGGTTATGGCAGGGCCCTTGCCGCCGCTTTAAACGTGCCTTTTTATAGTTGGTCCCATCAAGAGGGACATATAGAGGCCATTCGTTACTATTCGGAGCTTCGGGATGTGACGCCCCTGATCTGTTTTCATTTTTCTGGTGGAACCACAGAGGCCCTTTTGGTCAAAGAAGATTTAAAATTTGAAATTGTAGGAGGCTCCAAAGATTTGGCTTACGGGCAGGTGCTGGATCGAATCGGTGTCGCCATGGGGCTGGATTTCCCGTGTGGCGAGGCTATGGATAAGATTGCTATGACCAGTATTGGACATCCCCATATTTTTACACCAATTCAAGTAAAGGATGGGTATGTCAATTTATCCGGCATCGAAACCCAAGGGCAGCGGGCGTTAGGAAAGTATGCACAGACGGCTCTTTTGGACGATTTGTTTGAAAAGTTGTCGGCTTCCATTGTCAGGATGAGTCTGCAGCTTTCCGAAAAGTATCAGATTCGGAATTTTATCTATGCGGGAGGCGTCTCTTGCAGTCAATATATGCGGAATTTTTTGGTGGAACATCTGTTTAAGGATTTAAACATTGTTTTCGGCAAAAGCGAACTTTCATCGGATAACGCCATTGGCGTAGGAATTTTGGGAGGAAAAAACGTATGGCGTTAAGGCCGGTTTCTGTGACACAGCTTAATGAATATATCAGTCGGGTGCTATCCACGGACCCGCTTCTTGGAAATATCTCAGTTATCGGGGAGATTTCCAACTTAAAGTATCACAGCAGCGGTCACGTCTATTTTTCCATGATAGATGAAGGCAGCAAGGTTAACTGTTTCTTACCTGCTTCCTATGCAAAAAGTTTAGCTTATCAGCTGGGCGACGGACTGGAAATCGTGGTGAAGGGGTATATTAACGTCTATAAAAAGGGCGGCGCCTATACCTTATTCGTTCGCTCCATAGAGGTTTCTGGAGACGGCAGTCTGGCAGCAGCCTTTCAGTTGATGAAGGACAAGCTGGAACAGGAGGGTCTCTTTGATCCGGCCTATAAAAAGCCCATACCCTTGTTTCCCCACAAACTGGGAATCGTCACTTCAGATACAGGCGCTGCAGTGCAGGACATGCTTAAAATTATAAAGAGCAGAACCAACCTGGTGGATATCTTTGTATTCCCCGTGCAGGTACAGGGTCAAGGGGCAGCAGAGGATATTGCCGCCATGGTGGATCGTATCAATGCAGAATATCCGGATATGGACACCCTGATTGTAGGCAGAGGCGGCGGTTCTATGGAGGACCTATGGGCTTTCAATGAGGAGATTGTGGCCAGAGCCATCTTTCGCAGTCGCATCCCTGTGGTTTCTGCAGTGGGTCATGAAGTGGACTTTACCATTTCCGATTTTGTGGCGGACAAGCGAGCAGAAACTCCTACGGCAGCAGCGGAAATGACTGTCCCTGATTCAGCTGAACTGGAAAGACAGCTGGATATACTTTTAGAACAGCTTACCAGCAGACTGAACAGCAAGGTGGAATACCAAAAGCTCAAAGCGGAAAGCTGCTTGAAGGACATAAAGAGGACGCTGGATAGCCGGCTCGCAGAGCAGCGCCACGCTTTAGAAAAATTTCTCCTGATATTGGAGGAAAACAAGCCGGAAAAAATTTTGGAAAAAGGTTATGCCATGGTGGAGGACATGGAGGGCAATGTGATTTCCTCCATAGAAACCTTTCATGAGGGCGGCAGATACCAGATCAGGTTACAGGACGGAAGGGTATTCTTTACCATAAACACACTGAAAAAGGAAGGTGATTCCCTATGACATTTGAAGAAGCCATGAAAAAATTGGAGGAAATGTCTGAAAAGATGAAGGACAGCGAGACATCTCTGGAGGAAGCCATTAACTGCTATGAGGAGGGAATTCGCTGCTATCGGTTGTGTGCAGATATTTTAAACAATGCAGAACAAAAAATAGAATTCGTTTCGAGGTAGGAACTGATGGACAGAACGTACAACGATTATAAAAATCTCATTGAAGAACATCTTTTGGATTTTCTTCCCAATGTGGATAACAAGAGCATTACCCTTTATGAAGCTATGAAATACAGTCTGACAGCAGGAGGAAAGAGACTTCGTCCAGTGCTCCTTTTAGCTAGCTGTGAATTTGCAGGGGGCGATATCTATGAGGCCATACCTTATGCTTGCGCCATGGAGTATATTCACACCTATTCGTTGATTCACGACGATCTTCCAGCCATGGACAATGATGATTTGCGGAGAGGTCTTCCTACTAACCATAAGGTTTATGGAGAAGCCATGGCCATCTTAGCGGGGGATGGGCTGCTGACTTCGGCCTTTGAAGCCATCCATAAAGATATGATGCTATATTTTGACTCTGCCGAAAAGATGACGAGGAGAATCAAGGCTGCCTATGAAATCGCCAAAGGCGCTGGATGCAGAGGTATGGTGGCAGGACAGGTTTCTGACATCGAAAATGAAAATAACCTGTGTTCCAATGAGATGCTGGAATACATTCATATCAATAAGACTGGAGCATTGATTATGTCCGCGGTGAGGGCAGGCCTTTATTTGGGAAATGCAAGCGCCAAAATGCTTTCTGATATGGAGCGTTTTACCGAATGTTTGGGGCTGGCCTATCAGATTGCTGATGATATTTTAGATGTGGTAGGCGACCCGGAGCAGCTTGGAAAAGCCATTGGTTCCGATGCGAAGAAACAAAAAAATACCTATCCGTCCATCAATGGAATGGAGGCTTCTGTAGAGCGGCTCCATGAACTGACAGAGGCAGCGGTTGCAGCCATTGCCCCTTATTATGACAATGCAGAATTCTTCCGCAATCTGGTTCTTGAATTGGCGCAGCGGCAAAATTAAGAGAAAGCTGGACAGATAAGGAATGTACTTATGAAAAAATTAGAAGAATATCACTTTCCCGATGATTTAAAGGCCATGTCTCTTCACGATATGGAGTTTCTGGCTCTTCAAATCAGAGAGTTTTTAATCGATCATGTATCTGAGACCGGCGGACATCTGGCCTCTAATTTAGGTATTGTGGAACTTACCTTGGCCCTTCACCAAGTCTTTGACAGTCCTAAGGATAAGATGATTTGGGATGTGGGCCATCAGTCCTATGTCCATAAGATTCTCACCGGCAGAAGCAGTCAGTTTAACAGCCTTCGTCAGTTTGAGGGACTCAGCGGTTTTCCTAAAGCACGGGAAAGCAGTCACGATATCTATGATACGGGACACAGCAGCGTGTCCATTTCAGCAGCGGCAGGACTGGTGGCTGCCAGAGAGTTAAAAGGGGAAAACCATGAGGTCATCGCTATTATTGGAGACGGTTCCCTTACTGGCGGTCTGGCTTATGAAGGATTAAACAACATCGGAGCCTCTAAAGCAAAGGCCATCGTCATTTTAAACGATAACGGTATGTCCATTTCGCCCAACATCGGCGGCATCTCCCTCCATCTGGGAAAACTTAGAACCTCTAAAGGTTATCTGGGCGCCAAGGAGTTTGTCAAGAATCGCATCGGCTCCATTCCCAACATTGGAGAGGGGCTTGCTGCTGGCCTTGCGGGGCTGAAAAACGATGTAAAATATTCGATTTTAAACCATGGCGTCCTCTTTGAAGAGTTGGGCTTTACTTATTTCGGACCCATAGACGGTCATGACCTTGCAGAACTGACCGATATTTTGAAAAGAGCTAAAAAGTTGGACGAGCCTGTACTTATCCATGTGATAACAAAAAAAGGCAAGGGCTATGTCAATGCTGAAAAGCATCCAGGAAAGTTTCATGGCATCGGCCCCTTCGATAAGACCACCGGCGCCTTAAAAGAAAAAAGTGAACTTCCGTCCTTTTCTAATCTGATGGGACAATTTGCTTGCCAAATGGCTGAAAAGGATGAACGAATTGTGGCAATTACAGCTGCCATGGGAGAGGCTACAGGTCTTGGAGCGTTTTCCCGATTATATCCAAAACGTTTTTTTGATGTGGGAATCGCTGAAGAACATGCGGTTACCTTTGCTGCTGGCCTGGCCAAGGGTGGGATGCGTCCCCTGGTGGCCATCTATTCCTCTTTTTTACAGCGTGCTTATGACCAGATATTAGAGGATGTCTGTTTGCAAAACTTACCAGTATTGTTTCTGGTAGACCGAGCAGGCTGTGTGGGCGCTGATGGTGAAACCCACCATGGTATGTTTGACCTATCATATCTGTCACAGATGCCAGGGATGACCCTATTGACGCCGAGAGACGGTAATCAGTTGAAAGCCATGATGGAGTATGGTCTGTCTTTATCTGCGCCATGTGCCATCAGGTATCCGAGAGGTAATACGATTTGCGATAATGATATTATGTATACTTATACGGAGAGGCAGCTCCCAGGAGAACGTTTGCGACAACCACGGTCTATCGATATCTGGGCAGTAGGCCCTATGACCGATTGTGCTCTTAAGACAGCAGAAATCTTAGAAAAACGAGGATACTCTGCCGGCGTGGTGGATGTTACCTGTATCAAACCTCTGGATTTATCTTTACTTTCGCCAAAGAGCAGATACGTGGTTACTTTGGAAGATAATGTGGTCGCAGGAGGATTCGGCCAGATGATGGCTGCCAGATTGGTCAATGAAAGAAAGGTAAAGGTGCTTACCTTGGGATGGCCTGATGCCTTTATTGAACATGGTAGCGTCAGTCAGCTTCGAGAAAAATATGGACTCACGCCGGACAAAGCAGCAGAAAGGATATGTGACTGGATTGAAAGAAAGACTTGATGTAATATTGGTAAAAAGGGGCTTCTATCCTTCCAGAGAGCGGGCAAAGGCGTCTATTATGGCTGGAATCGTCTATGTGGATGGACAGAAGAGCGATAAAGCAGGAAATCTGGTAGAGGAATCTGCAGAGATTACGGTAAAGGAGAATCCATGTCCTTATGTGAGCCGAGGAGGTCTCAAACTGGAAAAAGCCATGAAGCTATGGCAGTTTTCCTTAGAAGGTCTCACCTGTATGGACATTGGCGCTTCCACCGGTGGGTTTACCGACTGTATGCTCCAAAACGGCGCTGTGAAAATCTACGCTGTGGATGTTGGATACGGCCAGCTGGACTGGAAACTTCGAACCGACAGCAGGGTCATCAATATGGAGAAATGTAATATTCGGTATTTGGACCCCCAGACCATAGAATATCCCATAGATTTTATCAGCATCGACGTATCCTTCATCTCTTTGAAGCTGGTGCTTCCGGTGGCTTCCCAGTTACTCAAGGAGGGCGGACATCTGGTCTGTCTGGTAAAGCCTCAGTTTGAGGCAGGCAGAGAACAGGTAGGAAAGAAAGGTATCGTCAGAGACAGGAAGGTGCATGAGGAAGTGATTCGCCGGGTTTTGGAATATGGCGCAGAAAACGGCCTCTGTTACAGCGGCCTTACCTTTTCACCGGTGACGGGAGCCAAGGGAAATATTGAATATTTGCTTCATTTAGTTAAGGGGAAGGCAGCCGAAGGGCTTATTCCTGACGATAAATATATCGCTGATGTTGTTAACACCTCCCATGAGGAGTTAGAATAGAATTAAGTGTAACTAATTTTAAAGTTGTAAGGAGAAGAGAAAATGAAACTATCGAAAAAAATCCAAGCAATGGAACTTTCCCCAATCAGAAAGTTTGTTCCATATGCAGATGCAGCAAGAGCTGCAGGGAAAAAGGTTTATGGCCTGAACATCGGCCAGCCGGACATCAAAACCCCAAAAGCCTTCTTTGATGCAGTGAAGAACTTTGACGAGCCGGTGCTGGCATACGCCAACTCTCACGGTGTAGCGGAACTTTTAGACGCTCTGGTAGGGTATTACAAGAGAATCGGTCTGGACTTTGAGAAGAAGGATCTGCTGGTTACCAACGGCGGGTCTGAAGCCATCAATATGCTGATGACTGCAATCCTGGATCCAGACGATGAAGTCATCATGGCTGAGCCGTTCTACACCAATTATAAGACCTTCGTAGGCCAGGCAGGAGGCAAGGTTGTAGCTATTCCAACCACAGCAGACGATGGTTATCAGTATGCTGTAAGGGAAAAGATTGAAGCTGTCATCACGCCGAAGACCAAGGCTATGTGCATTATCAATCCAGGCAATCCAACTGGTAAGGTTTTGACCAAAGAAGAGATGAAGCTCATCGTAGACATTGCTCTTGAACATGACCTGTTCATCATTGCCGATGAGGTTTATAGAGAATTCGTCTATGACGGTAAGGAAATGACCACCTTTGGTTCCTTCAAAGAAGCTGAACAGAATGTAATCATCGTGGATTCCGTTTCCAAGAGATTCTCTGCATGCGGCGCAAGAATCGGTTCCATCGCCTCAAAGAACGAGGAACTGATGGGCAACCTGATGAAGCTCTGCCAGGCCAGACTTTGCTGTCCAACCATCGACCAGATCGGCGCTGCAGCTCTGTATAATCTGGACCCGTCCTACTTCAATGACATTAAGAAGGAGTACGAGTACAGAAGAAACGTATCTGTAGAAGCGCTCAACGAAATCGAAGGCATCAAATATGGCGTACCGGAAGGCGCATTTTACATCACTTGCCAACTGCCAGTGGATAATGCAGAAAACTTCCTGATGTTCCTATTACAGGAATTCGACGTGGACGGCGAAACTGCCATGTTCGCACCAGCAGGTGGATTTTTCAGCACCCCAGGCGTAGGTCAGTCTGATATGCGTATCGCTTATGTACTCAATGCAGAGGATATGAAGGCTGGTATCAACATTATTAAAGAAGGCATTAAAGCTTACAACAACAGATAGTTTCATTTTAATATATTTTACCAAGGCCCCTTAGGCGGGGCTTCATTTAGAAAAAAAGGAAGGACTTAGCATAATATGAAAATTTCTCCGATGATGCAGCAATACATGGACATAAAAAAGGAATATGAGGATTGCATTTTGTTTTTTCGTCTGGGAGATTTTTATGAAATGTTCTTCGAGGACGCCAAGCTGGCGTCCAAGGAATTGGAATTGACATTAACCGGAAAAAATTGCGGTCAGGAAGAGAGGGCTCCCATGTGCGGAGTCCCTTTCCATTCCGCAGAGGGGTATATCGCCAAACTGGTGGAAAAGGGATATAAGGTGGCCATCTGCGAGCAGGTGGAAGACCCAAAGGCCGCTAAGGGTATCGTGAGACGGGAAGTGATTAAAATCGTCACTCCAGGCACTCTCACATCCCAGTCCATGTTGGCTGAGAAGGAAAACAATTATCTGGCTGTAGCCCACATGGATGAAAAGGGGCTTTCCATATCCTACTGCGACGTTTCCACAGGGGAACTGAATGTGACCGAATATATGGGAACAGACCTTTATGGTACCCTTTTAAACGAACTGGTCAAAATAAAGGCCAAAGAGTTAATCGTCTGCCAGAGTTTTTCAGAGCGCTATCCAGTGGAAGAAATCAAACAGATTACAGAAGTTTGTCTCAATGTACATAGTGATGCCTATTTTTCAGAGCGAAGCTGCACGGAAGTCATCAAAGGGCAGTTTCATACCATATCCCTTACAGGTTTGGGATTGGATTTTCGTCCCTATGCAGTGATTTCTCTGGGCGTGCTTTTAAACTATCTGTTAGAAACGCAGAAACAGACCTTAAAGCATCTGACCCATTTCAATTTTTATGAAATAGGCGGTCATATGGCTTTGGACAAGGCCACCTTAAAGAATTTAGAGATTACGGAAACCCTGTATGACAGAAAGGTAAATGGTTCTCTTCTTGGGGTTCTTGACAAAACCCATACAGCCATGGGGAGCCGCAAAATGAAACAGTGGCTTCGAGAACCTCTGAACAATGCAGAGCAGATCAACGAGCGTTTGGATGGGGTAGAAGTCTTATATCATCAGCCCCTTTTTAGAAATCATTTACGGGAAAATCTGAAGGAAATCTATGATTTCGAACGTCTGACCGGACGGATTGCCTGCGGAAATGCCAATGGAAAGGATTTAATCGCGCTGAAATCCTCCATCATGGTTCTGCCGGAGATGAAATCCTGTCTTTTGGATTTGGCTCAGGAAAGCGCCATGAACCCTAAAATTTTACAGCGCATTGATGAAGAAATCGATCCCCTGACAGGGGTTTATGACTTAATAGAGAAAGCCATTGTGGAAGACCCTCCTTTTTCCGTCAGAGAAGGCGGCCTGATTCGGGATGGTTTTTCCAAAGAACTGGACGACTTGAAGTTTTCTATCCGAGATGGAAAGCATTGGATTTCCAATCTGGAAAACGCCGAACGGGAGAGAACCGGTATTCGGAATTTGAAGGTGGGATATAATCGGGTATTCGGCTATTATCTGGAAGTAACCAAATCCTTTTACGATATGGTGCCGGAAAACTATATCCGTAAACAGACTTTGGCCAACGCAGAGAGATACATCACACCGGAATTGAAAGAGATGGAAAGTCTGGTACTCAATGCGGAGACCAAGATCAATCAGCTGGAATACGACTTGTTTACCCAGATTAGAAATGAAATCGAAGCCTATATCGTGCCCATTCAAAGGACTTCTGCAGCCATCGCCAGCCTGGATGTAATTTGTTCCTTTGCAGAAGTCAGCGACCGGCTGGGATATGTAAAACCAGCGATCGATGAGTCTATGGAGTTGGAAATCATCAAGGGACGTCATCCGGTTATCGAGGGAACCATTCAGGACGGCCTGTTTGTGTCCAACGATACTTGGCTTAATGATAAAGAATCCAGTATGCTGTTGATTACAGGACCTAATATGGCAGGTAAATCCACCTATATGCGTCAGACCGCCCTAATCGTTTTAATGGCGCAGGCAGGTTGTTTTGTACCTTGTGAGCAGGCCAGAATAGGCGTGGTAGATAGGATTTTTACCAGAATCGGCGCATCGGACAATCTGGCTCAGGGACAGTCCACCTTTTTTGTGGAAATGAGCGAGTTATCCTATATTTTGGGAGCAGCCAAGGAGCGAAGTCTAGTGATTCTGGATGAAATCGGTCGAGGCACCAGTACCTATGACGGTCTTTCCATCGCGTGGGCAGCCGTGGAGTACCTCTGCAATGAAAATACCCATATTAGAACTCTGTTTGCAACCCATTATCATGAACTGACTGTTCTGGAAGATCAGATTTTCGGTGTGAAAAATCTCAATGTGGATGTGTCTGAGGATAACGGTAATATTGTGTTCCTTCACAAGATTGTAGAAGGTTCCGCCAGCCGAAGCTATGGTATCCATGTGGCCAAGCTGGCAGGCATTCCTGACAAAGTTTTAAACCGGGCGGAAAGCAAGCTGGAAGAGCTGGAGCGGGCGCCTTCCATGACTATCAGGGTGGAGAAAGACATGACTGGCATTAAGGAGTCAGATGAGGCAGCTACATCTGGCGAAGAAAAGCAGCTATCACTCTTTGACTTGGCGCCTATCAGTCTGGCGGAACGGCTTCGTGAAGTGAATCTCATGGAGATTACACCTTCTCAGGCTTTTAAAATATTAGAGGAGTTAAAGGAATTCATCGATGATTAAGGTCTTAGAAAAAAACATCGCCGATAAGATTGCAGCGGGTGAAGTGATTGAGCGACCCGTTTCCATTGTCAAGGAACTGGTTGAAAATGCAGTGGATGCAGGAGCAACCTCTATTGTGGTAGAAATTCGCAATGGCGGCAAGTCCTATATCCGCGTCACCGACGATGGCTGTGGAATTCATGAGAATGAGGTGGAAACCGCCTTTCTTCGTCATGCCACCAGCAAGATTACAACTGTCAGAGACCTTGATGCCATCGAAACCTTAGGCTTCCGAGGAGAAGCGCTGGCTTCCATCGGTGCGGTGAGCCGAACGGAGATTCTGACCAAATGCAGGGATACTCGAATGGGAACTAGGGTTCTCTTTCATGGCGGCGAAGTTGTGACCCATGAACCTACCGGCTGTCCTGATGGAACCACCCTCATTGTAACCGACCTGTTTTACAATACACCGGCCAGATTGAAGTTTTTGAAAAGCGATGGGGCGGAAAGCAGCCTGATTATCGATTTTTTATCTCAGATGTCCCTGGCTTATCAGTCCACTCGATTCAGACTGGTCAATAACGGAACGGTTTTATTTCATACGGGAGGAGGCAACAATCGTCTTCATACCATTGCCAAAGTCTATAAAAATGTGAATCCCAAGTTACTGACAGAAGTAGCTTATGAAGCAGGGAACATGAGACTGGAAGGATACATTTCCACACCAGCGCAGAGCAAAAATACTAGAGCCAGTCAGATATTTTTTGTGAACGGTCGAGTAGTAAAGAGTAAAGTCATGGAAAAAGGAATTGCAGAGGGGTATCGAGAACGGCTCTTTGAGGGAAGATATCCAGTAGCATACCTGTTTTTAGAGACAGACCCCTCCGATTTAGATGTGAACATTCATCCTAATAAGAGAGAAGTTCGGTTTGATAAAGAACAGGAGGTCATAGATTTCATCGCCCGAGGAATCAAGGCTGCTTTGGGAACCAAGGAGGCTATGGTCAGCGGGACCAGCTTGTTTAAAGAAACGCCAAAGGAGTACAGCGAAAAGGAAGAACAGGTCGACATAAAAATATTATTGTCAAACGTCCCTAACTTGGAGCATATCCAGAATGAGGAACCAGAGCCAGTAACGATTGAACCTGTAACCTCCAAATTAGAACACATTCCGCCTTCCATCAAAAAGATAAAGCTGCCTTCCTTTGAAAAAGAGGAACCCCAGGAACAAAAAGTGCAAGAGGTGCAGCCGGCCTTGCCGCCAAGACAGAGACTGGCTGTTAAGCCGCCAGCTTTAAAGCCTTTCGATATGGATGGGCTGAACATCACTGGATGTATTTTTAACACTTATATCACTGCAATCGATGAGGACGCTTTTTATCTCATCGACCAACACGCTGCCCATGAGCGTATCTTCTATGAGAAACTGGTAAGAGAATACGAAAATGAGGAAAAGGCGCGGCAACCTATTCTTATGCCGTTGATGCTTGAGGTGGCTCTCACCGCCAATGAGGAACGTTTCACATGGATAACAGCCCTAAGAAAGATGGGATATACTCTGGAAGCCTTTGGCATGAATACATATCGAGTCACGGAAATCCCAACTTTTATGACCCTGACAGAAGCAGAGGATTTTCTTCACGATTTTGTGGAAAGTGTGGCAGATTCCACTGACCTTCGCAACCATGTGGTCATCGATAAGCTGATTATGAAGTCCTGTAAATCAGCGGTAAAGGGAGGCGACAGACTATCTATGGAAGAGATGTCAGCCTTATTAAAGGATTTGAAAGGCTGTGTGAATCCTTTTAGCTGTCCTCACGGCAGACCAACCTTGATCCGTATGACTCGTTATGAAATTGAACGACTGTTTAAGAGGATTCAATCATGAGGAAGGATACCATTATCGTGGTAGCAGGGCCCACTGCCGTAGGAAAAACCCGTTATGCCATAGAGGTGGCTAAGGCGTTTCACGGGGAAATTGTCTCCTGCGACTCCATGCAGCTATATCGCTATATGGACATCGGCAGCGCCAAGCCTACAGCAGAAGAACGGAAGCAAGTAAAACATTATCTGGTAGACGAAATAGACCCTAGGACCCCGTTCTCTGTAGCAGAGTATCAGGGACTTGCAAGAAAAGCCATAGACCATATATTTTGCAAAGGAATGACCCCTGTCATTGCAGGCGGAACAGGGCTGTATCTCAACTCACTGCTCTATGAAATGGATTTTAGTCAGGCGCCAAGTACGCCGGAATTGCGAAAACAGCTGGAAGCAGAGGCCAATACTTATGGGGCGCTCTATCTCCATGAAAAGCTGAAACAGCTGGATACCGCAGCAGCAGAGCGAATCCATCCCAACAATGTGAAAAAGGTGATTCGGGCCATAGAAGGAGCCAGCAGCGGTAATCATATCGGCGACTTTAGAAATTGTAAAGAAAAATGTAAGAATTATCATCCAATCTTAATTGGATTGACTAGGAACCGCCAGGAACTTTATGGTAGAATCAATGATAGAGTAGATGCGCTGGTGGAGCAGGGGCTTTTTGATGAAGTGAAAGACCTGATGTCCATGGGGCTGACTGAATCGGATATTTCTATGAAGGGAATCGGCTATAAGGAAATTATCGGCTATTTACAAGGTCTGTATGATTTGCCATCGGCCATCGAGCTGATAAAAAAGAATACCCGCCATCTGGCAAAACGGCAGTTGACCTGGTTTCGCCGCTATGAGGATATGCATTGGTTCAATTTGAGCGAGTATGACACAGATGAAATTGCAACAGAGGAAATCATCAAATGGCTGAAAAACAAATAAGAATCCACAATAAAACCGATAAACCGGACAACATTATAGAGAAGGAAAACGATATTTTTCTCCAATGTGAGACCATAGAAAAAGAGCTTCCAGGATTCCTACGAGGCTATTTCGCATATCTTAGGGGAAATGTGCTTCCCCAGTCCAGACTGGCCTATCTTCATGACGTCAGATTTTTCTTTCAGTATCTGGTAAAGGAAACCGATTTAACAGAGGCAGAAACTACTGATAAGATTAAGCTTTCCGAGTTGGCAGCCGTACAAGCAGTAGATGTGAATCTGTTTATCGATTATTGCCGCAAATACAAGGTGGAGACAGAGAAAAACGTCTATATCTATGAAAATACCAATAAGACTTTAGCAAGAAAGAAATCTGCGGTTTCCGTACTGTTTAAACAACTTTATCGGGACGGTCTTTTGGAAAAAAACATCACAGACGGGTTTGACCCTATTCGAGTGCCAAAGCCGGGAGAGCGGGAAATCAAGGCTCTTCAGGACGATGAGGTAATGATTATGCTGGATGCGGTCACCAGCGGAACGGGGCTCACAGCCCATGAAAAGTCTTACTGGGAAAAGACCAAACTGCGTGATAAAGCTATTTTGGTCATGTTTCTTACCTATGGTCTTCGCCTTTCCGAATTGCAGCAGCTCAATATCTCCTCCTTTCAGTGGAACAGGGGGGAGTTTAAGATTTATCGCAAGCGTGGAAAGGAAGCCTTGATGCCTTTAAACGATTCGGTCACTATGGTGGTGCAGGACTATCTGGAATTAGAACGACCTAATGAGGATAGAATCCAGGAGGGACATGAGGATGCTTTATTTCTGTCGCTGCAGGGCCGACGGATGACAGAGCGGCAAATTCGAGAGTTGGTTAAGAAATACACAGCCATTGCTCTGGATACATCCAAACACGGTGGATATAGTCCTCATAAGCTGCGGGCCACGGCAGCTACCAGCCTGATCGGTAGAGGAAACTCTATCTTTGACGTACAGGCTCTTTTGGATCATGAACAGGTGACAACCACTCAACTCTATGCTCGTCACAAGATGGGAGTTAAGCGAGATTTGGTAAAGGATATGGAATGGGAAATCGAAAGAAAGGAAAAATAATATAGATATGAACTATACACAGCAGTTATTAAGGGAAAAATTCAACATCGACCAGCGGGTTTTAGACCTGATTGACTGGGCAGAGGCAGAGGTTGCACCCCAGTTTGCCGCCCTAGACGACATTATGGCATATAATCAGTATAAAATCCTGGATGCATTTCAGAAAAACAGAATCAGCGATATGCATTTCCGCTGGAATACCGGATATGGCTATGACGATATTGGCCGTGAGACCTTGGAAAGACTTTATGCAGATATTTTTCATACCGATGGCGCTCTGGTACGTCCAACTATTGTAAACGGCACCCATGCTCTAGCTATCACCTTATTGGGAGTGTTAAGACCAGGAGATGAATTGATTTATTGTACCGGCGGTCCTTACGATACGCTGGAAGAGGTCATCGGCATCCGTGGCGAGGGCAATGGTTCCCTTAAAGATTACGGCATAACCTATAAGCAGGTGGAACTGTTACCAGACGGTTCTATCGATCTGGAAGGGATACGAAAGGCCATCTCTGAAAAAACCAGAATGGTAACGGTACAGCGGGCCACTGGCTATGGTTGGAGAAAGGCCATTACCATCGACCAGATCCGGCAGTGGGCGGAATTTGTAAAGGAAATCAATCCCAACATCGTAAAGATGGTGGATAACTGTTATGGAGAATTCTTAGATGTACTGGAACCCACCGATGTGGGCGCCGATGTAATCGCTGGTTCTCTCATCAAGAATCCGGGCGGCGGTCTGGCTCTTACCGGTGGTTATGTGGCCGGCAGAGCTGATTTAATCGACAAAATTCAGTATCGCATGACTTGTCCAGGTATCGGTGGTGAATGTGGACTGACCTTCGGACAAACCAGGGCCATGTTCCAGGGCATGTTTCTTGCACCAAAGGTTGTCAATGGAGCAGTAAAGGGGGCTGTTCTGTGTGGCAAAGCTTATGAAAAACTAGGATATGAGATCTGTCCAAAGGCGGAGGATACTCGTAGCGACATCATTCAGGCTATCTGTTTAGGCAGTCCGGAGGCAGTGGTAACCTTCTGTGAAGGCATACAGGCAGCAGCGCCAATCGATGCCCATGTCAGTCCGGTACCTTGGGATATGCCGGGCTATGAGTCACAGGTGGTTATGGCAGCAGGCGCCTTTGTTCAGGGTTCATCCATCGAACTTTCTGCGGATGCACCGATCAGACCGCCTTATAACGTGTACTTTCAAGGGGGGCTTACCTATGAACATTCCAAATTTGGCGTCATGAAATCCATCGATGCATTGCTGAAGAAGGACCTGCTGAAATTATAACAGCATAAAACAAGGGGATAAAAACATAATGGGAATTGAGAACATCAAACAAGAAAAAAAGAATAATGTTAAGCGGCTCTTCATCTCTATTTTGAAAGTCGCTGTGCTGCTGGCCATTGTAATCGGTATTCCACTCTACATATTCTTTTGTCAAAAGGATTTGCTAGCATCTTTTAAGGATTATCATGATGTGGTAGCTTTTTTACAGCGATATGAGACGGAATCTATCTTTGTCTATATCGGTCTTCAGGTGCTGCAAATCGTTATCAGTGTCATTCCAGGGCAGGTCTTTCAAATGGCCGCCGGCTTTCTCTATGGTTTTTGGGCTGCGCTGCTCTATGCCATGATTGGAGCCATTATCGGCACTGCCATATCCTATTATCTGGCAAAGATACTAGGAAGAGATTTTCTTCATCTGTTCTTCGGCGAGGAGAAAATGTCATATTATGTGGCACGACTCAATTCCAAGCAGGCCTATACCATCGTGTTCTTGCTCTATTTGATTCCTGGTATTCCAAAGGATATGGTCAGTTATGCTGCTGGGGTTTCGGAGATGCGCTTTAAACCATTTCTGCTGCTCTCGGTGGTGGGCCGGCTTCCAGGCATGATTGGATGTCTGCTCATGGGTATGTTCCTTTACCAGGAAAATTATATTGCGCTGGGTGTTGTAAGCGTCATTGCCGTCATTGCATTTTTGCTTTGCATCTTATTCCGCAAGAAAATAAATAGCTACCTGGATCATATTTATGCTAGGATTTCAAAGAAATAGTTGGAGGGTATGTGTGAATGTTTAGAAAAGCATGTTTAAAAGATATCGACAGAATCAGTGAGATTTATGATGAAATTCATACAGAAGAGGAAGTCGGAAGAACTTCTATTGGCTGGATTAGAAACGTTTATCCCACCAGGAAGACGGCTGAAGACTCTATACACGTAGAAGAAATGTTTGTGGAAGAGATTGACGGACAGATTGTTGCTGCTGCCAAAATCAACCAAGAACAGGTTCCAGAATACGCTTTGGCCACCTGGAACTATCCTGCATCTGATGAACAGATTATGGTTCTACATACTTTAGTGGTATCTCCATCAGTAAAAGGCAGTGGCTATGGTACTGAATTTGTAAAGTTTTATGAAAGCTATGCAAGGGAGCAAGGCTGCCCTTATCTTCGTATGGACACCAATGAGAAAAATATGGCAGCCAGAGCTTTGTATAAGAAGCTGGGATATACAGAGGTTTCCATCGTGCCATGTGAATTCAATGGAATTGAAGGCGTTCGTCTGGTATGTTTGGAAAAGCGGCTCACCAAGACAGGTGATTAAGACCGCCTACAAAGCAGGAATGATTCAAGATGAAGAAGCATGGCTCAGTGCGCTGTCGTCCAGGAAAAATGTGTCTCATACATACAGGCAGAAATGGAAAATTGGATATAGCTCAAACAGTTTTAGGCGTTGCTTTAGGCAGCACTTTTTATTTTCACAGATTTGAGAACATTTGTTTTATTTTTTCTTGACAAAGAACATTCATTCTGCTATATTATAAAAAAGAACAAATGTTTCAAAAGGAGAGCATAGCCAATGAGAAGATATAGAATCGCAAATAGATTTAGATTTACCTTATTTGTAGTCATTATGATTTTATTATTAACCACAACTCTGAACTTTGCATTGGGTACTGGCACTGCAGACAGCTTAACCAAAGTGTCCTATATGGATTTAAAGGTTACTTCTGGAGATACCTTATGGGATATCGCACAGACATATATGTCAGATACCGATGATGTTCGTCATGCAGTCTATACATTATGTCAGATTAACAATATTTCAGCTGATGAGCTTCATTCTGGGATGACAATTCAGATTCCAGTTGCCGTGTAAATTTTTTAAAGGTATAAAGTATCGATTATTTATAAAAAATCGCTTAAAACGTAAAATAGAGCCTCGCTTTTTATTATTTGTCTATAAGAATTGTATTTTAAAATTTCTATAAAGGGGATTTACATATAGAATTTAGGGGTTATATTGGTTGTCCGAAAAATGAGAAACTGTGACAATGGAATAGAGAAAACAATTTATAAGAAACTACATAATAAAAAGAAATAAATAAGGCGACATAACCATATAAGTATTATAGCATCATTCAATATGTAATTGATAAAACTAAATAATTGCTAAAACTGGGATCGGGAATCCTACCAAGAACAGTACGTTGAGAATACACACATCCGAGAAAATCATCGTCAAACCTCCGATCCTTGTTTTTAGAGGTATAACTATTCCCAAAATTGTGATTTTAGGAATAGTTATGGCTGGCTTTAAAACGAGCCCTTTTCTTCTAAGAGCCCGTCCCGGCGATAGCTGTTTCGTTGAATTTACTCTGATTGTCGTTTTTCGTAAGCTAATTTATCCAGATAGCTTTGCAGAATTAACACAGCTGCTTGTTTATCTATGACTTCTTTTCTTTTTTTTCGACTTACATCAGCGTCTATTAACACTCGCTCTGCCATAACTGTAGTCAGACGCTCATCTTGCCAAACGATTTCAATACCTTTCATACCAGTGCTACGCATTTTATTTTCTAACATGGTACGGAATTCATAAACCTTCTCCGTTTGGATGCTGTCAGTGCCATCCAGTTTCTTATTGAGGCCTATCACAATGGTATCACATTCATATTCTTTTACCATATCTAAGATTTTACCAGTATCCTTACGAATACCTACCCTCTCCAGGGTAGTGATGCCCTGTGCTGTAATATTTAAAGGGTCTGATATGGCGATGCCAACGGTTTTATCGCCTACGTCTAATCCTATCTTTCTCATATTTTTCCTTTCCTTGTTTATATCGGTTTAGCAGGAACCTCACTGAGCAGTCGTCGCCTTGCCGTCCTCCAACTCACTATGTTCGTTGTTTTGCGGGGCTCCTTTGCATAAGTTCGGTTTAGCCAAATCAGAGATTTGGAACCTCACTGAGCAGTCGATTCCTTGCGGCTCTCACCTCCCTACGGTCGGTGTTATCCGTGGAATCTATGCATAAGTTCGCCTTAGCGAAATCATAGATTTCGAGGCTCACTTAAAAAAGACGGACTTTAACAAAGGGTTAAAGTCCGTCTTGATTACCGAATTTATTATTTATCCAAGTAATAACGCAGTAATTCTTCCAGAAGATCGTCGCGGTCAATGCTTTTAATCATGGTACGAGCGTTATTATGGCTGGTAATGTAGGACGGGTCTCCTGAAATGATGTAGCCAACTAATTGATCGATTGCGTTATATTCCTTTTCCTCTAAAGCATGAAAAACCGCCTCAATGATCTCACGATTGGTCTTTTGCGTCTTAAAAGAATTAAACGTAATGGTTGTTCTATCCATCTGTCAAGCCCCTTTCTGCTGTGTAGCTTCTGCAATAAGGTCTTTGCTTTCTGCCTTTAGCATACCAACGTAATTATTATACTATTAAATCAAAGTTTCCGCAAGTGCAAATGCAGCCTCAATCTTTGATGGATCTTTGGCGCCGGCTTGTGCCATATCGGCCTTTCCGCCGCCACCGCCGCCACAGGCCGCCGCTACCTGTTTAATCATGTTGCCGGCATGATAACCCTTTTCCAGTAAATCATCAGTAATGGAAATTAGGAAAGTAACCTTTGGTCCATTGACCGTAGCCAACACCATGATAATCCCTTTGGATACAGCCTTGATGTCATCGGACAGATTACGAAGATCATTTATGCCGTAATCCTCAAATTTTTTGGTTATCAGCTTGACACCGTTTATTTCTTTGGCATCCGCTAAAAGTTTATCGATTTCACCGCCCATGGCAGCCTTCTTTATCTCTTCCAGCTCTTTTTTCAGGCTCTTTAATTCCTCAGCCATGGATTTAGCTTTTTCAACCACTACCGTTTTATTAACTTTTAATACATCGGCAATTTCACTAATGACGGCTTCCGCGTCATTGGCTTTCGTTAATACGCCAGTGCCTGTAACAGCCTCAATTCTCCGAACGCCGGAAGCAACGCCGCCTTCAGAAATAATCTTAAACGCACCGATCTGGCCCGAGTTGGATACATGGGTACCGCCGCACAGTTCTACAGACCAGCCTCCCACATCAACTACGCGAACTGTATCTCCATATTTTTCTCCAAACAGGGCCATAGCGCCCTGTCTCTGGGCGTCTTCCATGGACATTTCACTGATGATAACTGGTAGGAACTGATTGATCTTTTGGTTTACCAAAAATTCAACTTTCGTTAATTCCTCTTTGGTCAGCGCTTCAAAATGTGAAAAGTCAAAGCGTAGCATATGTTCATTAACACTGGAACCAGCCTGTTGTACATGGCTGCCAACTACCTGTTGTAAAGCTCTTTGCAGCAAGTGGGTTGCCGTATGATTTCTGGCCGTGCAGTTTCTCTTTGGCCCATCCACTGCAGCTAGAACGGTAGCGCCTACAGAGAAAGTTCCCTTTGTTACCAGCGCTTTATGAATGAATACGCCGTCTACCTTTTCTACAGAATTAACGATTGCAAGATCTCCATTTCTAGTTGACAGAACACCTTTATCGCAAACCTGACCGCCGCCTTCCGCATAAAACGGTGTTTGATCTAAATAAATCTGTACCGTCTCCTCTGCTTTCGCAATTTTCGTCATTCCATCTGCGCCTACTATGGCTAATATCTGACATTCTCCTATATAGGAATCATATCCAATAAATTTTGTTGGTGGAACTTCTACGCTATGATCCGCATCCTTCCAAGCTTCTTCATCGGTGGATTTTCTATTGGCGCGAGCCAATTCCTTTTGTTTCTGCATGTTGACTGCAAAGCCTTCTGTATCAGCGCTGCATCCGTTTTCCGCAAGAATTTCTTCAGTAAGTTCCAATGGGAATCCATAGGTATCATAGAGTTTAAATACTTTTTCTCCATCTAAAACCGTCTGGCCAGTAGCCTTCATTTCCTCTACATAATCCAGAATGATAGCTTCACCCTGGTCGATGGTATCTGCAAATTTATCCTCTTCTACGGAGATAATTTTTTGGATATATGCTTTCTTTTCTATGAGCTCTGGATACGCTTCTCCAGACACTTCGATGACTTTGTTTGACAGTTCTACTAAAAATTTACCTTCAATGCCAAGGAGTCTTCCATGTCTAGCCGCACGACGGAGCAGACGACGCAATACATACCCTCTTCCTTCATTGCTCGGCATGATGCCGTCAGCAATCATAAAAGTTATGGAACGAAGATGGTCTGTGATAATGCGGATGGAAACATCGGTCGGAGCCTGTCCATCCTTATATTCTACTCCAGATTTTTCAACAACGCCCTTTAAAATATGACGAATGGTATCTACATCGAAGATGGAATCTACACCCTGCATGATGCAAGCCAGTCTTTCCAGACCCATACCCGTATCAATGTTTGGATGCTCCAGCGGCGTATAGGAACCGTCCTCTTCCCTGGAAAACTGAGTGAATACATGATTCCAAAATTCCAAATATCTATCGCAGTCGCAGCCCGGCTTACAATCTGGGCTGCCACAGCCGTATTCGGGACCTCTATCAAAATAGATTTCAGAGCATGGACCGCATGGGCCAAGGCCGATTTCCCAGAAATTGTCCTCCTTGCCCAGCCGAACGATTCTCTCCTCTGGCATGCCTAGCTTTTTCCAGATTTCTACAGCCTGATCGTCGTCCTCATAGACAGTAGCCCAAATCTTATCCATAGGCATTTTCAAATAGTCGCGGATAAATTCCATCCCCCATTCCAGGGATTCCTCTTTGAAATAGTTGCCAAAGGAAAAACTTCCCAGCATCTCAAAAAAGGTACCATGTCTTGAGGTGATACCCACATTATCGATATCTCCGGTTCTGATACACTTCTGGCATGTAGTCATACGTCTAGCCGGCGGTGTTTCTACACCGGAGAAATAGTTCTTTAACGGTGCCATACCAGAATTGATAATGAGAAGGCTCTTATCATTTTGCGGGATGAGAGAAGCGCTTTTAGCAGGATAATGTCCCTTGCTCTCATAGAAATCCCGAAATAGCTTTCTGATTTCATTTAAACCTAATTTGTCCATATGTAAATTTCCTCCTGAAAGTTGCATCTGCTTCAAAAAATGGGAAATCCCCATTGAAATATTTTACCATGGCCGATTCAAAAAGTCTATGGTTTCCCATAGACTTTTCGAATCTAATTCAGCTCTTTACATTTGATTTTTCAAGTTGCGGGCCATGTCTCTCATATCTTTTGTCACATCGCCGATTTCATTTTTCATATCATCGATGTGATTAAAGGTATTTCTAAAGTCCTTTTTCAGTTCCCGCTTTGCAGACGGTTTCATGGACGAATAGGCCGCAGCTGCTGCAGCACCCACTGCAGTGGCAATCATAACTCCTTTTGTTGCCTTGTTCATTTTTCATCACTCCCCTTCATCAATTAGTATGGAAAAAGAGAAGCGACTTTATACTGGCGTTTTTTTGTATTTTTAAATTTTCTTTCGCACAAATACGCAGTATATAACGAAAATCAAAAGGGCTATTGCCAGGGCCATCCATCCAAGAAATACCAAAATAGGCTGCCCGTAAAATTTATCATAGTATCCCTTTAGATAAATCACCGCAATAATCAATGGAATCACATACTGTACATAAGGTCTAAGCCAAACGGGGAATTTCATGCCTTCGCCCTGATTTGCTTCCCTTATGAAATTTTTCCATCCCCAGCCGTTTCTGCAGGTACAGAACAGTATGTAGCCCATGCTGCCCAGAGGCAATAAATTGTTAGATACGATAAAATCCTCTAAATCCATAATGGTAGAGTCTTCGCCAAATGGTTGTATCCCTGACCATAGATTGAATCCAAGAACACAAGGCATACTCAAAATTGTAAGCAGAATACCACTAACCAGAACGCTCTTGGTACGAGACCAGCCGAAGAGATCGATATTAAAGGAAACCAGATTTTCCACAACCGCCACAATGGTAGTTAGAGCAGCAAAAGTCAGGAACAAGAAAAACAGTCCGCCCCATAACTGTCCCATAGCCATTTGAGAAAATATATTAGGCAGAGTGATAAAAATCAGGCTTGGGCCTGCACCTGGCTCGATGGCAAAAGCAAAGCAGGCAGGAATGATGATAAAACCAGAGGTCAGTGCCACAAAGGTATCCAGCAGTGTAATGCTGACAGCTTCACCCGTTAGACTTCTCCTTCTGTCTAAATGGCTACCAAAGATTAACATGGCGCCGATACCAATCGATAACGTAAAAAAGGCTTGGCTCATGGCATTAAAAATCACATCTCCGATGCCAATTTCAGCCATTTTTTTAAAGTCAGGAATCAGATAGAACTTCACACCCGAGAGTGCGCCTGGTAAAAAAACGGAACGAATGGCGAGAATCACCATAATCGCAAGAAGCGCTACCATCATAAACTTGGAAACCCGCTCTACTCCATTTTGCAGGCCAAAAACACAGATAACAAAGCCGATGATACAGATCAGAACTGTCCAGAAAATCATGCCGGATGTATCAGCCATCATGTCGCCGAACATTCCTTCGATGGCGTCTTTTTCTATGTTTTGAAAATCTCCTGAAAAACCCTTTACACAATAATTCATCAGCCAGCCACCCACCGAAGTGTAAAACATGAGCAATAGATAACAGCCACTGATGCCAATAATTTTGTGGGTATGCCAATAGGTTCCCCATGGTTCCAGTTTATCGAAACTCATGGCCACGCTGGTTCTACTGGCCCTTCCTACAGCGAATTCGCAGACCATAACCGGAATTCCCATGATGACAAGGAATATCAAATAAATTAAAATGAATGCAGCTCCGCCGTATGCACCGCATAAATAAGGAAACTTCCATACATTTCCGATGCCAATAGCACAGCCTGCAGAAACCAGAATGAATCCTAGACGGGAGCTAAAATTTTCTCTTCCCATAACGAAAAACTCCTTTCCCAAGGTATCGCTAACGATACCACTTCATTATATAAGAAAGCCTGCCAATTTGCAAATCGACAGGCATAAAAAATGCAAAAAATTTTCAGATAATTTTTATCTTATAGAACCTTGGATAAAACCACCGCCAACGACCACATCGCCATCATAAAAGACAATCGATTGCCCTGGCGTAACCGCTCGTTGAGGCTCTTCAAACACTGTCCTGATTTGATATGCAGCCACATCCTCCGCCACTCTTTCCACATGAATCACCGCAGCAGCAGGACGAGCCGAATAGCGAACCTTTGCCTGTACCCTTCTTCCCTCCATATCCATGATAGCCTCTGTGATTACATGGTCGGTAGATAGAACCACATGGCTAAGCAGTTCTTCATTATCGCCTAAGATCACCTGATTCTTTTCAGGATCAATTTTTGTCACAAATACAGGCTTTCCAAGAGCAATGCCAAGGCCTTTTCGCTGTCCCATGGTATAATGTAAAATGCCCTTATGTTGCCCTAGTATATTTCCTTCTTTGTCCACAAAATCGCCAGAAGGTGCAATATATCCTTTTCCTTCTATATAGGAGGCGTAATCGTCGTCTGATATGAAACAGATTTCCTGACTATCCTTTTTTTCTGCATTGGAGAGACCACTGCCCCTGGCAAGCTGGCGAATCTCTTCTTTGTCCTCCATATTCCCCAGAGGAAACACCAGCCGGCTCAGTACATTTTGCCCCAGTCGATACAGCATATAGGACTGATCCTTCCTTGTATTAGCGCCTTGCTGAACAAAATATAGATTCCTACAGCTATCGTGATATACGCGGGCATAGTGACCGGTGGCAATATAATAGGCTCCTTCCCGGTCTGCCACTTCTATGAGTTTCTGAAACTTTATGTTGGGATTGCAGATAATGCATGGATTGGGGGTCCGCCCACAGAGATACTCTGAACAGAAATTTTCCACCACCATTTCCTGAAAACAGCAGGATACGTCTTCGTAGATGAAATCAATGCCCAGTTCTGCAGCCACACGTTCAGCTTCTCTTCGGCCATTCAGGTTATTTCCCTCCGTATCGAAAAAATAACCGATCACCCTATATCCCTTTTTCTGCAATAACAAAGCAGCGGCGGTGCTGTCCACTCCGCCGCTTAAGCCTAATACCACTTTGTTTTTATCTAAATGATTATTCCTCGACTCCATGTTCATCCTCATCATCGTCTGCCTCAGGATCGTAACCTTCCAGCGCTGCATATGTCTTACCGTTCTTCATGGCATAATCGTAAATGGCGTTTTTAATCGCTCTATCTGCCAGAACGGAGCAGTGAACCTTGACAGGAGGTAGGCCTCCCAATTCGTCGATGATCTGCTTGTTGGTAATCTGCAATGCTTCCTCAATGGTTTTTCCAATAATCATGGAGGTAGCCATGCTGGAAGAAGCGATGGCAGAACCACAGCCAAAGGTCTTAAATCTGGCGTCGGTAATCTTATCGTCCTCTACCATAATCTGAATCTGCATCATGTCGCCGCAGACCGGACTGCCGTAGATACCGCTACCATCAGGGTTTTCCAGTTCTCCCACATTCTTTGGATTTAAAAAGTGATCCATTACTACGTCGTTATATAATGCCATGTTCTTACCAACCTTTCTCCATATTTACTGATGAAATTTCTCTTAATCTGGACACCACGGTCTTCAGAGTGTCCACCACATAATCCACATCTTCTAATGTGGTAAAGTCGCCGATGGTAAAGCGAACCGTACCATGAATCATCTCTACCGGAACTCCCAGGGCCGAAAGCACATGGGACGGTTCCAAAGAGGCCGATGAACAGGCGGAACCGGTGGAAACGCTGATTCCTGCTTGATTCAGCAGCAGTAAAATCGCTTCGCCTTCGATGTATTCAAAGGTAATGTTTGCATTGCCTGGATGTCTATGTTCCATGGAACCGTTTACATAGGCATGAGGAATCTCTGCCAAAACCCGCTCTACCAGATGATTTCTAAGACTGCTGCAATGGGCCACATGCTCATCGAAATGAATACGGGCCAGTTCAGCTGCCTTACCGAATCCGACAATTCCGGTAAGGTTTTCTGTGCCTGCTCTCTTTCTTCCCTCCTGGGCGCCCCCATGAAGGTAGTTGGAAAGCTGCACGCCCTTACGAATATACAGAGCGCCGGAACCCTTCGGGCCATAGATTTTGTGAGAGGACAGAGATACCAGATCTACCCCAAGGTCCTTCACGTCGATTGGTACATTGCCAAGGGCTTGCACCGCATCGGTATGGAACAAAATCTTATGCGCTTTAGCGATAGCCGCCAACTCTTTGATAGGCTGTACGGTTCCAATTTCATTGTTTACCATCATGATACTGATGAGGACAGTCTTATCGGTGATGGCTTTTTCAAGTGCATCGGGGCTGACCAATCCATCTTTGTCAATATCCAAATAGGTCACGTCATATCCGTGCTTTTCCAAGAACTGGCATGAGTGTAACATGGCGTGATGTTCCACCTTGGTGGTGATGATATGGTTTCCCTTTTCCTTCAATTTATCTGCAATTCCAAAGACAACCCAGTTATCTGATTCCGTTCCGCCAGCTGTAAAGAAGATTTCCTGCGGTTTTGCGCCGATTAACTGGGCCACCTGCTCTCTGGCGCAGATGACAGCTTCCTTTGCCTCAAGGCCTTTGTCGTACAAGCTGGACGGATTACCGAACTGCTCTGTAAAATATGGAAGCATTTCTTTCAGAACTTCTTCTTTTACCGGCGTTGTTGCTGAATAGTCTAAGTATACGTTTCTCATTGATTTTACTCCTTTATATGCGAGAGCCACAAACTACTGGGGCCATTTCTCATTTGTTAACCGTCTTTATTATACCAATATTTATTTCTACTTAAACAGTATTTTCCTAAAAAAACTGAACTAATTGAAAGGAGTTCCCTGTTTTTTTGCAGATGACGCTATAATAGTTGTTGATCTTTTCCTTCCCTGAAAGTCCGCAAAGTTCCCACTCCATCTCCACTACGGCGCAAAGCATATCGTCGTCGCTTTTGGTAAAGGTCACATCTTTGATTTGGCAGTTTTCGATATATTCAATGTCAGTGCGAAAGCTGGCCCGTAAATTGTCTAAATCCTCTGTCAAAAGACGGCCTGTTTCAATCGTTTCCAATTTTTCTGCCGTTTCCCAATAACTGGTCTTGCTGGCTAAAAAGTCCCCCATAATTTCTGTTCGTTCCATGACCAGAGATTCTATCACATCTTTGTCAGTGTGATCCTCTGCGAAGGCCAGCATAGTGGTAAACAGCAGCATCCATAAAATACACACTGCTGTTATGGTTCTTTTGATTCCCATTTTTATATAGCGCTTTTTCATCTCTCTACCGCTCCCCTTTTCTTTGGTAGGTTTTCTTGTTATCTGTTTCCAATAACAGAAATTATATAAACACTATATAATAAAAGAGCCGAGAAATTTGTCAAAACCCGGCTTCTAATCAAAATTTATTTATTTTTCGGTAGTTTTTCGCCTATATTTCGTGAAATTCCGGTTATTGAGGCAGCTTGTCCTCATCTACAATCTCAATGTTGTCCAGTTGCGCCTTTAAATTAGCGCGAAAAGCCGCCAAATATTCCTGATAAAGCTGTTTCTGTTCGGCAGCTTCTGCCTCTGTAAGCCCTTCTGTCTTTTTTTTATGGGCTAACGCATTGATGCGTTCAATCATTTCTGGTGTAATCATGACTTCCTCCTTTTCTCTGATAAACAGTATACCATGACATCACAGGCTTTCCAAGGTCATGATTCAATGAACGCTTCCTTGCGGCAACGCTGGCGCGTACATCAGCATAGCTAAAGCGTGCATCGCCATGCGTTCATTATACCATGACGCCTTAAGTCTTTCAAGGTCATGATTCAATAAACGCTTCCATATACCACATTTTAGCCCATATTTTTCTTTTATGTGTTTACGCATTTTTGTATATGAAATGTACATGAAAAAACCGCCTCTTTCGAGGCGGTTTTTTCATGGGATTTCAGTTGACAAAGTTAGTCAGCCGACCTTCCGTTCCAGACGAAGTTTATCCGCGATAATGGCGATAAACTCACTATTAGTCGGTTTTCCTTTGTCATTTTTAACAGTGTAGCCAAATAGCGCTTCCAAGGTTTCGATTCTACCCCGATTCCACGCTAATTCGATGGCATGGCGGATAGCCCGTTCAACACGGCTTGGCGTGGTGTTATTCATAGCTGCCACAGTAGGATATAATTCTTTGGTTACAGCATTGAGGTATTCCTTATTGGAAACCACCAATGTAATCGCATCCCTAAGAAATTGATACCCTTTAATGTGGGCCGGTACGCCAACCTCGTGAATCATGTTGGTAATATCCACTTCCAGTTCATTGGTTGCAAGAGAATCTTTCAAAACTAATGCCTTTCTCAGATTTGAATTTTCATGTTGAATAAACAGATTCGCACTAGCTTCACTGAGCTGATTGATTCGTTTCATCAACATGGATAAGTTGATCGGTTTTACTAAGTAATATTGTGCACCCATACTCATAGCTTTTTGAATAATTGCATCCTGACCTACTGCAGAGGTCATGATAATACGGGGATAGGCTTTCATTTCTATCCCATTTAGCTCCTCCAATACGCCGAAGCCATCCAGATGTGGCATAATTAAATCTAAAATCAGCACATCTGGTTCCAGTCCGCTCTCTAACATTCCAACGGCTTCTAACCCATCATTGGCAACAAACATGACTTCCATATTTTCTTGTTTGCTGATATAGTCAGTTACTACATCGCAGAAGTCTTTGTTGTCGTCAATCACACCGATCATGATTTTCCTGCCCTCACTCACTTCCATCGCTTTCTCCATTTCTTTCCTCCAAATACACATATACTTTCTAATGTCGGTAAATATTACCAACTCTTACACACATCCTCATTTTAATACAATTTCCATACATGTGCATATGAAAAACGCAACTTTTTGTTACACCTGGCGACTTTACACGATAGTTTAATATAATTTTAACGCCTTTTCGCCTTCTTCCACCATCCACTCTGCAAAAATACCGTAGCCTTTTGTCGGATTATTGACAAGTACGTGGGTAACCGCACCTACAATTCGATTGTTTTGAATGATAGGGCTACCGCTCATACCCTGGACAATACCACCGCTGTAGGAAAGCAGTCGCTTATCTGTCACTTTAATTTCCAAGCCCTTACCGGCTATCTCATCCTGCTGATTGACCTTTTCGATTTCAATTTCAAATGCTTCCACTTGATTCCCATCTATGGTGGTTAGAATTGTGGCAGGGCCTTCTTCTATTTGATCCTGTGTTGCCATCACCATAGGTTCTATCCCATCTAATATATTGTTTTCCTGACTAAGTGCATAAATGCCATATTGACTGTTGAGTTTCACCTTTCCTAAAGGCGGTTCGCTTCCATAAAAGATACCGCGAATCTCACCAGGCTTTCCAGCGCTTCCTTCCTGAATGGATTTTACTTCTGTATGAAGTAACTCGCCTTTATCAACTTCAAGCAAAGTACCTGTTTGACTTTCATATATTCCATGACCTAAAGTTGCAAAAATTCCTGTAGATGGATCATAAAATGTAAGGGTTCCAATACCAGCGATTCTCTCTTTTACCCACAGACCAATCTTATAAGTGTTATCCTCATAGCTTTTTACTGGCTTTAGTGTAAATTCCATCTTTTCATCTTTTCTTTGAATCTGTAAGTGAAGTTTTCCTTTTGCCTGATTTACGATTTTTTCCACATCTCCGGCATAATAGACGGGCTGATCATTGATGGAGAGAATCATATCTCCAATTTGCAGGCCCGCTAAATATCCTGGACTAACTATCCCCGTTTCAGTTTCAATCTCTTCCAGACCAACCACAAGTACGCCGCGTACATTCATCTGTATTCCCACTGACTGTCCGCCTGGAATGAGTACCCGTTCACTTACCACCTTCATGGCTTCCTGACTTTCCCCCATATACTTGGAGCCAAAACCAATCCCTCCGATAATTAGGAGAGTGATGAGAAAGATAAAGCCGCTTTTCATGAACCCTTTTTTTGTTGTTGTTTTCATACTATGATGTTCCTACCCTTCGAAATCCTGGAGCAGAACGCCGAGTTCTTCTTGGGTATTTACCTTTATTCCCTCGTCAAACAGTTTTTGATCCTCTGGTCCCAAAAGAGGATAGAGAATCTCCGTAGTTTCAAGCTGCACCAACTGACCGGCTTCATTGCAAAAGTAAACTACAATCTGTTCGCCTGCTCTCTTGATTAAATAATATGACTGATTCTCTCCCGTCATGTTATTTTCATTGGGCTGCCCACTTACTTCTGAGTCATGACCATCAAAATATTCTCCATCATCACCGTCTTTATCATCATCTTCTTCATTTGCATCCCCATCATCGTCTCCATCATCATGATTGTCATCTGGCGAGTCCGTTTGACCTGATACAGGCTGATTTTTCTCTGTTAAATTAAAATCATCCTTTCCATCTTCCGGTTGATTACCATAGGCTGGCTCTGGAGTTGTTTCTGTTGGCCAGGCGATAGCCACAATCAGCAGACACAGCGTCACGATAACTGCAGAAAAGACGAAAGTTCTGTAATTTCGTGCCTTATAATTCCGTTTTCTTCTAGTATACATATTCATCACCTCATGAATATTGTTTACGATACTGGAAACAGTTATTCAGACAATGATAAAATCTTTCATATTTTCAAAAGTTTTCTCTCCAATGCCACTGATATTTTTAATATCTTCAATTTTATTAAATTTGCCATTGGCGTCTCTATATTCCACAATTTTTCTTGCTGTGGAGGGCCCAACGCCAGGAATCAACTGTAGTTGTGTCTCATCAGCCAAATTGATATCAACTATAAGGCCATCATCTGTTTCTGTTACTGGGGATTTACCACTATGCCCACTGTTTTCTGAAGAAGCCCCATCCAACTGTCCTGTATAATATGGACTGTTTTCATCCCTGCTGCCAATGATAATCTTATCTCCATCGCCAACGATTTCTGCCTGATTGATGTGGTCTGTATCAGCATCCTCTAGCAGTCCGCCAGCCTTTTCAATGATCTGAAACAATCTGGTTCCTGTGGTTACTTCATAAACGCCAGGCATGACCACAGCGCCTCCTAGATCCACATAGATCATCCCTTGTTCTGTTGGTTCTCCAACTATATCTATTTCCTGTGATTCTGTAATGCCTGCCGAACTCCCCTGGTCCTTTTCAACGATTTCCATCCCTTCCTTATTACTTCCTCCAAAGACCCAAAAGATAGCTAACGCAAAAACTACCACTGCCGGTAACGCCCATTTTTTGATACAAGCGCTGTTTCTTAAAAGAAATTCTTTTAATTGGCTCAAATCCAAATTTCCTTTTATCATAAAAAAGCCTCCCTTTATTCCATAATTTTACATTAAAAGGAAGGCCTTGTCAATTTAAAATTGTAAATTATTTACAAAATTTAGTTGAAATCGTTCCACCTCTATCTCGTACCTGGGGGTATCGATTCCGGCGAAGGAACAGAATGTTGAAATGACCAGTTCTGGGCTTAGGTTGGAGGCGCTGCCGCAGTCCAGTAGCATGGTTAAACATAATATATGGTTTCCATCCTCTGCTGCCTCCACCTTACCTTTTATATTTCGTATCTGCTTCTGGATATTGACCGGCGCCAGTTTCTTCGTCTTTTTTTGCCGCTTCATGGCAACGATTTCAGGTTGATTCACGTAATCCTTTATCATGGTTTCCAACTCTTCCTGGGAAATGTCATGGGATATGGGAATCCATACTTGATAGACAGCGCTGTCCGCTTCGGCCGCCAAAGATTTTGTGCTGGTATTAAAGGCAGTACAGGAAACCAGTTTTAATCCCTCTGGCATGGCTATGCTCATCTTGTTTAAAATATCTTCCGGTTCATGAAATTTTATGGTCTCAAATTCGATGAGTTCACATCGGCTGCTGTATCCCAGAGATAAGGGCTGAGCAAATCCCATCTTTGGATGAGGGTTGAACCCTTGGGAATATTGAAGGGCAAAACCGGTTTTCTTAAAAGAGCGTTTAAATATCCGCAAAAGGTCTAAATGGGAGGTATATTTCACATAGCCGTTTTTTTCAAATTTGATGACATATCTATTCATAAATACCCTCCATCTGGCAGTTTGCATAGCGATTGATGCCGCAGGCTACACAGCCGTGACGACAATCCTTGGTGGTAACCTCCTCATAGGCCCGTTCTGCTTCCTTCTGAAGAAAATCTTTGGAAATGCCACAGTCGATCATATCCCATGGGAAAATCTCATCGAAACTGCGCTTTCTTTCCGTATAAAATGCGGGGTCTATCTGGCTATCCACAAAGGCTTTCTCCCATCCGGCCTGATTGAAATGTTCCGACCACCCATCAAACTTACAGCCGTTTTGAAAGGCTGCAAGAAGCAACTTTCCACAGCGTCTGTCGCCTCGTGCAAATACCGCCTCATAGACACTGGTGGCATTATCGTGATAATTGAAGGTAATCCCTTTGGTCTTAAGCCGTGCAGAAAGATAGTCATGCTTTCGCGCAAACTCTTTGGCGGAATTCTGACCTTCCCACTGGAACGGCGTATCTGCCTTTGGCACAAAGTTAGACACGCTGACCGTAACGCGGAAACGACCTCCCTTACGTCCGTTTAGCTTATAGTTTAACTCTATAATATTTTTGGCAATCTCTGCAATGCCGTCTAAATCCTGGTCCGTTTCCGTCGGAAGTCCTATCATAAAATAGAGCTTAATATGATTCCAACCTAGGTCGATAGCTTGTTCGATAGAAGTATAGATGTCGGATTCTGTAACGCCTTTGTTAATCACATCTCTAAGCCGCTGGGTTCCTGCTTCTGGCGCATAGGTCAAGCCGGATTTGCGATATTCCTGGATTTTATTCAGCACCTTAAAGGCAAATTGGTCGATGCGAAGAGACGGAAGGGATAAAGATACATTTTCCTTCTTACATGCTTCCATCAATTCCATGGCTAAAGGCTCAAACTGAGAATAATCACTAGTGGAAAGAGACAAAAGAGAAAGTTCATCGTTTCCCGTATTTCTTAGCTGCTCCATGGCAAGGTGAAAGACAGTATCCTTTTTCCGTTCCCGCACCGGTCTATAAATCATACCAGCCTGACAGAATCGACATCCTCGGCTGCATCCTCGAAACATCTCCACCACAGAACGGTCGTGAACCGCTTCTACTGTGGGAATGACTGGATTGATTGGAAACGGTAGAGTTTCAATATCAGGGCAGATAGCGCGACGAACAGGAAGAGGCGCGTCGTCATATAGTTTACATAACTTTTTTATAGTTCCATCTTCCTTGTACTCCACATCATAAAGCGATGGAATATACACGCCATCTATTTTACAAGCCTCATGATAGAAATCCTGACGGGATTTTCCCTCTCTTTTCATCTGTCCGTAAAGTTCCAACACAGCTGGCAAAGTTTCTTCCCCGTCTCCAATCAAAAACACATCAATAAAGTCTGCCAAAGGTTCTGGATTAAAGGCACATGGTCCTCCTGCCATAATCAAAGGCCAATCTTCTCCTCGTTCAGAAACCAGCAGCGGAATCTGAGCCAGGTCCAGCATATTCAAAATATTGGTATAGGACATCTCATATTGCAGCGTAAATCCCACTGCATCCAGTTCTTTCACCGGTGTTTTGGTCTCTAAGGTAAACAGAGGCAAGCCTTCTTCACGCATTAGGTTTTCCATATCGGACGCTGGTGCAAACACCCGCTCACAATAGATGGAATGTCTGTCGTTAAGGGCTTTATACAGAATTTGCAGTCCTAAATAGGACATGCCGATCTCATAAACGTCGGGAAACGCAAATGCAAACCTGCTCTGTACAGAATCTATATCCTTTTTTACCGAATGAATCTCGCCGCCAATATAGCGTCCCGGCTTTTCTACTCGTTTTAACAGTTGATTTAGCTTATCAATTTCTCTCATCCTTTTTTTCTCCTGTAACCAATTCATCGATGGATATGCCGATGATATCTTCTATTTGTGAAAGCAGATTTCTCATTTTTTCTCGCTTCTCTATGAGTTTAGCCTGAATGTCAGGTCTATGAGGCGCTTTATTCATGATATATTGAAATCGTTCGTCTACGCCCACATAGCAGGCCTCTTTTACCAATCTATCGCCAAGACACACCAAATCCGTCTCGTCCAGCTTGTCTACATCATCGAATTCATAAAACATATGATTCCTTATAATATTCGCTTCATCCGCATAGCCTAAGGATAAGAGGGCATCTGCACCCACATTCCAATGTTCCTCCTCCACCCTGGCCACATCATGAGCAAGTCCAGCGCCTTGAATTAAGGTTGTATCCAGATGGTATCCATGGTCATTTAGGGCCTCTGCAATGAGAAGAGCCACTCTGGTCACCGCTCTGCAATGTCTGATTACATGAGGAGGCGTCTCATATTGTGTATATAATCTTTCTATTTCTTCCTCTGAAATTCGTCTCTTCATTTCTACCTCATTTTCATTTCACTACTGACCTATAAGACGCATAAAAACACCGGCTAGGTTATACCGGTGTTTTTATTTTATCATACTTTTAAGGAATTTTCTATGTTCTTATCCAAAAATCAGGTTTTTTCTTCTAAGGTATAGTAAAACTCTTCCCCGCCTTCTGTATCATAAGAACCGATGATATCCCCTTTTTTTACCCGTTCGCCTGAAACCATAGTCAGGTTACAGAGTTTGCCGTAAGTGGAGATTTTGTCTGGATGTTCAATGGTCACATACATACCCAACTGCCTGCTAATGCCTGATTTTAATATCTTTCCTCCTGCCACAGCATGAACTGGCTTCACCCCTTCGCTGCTCTCTGCATCTAAAGGCTCTCCATACTGGCCCTTTTCATTGGCTTCAATGACCGCCTGACTTACCGATGCTGGTATGCTGACGATGGTTTCTGCCGCACCCTCGCTCATCTCTTTGATATCCTGCAAAGTATAATGTTTCTCCAGATTATGGTTTATGGTTTCTCGTATATTTTCCAATGTTTCTCCGCCTGGAAGGTTAGAACTACGCAGCAGTGCAAAGATTCCCAGGCAGATGATAACTTGTAATATCAGTTTTTCTTTTTTCATCATCTCATTTCCTCCCTGCTACAAATTTATGCAGCATTTCCTTGGAAATGACAATGTACTTCTACTAAAACTCGTCCCAATATTCCATATCGTAATTTTTGATTCGAATAATATCCCCCTCATCCAGACCCAGTTCCTTTAGTCTGTCGATGGCTCCATTCTTTTCGATATACTTATATAGATACCTGAGGGATCCCATATCATTGAAATTGGTGGAATTGAATATTTTTTCCAGTTGTTTTCCTTCTAAGGTATAAACATCCTCTGCCTCATCATATCCCACATAAATTTCTCTATAGTCTGGGTCTATATCATCTCTTTCAAAATCAAAGTATTCTGGCGTTTCTTCATCCATCTGTGGATTCTGTTCCACTTCTCGCAGAGCTTTCAGGGCGGCAGTTAGAATCTCCTCTACCCCCATATTCAGCGGAGCAGACATTGGAAATACTTGATAACCCTTGCTTTCTACATATTCTTTAAATTCCAGATAACCTGGGTCATCCTCATCGATCATGTCGATTTTATTGGCAGCTACCAGCTGAGGCTTTTTTAAAATCCTCGGACTGTATGCTTCAAGTTCCCGATTGATTTTATCAAAATCTTCAATGGGATTTCTGCCTTCGCTTCCCGATACGTCTACCACATGGATGAGTACCTTGGTTCGCTCGATGTGTTTCAAAAACTGAAACCCCAATCCCAATCCCTGACTAGCTCCTTCAATAATACCTGCAATATCCGCCATTACAAAACTGGTGTCATAAAGCTGTACAACTCCCAGATTAGGGTCTATGGTAGTAAAGTGATAGTTGGCAATCTTCGGCTGCGCGCTGGTTGCAGTAGATAAGAGGGAGGATTTTCCAACGTTAGGAAATCCTACTAGCCCTACGTCTGCAATCAGCTTCATCTCTAAAATGACGGTTCGTTCTTTGGCCGCGCCGCCAGCTTCTGCAAAATTAGGTGCTTGACGTACAGAGTTCTTGAAATTCACATTTCCTCTGCCGCCGCGTCCACCCTTGGCTGCAACAAAGGACTCTCCGTCCTCTATCAAATCCTTCATCAGCAGTCCGGTTTCTTCATCGATGACCATGGTTCCCACGGGTACTTTAATAATTAAGTCTTCTCCCGCCTTGCCAAATCTCTTTTTCTTCATACCGTTTTGGCCGTTTTCGGCTTCATACTTTCTCTTGTATCGAAAATCCATCAGCGTTCTCAGATTTCTATCTGCCTGAAAGATTACATTGCCGCCGCGGCCGCCATCGCCGCCATCAGGTCCTCCCTCTGGAACGAAAGGTTCTCTTCGAAAAGTGACGGCGCCATCGCCGCCCTTTCCCGACCTGATAAAAATTTTGGCTCTATCTACAAACATTTAAAGAACCTCCTTATATATCCTCACTTGCAAAAAGACCCCGTAAACACTCACGTCTACAGGGTCTTACTACTCTAACTAGGCTTCTTTTGGATAAACACTGACTTGTTTTCTCTTTTTATCTTTTCTTTCAAACTTTACTGCGCCATCAATCATAGCGAACAACGTATCATCTCCGCCGATGCCTACGTTATTACCAGGATGTAGCTTTGTTCCTCTCTGTCTAACCAAAATACTTCCTGCGGTAACGAACTGTCCGTCTCCAGCTTTTAGTCCCAGACGTTTGGACTCGGAATCACGACCGTTCTAATAGCTACCTACACCTTTTTTACTTGCCATAGAGACACCTCCTATCTATCGGTTAAATATACTATAATGCTGCTTCGATTGCTTCGATAATGACTGCTTTAGTAGCTTTTTCATCGATAGCAATGTTGTTTTCTTTCGCAAAAGCGATTAACTCGTCCTTCTTCATGGATGCGGATACTTTCTTAGCAGTCTTTTCTTCTGCTGTCTTCTTCACATCCTCTGCAACTGCTTCTGCAGCTTCAACCTTCGGCGCTACCTTTTTAGGCGCTTCGCCTGTTAAGGACTCGATCTTAACCATTGTATACGGCTGTCTGTGTCCCTGCTTCTTTCTGTAGTCTTTTTTAGCCTTATACTTGAAGATAATAACCTTCTGGCCTTTTCCATTCTCAACTACGGTGCCGGTTACAGCAGTACCTACATAAGGTGCTCCTACCTTCGTTTCCTTGTCGTCGTTTAAAACCAATACTTTGTCGAAGGTTACCACATCGCCGGCTTCCACCTTCAATTTTTCGATTGTGATGATATCGCCTTCTTGTACTCTGTACTGCTTACCACCAGTTTCAATTACTGCATACATGTTTTATTATTCCTCCTCAATCCAGTCTCGCCATCCAAGGTGGTCATCCAAATAATAGATGACACTTCAAAAAAACCAATTCTGTGCGGCTCAACTACTCAATCATATCATCCACTGACGCAAATGTCAAGAAAAAGTAACAGGAAATCCTTGAAAATCCTTAAAATTCGCCAAAGTATTCGATATATTTCTATGGTTCTACTCCATAACTACACCATCGTCGTCTACCAGCATGTCCATGATCGCATCAATGTCCTCTTCTGCAACCAATTCTGGCTCCTGATCTGCCTTCGACTCCTCTTCTTGCTCCTCATCCAGCTTTTCCATCAACAAATGTTCCACCCTCTCCATCACATCCTGATGTTCCTCCAGGTATACCTTCACATTTTCGCGTCCTTGACCAATCCGCTCTCCTTCAAAGCTATACCAGGAACCAGACTTGACAATAACCTTCTCATCCACTGCTGTATCCAGTACATCGCCGGTTCTGGAAATGCCTTGTCCATACATGATGTCAAATTCCACCTGTTTAAAAGGAGGCGCAACCTTATTCTTTACAATCTTAACTTTTGTTCTGTTTCCTACAATATTATCTCCAACCTTGATGCTCTCCACTCTTCTTACATCCATACGCATGGACGCATAGAATTTTAGTGCACGACCGCCTGTGGTAGTCTCTGGACTGCCAAACATGACGCCCACCTTTTCACGAAGCTGATTGATGAAGATAACACAAGTATTGGAACGATTCACGGTTCCTGTAATTTTACGCAGGGCTTGTGACATAAGTCTAGCCTGTAAACCCACATGGCTGTCACCCATCTCTCCCTGAATTTCAGCCTTTGGTACCAGTGCAGCAACTGAGTCGATAACGATGATATCCAAGGCTCCGCTTCGTGCCAGCATATCGCAGATTTCCAAAGCTTGTTCTCCTGTATCTGGCTGAGATACTAGAAGTTCTCCCACATTAACCCCCAGATTCTTGGCATAAACCGGATCAAGAGCATGCTCTGCATCGATAAATGCAGCTCTGCCGCCTGCTTTCTGTGCTTCTGCAATCACATGCAGGGTTAATGTAGTCTTACCAGAGGATTCTGGTCCGTATATTTCCACAACTCTGCCCTTTGGTACGCCGCCAATACCTGTGGCCATGTCCAAACTGATAGAACCAGTGGAGATGGCTTCTACATTCATACTCGCGCTGGCATCTCCCAATTTCATCACAGCTCCCTTGCCAAATTGCTTCTCAATCTGTGCAAGGGCAGCGTCTAGGGCCTTATCTCTTTCCTTATCATCGGTTATATTTGTTACATTTAATAATTTTGAATCCTTTTTACCTGAAGCCATATCATATTATCCTCCCAAGAAGTAGAACGTTCGTTCTTTTTTATATCATACCTTATTTTTTATAAACGGTCAAGGGATATTTTTCAAATTTGCCGACGAAATCGAAAAATACTTCAGCTCATATATCATGTAATTATTTTACAGTAAATTACATAATATGTCAACCTGTTTTACTATAAAAACCGTAACTGTTCATTCTTTTCTTCCGTAGATGCGGCTTGCTTTTTCTGTTGTTCCCTTCCGTGGACATCTCCACATGGCTTCCCCCTCTCACTGAGTTTCTTTGCAGCCGGCGCCATGTAATCCGAAGGCATATGATATTTTCTTCGAAGCCTGCTGATTTGTTCATAGACTTTACTGCGGTAAGCCTGCTTCGCGGCTTTATCCTGATACAATACATTTAATGGCGCTAAAAGATTCGGATATTCCTTCCATATAAAATCAAAAAACACTTCTCTCGTTCTTCCCCGAAGATTGAGAAAAGCTGTAAGCATATATTTTGCACCGCAGTCCTTTGCGCCTTGAAACAGCCCTTCCAAATTCTCTGGATTATCTGTCAGATAGGGAATGATGGGCATATCGTGAATACCGACCACCGCATTGGTATTACCGAAGGTTTTCAACATGGCAAATCGCCTGGTCGGTGACACTGCGCCAGGTTCTATCTTGGCCGCCAGATTCTCATCCATACAGGTTATGGTAGAAGCAATATTCACATAGGTCAGATGGGAAAGCTGGTCTATCAGGTCGTAATCCCGCAAAATCAAGTCGGATTTCGTAGAGATGATGCAAGGGTTTTTATATTTAATTAGAATTCGCCACACCTCTGGCATTACCGACTCTTCCTGTTCCCATGGCTGATAATTATCGGTGATGCCGCCTAAATTGATAACTTCTCCTTGCCATTTTGGAGAGGAAAGTTGTCGTTCCAGCATCTCTGGCAAATTTCTTTTTACATATACCGCATGGAAAAACCGACTGGAGCCGGCAAACTGCTGCTGAACCTGGTCTGCTCCCGTTCCTACCATATAATCATGGGAGTATAGAGCAAAGCAATACTTACATCCATGGCCGCAGCCTCTATAAACGTTTAAATCCCAAGTATAAGGAAAACGGCCTTTCACACGATTGGCCGCTGATTTGCAGTGAATGACGAAACGCTGCTGATTCTCATGGTTCAGTTTCTGGGTTTCAGTCATCATATATCTCCTTTTTAATATTTACATAATAATTCTTCGGTAAACTTCATGTAGCATGGAAAGTACCGCATAATGACGATTCCATTCTCTGTTCACATTACGCATTTGCACCTTTTGCACTGTCGTAGCGCCCTGCCAGGTCATCCCAATATACACAAGGCCTACCGGTTTCCCTTCCGACGGCTCCGGCCCAGCAACTCCTGTAATGGAAATACAGATATCTGAACCTGTAATGCGATAAAGTCCTGACGCCATCTCTGCTGCTGTTTCCTGGCTTACTGCTCCATAGTTCTCGATGGTATCTGCAGAAACTCCCAGTTCGTCAACCTTTGCCTGATTGGTATAGGTGACAATACCTCGATTGAACACATCTGAAATTCCTGGAACTTGGGTGAGAGCCCCTGCAAATAGACCTCCGGTACAGGATTCACAACAGGAGATGGTAATGTTCTTTTCTAAAAGCAGCCTTCCTACCACCTGAACCAATTCCTCATTATCGTGACTATAGATATAATCACCGATGAGGGCATCCACCTTTTCTATCATGTCATCAACCGCTGCTTCAGCTTCCTGCTGGGTAGCTCTCTTGGAAGCGATGCGAAGACTGCACTCTCCCTCCTTGGCATAGGTGGCGATGGTAGGATCGGTCTGTACATTGATAAGGGGCAGAAGCTCCGTTTCCATTCTGGACTCACCTAAACCGAAAGCTCTTAAAATCCGATAGGAAATCACACTATCCTGATGGGCCGCTAAAATAGGTTTTACCTGTTTTTCAAACATGCGAGTCATCTCTCTAGGAGGCCCTGGCATGGCGATAATCCGCTTTCCGTCCTTTTCCAAAAGAAAACCTGGAGCGGTTCCTGCATCGTTGGGAAGAACTACGGCTCTGGACGGCATATTGGCCTGCTTATAATTGTTTTCTGTAATGGTTCGATTCATCTTCATCATGTAGGCTTTCAAGTCTGCCAGACATGTTTCGTTTACCACCAGGTAGTCGTCCATAGCCTGACAGATGACCTCCTTGGTCAAATCGTCCTGTGTGGGCCCCAGACCGCCAGTGGTAAGAATCAAATCGCAATCACGAAAGGCTAACTCAATGGTCTCCAAAAGCCGCTCTGGATTGTCTCCTACTGTATAGTGATACATCACATCGTAACCCATATGATTCAGTTCCTGTGACAGATAGGCCGCATTGGTATTGACCACCTGCCCAAAAAGGATTTCTGTTCCCACTGTTAAAATCGCTGTACGCATGGATTTTTCCTCCTGTTATCTTTTCTATATCCTCCATTGGCAAAACATTTTATTTCATAGAAAAGACCTCTTTATTTTTCCAGACATACTCTACGCCGGAATATACTGTCATGACTAAGGAGGCCCATAGAAATGCCTGTGCAGCCAGATACAGCGGTTCAAAGTCTGGAAAAGCCGGTACCAAAAGGAGGAGCGGTACCGCAATCATCTGCAGTACAGTTTTAATCTTGCCGCTCATTCCCGCTGCAATGACAATGCCTTCAGAAGCCGCCACCGTTCTCATACCTGCCACCGTAAACTCCCTTGCTAGAATGATAATAAACATCCATCCTGGAACTGGTTCGGGAATCATCAGACAAAAAGCCGAATAGACCAGGATTTTATCTGCCAGTGGATCCATAATCTTGCCGAAATTGGTGACCAAATTATATTTTCTTGCAATTTTTCCATCCAGCATATCGGTAAGAGACGCTGCAGTAAACAGAATAAACGCTGCAATAAAATATCCACGCATATAAAATATGATAAAAAATGGCACTGCGATGACTCTCGCAATGGTCAATTTATTTGGTAGATTCATCTCTCTATACCTCCACTCCAACCAGGTCATAATCAAAGGCATCTTCAATTCGAACTCTGACAAAATCACCTATGGAAAGTTCTCGTTCCGATGTAAATAATACGGCGTTGTCGATTTCTGGCGCATCATATTCGGTTCTTCCAATATAGGTTCCATCTGGGTCCTGTTCTTCCACAAGAACTTCCAGCACCTGTCCCATTAGTTTTTGATTTCCATGTAGAGAAATTTCAATCTGTCTACTCATGATTCCATCCAGTCTAGCCCTCTTTTCCTCTTCTGGAATCTGGTCTTCCATTTCTCCTGCAGGCGTATTCTCCTCCTGAGAATACGCAAATACACCTAATCTATCAAAGGCCATATCCTCCACAAAATCGCAGAGCTTTTCATAATCTGCTTCCGTTTCTCCTGGAAATCCCACAATCAATGTGGTCCTGATATGAATATCAGGAATCGCTTCCCGCAGCCTTTCTATAGTTGACGTAATACTATTTTCGGTAGACCTGCGTCTCATGGAAGAAAGTACCCTGTCACTGCTGTGCTGGATGGGAATATCAATGTAATGGCAAACTTTAGCTTCCCTGGCCATGACGGAAATCAACTCATCAGTAATCCGATCCTCATAGCAGTACATGAGCCTGATCCAATGAATCCCATCGATTTTGCACAGTTGGGTCACCAGTTGGTCTAAACAAGGCTTCCCATAGATATCTGCTCCATAATTGGTCACATCCTGGGCGATCAAAATCAGTTCCTTGCAGCCCGCCTCTGCCAACTCCATAGCCTCTGCCAGTACATCCTCTCGCCGTTTGCTTCTGAATCCGCCTCTGATGGAGGGAATGACGCAATAAGCGCAGCGATTATCGCAGCCTTCTGCAATCTTTAAGGTTGCGGTATATGGATTTTGGTTCAGCTTTCTTTTCAGTTTTGGCAGTTGCTTTGGAAAACATCCGCTTACTGCAGTCTTTCGCTGAGCAGAGTGTTTCAATTCCTTCAGAAGCTGTGGTAGTCTCTCGTACTCGTTGACACCGATGAAAAGGTCTACTTCTGGCATTTCCTCATATAAGTCTTGTGCATAACGCTCCGACAGACAGCCGGAAACCACCAGTTTTTTCCCTTCTTCTTTATACACCGCCATTTCAAAAATTCGCTCAATGGATTCCCGTTTGGCATCATTGATAAAGCCACAGGTATTTACAATGATTACATCTGCATCTTCCGGATTTTTTACAATACGGTACCCTGCTTCTTCCACAATACCTTCTGCAACCTGTGTATCATTGAAGTTTTTCGGACAGCCCAGGGTTTCAAAATACAAGGTCATAAAGTCTCTTCTCCTTCTTTCAGCTCATTCAGTTCAGCTTCTGTTAGTAAAACCTGCCTTGGGCGACTGCCGTCCTGGGGCCCTACGATACCCCTGGCTTCCATCATGTCTACGATACGAGCCGCCCGGTTATAACCGATTCTAAACCGTCTTTGGAGCATGGAGACAGAAGCCTGACCGCTGTGAACCACCAGCTCGATGGCCTCTGGTAAAAGATCATCAGCTTCCTCTGCTTGCTCGGAGGACCCGGTTCTTTCGATTCTCGTAAGGATATCCTCGTTATATGCAGCAGCGCCCCCTTCCACCTGACTTTTTACGTATTGAATCACATTGTGTACTTCACCGTCAGATACAAAGGTTCCCTGTACACGAATGGGTTTTCCCATTCCCATAGGGTTAAAGAGCATATCGCCCTTTCCCACCAGTTTTTCTGCACCTTGCATATCTAAGATAGTTCTGGAATCCACCTGTGAGGACACTGCAAAAGCGATTCTGGAAGGAATATTGGCTTTGATAACGCCGGTGATGACATCCACCGACGGTCTCTGGGTAGCAACGATCAGATGCATACCAGCAGCTCTGGCCATCTGGGCCAGACGGCAAATAGATTCTTCTATCTGGGAAGGCGCTGCCATCATCAAGTCGGCAAGTTCGTCTATGATGATAACCACCTGGGGCATCACCTTGGATTCGTCTCCGTCGGCTCTGGCAGCTTCATTATAGGATTCCAAATCTCTTACGCCTGTCTCTGCAAATTTTTTATATCTATCGGTCATCTCTGCTACAGCCCAGTTCAACGCTGCCGCCGCTTTCGACGGGTCGGTAACCACCGGAATGAGCAAATGAGGTATTCCATTATAATTTCCCAGTTCCACCACCTTCGGGTCTACCAAAATCAACTTCACCTCATCAGGGGTAGCTTTGTAAAGCAGACTGAGGATGATACTGTTGATGCAGACCGACTTACCGGAACCAGTGGAACCTGCAATCAGTAGATGAGGCATGGATTTTAAATCGGCCACAATGGCATTACCGCTGATGTCTTTCCCCACTGCAAAGGTGATCCTAGACTTGGCATCATGAAAAGGTTTGGAATCAATGATGTCCCGAAGTTTTACCATGGTCACCGCATCGTTTTCCACCTCAATACCCACAGCGGCTTTTCCGGGAATCGGCGCTTCAATACGAATACTCTTAGCTTCCAGATTCAGTGCAATATCGTCGGAAAGTCGGACAATGCTGCTAACCTTTACCCCTACCGCTGGCTGAATCTCATAACGGGTTACCGTTGGCCCTTGGGTCACTTGCACCACTTTTGCATCCACATGGAAATTTTTTAGCGTCTCTTCCAGTTTCATAGCCTTAGTTTGCAGTAGTCTATTATTGGTTTTTGCCTCACCTGTGGACTTGGTAAGCAAGTCGATTGGCGGCTTATGATAAATTCGCACTGGTTTTGGAGCCTGTTCCAGTTCCTCTTTTGTTAGCATAGCTTCTCGAGCTTCCTTATTGGAAATCTTCTGCTGTACTTCTGCAGCCGCTGTGCCGGTGGCTCCTTCTGCAGTAACAGCGGCCGCCGGTTTGGCTTTCACAAAGGAGTCGGATGGTAACGGCGGATTTTCACTCCTGCCATGGCCTGCCGACACAGAGCCTGACTCATAACCATAAGCAGAACACTCTCCTGTTTTTGACGCTGTTCTGATAGGCTCTTCCATCATTACTTCTGTTTCATAGCTAGTATTACTGTCAGAAACTACATGGGTCAAAGCCCCTTCCAGTCCATATCCCTGACCATAATCAGTTCGATCCTCTAAACCCATAGAATCCTTAGGCTTTTCTCCAAAGAGACTGTCGTCTTGCATATATTTGAGAATACTATTTTGCTTTTCAGTGATAACATCGCCGCCGTCAACAGCAGTCAATCTGCTAGGCGGAATGTATTCTCTCTGTTCTTCTTTATCAGTTTTATCCGACATGGTAATCACAGGAATCTCTGATACATGTACAGTTTCCTCTGGCTCTGCAGACGATTCTAAAACTTCTGGTTCCTCATCCTGTTCCTCTAGTACGCTGCTGTTGAGGACCTTTACTTCTTTTTTTCGTAGAACGCTCCTCCGTGAAATATTTTGTCTATCTTCTGCCACTTCGCCTATATGCGTAGAAACTGGCTCCTCTATTTCCTCCAAAGTATCTAAATGGGCATGTTCCTTTATCAGTCTTCTCTCCTCCATCTTATCGCTAATCTGCGCGACGAACCTGGAAACCGGCGTATTGATGAGAAGGAGCAGCATAATGATAGTCACCACAATGGCAAATATCCAGCAGCCTGCCGTACCTAACCATTTCACCAGTATAGAGCCTGTTACCATACCGATAAATCCTCCGCTTTTCAGCGCTACACCATCAGTATAGAATTGTTTCATGGCGCTCCAGCCTAGAGAAATATTCTCTCCGTCTATAAAATGAATGGAATTCATAACGGTCATCATGAGCAACAGTAAAAAGATGAAAAGTCCCGATTTTAATGAGATATGCACCGCCTTTTTTGCAAACAGCAATATACCATAGACGATCATATAGAACGGAAAAATATAGGCAACCCAGCCTAAAATTCCTTTTAATCCATTGCCTAGAATCTTTCCAAATTCTCCAGCCCCATTGGTAAAGGTCGCTACCAGCAGGAAAATCCCCACAGCAATAGAGATGATGGCCCAAATTTCGTCCATCACCCTACGGTCTGCTTTTCTCTCTGCTTGAATCTCCTTGGCCCGTTCTCTGGCTTTCGATTCCTTGGCGCCGCTGGCTCTTTTGTTGCCGGAGCCGTTTTTATTGTTCTGATTGCTGCGGGAGCTTGCCCCAGCATCGGTTGTCTTTTTGTTTTTCGATCCAGGCGGTCTGCCTGGCTTTCTCTTGGCGTCAGCCATGTGCCTTCCCCCATCTTAAATATTTTTTATGCTGGATTAGAGCCTGATATCATGGTAAAAATACCGTAAATCACCACAATCGCGCCCAATGCCCAAACATAATAGGAAAAATAGGACAGTTTCTTGTCTGAAACTACTTTTATCATGGTCTTAATGGCGATAAGACCGCTGACTGCAGCCACAACCATTCCAACCAGCACAGGCCCTAGCTGGGCCATATCGAAACCGTTTTCTAAAGCTGCTGGAACCTCTAAGACTGCCGAGCCTAGAATGGACGGTATCGAAATTAAAAATACAAATTTTACTGCGAACTTTCTGTCCAGATTGCAAATCAAACTGCCGAACAGGGTGGAACCTGACCGAGAAATACCAGGACAGATGGCCACACCCTGTACCAATCCGATAAAAAATGCATTGCGGAAATTCATCTGCTCCAGTCCCCTTCTGGAGTCACCAAACCGCTCTGCAAGAAACAGCAAAAAACCTGTGATAATCAGCCCGATACCGATAGGCATCACCGAGGTATACAGAGAATCGAAAAAGTCGCCTCCAATAATACCGATTAACCCGGTTGGAATGGTGGCAATGATAATCAGTACCCCTAACTTTCTTACCGGTCGTTCTTTTAGTCTGAGTCCTTTTCCCGTACACAGGTCTTTGATGGTCAAAAAAAGTTCCAAGATCAGTTCCCAGATGTCTTTCCAGTAAACGATAAATACGGAAACCAACGTCCCCACATGGAGCAGTACCGCAAAGAGCAGCACCTGGTCCTCCTTAATCCCAAAGACCTGCTCAAGGAGAGCCAGATGTCCGGAACTGCTGATGGGTAAAAATTCCGCCAGCCCCTGCACCAGCCCTAAAATGGCAGCTTCAAAGTATGTCATAATCCCTGTCCCCTTTCTTCTCTTCCGCTATTTTTCAGTATTTACCTTATTACTTTTTTGTAATATATCCCTTGGCTTTCAGAGTCTCGGCACAAAGCACAGCCCCGCCTGCAGCGCCTCTGATGGTATTATGAGAAAGACCTATAAACTTGTAATCATAGACCGTATCTTCGCGAAGTCTGCCGATGGAAATACCCATTCCTTTATCTCGCTCCACGTCAGCCTTTACTTGAGGTCTGTCATCCTCCTCAAAGTATTTGATAAACTGATCTGGCGCCATTGGCAATTTTTCTTCCTGAGGAAATCCTGCATAGCTTTCCAGTTTTTCGATGAGTTGTTCCTTGGTCGGCTTCTTTCTAAATTTGACGAATACAGCCGCGGTGTGACCGTTGAGAACTGGTACACGGATACACTGGCAGGTAATCTTCGGTGCCTCAGCTTTGACCACCTCTCCGTTTTCCACGTGTCCCCAAACTCTAAGAGGCTCCTGCTCGCTTTTTTCTTCCTCACCGCCAATATATGGAATGATGTTTTCCACCATTTCCGGCCATGCCCTAAAATCCTTCCCTGCACCTGAAATGGCCTGATATGTGGTAACCACACATTCGTAAGGTTCAAACTCTTTCCACGCAGTCAGCGCCGGAACATAGCTTTGAATGGAGCAGTTTGGCTTGACAGCGATAAACCCTCTGGTTGTACCCAATCTTTTTTTCTGTGAGGCAATCACCTCAAAATGCTGGGGATTGATTTCCGGAATCACCATTGGTACGTCCGGTGTCCAGCGATGGGCGCTGTTATTGGAAACCACCGGTGTCTCTGTTCTGGCATATGCTTCTTCAATGGCTTTAATTTCATCTTTGGACATATCCACAGCGCTGAACACAAAATCTACCGTATCCGCAACCTTCTCCACATCGTTTACGTTCATAACTTTTATCTTTTTCACAGCCTCAGGAATGGGGGTATCCATCTTCCATCTGCCCTCTACTGCTTCTTCATATGTCAATCCTTCGCTCCTAGGACTTGCTGCAATGGTTACAACCTGAAACCAAGGGTGATTCTCAAGTAATGAAATAAATCTTTGGCCTACCATACCGGTTCCGCCTAAAATTCCCACTTTCAATTTTTCTGACATTTTCAAATCTCCTTTCTAACATAGTATCATTCTATTCGCCTATAACAATTTATTTTATCACTTTTTCAAGGGTTTTTCAACAAAATCCATTCTGCTGAATATAATAATTTGTAAACTATTTTGAAAGGTGGTGAAATAGATATGGCTCTGTTTACAGGAACAGCCACCGCGCTGATTACCCCGTTTAAAAACGGTAAAATCGATTATGTGGCCATGGGAAAACTGGTAGAATGGCAGTTAAAAAATGGCGTCGATGGTTTGGTTGTCTGCGGTACTACTGGTGAAGCATCTACGCTTTCAGGAAAAGAGCGAGTGCAACTCACTCGTTTTGTGGTAGATTTAGTGGATGGGCGGGTTCCAGTCATCGCTGGTACCGGCAGTAACAATACCCAGTTTACCATAGAATTGTCCAAGGATATAGAGGCTAATGGCGCCAATGGCATTTTAGTAGTTACACCTTACTACAATAAATGTACAGAAAGCGGCATGATTGCTCACTATGAAAAAATTGCCGACCAGGTAAACTTACCTCTAATCATCTACTCCGTACAGGGAAGAACTGGCGTCAACGTTTCTCCTAAAGTAGTGGGAATCCTCAAGGAGCATCCCAATATCATAGGAATCAAAGAAGCCAGCGGAGATATGGGCCAGGTCTGCGCCATGGCTCGGTATATCGACGATAATTTTAGCATTTATTCCGGAAACGACGATATGTCTATTCCTATCATGTCCTTGGGAGGTCTAGGCTGTATTTCAACGGTTTCTAACATTATCCCTGCCCGTTTCTCAAAGATGCTTCACGATTATCTGGCTGGCGATACTGCCGCTGCTGGAAAAGAACAAGTTGCCATTAAGCCTCTCATCGATACAATCTTTGCTGAAGTCAACCCAATTCCTTTAAAATCAGCTCTCAACATGATGGGAATGTGCGATTTGGAATATAGACTTCCTTTATGTCCTCCAACCAACAAAACTCAATATCTGCTTTATGATACATTAAAAGAATTCGGATTGGTATAAATCCCTTTCGGTACGAAAAAAAGACGAGCGAGAAACCTAAGTTTCTTTCTCGTCTTTCTTCATCTCGATCAATATGTTGCCTTGATTAAGCTTCGGCTACGACTTCCTTACCATCATAGTAGTTGCAGTTCGGGCAAACTCTATGCGGAAGTTTCGGTTCATGACACTGCGGACAAATGGAAAGTCCTGGCGCTGTCATCTTCATGTTCTGAGATCTTCTCTTATCTCTTCTTGCCTTAGAAGTTTTACGTTTAGGTACTGCCATATCTTAACACCTCCTTGTGTGATCTTCTTTATGTAAATTTCATAATGTCGTACTAAAACCGTCAACTATTAGAGTATATACTGAAATAGCACGATTTGTCAACAATTATTTTACTGATTGCTGCTTATTTCAGCCTGCTGGCGATGCTATAAGCGTCTCTTGCAATCATCAATTCTTCGTTGGTCGGAATCAGCAGAAGTTTCACCTTTGCATCTTCCATGGAGATGATGGTTTCCTTACCTCTTACCTTGTTCTTAATCGGGTCTAACTTGATACCCAGATTACCCAGGTTATTGCAGATCAGTTCTCTCATCATTACGTCGTTCTCACCTACGCCTGCAGTAAATACGATGGCATCGCAGCCGTTCATTTCAGCGATATACGCGCCGATATAGAAGCGAACCTTGTGAGCGAATACCTGTAATGCCAGCATAGCTCTTTCGTTTCCGTCCTCTACAGCAGCCTCTAAGTCTCTGAAATCGCTGGAAACGCCGGAGATACCCAATACGCCGGATTTCTTGTTAAGAATTTCATTAGCAACGCCCTGAGGCAGATTTTCCTTTTCTCTGATGTAAGTTACAATAGCTGGGTCAATATCGCCGGAACGAGTTCCCATTACCAGACCTTCCAGCGGTGTGAAGCCCATGGAAGTATCGATACACTTACCTCTCTTGATAGCGGAAACAGAAGCGCCGTTACCCAGATGACAAGTAATCAGCTTCAGCTCGTCCAGATTGATGTTCAGCATAGCAGAAGCTCTCTGAGCTACATACTTATGGCTGGTACCGTGGAAACCGTATCTTCTGATACCATGCTTTGTATAATATTCATAAGGAATTGCATAAATATAGGATTCAGGCGGCATGGTCTGATGGAAAGCCGTATCGAATACCGCGATCATCGGAGTGTTTGGCATTAACTGTCTGCATGCAGCGATACCAAGTAGATTTGGCGGATTGTGAAGCGGCGCCAACTCGATACATTCCTCCAGCGCCTTGATAACTTCTTCAGTAATCAGCACGGATTCTGCATACTTTTCACCAGCATGTACCACTCTGTGGCCCACTGCACCGATTTCATTCATCGAAGCGACTACGCCGTGATTCTTGTCCTGCACAGCCATCAAAACCTGTTCGATAGCATCCTTGTGGTCTTCCATCGGCGTTACCAGCTTAAATTTATCCATTCCGATCTTTTCATGAGTGATAACAGATCCTTCCATTCCGATTCTTTCGACCAGACCCTTTGCCAAAAGCATTTCATTGGTCATGTCCAGTACCTGATACTTTAAGGAAGAGCTTCCGCAGTTGATTACTAAAACTTTCATGTATTTGATTTCCTCCATAAAAAATTATTTAACATATTAAAACCAGCAGAAAGCGACAAGAACAAGGTTGCTCTCGCCGTATCCTGTTATCCATTATATACACAAATATGGGAATTTTCAAGCCCTTTGAGAAAATTTATCGGCGCTCTCACCAAATCACAATTCTCGTATAGATTCTGATTTCCTGCCAGATTGAAAAGGTCTGCCGCTAGTATATCCTTTTCCAAGGTCTTTTTGATATCAGGATAAAGTGCCGTTTCCTTGTTTATATTGGTGATGATGGGAATTTTACAGCAGCCTGACTTTTTCACCTGTTTTAAATATCGGCTCCCCGTCTCATTAAAGGCCAGTACCCGCGCATAAAGGACCGCCTCTTCCACAGTTTCCTTTGTAATACCCAGCAAAATATGTGCTAAAAATCTTTGGATTCTGGTCTGGGTGTATCTCTTAGATTTCAGCGCGTCAATCAGCTCTTCTAAATTACTGCACCTGCGAATTTCCCTCTTAATCTTATTTCCAAGGCCCTCTCCACCAGCAGCCATTCGGTCTAAATCCTCTCCAGACATGATGAAAGCCTGTTGGGCTACCATATGGAAAAAACGTTCCTTCATCTTTTCTAAATTCCAACAGTCCCTTTGCTTGTCCAACAGATGAGTTTTCAAAAGTTTTCCAGTCTCATCAGGTAGCCACTGGCTGATATCCTGTCCTAAGGCTATCTGATCGCGCAGCCAACTGGCTGACGCAAACTCTTGCTCATATCCGGCCTCATAGTATCCTGGACCTCTTCGAGGAATCATAAGGGGTTTGGAAGATTTTATATGTTTTAGATACTCTAAAGCCAAAATAGAATTGGGCGAGTGCAGCAGAGCAAGCTCCTCTTCTGTAACATGGGTGAGAGCCGTTAATGCCTCTTGTCTGGCTCTAGGATAGGAGATTCCCTCTTTGGTGAGACGGCGAATTTCCTTCTCAATTTCCCTATGTCTTTCCGACAGCTTGTCCCCTAGAACCTTTAGGGCTGTCATATCCTCGCCTTCACAGCCAAAAGAAATCCAATCCACGCCCAAATTTTCCAAAACCTCAACTCCAGCACTAGCAAAATACCCAGCGCTGTTGCATCCAAAAATTACCGGAAGTTCCACCACCAAATCCATGCCGTTTTCCACCGCCATCTTGGCTCTAAGCCATTTGTCTGCCATGGCAAACTCACCTCTCTGAGTGAAACTTCCGCTCATAACCGCCACGCTGACCTGGGCCCCTGTCATGGCCTGGGATTGATGCAAATGCCATTTATGGCCATTGTGAAACGGATTATATTCTGCAATGATTCCGACTGCTTTACAGGATTCCATGATGCCCATCTCCTCATACCTTTTAAGGATATTCTACCATGCCGCCTCAAACCTTTCAAGGTCATGATTCACTGAACCATTCCTCATAGCATAACCTGCACCAATAGACCAGCCAAAATTCCAGCTATCAGCCCATGGGTGCCCTTGATTTTTACCAACTCTGGTAAACGGATTCCGAGGCTTTGGGCCATGGACATGGATTGACCGATGACAGAAAAACCTCCAAAGGATACTAAGAAGGAAATCAGTACCGTTTTTAACGGAAGAGAAATATTGCATAGCCCTACCATATTTGCGCCAGCGGTCATTTCCAGCAATCCTTTGATGAGTGAACTGATTGTCTCATTTCCAATGAGACGAAAGACACCGGCGGTCTCAAGCAAATCGATTCCAATCATAAAGACAATCAGATACGCCAGAATCAGGGCCATGGCCTTAAACCCGCCTATGATAGCCTCAGTAAAATGTTCCAGGTAGCCGCCTTCACCCCCGTTCTTTCTTCCATTAGCTTGACAATCCTTGTGGCTTTGAATGAAGTCCCTCCTTTCTCCCATACTGCTGCTCCATAGCCATCCGTTCATCATAGCCCCTACATAATGGGATATTACAACAATCACAGCGCCCTTACTGCTGCCAAGAAAAGAGCCGATGGTTCCCATGAGAAAAGCAGGCCCTGTGACCAGCGAATAGCTTAATACCCATTTCCCTGCGGATTTGGAAAAAGAGCCTTGTTCCACCAGATCTGATACCACTTTGGCGCCCATAGGATAGCCTGACAGAACTGCTACTACAAAAGGATAAATACGAATAGGCAGTCGCGACAAATCCATCGTCCGTTTTATAAAATCGGAAAAGATGAAGAATGGTAGCAATACTGGTACAATGGAATTGGCCCATATGATAATGGCAGTTTTAGAACCAGCCTCTGTAATTTTTGGAAAAAGTACCATTAGTAAGGTAAATAGCGCTACAAAAATCAGAACCAATCGATTCCAGTTATGTAAGCCGCTCCCGCTCATTCTTTCTGCTTCATATTTTTTTGTTTTCTGTTCTTTTGATAAATGATAAAAACCCATGGTACAGTCTATTCTGTGTCCATGGGTTTATGCACCTTTTTTATTCTATCTTACCTATCATAATTCTTCAGAACCTGTCACTTCCGGCCCTTCGTTTTGGGTTCGGTAAGCCAGAATCTTCATTTCATCTCGATTACTTGCCAAAATCTCGTTAATCTCATCAAAGGACTTTTCTAAATTGGCGTACATCTCGCCAAAATACTTCATATTCAACTCGTCCATCTTGCCCTGCATATCGAAAAGCATCTTATCCACATAATCATAAGTTCTCATCTTCAATACCTTTGCATGGGTTTCTGCATCCTGACGAATCTGTTCCGCCAGTTTGGTTGCCCGCAAAGTGATGTCATCGGTTTCTACCAGATAGTCGGCCTGTTTCTTTGCCTCTTTGATAATTCGTTCATATTCCGTTTTGGCGTCAGCTAAAATCCGATCTCTCTCATCACGAATCCACTTGGCCTGCTGTACATCGTCTGGAAGGGCCAATCTGATTTCACGCACGATTTGAAAGATTTCTTCTGCATCTACCATAATTTTTCCGGTCAGAGGCAGCCCTGGGGCCTCGTCCACAACATCCTCGATTTCTTCCAGCAGCTCTAACACCTTCATAGTATCTTCCATATCAATACGCTCTCCCTCTCATCTTTTTTAGTACATTGGCAGGAACCAGCTTTTCTCCATCTCCACCCAGTGAAATGACTTGTTTTGCCATGGTAGAACTGATAAAACTATGCTGGGCGTCTGCCATCAAAAATACTGTTTCCGTCTTATCTCGATATAAATGTTTATGAAGTTGGGCCATGGACTGTTCACTGTCAAAATCACTGACACAGCGGAGTCCTCGAACCACCACATTAAAACCATTCTCATTGACAAAATCCGCCAAAAGTCCGTCGCACATCATCACCTTTACATTGGGAAGATGAACTGTAGCCTCCTGAATCATCTCCATCCGTTCCTCAAAGGAAAACATGGTGTGCTTTTCCAGATTGACCACTACACCGACTACCACTTCATCAAATATATTGGCCGCTCTTTCGATAATATCCAAATGTCCAAGGGTCATCGGATCAAAAGAACCTGCATACAAGGCCTTTGTAACCATTACTTCTTATTCTCCTGTATTTCCTCGCAAAAAATATTCAGTCACCACATTTTATCATATTTCCCACTGGGAATCAACCATATATCGTAATGGTCATAGAGCCGTACTTTCTGTCTTTGATTTTCTGAAAGCCAGAAAGCTCTTCTGGAAATAAATCCGTTGACGCATGTTCCGCCACAATGATGCCGTCCTCCGCCAAAAGATCCATCTCTCTGATTTTGGCAAAACAATCTTCATAGAGTCCCTTCTTATATGGTGGGTCTAGGAAAAAAATATCAACCGGCTCATAAATTTTGCTCAGCACCTTTTCATAGTCGCCGAAACAAACCACGCTCCACTCCTCTGCTTTGCAATGAGCCACATTTCTTCTCACCAGTTCGATACTTGTCCGAGAGTTATCGCCAAAATAACATTTGGATGCGCCTCTTGACAGAGCTTCCAAACCAAGATTCCCAGTGCCTGCGAATAAATCGACGCAGACCGCATCATATATATGAGGCGAAATGATGCTAAATAAGGCTTCCTTTACTTTCTCTGATGTGGGTCTTATATCGTTACCGATGGGCGTTTCCAATTTTCTGCCTTTAAAATCGCCTGCAACAATTCTCATATTGTTTCTCCTTTAAACTTATCGTATCTGTTTCGTAAAAACGATACATTCTATATATTAACCGAAATTTTTCAGAAAAGCAAACGATTCTCTTCGCAAAATAATCGCTTCCAAATTCTCCATTTTTTTCAAGTTATAAAAAATCTCCTCCGTGTAAAACTATGTGTGTAATAGGAGGTGAACAAACATGTCATTACAAGATAAGATGAATGTTAATGCAAAACCTGCATTAAACAGTCTGAAGACTGAGGTTGCCAATGAACTTGGCCTGTCCAACTATGAACAGCAGGACAAGGGTAACTTAACTGCTAGACAGAATGGTTACGTTGGCGGCTATATGACCAAGAGACTGGTCGAAATGGCTGAAAGACAGTTAGCTGGAAAGTAAGCAAACCCTTAACAGAAAACAAAAAAGTCAAAAAGGACGGCACTCATGAAGCTGTCCTTTTTGCTATGATTGCAATCATAATTTAAGCTGTATATTTTCTCCAAACATCTTTTTTACCTTTTCTCTCAGATGACGATTTTCTTCTGCCTGCAAATAAGGGTCAGCCTCCAGAATTTCCTTCGCCACCACCTTCACTTGGTCCAATACGTCCACATGTTTGACCAAATCGCTGACGTGAAGTTCCGGAATACCGTGCTGACGAGTGCCGAAGATCTCTCCTGGTCCTCGCAATTTTAAATCCTCTTCTGCAATGGTAAATCCATCGCTGCTATTGACCATAATTTCGTTTCTCTTAGCAGCCACTTCCGTTTCTTTACCACAGATTAGAATACAATAGGACTGATGACCGCTTCTTCCTACCCGCCCTCTAAGCTGATGGAGCTGGGCCAGCCCGAATCTTTCACAGTTTTCAATGACCATGACTGTGGCGTTTGCCACATCGATTCCCACTTCTATGACCACGGTGGAAACCAGAATGTCCACCTGACCTGCTGCGAAGGCCTCCATGATACTGTCCTTTTCCTCTTGTTTCATGCCTCCATGAACTAGCCCCACTCGTAAATTTCTGTATTTTTGAGAAATCTCCTGATAAAGTTCTTCTGCAGAACGACATTCCAATTTTTCTGACTCTTCGATCAGCGGCGCTACCACATAACACTGACGCCCCTCCTGTACTTGAGTTGCCAAAAAGTCATAAACCTTATTCCTGCCATTATCATATCGCAGGAATGTACGAATCTGTTTCCTGCCGGTAGGCATGGTATCTATGATAGAAATATCCAAATCGCCGAAAAGAATCACCGCAAGGGTTCTAGGAATCGGTGTAGCTGTCATAACTAAAACGTTTGGATTTTGGCCCTTTTCGGTCAGCAAGGCACGCTGGTTGACGCCAAATCTATGCTGTTCATCGGTAACGACTAGGCCCAAACGATGAAATCTCACATCAGGCTGAATGACCGCATGGGTGCCTACCAGTACATGGATATATCCTCGTTCCAGTTTATCTAAAATTTCTGTTCGTTCTTTAGCTTTGGTACTGCTGCAAAGAAGTTCCACGGTAAGTCCCAGCGGCTCTAAATCCCGCTTAAGCGATGCAAAATGCTGTTTAGCTAAAAGTTCGGTAGGCGCCATCATAACCGCCTGATATCCGCCTTTTACCACCTTATACATGGCCAGTTCCGCCACCGCTGTTTTACCAGAACCCACATCTCCTTGGACCAGCCGATTCATGGGCTTTGAGGCCGCCAAATCAGATTCAATTTCTTTCCAAACTTTTTCTTGTCCTTTGGTCAGCTGAAAGGGCAGCCGGTCTAAAAAGGCCTTGATGGAAATACTTTTGGGAATTGCAATGCCTTTCCCATCAGAAACTCTGCCTCGTTTGATATAAAAAAGTCCTGTTTGCAATACTAAAAGTTCCTCAAATACCATCCGGTATCTGCTTTCCAGCACTCGCCGCTGTTCTTTGGGAAAATGTATATTCTGAATTGCATAAGCAGGGCTGCATAGATGATTCTTTTCTACCACATGGCTTGGCAACCATTCTTCCATCTCCTCTACAGCATCAGCTGCCGCCAGCTGCCAACTTCTCATCTGGGCTTGGGAAATCCCCTCGGTCAGTGGATAAACTGGCAAGATACCTCTCATATCATCCTTGTCGCCTTTTTTATGAAATTCGGGATGAGCCATCTGTCTTTTTCCGTTTTTCAGCGTAATCTTACCAAACAATGTGTATTCCTGTCCTACCAGAAAATAGTTGGTCAGATAGCGAGCATTGAAAAAAATCAGTTCCACGCTGCCTGTATTGTCCTCTATGGTCACCCGCATAGGCACTTTTTTATAATAGCCGCTGCTTGCACCTTTCTTTCCCGTTACCCTGCCGCTAATCAGCACGTCCCGATCAAAAGGCGCTTCCATGATGGAATAAAGGCGCTGCCTGTCCTCATACTTTCTTGGAAAAAAACAAAGGAGATCGTCTACGGTTTCAATATGAAGTTTTCCTAATATTTCGGCCTTTTTGTCGCCGATTCCCTTTAATTTGGAAATCGAATCCTTTAACCTTATCATGCCTTATTCCATTGCCTCTCTACCTCAATATTCCGTTCTGCGATGAGCCGCGATTTTACCCCTACAATTCTGATTCGCACACAGCCTCCCATATGGGGAAACATCTGCCTCAATTCCTGCTCTGCATAATCCAACATGACCTTTGTTGTTTGTTTAATGCTGGCTCCAAAACTCATAATAATGTACCATTCCAAATAAAGAACTCCATCTGCCTCTGTGACAAACAGATGATCGCTGATTTCCCCTGCTGCAGGAGTTCCACCGCCAATAGAGGAAAGCAGTTTTCCTTTTTCTGAAGCTGCAAACGCCTTACCTTCTGCAGCCTGTAACGTTTCTTCTACTAAAGCCGCAAACACATGGCGATTTATTTTCATGATTCCCTTTTCACTTACTCGCTTCATAGCTATTCCTCCTCTAATTTTAAAAATATTTTAACATATTTTAGCACACTTTAGAATCTTTTTTCATAGAATATATTAGCCTTACTTGACAAGTCGGGCCAAGGGGTGTAAAGAATGAAAAATAACTGTCGTAAAAAGCGATGCTTTGAGATGAATAAGGAAACGAAAGATATTGGATTCGTGCTGCTGGTTTTTGGCGTTGTTACCGTATGTGCCTTTTTCCTCCCTCCTAAAGCTTGGATCGTTCTTCTCGGTGTCCTTTTAATCATCTGTGGATTCACCCTAATGAAAAAGCCGTAGTAGATACATAAAGCTGCGGCTTCTTCTTTTTTGCATTGAAAAAACCCCGTTCGTCTGAAACGGACGGGGTCTTAATCTTTCATTCATTAGATGGCACGGTTTACTTTATTTGAGCGAATGCATCTTGTACATACGTTAGCTCTTCTAACGGTTCCGTTTTCCTCTGCAACTCTTACAGTCTGAATGTTTGCATTCCATTTTCTTCTGGTATGTCTGTTAGAGTGAGAAACACTGTTTCCGGATACCTGTCCCTTACCACAAATTTCACATTTTCTTGACATCTACCGCACCTCCTTTGATATGTTTAAAGCGTATAGCATTTTTTCAAAACCATTTGTTCACACTCGAACAATCGATATTATATCACGAGTATACCAGTAATTTCAAGCACTTTTTTTGAAATTACATATATTTTTCCGCCAGAATCACCTTCCCCTGTTCTATGGTTTTTTTCATATCGATGATTCTCTGGTTTTTGCTGCCTCGAAACTGGAGGGTTAAATCCCGCTGGGACTTTATAAACCTGCCGTCGATGAGAAAGTCTATGGTTTCAAAAAGTTCTTTGATGGCTGGTTGCATCTCTGCCATATCCACAAGTTCCTCATAGGTATATCCAGTGTAAACCACCATATTTAAGGTTGGATTGGCTTCTTTTAATTTATGGGCCAATATGGTGAAAGCCTCTGGCTGGCACATGGGCTCCCCTCCGCTGAAGGTTACGCCATCTAAAAGAGGATTGGCTTCTACTGCCGAAATAATTTTTTCTATATCGCAGTCATAACCACCCTTAAAATCATGGGTCTTGGGATTGTGACACTCTAGGCAGTTATGAGGACACCCCTGACAGAACACCACAAACCGAAGTCCTGGACCATCTACAATGGACTCTCTCACAACACCGGCAATTCGGATGGTATCCTGTCCTTCAGATTCTATTGGTGTACCTTCCATTACAGCTGCTCCAATCCAGAGGAAACATCGTGTTTCACTCTGTCCCCTTCTTCAGCTGTCTTGGCCGTATTCCAGTGATCCATGGTGCCTACCAGATAGCCGGTGATTCTTCTGATTCTCTCAAATCCCACGTCGCCTTCCCCTTCTTTTCTATGACAGAGAGGACATTCGTTATCAATGATGCCAGTATAACCGCAGCAAGGGTCTCTGTCTACAGGGTGATTGATGGAACCATATCCGATTCCCTGTTCCTTCATGAATCTTACCACCTTCTCAAAGGCTTCCAGATTTTTCAGTGGATCTCCATCAAGTTCGATATAGGAGATGTGTCCGCCATTGGTCAACTGATGGTACGGCGCTTCCAGACGAATCTTATCGAAAGCGTTGATGTCATAATAAACAGGTACATGGAAGCTGTTGGTATAATAATCTCTATCCGTTACCCCTGGTATAATGCCATATTTCTTCTGGTCGATGCGGACAAAACGGCCGGATAATCCTTCTGCCGGCGTGGCAATCAGGGAATAGTTTAATCCCGTCTTTCTGGATTCCTCATCCATCCGTTTACGCATATAACCGACGATTTCCAGTCCCAACGCCTGGGATTCCTTACATTCTCCGTGGTGTTTTCCCGTCAGCGCCTTTAAACATTCCGCCAGACCGATAAAGCCCACTGTCATGGTTCCATGTTTGATGACCTCTTCGATGGTATCTTCCGGGCCCAGTTTATCGGAGTCTATCCAAATCCCCTGTCCCATGAGGAACGGGAAGTTCTTTACTTTTTTCTGGGATTGAATCTTAAATCTATCGTTAAGCTGGTCAATACAAATGTCAATCATCCTATCCAACCCTTCGAAAAACATATCGATATCGCCCTTAGCTTTGATCGCAAGTCTCGGCAGGTTAATGGAGGTGAAGGACAGATTTCCTCTTCCTGTGACGATTTCTCTGGTTGGATCATAGGTATTGCCAATAACACGGGTTCTGCATCCCATGTAAGCACATTCGGTATTTGGGTCTCCTTCAATGAGATACTGCTTGTTAAACGGCGCATCCAGGAAGGAAAAGTTAGGGAACAGTCTCTTGGCAGAAACCTTACATGCCAGCTTGAATAGATCATAGTTTGGATCTTCCGGATTATAGCTGACACCTTCTTTTACCTTAAATATCTGGATTGGAAAAATCGGCGTCTCACCGTTTCCAAGGCCTGCTTCTGTGGCCAGCATAACGCTTTCCATGACCAATCGTCCCTCTGGCGAAGTATCGGTACCATAGTTGATGGAACTGAACGGTACCTGGGCGCCTGCTCTGGAATGCATGGTGTTTAAGTTATGGATAAAGGCTTCCATAGCTTGATAAGTCTTTCTTCTGATTTCCTTATCGGCAAACTTAGTAGCCCTATCCTGCATTCTAATGGCTTCTTCTTCACTGACAATCTTCTTCAATTCAGTTAGTTCCAACTCTTTATAATTGTTGTTCCAAGCCATGCAAGGCTCCACCTGATGGGCCTCATAGATGGCCTTTCCCAAGTCCTTCATTTTCTCTTCGCCATCGTTTACATCGTGAAGGAAATCCAGCATCTTTCCCAAATTGCTCCAATACAGCTTGCGATAGGTCTTACGAACGCCTGGCGCCATACCATAATCAAAATTTGGCACAGACTGACCCCCATGTTGATCGTTTTGATCCGACTGAATGGCGATACAAGCCAGGGCTGCATAACTTTCAATGTCATTGGGTTCTCTCAAATGGCCGTGTCCTGTAGAAAATCCACCTTTTAGGAGTTTCACCAGGTCGATTTGACAGCAGGTCATAGTCAGGGTATAGAAATCCATGTCGTGGATGTGAATGTCTCCCTCATCATGGGCCTTGGTATGTTTTGGATCGATGACATACATCTTATAAAACTCTTTGGCGCCTTCAGAACCATATTTCAGCATGGTACCCATGGCCGTATTGCCGTCGATATTGGCGTTTTCCCGCTTAATCTCGTTTTCCTTGGCCTCTTTAAATGTGAGATCTTCATAGATTCGCATCAGCTTTGTGTTCATATCCCTTACCCGCGTTCTCTCCGCACGATACAGGATAAATTCTTTGGCTGTTCTTGCATGACCGTTTTCAATCAATATTTTCTCTACAGCGTCCTGAATCTGCTCTACAGTCGGAATGGAATTGTGACATACCTCCAAGAGATAAAGTTCCACCTGCTTCGCCAAATAAATGGACATTTCCTTATTCTGACCGCCAAGAACCTGAGCTGCCTTAAAAATTGCGTCTGCAATCTTATCTACATGAAACGGCACGGTTCTGCCGTCTCTTTTCACAATTTGTCTGATGCTTTCCATGTAAGTACTCCCTTTTTCCTCTTTTTCATTTCTTTACCCTCGGTTGACAAAAGCACACACGCCTTGAGGCGTCTATTTGCAGCACTTTCATCGTTATCTTCACCTTGCATACGCCCAGTATGCGCGGTTCATCTGCCTCGAAATTTCCGCAAATATCACGCCGAAAGGTCAAAGAGTTTTGACCGGCACATTCGTGATGGGGCAAGGCGCAAACAGGCTGGCGTACTGGATGTACGGTAGTTTGTTTGTAACGCAGCAGCCAGTGCGAATGTGCCGGAACAAAACCGTGTGTGTCTTTGCCAACCGAGGGTACTATATGTTGTATGAGCATTTAAAATTATATACCATATGCACAAAATGTCAATAGTAAAAAAGGAGATATTTTATCGTTATTTACTGCTGTCTATTCTCCGCAAAATATTCTTCCCGCAGGATAGACATAAGATGTAAATCAGCATATATTCCGTTTTTCTTGGTAGCATGGCGCATCACGCCTTCATCCATAAATCCTGTCTTTCGGTAGAGAGATGCTGCCAGTTCATTACCGGTAAAATAATCCAGCGTCATCCGCTCTGCATGAAGCGTTCCAAATCCATAGGCCAATGCCAATTCCAGAGCCTCTCTTCCATAACCCTTCCCCTTCTCTGTCTGATCCCCGATATAGATTCGAGTTAAATCCAAAGAGTCGCAATGGCTATCAATACGGCTAATATGAATCCGCCCAATCGGTCTCTTTTCACCATTGAGGCAAATGGTAAACTGGGCCTGAGTATGGTCCCCCAGTCTATCCTCATATTCCTTTACAATCTCCTCATAACTCCGATCGTCACTGATAGACAAAAACCTGGTGACCGCTGGATCTTTTTCCCACTCTATGAAGAAACTACAGTCTTCTAATGTAGAGGGACGAAGATGAATATTTTTTGAAAACAATCCTTCTCTTTCTATCATGATCCTTTCTTTCCTTTCTAAAAATAATCTTACGATATTATGATTTTTTCGTAAATATCTGTCATTTTTCATAATAGTATGGTATCATATCTTCGTCATTTTTTAAAGAAAAGAAGATAAAAAGGTGGTATAAAAACATGATAAAGGGGCTTATAAAAAACAAAACTTTCGTGGTTATTTTCATCCTATTAGCAGCCCTTCTCCTAATTGGAGGCGGCTATGCAATCAGCAAATTTCTAGTTCCTATAGAGGAAGAACCTCCTTTGGAAGAAGTTTTAAAGGATAAACTGGCTGCCTATGAAACGGACATCATCGACTCCTTAGTATCTTTAGATACCAATCAAAATATAGCTAAATATCTGATAGGCTGGGCCGCCAATAAAGAAATCCCTGCTAAAGTGGATGAGACTGGAAACGTCATATTCTCTTTAAAGGCGTCTGAAGGACAAGAACATACCCCGCCAACCACCATCGTAGCTGGTTTTAACGCAGAACACATGGAAATCTGTGCAAAAGAATTGGCCGTCGCTATGTGTGTTGCAAAAAATGCAAAAAATCATGGTCCTCTTAAGGTGTTATTCCTTGTAGAAGATCATGGCATTTATACAGGCGCTCTCAATTTGAGTGCAGATACCATACCAGAAGGAGGCTTTATATTTTGTCTGGGAGATTCCATAAAAGAAAAAGTATCTACCATTACTGGCGGCTATGGCCATTTTACCATCTCACATAAATTAAAATATGAAAAACCTTCCTATGATAAGGCTTATAAAATTTCTCTTTCGGTAGGTGTTTCCCAGCCAGTAAATGATCGCATAGACGAAGTTCTCAACCCAATTAAAACCCTCGGGAATCTATTGGCCAATTTTAAATCTACCTCCCTCTTTTTTGAATTGGCCTCTTTCTATGGAGGCGACAGTGAAAAAGTCACTCCTTCTAAGGCTTCTATGACTGTCGTTATCAATGAAAGCGATGTAGAAAAGTTTTTACAAAAGATGGAAGAAGATATGGAAGAAATTCAAGATACCTATTTAGACGACTATCCGGAACTGTCCTATACTTATGAAGAGGTAGAACTCCCTTCTACTGTGATTCGTCAAACGGATACGGATAACTTAATCAGCTTGATGTACACTTCTCTGGATGGGGTTTATACCCGTAATCAAGATGGTAATATCGTTGCATTGACCAATATGGGAAAAATCTCTACCAAAGATCGTCATCTAACCATTGAGGTATCTGCTATGAGTTGTGATGAAACCATCATGAAGGAAATCACTGAAACTTATGAAACCATCTGCGGATTGTGTGATGTAACTTATCGCTGTACAGAGAGTTATCCCCTCTTTGATGGAACGCTGAATCCAAATACAAAAACCTTCTTTGATGGATTTAAGGATGCTTATTTGGATTATACCGGAGACCTTTCCATGAGCAGCGGCGACAATGTTTCCTTTACCAGCTGCTCCATATTGCAAGAAAAAGCTACAAATGCACCAATCCTCTATTGTGGAATCAGCGCTGATACCAAATACGGATTTGCCGGCGCTATCATTACCTATATGGAACAACAATGCGTGAAGCCAGAAGAATAAGGATGCCCCTTGGGCATCCTTTCGTTTCTTAACAGCAAGTATATGGCGCCAATTCCAAACGGATAAAGTAACCTTGATCGTGCTGACACACCGGACAAACCTGTGGCGCTTCTGTTCCCTCATGAATATGTCCACAGTTGAGACACATCCATTTGCAGGAAACGTCGGAAACGAAGAGTTTTCCCTGTTCCAGCAGATCTGCCAGCTGGCCAAAACGATCTCCGTGAGATTTTTCAATCTCTGCAATCTTATAAAAGGACTGGGCGATTGGGATAAATCCTTCTTTTGACGCAGTATCTCCAAAGGCCTGATACGCATCTTCCCACTCTTCATATTCGTTATGTTGTGCATATCGAAGGAGCTGCACAACCGAATCTGTAATATCCACTGGATAACCGCCGTCTACACGAACGGTCTCTCCCCCAAGCTCCTTCAAATGGTTATAAAATATCTCTCCATGTTCCTTTTCCTGCCCTGCAGTAAAGGTAAATACAGCTTCAATCATCTGCAGCTTCTGCTCCTTGGCTTGTGCCGCCGCAAAAGTATAACGGTTTCTAGCCTGGCTTTCTCCTGCAAAGGCTCTCATCAGGTTTTCTTTTGTCTGACTGGTCTTAAAATCAACCGGCATAATCATTCCTCCTCATCATTCACAAAATATTTTTTATCTTATTCTCTATAGTTTTCTGCATTTTCATCTTTTCTATTCCTCCACTATCTCTATTTCCATCTTTTGAAAAATCATGAAAATCTATTGACAAGCGCGATGACTGGTGCTACCATAATGAAAAAATAAATATATGTCTTCAGGGCAGGGTGAAATTCCCGATCGGCGGTAAAGTCCGCGAGCGTTTTTGGCGCAGGAGTAGGTGAAATTCCTAAACCGACAGTATAGTCTGGATGGAAGAAGATAACATATATGCATGTAATTGTGTTAATTTTTTGCATTTTCTTTTAAAGCCCTGAATCATTGATTCAGGGCTTTGTTTTATGATTATACAAAAATATGGAGGTATCAACCCATGAATATAACCGACCAATCCTATATGCAGGCTGCCATTGATCTGGCTCAAAACGGAATGGGCCAAGTGAATCCCAATCCCCTGGTGGGCGCTGTTATCGTAAAAAACGGTAATATCATTGGCAAAGGCTGGCATCAGGCATACGGCGGCCTACATGCGGAACGCAATGCGCTGGCCGCTTGTACAGAAAACCCTGCCGGCTCCACCATTTATGTCACCTTGGAGCCATGCTGTCATTGGGGAAAAACGCCTCCCTGTACCGATGCAATCATCGAAAGCGGTATCACCCGGGTGGTAGTGGGTTCAGACGATCCTAATCCCCTTGTGGCAGGAAAAGGCTTTCAAATTCTTCGCGAACACGGAATTGAAGTCATTCCTCATGTATTAAAAAAACAGTGCGACGACCTAAATGCAGTATTCTTTCACTATATCAGAACCAAAACCCCTTATGTTGTTATGAAATATGCCATGACCATGGACGGAAAAATTGCTGCATATACCGGTCAGTCCCAATGGATTACAGGCGAGATTGCCAGAGAAAAGGTTCATAAGGACAGGAATCGGTACAGCGCCATCATGGTAGGTATCGGTACAGTCCTAAAGGACGACCCTCTTCTCACCTGCCGAATTCCCGGTGGACGCAATCCGGTTCGCATTATCTGCGACTCACATTTAAGAACGCCCATGACTGCCAAGATCGTCTCCACAGCAAAGGACGTAAAGACCATTTTGGCAACATGTGTACAGGAGACCGTCCTTCACAGGCCTTATGAGGAAGCAGGTTGCCAGGTATGGACTCTTCCAGGTAGGAGCGGTCATGTAGATTTAAAAATGTTGATGGAAAAACTGGGCCATGAAGGAATTGACAGCATACTTCTGGAAGGCGGCGGTAATCTGAACTGGTCTGCACTCCAATGCGGCATTGTTCAAAAGGTACAAGCATATATCGCGCCCAAACTGCTGGGCGGTGAAACCGCCAAGTCACCCATCGGCGGCATAGGCGCTGCCTGTCCAGACTTGGGGATTCATCTATCTACCCCTAAAGTCCAACTGTTAGGCGAAGATATTTTACTGGAAAGCGAGGTGTTATCATGTTTACAGGAATCATAGAAGAAATCGGCGCCATACAGAATATCCGCCGAGGTACAGCCTCTTCTCTCTTAACCATCAGCGGTCAAACTGTGCTGAAAGATGTAAAAGATGGAGACAGTATTGCTGTCAATGGCGTTTGCTTAACCGTAACATCACATATGTCGACCAACTTTACTGCCGACGTCATGCATGAAACATTAAATCGTTCGTCACTGGGAAATCTCCGCATCGGCAGCAAGGTCAATCTGGAGCGAGCTATGGCTGCAAACGGCAGATTTGGCGGTCACATCGTCTCCGGCCACATCGATGGCTTAGGCACCATTGTGGATAAGCGGCAAGATGATATCGCCGTCTGGTATCAAATTGAAACCTCCCCTTCGATTCTGCGATATATTATCGAAAAAGGCTCCATCGCCATTGATGGTATCAGCCTGACAGTGGCAAGGGTATCCCACGATTCCTTTCAGGTTTCCATTATCCCCCACACTGCAGCTCAAACGACCCTTTCGTTTCGCAAAATCGGCGATAGAGTCAATTTAGAAAACGATTTAATCGGAAAATATGTGGAAAAACTTATAACAGGCTGCCCTGCCCCATCCATTCCAAATGATACAATCGGTTCTGGGAACAAGGAAACTCCTAATGAATCCACTATTACCAAAGATTTTATATTAAAATACGATTTTTAAACATCCACTAGAAAGGAAGGAAATATAAAATGGACGACTTTAAATTCAATACCATTGAAGAAGCCTTACAGGACCTGCGAGATGGCAAACTGATTCTCTGTACCGACGATCCGGACAGAGAAAATGAGGGCGATTTTATCTGTGCTGCGGAATTTGCTACCACAGAAAATGTAAACTTTATGGCGGTTCATGGAAAAGGATTAATCTGTATGCCCATGAGCAGTCAGTTCTGTCAGAAATTGCAGTTACCCCAAATGGTTGATGATAATACAGATAATCATGCTACTGCATTCACTGTATCTATCGATCATGTTGATACCACTACAGGAATTTCAGCAGAGGAACGAGGCTACACTGCCAGAAAATGTGTAGAAGACGATGTAAAACCAGAAGATTTTCGTCGTCCAGGTCACATGTTCCCTCTTCTGGCCAAGAAAAACGGCGTTTTAGAAAGAAACGGCCATACCGAAGCCACTGTGGATTTAATGCGCTTGGCCGGCTTAAAGGAATGTGGTCTATGTTGTGAAATTATGCGAGAAGACGGTACCATGATGCGAACACCAGAACTGAAAGAGTTGGCAGCAAAATATCAAATCAAATTTATTTCCATCAAAGCATTACAAGAATACCGAAAAAAACATGAAAAGTTGGTGGAACGTGTCACTGTTACCAAAATGCCTACAAAATATGGCGACTTTATGGCTTACGGCTATGTGAACAAATTGAACGGAGAGCATCATGTCGCTTTAGTAAAAGGCGACATTGGAGATGGAGAGGACATCCTCTGCCGTGTTCATTCTGAATGTCTCACCGGTGATGCTTTCGGCTCCCAACGTTGTGACTGTGGACAACAATTCGCTGCAGCTATGGGTCAAATCAACGCAGAAGGCCGCGGTATCATGCTCTACATGCGTCAAGAAGGTCGCGGCATCGGTCTAATCAATAAACTCCGTGCCTATGAACTGCAAGATCAGGGCATGGATACTTTAGAAGCCAATCTTGCCTTAGGCTTTGAAGGCGATATGCGAGAATATTTTATTGGCGCACAGATATTAAGAGACCTGGGTGCAAAGACCCTTCGCCTGCTGACAAATAATCCTGATAAGATCTATCAGCTAGAAGACTTCGGCATGAAGATCGTCAAGCGAATTCCAATACAAATTGCAGCCACAACCCATGACCTATTTTATCTTAAGACAAAACAGGAAAAAATGGGCCATATCCTCAACTATTAGTTTTTAAACAGAAAGGAATACAAATTATGAAAATTTACGAAGGAAATTTAGTCTCCAAAGGAGCAAAAATCGGTATTGTTGCCGCCCGTTTCAACGAATTCATCACTGCTAAGCTGTTATCTGGCACCATCGATACATTAAAACGCCATGAAGTCGCAGAAGAAAACATTGAAATCGCATGGGTTCCCGGCGCCTTTGAAATTCCTCTAATTGCTTCCAAAATGGCATCCTGCGGCAAATATGACGCTATTATCTGCTTAGGCGCTGTCATTCGTGGCAACACATCCCATTACGATTACGTATGCAGTGAAGTTTCCAAGGGAATTGCCCATGTTTCTCTGTCCAGTCAGATTCCGGTTATGTTCGGTGTACTGACTACCGAAAACATTGAACAAGCCATTGAACGTGCAGGCACGAAAGCTGGAAATAAGGGCAGTGAATGTGCGGAAAGCGCCATTGAAATGGTCAACCTGATTCGTGAAATTGAGGCATAATCAGACTAGCTATCAAACTTTAACATCCGATTTCAATGGATGGGCTGCATTTACCTTACAGCCCATCCATTTGTCTTTCTTAATTAAAACAAAAACTTCATATAACGCATAGCTTCTTTGAATCCCTCTTATAGAGATAGATATTATCTGATAACCATGTTTTTTCCTCTTCCCTATCTGCAAATTCCTGATTGACCTCTTTTACCATGGCCCGAAATGCATCTGGACTTCCATATTGGGTAGATATGAGTAATAACTCATGGATGGAAGACGGTAAAACATAAAAATCCCCTTTCAACTGTTCAGCTGCCAGTTCCAACGGGTCTGCATATAGCATGACTGTCGCACCAAACCGTTTTATTCTGTTGGTTAATATATAAAAAGGTGATTCCATCTGTTTATCTTCTGTTTTCCAAAGTTTCAGTTCCTCTTCGGTAAATTTGCTATCGGCTTCACTGATAATGTGGGCCATATTGGTCAATGTAAAGGATAAGGTCTGCTTCGTATATTCCTTGGCCTGTTCATACAACTCCCCTTCCTCCATTCTCCAGCCCTTCATCACCTCATTGGTCACTATGGCTCCTGCAATCTGTCCCTTTGGAGAAACTATTAAAATCCGATAAATAATAGCCAAATCCAAGAAATCTCGATGAGGAACATTCTTTAAAAGTTCCTGATTTTTCTCTTTATTGATTAACATACATATCACATTTTCTTTCAGAGTCTCCATCGGAACTGCTGAGCGGAAGAGCATCTCTTGGGATGGACAGCTGGTTACCACATCCGCCATCAATTTAACCGCTTTTTCTGCTGTATATCCTGCTTCGATATAATCATAGAAATCTCGTAAATATAGATTGGGAATCGCCATGACTTCACTTCCCCTTGGCGGCATCAAATGCAATGCATCCAGCTTTTCGTTTACTTTATATGTGGTTGTCAGCTTGATCTGCCAGTTCATATATGCTTGCGGTAGATGTTTTTTTAATTCTTCCGCTGCAAAAATTTTAAAGGCATCGTAATCCATTGTCTTTCTCATCTTTTCCCCTCCCCTTACCCATCTGCGGGTTTGTATCTCTACTATACGAGATGAAAGGTGGAAAAGCAAAAACTTTCCTTAAAAATGTCGGATTTCAGTATTTTAATGACGGATTTTAGTATTTAATTGTAACCGTGCTTCTCAAATGTCTTTTGCCTCGCAAGCAGTTTATCATTGGCGCCAAATAAATGAAAAAGGCAAAGGGTAATGCGCTAATATCAGCTCCCATAAATGCCAACGGTACAGAACAACACAGGTTCCAAGGAATCATGGCAGCTAATACATTGGAATCCGATAGATCGATGACCATAGACCTTTTCTCTGGATAAAATTCGTTCAGACAGGTATCTGCTAAATATAAAGAAGCCGATTGATTACAGAATATTCCGTTCATGAGAAGAATCCCAATGGTGGTAACTGCAGAAATGCCGATCCATTCCACTGCAGTCTCTAAAAAAGGTCTTACCAGCTTTTCAATTCCACCGGCTCGTATAACGGTGGTCAACATGGTAGAGACGGCAACAATAAAACATATTTCTACCATACTAATCATACCGCCGCCATTGAACATTTTCCCAATTTCAAAACTTGGACATTCATAGCCCCATATACAAGTCCGTATAAAGGTACTGAGTGTCATTCCTTGTACGCCCATGGCCAGTATGCTGGAGATTCCCATCGATAACAAAAGCAGAATCCAAGTCTTTACAGACAAAACAGGAAACAGTAAAACAATGATGGCTGGAAGCAGACACCATGGACTCAGAGAGAATAAACCGCTAAGGCCTGAAATCACAGAATCATCAATATTTTGCAAAGGATTGAGGAAGGACAGTCCTCCATACAGTCCGATACAAACCATCAATGGCGGCAGTCCATCCCTCAATAATTCCTTTAACATAGAATTCTCCCCAAAATGGGTGATAGATTGTATTGTCAGAAATGAAGAGGACATGGGCGAAGTTCGGTCTCCAAAGTAGATGCCAGAAAGAATTGCACCAGCCGTCAAAGCTGGATTCACATTTCCAGAAGCGCCAATGGTCATGAACACAGCTCCCATAATCCCTGCCACACCAAAAGAGGTTCCAATGATATAGCCAGTAGCAGCGCTGGCAAGAAATGCAATGAGAACAAATAGATGGGGCGATAATAGTTTTACGCCGTAAACCACAAATAAGGAGAGAGTTCCGCTGGCACGCCAGGAGGCTGTCATCCCTCCTAATAACAGGAGTAATACCAGAAGCCCCCTCACTTCTCCGATCTGTTTGATGCTGTTGATCAACAAGGATTTCCAAGGGCTTCCCTGTTTTACCGCCAATAGAAAAAAGCATAGAAATCCCACCAATAAAGAAAACACTACCGACCAGCCCATGAAGAGGCATAAAACAAGGGAAATCAAAAATATACCGATACTAATAAAAAAACAATACAATGGAGCCAACGGAGCCACCCTCCTTGATTATCAACTTATATTTTCTATTAGTATCCTATGGCTTTTTCCTTTCTTTGTAAAACGAAAAAAAATGCTTTTTTAAGCACTTTTTTTCATGGTTACTGGGCTGCTATATATGCAATCAATCTGTGAAGCATCTGGTTCTTTGACTGCTTGTGATACACAATTTGAGTCATTTCGTTGAATTCATCTGGCAGCAACAAACTTTCCAATAACCTGTTATCATAATAGGTATGCTCTGGTACGATGGCAAATCCCTTAGACATGTTGACCATCAATATCTGTTGATGATATTCCTTTACTACCTCAACCTGGTCAAAAGTGGCTTCAAAATAGGTCTGCAACCTTTCCCTGCAGGCCTGTATATAGGTCGCATCCTCTGTTTTTGTTACCAGCGGAAGATTACATAATATATTTTCCAGTGAATCATATTGTTCCACCAACTCTTTGGAATAGATTAAAACTTCTCTTGATATGGATAGATTCTCTCGCACTACTTCTTCCCCATTTGAGACTACAACCGGCATAAAGTCAGGACAGATCAACCCATCCAGCCGTCCCCTGCTGAAATCATCCATTACTTTTTCCTCTTCTCCATAGGAAAAATATAAGCTGGATTGACGCTCCTGTTTTTCAAACTGGCTGAGTATAGGAAATTCGGCATAATCTCTGGTAATCATGCCGATCCGCACCTCTTTTCTTCCTGCCATCTGCAGGTTCTCACATAACTGGGTATATTGATCGTTTATCTTTTTCATCCCTTCATAATAGATGCGGCCTTCATCGGTTAAAGTGACATTTTTAACGCCGCGATGAAACAGATGAACCCCAAGCTCTGTCTCGAGTTCCCCAATATATTTGCTCATGGTAGTCTGAGCAATATGACAAGCCTGAGCAGCCCTGGTGAAATTCTCCAATTCTACCGCTTTAAAAAAATACTGAATTTTCGATAAGTTCAATGTCTACCTCCGCCTTTTATTCGAAATAGTTTTTCGCAAGACCACCTTCGCTGGTCTCTCTATACTTACTGAACAAATCGCGGCCTGTCTCGTACATGGTCTTGATTACCATATCAAAGGAAATTTTTCTAGTATGGGTCAGGAAATTGGCAAGACTCAGTGCATTGATAGCACGCATCGCCGCAACGGCGTTTCGTTCAATGCATGGAATCTGCACCAGCCCACAGATTGGATCGCAGGTCAGTCCCAGATGATGCTCCATGGCAACCTCCGCGGCATACTCAATCTGATTGATTTCCATGCCGAAAAGTTCTGCAAGACCAGCAGCCGCCATAGAGCATGCGCTGCCCACCTCTGCCTGACAACCACATTCCGCCCCACTAATCGAAGCATTAGTTTTTATCAGATTTCCCACAATACCCGCTGTTGCCAGCGCATCGATAATCTGCTCGTCGGAAAAATGACGGTTCTTCTGCATGTAGTAAAGGGTGGCAGGCACAACGCCGCTGGCGCCGCAGGTCGGTGCAGTGACAATGATACCGCCGTCGGCATTTTCTTCGCTGACAGCATAGGCAAAAGCGCAGACTAGCCGGTTTTCCCGTGTCTGAGGCGTTTCATCGATATGATTCTGCCGGTAGAGATAACGTGCTTTCCGCTCTATATCAAGGCCTCCCTGCAGCAGACCTTCCTTTGCAAGTCCCCGCTCCACAGTCGCTTTCATCTGATTCCAAATTTGCGCCAGATAGTCTCTTATGCCATCGCCCTCCGTTTCATAAACGTATTCACACAGCCGCAGATCTTTTTCTCCACAGTAATCGCGAATCGCCGAAAAAGAGGACAACGTGTAAATATCCTGCGCTTCCTCCGCCGGACGTCCTTTGATGGCAATTCTGCCGCCGCCTACACTATAGACTTCCATGGAAGCGGTGCACGCGCCGGAAACATCGAAAGCCTCAAAGAACATGGTATTGGGATGAGGTAATTCCGTATCGGGTCTATCGCTGAAAACAATGTGGCAGCGATTCGCTCCCAGCACCTCCACAATCGCCGTATCGGTCATATGTCCCTTGCCGGTCTTGGACAGCGAGCCGTAGAGGGTCACTATGAACCGGTCAGCATCAGGGTTTTCTTCCAGAAAAATCCTGGCAGCCCTGTCAGGCGCGATGGTATGTGAACTGGACGGTCCCCTGCCAATTCTGTATAATTCAGTGAGTGATTCCATATGATAAAGCCCTTTCATTTTCTAATTTTAGTAACTGTATGACCATGAACTGCTATTTTTTTTCTTTTTCAAGTTGATTGCCTCCTCACCATTTACTTCGTCACCCGTGACAGCAACGCTACACACTCCGTATGCTTCGTCATAGGGAAATTGTCAAAAGGCTTCAAATCATCCACCTGATAGCCCAAATATGCAAACTGCTGGAGATTGATGGCAAGGGTTTTCGGATTGCAGGAAATATAGACGATCTGATCGACGCCATAGGCTGCTATTTTTTCTACTGCTTTTAAACTCATCCCCACTCGCGGCGGATCTACTACGATGACCTCTGGCTTTTCCTCCATATGATTTAACACTTCAAACACATCGCCAGCCAAAAAACTGCAATTCTCTAAACCGTTGAACTTAGCGTTGGCCTGCGCCGCCAGCACAGCCTCCTCCACGATTTCAATACCGATTACTTTTTTTGCTTTTAAAGCCAGTATCTGACTGATGGTTCCTGTTCCGCAATACAGATCGAACACCGTCTTTCCCTGAAAATCATCGATGAGAGACAGAGCCTGAGTATACAGCCGCTCCGCCGCTTCCACGTTGGTCTGGAAGAAGGAGAATGCGCTTACCTTAAACTTGAGACCCAGGATTTCTTCCATATAGTAATCTCTCCCATATAGAACCTTGAGTTCATCGCAAATCACCGCATCAGCCAGGCTATCGTTAAAGGTACGGAGAACCCCTACTAATGTGTTTTGCAAAGAAAGCCCCTGTAGCATAGAGACAAACCCCTCTTCGTCAAATCCCGCCTCCGATGAAGTTACCATATTGACTAAAATCTCGCCGGTACGGATGCCTTTACGGACGATTAAATTTCTCAGGAGCCCCTTATGGGAACGTTTATGATAAAAAGTATATCCCTGTTGGTTTGCAAACTCCAAAGTAGCTGAAAGGATTACATTAAAATCCGGGTCTACCAGCTGGCATTGATCCACCGTGATGATGGACATGAAGTTCCGCTTTTTATGCATTCCCAGCGTCATTTCCCCGTCTTTTACCAAGTCTCCAAAGGTATATTCCATCTTGTTACGATAGCCGTATATGGTTGAACATCCCTGGATTTTATCCATAACCTTGGGGGTAACAGCTTTTTCTTCAAGAAGTCTAACGACCTCCCGCTCCTTTTCCTTCAGTTGGTTTTCATATGACACGCCCTGATAGATACAGCCGCCGCAAAACTCGTTATGGGGGCAGATAACTCGGGCGGATGGCGCTGGTCTAAAATCTTCCATAGTTATCATAGACCTCCTTCTTGTACTCTAAAAACCGATCTTCCTCAATAGCTTTGCGTGCGCCTGCCATGATATTGACCAAAAAATGAAGGTTATGGTTGGACAGCAGCATGGAGGACAGCATTTCATCGGCCTTAAACAGATGGCGCAAATAGGCTTTGGAATAGTTTCGGCAGGTATAGCAATCGCAAGATTCATCCAAAGGAGAAAAATCCCGTTCGTATCGTGCGTTTTTAATATTGACCCTTCCATGGGTGGTCATGGCAAGCCCATGGCGGGCGATTCTGGTAGGCAATACGCAATCAAACATATCGATGCCTCGCTCCACCCCTTCCAGGAGATAGTCCACCGTGCCTACCCCCATCAAATAGCGAGCCTTTTCCTTAGGCAGTTCGTCTACGCAATCGTCCAAAATATCCAGCATCAACTCCTTTGGCTCTCCTACCGAAAGTCCTCCAATGGCATATCCGGGCAAATCCAACTCTACAATCTCTTCTGCGCTCTGTTTTCGCAAATCCTTATACATACCGCCCTGCATGATGCCAAAGAGGGATTGGCGCTCCCAATCCTGATGATACGCTTTGCACCGCATAAGCCAGCGAGTGGTTCTCTCCAAAGAGTCTTTTACATACCTTCTGTCCGCTGGATATGGCGCGCACTCATCAAAGGCCATCATAATATCAGAACCAAGGGAGTTCTGAATCTCCATGGATGTTTCAGGGGTGAGCATGTGAGCGGAACCGTCAATATGAGAACGGAATTTCACTCCCTCCTCTGTAATCTTTCGTAACTTTCCCAAGGAAAACACCTGGAATCCGCCGCTGTCTGTGAGAATAGCTCTGTCCCAGTTCATAAACTTATGTAAGCCTCCGGCTTCTTTGACGATATCGTGTCCCGGACGTAAATACAGGTGATAGGTATTGGAAAGAATAATCTCCGCCCCCATCTCTTTCACCTGTTCTGGCCGCATGGCCTTTACCGTGGCCTGTGTTCCAACAGGCATGAAAACCGGTGTCTGAATATCTCCATGAGGCGTATGTACCACGCCTCGCCGTGCCTTGGTACGGCTGTCTGTCTTAATTAACTCGTAAGTGACTGCATGTTTCATAAAATTTCTTCGCGCCGATGATTCCTACGACGCCCTCCTTTATATTTCATTTTGACCCATGGGATCATAACATCTCAAACAAATTCATTTGTCTGCCGTATTCCCCACTCCTGCTCATATGGAGTTTCTCTCGTTCTATAAGTTCTGAAGAAATCTCTTCCACCAATGGAGACGGCGCCTTGGAGGATGTAAGGATGAGTCTTTCCTTAGCTCTGGTCAGCCCTACATAAAATAGTCGCCGCTCCTCTTCTTGATCTGCAGGAGTTTTCCCACCTGCAAAGGGAATTTGCCCCTTTCTTGTGCCATAGATCATCACCACTGGAAATTCCAGCCCTTTTGCGCCGTGAAGGGTCATCAAGGTAACCGCGCCTGCCTTATATTGCTTGCCGCAGCAGCGTTTCAATTCCCCTTCTGTATCCGTCTCCAGGGCTTCCAGAAATTCCTCCATCTTCTGATAAAACATGGAGGTCTGATAAAGCAGCTGCATTTCCTCTTTCTGCTCCAGATTTAGTTCCTTAATCCATTCCTCCAAAATTTTTTGTGGCTTTTTCCGTTTTATCTGTGACGCATACTTTTCTGCCATGGCCGTATAACTATCAGCTGCCAAACTTCCTTGCTCCACATTCCATAATCGTGTCATGGCAGTCTTGAGGGCTAACTTGTCCTCTGGCTGCAGCAAAGCCTTGAAAAAGCAAATCGTCCCTCGCACAATCTCATCGTGAAGAAAGGACTCTCTCCCTGCCACCACATAAGGGATGCCTTCCCTTTTTAGACATTCTTCCAAAAGCGCAGCCTGTCTATGGGTTCGATAAAGGACCGCAATGTCCTCGAAGCTCCAGGCATTTTCTTCTCTCTCAGAAAAGACTTCCTGGGCTTCCAACATACCGATTCCGCCAGCCAAGCGGTTAATCTCCTTTGCTATGAAAATTGCCTCTGCCTTTTCACTGTCTGCCTCTATCATCCTAACCAAAGAACCATCGGGCTTATTGGGATGTAACATTCTTTTTCCGCCCGGATTATGGGAAATGACTTGGCAGGCTGCTGCCAATATCTGCGGCGTGGAACGATAATTTTCCTCCAAAGTAATCTGACATGCGTTGGGGAAATCTTCTGCAAGTCTCTGGAAGCATCCGGCATCAGCCCCTCGAAATCCATAGATGGCCTGGTCCTGATCTCCGATGACAAATAACTCTCGTCCCCCTCTATTCCATTCCTGAATCAGTTGGTATTGCAAAGGATTAATGTCCTGGAACTCGTCCACTAAAAGGTAGGAAAACGGACCTCCAGCGGTCTCCTTTCCCCTTTCAGCGTTCTCTTCCCTGGCGATTCGCAGTGCCTCAAGCAAAACGTCGTCAAAATCCAGGGCTTCCCATTCTCGCAGGCTATTCTGGTATGCATCCAATACCTGCTTTTCCAAACAGGAATCCGCCTCATCCATTCCTGTTTTAGAATTAGATAGCTCCATGAGAAGTTGGGAGACAGACTGTTTCAATCCAAAATCCTTTCGGATTGCAGAAACCAAATCTCTCGTCTCCATTTCTCCTGCAATGGTGAGTTCTATCCCTCGGTCTTTGAGAAGTTTCCATGCAATCCCATGAAAACTTCCGATGTGGAGTTTTTGAGCCGGTCCCTTTCCCATCTGCTTCTGAATTCGCTCCCGCAGCTCTTTGGCAGCCTGGTTGGTAAACGTCACTGCTGTTATGGAAGATGGTTTTACTCGTCTTGTCTCAATTAAGTACATAATATGAGCTGCCAGCGTTGCCGTTTTTCCAGTTCCAGGACCAGCCTTGACCATGGTTACACGGTCAACGGACGCAATCGCTTGTCGTTGCTTTTCATTCCAGACAGGTTCCTTTCCCTGGTCTTTTGCCAGGCTCTCTGCTGAAGAATCTAAGACTTTCCCCCTGCTTTTCATATTCGATGTTAACGGTACGGAAATATCACTGTTTTGGCCCCCAATCCTTTCCCGTATATCCGCCAGCTGTTCCAAAAAACTCATCTGTCCGTCCAATCCCTGAATCTCGCTGAGAGTAAACAGGCGCAGACTGCCGTATTCCCCATCAAAACCCGGCCGCCATGTCACCTCGCCTCTTCTCAAGCGTCTGATGCCCTCTGCAATCAGACGTCCCGATATGCTGCCTATGTCTTCTACCGGTATCTCTCGCAGAATGGAAAACTCCGGCCCTAGATTTTGGATCATGGTGTGATACATGTTGTCAACCTTGGCGCTGGCTGATGAAAATCCCAAAGAGGCGCCGATCAATTCCGGTAATGGAACAAGGCTTTCAAATTCCGCTGCCTGTGGTTTTCGATACCCTTCCGGCCTATCGGAAAGCTGCTCAATACGATGAGATACTCCAATAGTCAATTTCCGTCCGCAGACCGGACAGATTCCTCCATATTTTTCTGTCTCCCTAGGCGCTAGACAGAGACCGCATTTCCGATGTCCGTCATAGTGATATTTTCCCTCTTCTGGGAAAAACTCAATGGTTCCTGTCAATCCTTCCCCAGTCTGAATGGCTTTCCTCAATTCTTCATAAGACAGTTCAATGTCCAGAAGATTGGCTTCCCGTCCCAGTTTTGCCGGCGAATGGGCGTCGGAGTTGGAAATCAGCTGGTAACGGTCAAGGGCAGAGACTCTCCAGTTCATGGATGGGTCAGAAGAAAGTCCCGTTTCCATGGCGCAGATATAGGACGACAAATCTCCAAAACATTCTTCCACAGTATCAAAGCCCGAAAAAGCCCCAAACAGAGAAAAGTGTGGCGTCCAAATATGAGCCGGAACATAGACCGCCTTTGGACATAATTCCAGCAGTATCTCCAGCAGATCATGGCAGTCCAGTCCCAATATGGGCCTACCGTCAGAATGGATATTCCCGATAGTCTCCAATTTATGGGAAACGAGTTCCGCTTCCTCTAGCCCGGGCAGCAAGATGAGACTGTGTACCTTTCTAACCCGACCATTTTTCTTATAAATGGAACTGATTTCTCCAGTAACGACAAAATGAGGCTGCATACAATCTGTTGCCCCATCATCCTTGATTCGATATTCCTTTTTCAGTACATAAAATCCATTCCCAGCTGGCTCCAACTTTTCCGCAAGTTCTTGCCGCCATGCAGGATGGGTAAAATCTCCGGTTCCAACGATATGGATTCCCTTACGTCGCGCCCATAAATCCAGATACTCCGGTATGCAGTCTTTGCTGGTGGCCCTAGAATAATGAGAATGAATGTGTAAATCTGCAATATACATAAAAGCCTCTTTTCTTTCTATAAATCTATATATTGGTACTTCACTTCGGGCAAAAATCCAACATTGACCTCAAAATCACCTCAGGAAAACTGATTTTGCAAAGGGAGTCTCATCAAAATGTTGGCTATTTCTGTCTAAACATAAGAAATGTACAACCGCTTCCTTTCGGCAACGCCGGCGCACGCATCCGCCATACATCACAGTGCGCATCACTATGCGTTCATAATACCACAAAACATACAGGAATTGTGAACTGATGGAAAGGCTTTTAAAATAAGAAAACAGAAGAATTGATGTCTGAACCTTTTACAGCCGTAGATAATTCCTCACATTTTCCGATTCGGTTTTCTTTTAATAGCTAGCAATTTCATATAGTCATCAAATTCAGCCGTATTGGTCGGTTCAAACATTACCCATTTCCCATCATAATAAGTTTTAGCTTCATCATATTGCTTGCAAACAGCACTAGAAAACGAATCCCTTATAGCTTCAAATTTTGCTCTTTCATCTTTCCCAAAAATAATCATGAAACCAATGCAGCCACTTTTGGCGTATAGGCTGCAAAGGGTTTTTCCGCCTCTGCGATACTTATACTCATAAGTCCAATTCTTACCGCCAGTATTCCATAACCGTTCCATATCATATTTTTCATCAATAGCCGAACATAGCGCTTGCCAGACTTCATACAAGGATTTTCCCAGCAATTCAATCATAGTTGATTGCGATGGTATGTTTTCAAGCATAATATTTCCTCCATAATGCGCTCTTTCTGGTTTTCCACCGTCCAAAATTTTTACTCAATATACATTGCATCCCCATAGGAAAAGAACCGATACTTTTCATCTACAGCGATCTTGTAAACCCTTAAAATATCCTCTCGGTTGTATAAAGCCGAAATCAGCATGAGCAAGGTAGATTTTGGCAGATGGAAGTTGGTAATCAAGGCTTTGATAATTTTAAATTCATATCCCGGATAGATAAAGATGCCTGTAGAACCATGCCCTGGCGCCACCAGCCACCTTCCGCTTTCCTCATCCCATGCAGCAGCGCTTTCCAAAGTTCTGGTAGAAGTGGTTCCTACCGAAACGATGCGTCCGCCGGCTTTAATGGTCTGGTTGATGCTATCAGCAGCCTCTTTGGAAATCTCATATTCCTCAAAATGCATATGATGTTCTTCAATGTTCTCCACCTTTACCGGACGAAATGTTCCGATTCCCACATGAAGGGTTACATAAACCACCTTTATACCCCTTCTGACCGCTTCCTCCAATAGCTCCTTGGTAAAGTGAAGTCCTGCCGTTGGCGCTGCCACCGACCCCTCTTCTTTGCAATAGACGGTCTGATACCGCTCCTTATCCTGGTTATTATTTCCCCTTTCAATATATGGAGGCAACGGCATCTGTCCCAACTCCTCAAGCCGTTCCATGAAGATGCCCTCATATTCAAACTCTACAATACGAGTTCCATCCTCACCGTAATCCTTTAAATGGGCGCGAAACAACTTTTCATCAGAAAAGCTGACCACATCGCCTATTTTCATCCGCTTTCCCGGCTTTACCATGGTCTCCCAAAGATCCCCTTCTATCCGCTTAATCAACAAAAACTCCACCTTGGCGCCAGTTCCTTCTTTCACGCCAAAAAGTCTGGCGGGCAAAACTTTGGAATTGTTTAGCACCAGACAATCAGTAGGTTTTAAATAGTCTAAAATATCGTAAAAATGTTTGTGTTCTATGGCGCCATCCTGGCGATGGACCACCATAAGCCGAGATTTATCCCGCTCCTTTGCTGGGGTCTGGGCGATTAACTCTTTGGGAAGTTCATAATCGAAATCGTTAATATGCATAAAAAGTTTTCTCCTTACTCCTTATCCTCCTGGCTATCAGGTATCGGCAGACCTAGGTGCTGATATCCTAGCGGCGCTACCATTCGACCTTTTTGTGTTCTGTAAAGCAGGCCTGCCTGCAGCAAATAAGGCTCGTAAGCATCCTCAATGGTTACTCGTTCCTCTCCCACAGATGCCGCAATGGTGTCGATACCCACAGGTCCTCCATGAAATCGCTCTATGATGGCTTTAATAATCTCCCTGTCAATCCGTTCCAGTCCCAGATCGTCAATCCCCAAAGCCTCTAATCCCTCTCTAGTAATCTGAATATCGATAATACCGTTTCCTCGCACTTGAGAAAAATCCCTGATTCGTTTTAGAAGTCGGTTGGCAACCCGCGGTGTTCCTCGAGAACGACGGGCCATCTCTGTCAAGGATTCCTCATCAATCTCTACGTTCATAATCTTGGCTGAACGGGCAAGGATTTCCTTTAATTCCTCCAGCGTATACATTTCAAACTTGCTGATGACACCAAATCGATCGCGCAAAGGCGCCGACAGGCTTCCCGCTCTGGTTGTCGCCCCTACCAGGGTGAATTTCGACAAATCCAGGCGGATGGAGCGAGCCGAAGGTCCTTTACCGATGACAATATCCAGCGCATAATCTTCCATGGCAGAATAAAGCACTTCCTCCACAGAGCGATTAAGACGATGAATCTCATCAATGAATAAAACATCGTTATCGTTCAAGTTGGTCAAAATTGCCGCCAAATCACCTGCCCGTGCGATGGCTGGTCCAGACGTAATCTTAATATCTACCCCAAGTTCATTGGCGACGATTCCGGCTAAGGTAGTCTTTCCTAAACCTGGAGGGCCGTAAAACAACACATGGTCTAAAGGTTCGCCGCGCAACTTAGCCGCCTCAATAAATATTTTTAAGTTTTCTTTTGCATTCTGCTGGCCGATGTATTCATCCAACCGCTGGGGCCGAAGGGTAACTTCCTGACGCAGTTCTCCCACGTTGATATCAGCAGAAGTAATTCTTTCATTCTCCATTTATCTCTCCTCGCAGCTGTTCTGTTAAAACAGATGCCGCAATGCTTTTTTAATATATGCTTCACAGGATAGGCCTTCATCCGTCACCTTGGAAACCGCATCGATGGACTCTCCCTTAGAATATCCCAGTGCAATCAACGCATTAACCGCCTCCGCTCTTTCATCTGCAGCAGGTAGTATGTCTCCTACCATACCGCTTATCGTAAAGTCATTATCATTCAAGACTCCATCCAACTTGCCGATCTTATCCTTTAATTCTAAAATCACTCGCTCGGCAGTTTTCTTTCCGATTCCATTGGCCTTGCTAATCTCCTTTACATCCTCAAAGACGATAGCCCGTCTTAAATCTGCCGGCGGGAGGGCGCTTAAAAGGGCCATTCCTGCCTTAGCGCCTATACCGCTAACGGTGGTGAGGAGTTCAAACAACTCTAAACTCTCTTTATCAGGAAATCCGTAAAGACTGATATCATCCTCTTTTACAGACATGGAAGTGAAGACTTTGATTTCCTCCCCCAGTCCATATCCATAGAGGGGTGAACCTACAGGCAAAAAAATCTGAAACCCTATGCCTGACGATGACTCCACAATAATACCCTGCCCGAAGGTCATGGCTAAATATCCTTTAATATATCTAATCACAATATGTAAACTCCTTTGTGCTCTCTGTTACTTGTTACATCTTGAAATTTAAACTGGCTAATTGTTTCGCAATGCGATCGTGGCCTGCTGAATGACCGTGGCAGATAGCCGCAGCCAAAGCATCGGCTGTATCATCCGGTTTCGGCACCTTCTCCAAATTTAAAATGGCCTTTACCATAGCCTGTACCTGTTTCTTATCTGCTCGTCCGTATCCCACAAGAGCCTGTTTGATCTGTAATGGCGTATATTCGCTGATTCGAAGCTGTCCATGAGCGCAAGCCAGCACTGCAACCCCTCTAGCCTCACCTACCATGATAGCAGTCTTTGCATTATTATTGAAAAATAATTCTTCTATGGCCGCTTCCTCAGGATGATAGGTGTCGATAATCTGTTTCAGTTCATCATATAACACTCGCAGTCTGCTGGGCATGTCCATCTTGGCATCCGTCAAAATAGAACCGTATGTCACCACCTGAAATCGATTTCCCACTTTATCTAAAACACCATACCCTAGAATCGCATAGCCTGGGTCAATGCCTAAAATCCGCATCTTTCACCTCAAAAAACAAATTTTACATTTATTTGTGCCATAACACCTCGAGCCCTTCTGGCCATGATTCAATGAACGCTCCCTTGCGGCAACGCCGGCACGCATTACCATGCGTTCATTATACCATCCGAACGCTTGTTTGTCTACATGGAATTTTTTTATCATCTACTTGAAAAAATTATATCGTCATGGTAGAATATCCTTGGATAATACTGTTTTGAACGGAGGAGAATTGGCTATGCGTTATTCTAGACAAAATAAGATCATAGAACTGATCAATACATACGACGTCGATACCCAGGAAAAGCTCGCGGCACTTTTACGAGAAAATGGTTATGAAGTGACGCAGGCTACAATTTCCCGAGATATTAAAGATTTGCAGTTAGTAAAAACTCTCACCGGAAGCGGGAAATATAAATACGCCCTTAACACGTCTAAAGATATGCCCGTCTCCGAACGTTTCATTAAGATTTTTCGAGAAACAATTACCTCTTTTACTGCTGCTGGTAATTTAATCGTAGTAAAGACCCTTTCCGGTTGTGCTGGCGCTGCTGGCGAAGCCATCGATAACAGCGGTCTACCCCATATTGTCGGTTCCATCGCAGGAGATAACACCCTGATGTTGGTAGCTGATTCAGAAAGATCTATTCCCGAAATACTTCAGGAGTTTCAGAATATGCTCAATTTGAGAGGAAGAGAATGATACATCATATCAGTGTAAAGAATTTCGCGATTATCAAAAATGCGGAGGTGGATTTCGAAGAGGGACTCAATATCGTCACTGGCGAAACGGGCTCCGGTAAATCTATCGTTATTGAAGCAATCAGCCTTGCCCTTGGAAGCAGGGCTGATTCTTCTTACGTTAGAACTGGTACAGAAAAGGCTGTTATTCAGCTTGCTGGGGAGTTGGACGGCGAGGAAATTATTCTGACCCGTGAGATTTCTGCTTCCGGCAAAAATCTTTGTCGTCATAATGGTCAAATCGTCACTTTAACCCAGCTGAATCAGGTTGCCTCTCGTCTTGCGGATATTCATGGACAATATGACAATCAGTCTCTATTGGATCCTACCTCCCACATTTTGTTGGTAGATGCTTATCGTCATCAGGAAATCCAGCCTTTAAAAGAAACGGTAAAGGCTGCCTATGACCATTATATGAAGATTCGCACAGAATTGGGTAGGCTTCTTTCTACAGAGAAAGAGCAACGTAGACAGATGGATTTTCATCGGTATGAGGCTGCTGAAATCAAAAAAGCAGCGCTGATCCCTGGTGAGGACCAGGAACTCCATGAAAGAATATCTGTTTTGCAGAATAGCGAAAAGATTTTTGAAAATTTAGAAAAAACCTATGCAATTCTATATGGCGAGTCTCCTTCTGTTATGGAAGGACTTCATACTGGCCTTCGCGCAGTGGAAGAAATCGCCTCTTTTTCTAATGAAATCAACGATTTAAGTCAGGATTTCAGTGACCTGTACTATCGACTAGAAGATCTCAGTCATAATGTAAGAGCCATTAAAGATAATCTTGTCTTTGATCCATCGGAGCTGGACGAGGCTATCAGCAGGTTAAATTTGATTGATGATTTAAAGAAAAAATATGGTGATACCATTGAAGAGATTTTAGAATATTATAACAAAATCTCCTCTTCCCTGTCTGTGATGGAAAATTTCGATGAACATAAACAGACTTTAGAAAAGGAACTAAAGGAAAGCGCTGTAGCTTTAAAAGCCGCCTGTGCAGATTTGACAAAGGTAAGGAAGTCATCTGCCTTCCATCTGGCTGAAAGCATACAATCTGAACTAATCGACTTGAATTTTTCCGACGCTAAGCTGGAAATTCAGATTCTTCCTCTGGACAAACCTACTGAAAACGGAATGGACCAGGTAGAGATTCTGATTACCACCAACAAGGGCGAGCCTCTAAAACCTTTGGTTCGTGTAGCCTCTGGCGGTGAAATGTCCAGAATCATGCTGGCTTTTAAGAATATTATCAGTTCCTATGACCAGATTCCTACTCTGATCTTTGATGAAATCGATACGGGAATCAGCGGTTTTACTGCCAGCATAGTAGGTAAAAAGCTAAAAGACATTTCCAAATCTCATCAGATCATCTGTATCACCCATCTACCGCAGATTGCAGCTTGCGGAGACTATCACTACCGCATCTATAAGGAATCTGACGCGACCAGCACTTATACCAATGTGCAGCCTCTCCGCCATGAAGAACAGGTTCGAGAGATTGCCAGACTTTTGGGCGGCGCTACCATTACAGAAACCACTTTGAAAAGCGCAAAGGAACTGATCGAAAGCAGCAGACAGTGAGGCAACATCGGTAGAGATTCTCACATATTGGGTTCTTTATTGCAGAAAATATCGAACAGGGGGCAAAGAATTCTCAAATATCATGGAAAATTTACTGCAATATGTCGAACATGTAAGAAAGTAATATGGGCCACAGAGAGTAAAATCCATATAACGGGCATTTATAAATTAAATATGTGAGAAATTCGATGTTTGCTTTATGACCATCTACAATATATAAAAAAGGGCTGTTCATTAACAGTTATTTTATGTTAATGAGCAGCCCTCCTTTTATTTACTTCTTATCCATGTCTGTCATTTTCAGTTCCCAACTTGCTAAATCCGTATGGAGCAATTCATGGGCCCTATGGGAAAGCGGATGTCCCAGGTACTCCTGATAGGTCCTCTGCACCGCAGAATTTTCGTGGGAAAATCGAATCTGGCTAATCTCATCCAACCCATACAGCTTCTTTCCCCGCTTTTCTGCCTGTTCCATACCATCGGTAAAAGGTTGACCGCCGCCGCCTACGCAGCCGCCTGGACAGGCCATGACTTCCACGAAGTCGTATTCTACCTCTCCCCTTTTCACAGCTTCTATCAGCTTACGAGTATTCCCCAGACCGTTGACTACCGCTACTCGCAGTATGTTTCCTGCCAAATCAAATTGTGCCTCTCTCCAATTTTCCTCATTCCCTATCTGCACGCCTCGTACTTCTTGAAATGCATTGACTGGTGGGTTTTCACCAGTTACCAGGAAATATGCGCTGCGAAGAGCCGCTTCCATAACGCCGCCGGTGGTTCCAAATATGACTGCAGCGCCTGAACCCTCTCCAAAGATGCCGTCATAATCCATTTCCTCCAGGTTGTGAGGTAAAATCGCGTCGGCTTTGATAAATCTATCCAATTCTCTGGTGGTAAGTACCAGATCCACATCGCTGCCATGTCCTGCGTCATTGACCGCCGCCACGCTGCGCTCATACTTCTTGCTAACGCATGGCATGATGGAGATAGAAAATACTTTCTCCGGATCAATCCCCAGGTTTTGAGGAATATAAGTTTTAGCCATGGCGCCAAACATCTGCTGTGGTGATTTGGCTGTAGACAGGTTTGGAATCAATTCTGGATACTGGGTCTTAACAAACCTAAGCCATCCTGGACAACAGGAGGTAAACATAGGCCACTGGTAATCTTCCCGATGAGAAAGCCGTTCCAAAAATTCACTGCCCTCCTCCATGATGGTCAAATCAGCGCTGTAGTTGGTATCAAACACATAGTCCACACCGATTTTTTTCAAGGCGCAAACCAGTTTTCCCATAGTAGCCTGCCCATTCTCTAAACCGATTCCTTCACCCCATGCGGTTCTCACCGCAGGCGCCACCTGAGCCACAGTGATTTTGTCTGGATTCTCCAATGCATCGTTAAGGATTCCCCGATCATCTCTAGCTGTCAGAGCGCCTACCGGACAATGGGTAATGCACTGTCCGCAAAGAGAACAATCTGCTTCAGTAAACTTCCGATTGTTATGGATGCCGATGACAGTACGGAATCCGGAGCCCGTCAAATCCCAGACATTTAAATTCTGAATTTTATCGCATACCTGAATACAGCGCATACATTTCACGCATTTGGTAGCATCCTTAATCAACGGCAGGCTTCTGTCCCAGCGAAAGACCTCCGCAATATTTTTATATTCTCTGCTGAAAATCCCTAAGTCGTTGGCAATAGACTGTAAGGTACAGTTTCCGCTTCGGATACAGCTGGTGCAGTTGGAATTGTGGTCGGACAGAATCAGTTCCACGTTAATCTTCCGATTTCTCCTCACCTTAGGACTGTTTGTCAAAATATCCATGCCCTCCTGACAAACCGTGTTGCAGGCGGTTACCATCTTTTCCTGTCCTTTTAATTCTACCACACAGATGCGGCAGGCGCCGATTTCATTAATTTCTTTTAGATAACACAGATGTGGAATCTCCACGCCTACCTTTTGGGCAGCCTCCATAATCGTAGTACCCTCCGGCACGCAAAGGGACTGATTGTTGATTTTCAAATTTACCATTTTGTGTCCCTCCCTCCTCTAAAAGAACCAAATCCGTGGTAATCGCAACGCAAACATCTGGAAGCCTCCTGTAAGGCCTCTTCCAGTGTCATGCCCTGTTCTACTTCATCAAAATCGTTTCCTCTATGTTTTGCATATCTTTCTTTCAATTCCGCTCTGCCGCATGGCAGGTTATCTGTAGGTTCTGGAAGCGGAATCTCTACATCCACCTGAATTTCATGATGAAACCCTAGGAATTCGTCGATATTGGCAGCCGCTACCTTTCCTGCGCCGATGGCATTGATGACAGTGGAAGGGCCTGTTACGCAATCTCCACCTGCATAAGTACCCATTACATTATCGATGACGCTGCTCTTTTCTGCCTGAATATTTCCGCGGAATACAGGAATTCCATACTCCTCAAAAAACCTGATATCGGTAGCCTGACCGATGGCAGAGATAATGATGTCACAACGAAGTTTCTGCTCCTCTGTGGTCGAATCCACCGGCTTCGGTCTACCGGAACGGTCAGCTTGACCTGCAATCTGCGGTTTTACCCACAAGGCCTTCACCTCGCCCTTCTTATTGGTTTCAATCCAAGACGGCGCCATCAACTGAACCAGATTACAGCCCTCTGCTACGGCTCCCTCAATTTCATCAGGCAGCGCTGTCATATCCATCCTTCTCCTTCTATAGACAATGCTCACATCGCTGGCTCCAAGCCGCTTGGCAGTTCTAGCTACATCCATAGCCACATTTCCGCCGCCGATGACAACTACTGCTTTCCCATTAAAATCAGGCATTGCATCATCGCCGATACCACGCAGCATTTCCACAGCAGGAATCACGCCTTTGGCATATTCTCCTGGAATACCAATATCCTTCGCATTATGAGAACCGATAGAAATATATGTAGCATCATAATCATCTCTGATTTCCGCCATGGCCTCCGGAGTAGATACATCGCATCCAAGGCGAACCGTAACGCCAGTAGATAAAATAGCATCGATATCCCACTGAAGTCGCTCTCTTGGCAGACGATAGTTGGGAATTCCATAACGAAGCATACCGCCTAGCTGGGCTCTTTTTTCAAACACAGTCACCTCATGTCCCATGATAGACAAAAAATAGGCAGCTGAAAGTCCACTTGGTCCACCGCCAATAATGGCCACCTTTTTACCGGTTTTATCCATTTTCTTCGGCACTGGTACATCTCCGCAGTGATCTACTGCAAAACGTTTCAGTCCTCGAATATTGACAGGGGCATCGATGAGCGTTCTCCTACACCGCAATTCACACGGATGCTCGCATATCAATGCACAGACCGTTGGGAACGGATTATCCTTTCGAATCAGTTTTACAGCATCTCCATAACGCTGTTCCTTTACTAAAGCCAAATAACCCGGTACATCCACGCCTGCAGGACACATGGCTACACACGGTACTGGCTGTGACCGGTCGTTAAGTCTATCTGTGCAGGTATGATTTTTGATATGAGATTCAAAATCCTCTTTATATCCTCTAATCGCTCGAACTACCATTTTAGCCGCTTCTGAACCAATAGCGCAGTCTGCGGTCACACTGATGGCCTCCGCTGTTTTTTCCAAAAGATATAACTCCTCCATAGACGACTCAGAGTCGATATTGAGAATCTCATCAATCATAATTTGCAGTTGACCAAGCCCCACACGGCATGGCGCGCACTTACCACAACTCTGAGAATGACATAATCGCAAAAAAGAAGCTGTCAAATCCACTGGGCACTGGCCTGGCGGACTGGCTATGATGCGACGTTTTAAATCCTGATTCAAATTTTCAACCGTTTTTTGAATCGTATCCTGTGATTTTACTAAAAGTCTGTTCACACTCTTTCTCCTTTCCAGAATTTATCGCCCTATCTATTACAACTTTTCATTCTTTTCTTTTTTTCTGAAGGAAGAAAAGTCGATTTCCATAATAAGAATACTGGCTATCATCAATACAGCTCCCAAATAAGATTTGGCGCTGAGGACCTCGCCCGCAAACAGGAATGCTACCACGCCTGCAAAAACCGGTTCCAGAGTGAAGATAATACCTACATGAGAGGCGCTGGTATACTGCTGGGCGATGGGCTGTACCACAAAAGCTACTCCAGTACAGAATACCGAAAGGAATATGACCGCACCCCAGATCTGGCCGCTCTGCGGTAAATGAGGGGTTTCGGTAAGACAGGCCATCATCAAATTCAGCGCTCCTGTAACGCCCAGCTGAAATACCCCCAGCTGATAAGCATCCACCTCTTTATGGCTGACTGCCTTTTCCGTCAGCAGCAAATCCACTGCATAGGCCACTGCACACATGGTACAGAGCAAGTCGCCTTTCAGATTTCCCATATTGATGGAAAAATTGTCCTTTAATGTTAAAAGAGCAATACCAGCAAAGGACAAAATTACGGTCAGACACATTTTACGACTTAAACGTTGTCTCAAAAATATCCATCCCAGAAGGGGCGTAAACACACCCGTCAAAGCACAAAGAAAACCTGAATTGGACAGGGTGGTATATTTTACGCCGAAGGTTGCGCCGATATAGACAAACACCAGGGCAAACCCTACCAAAAGACTATACCGCAACGTCGTCCTATTGACCGTTTTCACCTTTTTAAAGGACAATAAGCATGCAATCAAAAATGCCCCTAAAAACCGATAGGCATTTAAAGTGAAAGGATCTAAATCCGCTAAACTCAAATCCATCAAAAAATAAGAAATTCCCCAGCATAGGGTGACCAGAAGCAGCATCATGTCTGCTTTGATCTGTTGATTCATCATTCATATCCTCCCAATCAGCATTTCCAATGCCAGATTTTGATCTAAAAGCCCAGTCTTTATATTTCTATCCACTTCATAAAGCTGTGTCAACACGTTTTTTAGCTTTTCTACTGTAAATTTTTCTGTAAAGGCCATGGCCTTTTTAATTCTAAATTCACTGCTTTGGAGCATGGCGGTAATCTGGCTCAAATTCATTCCCTCTTTTTTCAACTCCGCCACCTCAAGGAGCAGTTCAAACTGATTGATAAGCATGGCCACAATGCCGTACACATCCCGTCCTGATTGGAGAATATGATAAAGCATGGTAAAGGCCTTCTCCTTCTGATGATCGCTGACTGCATCCAGCAAATTAAAAATAAAGGTATCCATATCGCCGTTTAACACTTGAGATACGGCGTCCACAGTAATCTGTTCGCCCTGGCAATAAGCTATGATCTTTTCAATATCGGTTACCAGATGAAAAATCCGATATCCAGTCTCCTTGTTAAAATAGCCAGACTGGTCGATGATGGTATGAATCACATCCTTTGAAGGGACGACACCTGCGACAGTAAATCGTTTATTGATGAATCCGCTCAAGGCGCTTCTGTCCAGCTGAGTAAAGTGATAGCACTTTGCCTTTTTTTTCAGCAGTTTGGTCAGTTCACTTTTTGCTTCTGGCTCTTCACAGCTTAAAACGAATATGGTTCCATCGTTAGGTCCCAGTAAGTAGTCCTCTAACCGGTTCAGACTCTCCTTGGTAAACCCTTTGGCATTGGCTGATTTCAACGGCATAAAATCCTCTGCCCATACCACTCTGCGCTCCGACATCATGGAAAAGGTATCACATGCTGTAAGTACGCCATCCGTATCCTCTCCCTCGCCTCTAAAATGGACGTAATCCAGCGCAGCCAGCGCGGGATTTACATATCGGCGGACTAAGGTTTCCACTGCCCACCGAATTAAGTAGCCTTCTTCTCCATAAAGAAATAATACGGCCGGTATCTTATCTTCTTTTATATCCTTACTAAACGCCTGAAAGGCATGTTCTTTTCTTTCTTTTTTATACATTATATTGTAGTTCCCTCATTGAGATTCCAGTACCGTATCCATCTTCCAGGCCCTTCCTCTCGTTGTAAATTTAAGGCCTATGGCCCCATTTTTATCATTCCTTTTTACTATTATACCTCTTTTCTGACACTTTTCAATGGTTTTCCCGTGAGGATGGCCATATATATTGTATACACCCACTTGAATCACCGCCAGCTCTGGTTTTACAACTTCCAAAAATTCCTGGCAGGTGCTGGTCTTGCTGCCATGATGCCCTACTTTTAATACATTTGCTTTTAGTCTCTCTATCTGCCCTCTTTCCCTGTAAAACGCCATCATCTCCCTTTCCCCCTTCTCGTCCAAATCTCCGGTCATCAGAACCTTCCATCCGTAATAGTGAATCATAAATACGGAACACAGATCATTTCCATCTTGAGTTACTCCATCATCAAGGTTTATGGGCCACAGAGTCTCAATCCACACCTCATTAGAAACTTTCACCTCATCTCCATAGACCATGCCAGTTCCTATGGTATGGATGGGATAAATCTCATCCAGTTCCTTGATTCCCTGATAGTGATCCATGTGAAGATGAGTCGCTATGGCTAAATCCACATGTCCCACCCCATTCTTCAAAAGATAGGGCTTTAGGGTCTGTTTTCCCACATTATAATTGGCGCTGCCGCCACCATCGATTAAGATATTCCGATTCCCCTCTCGGATATGGACGCAATCTCCCTGTCCCACATCCACGAACACAATCTGCCCATCGGCTACTGGACAGTAAAACTGAACGTTGACCACGATACAGACCAGCACCCCTGCCAAACAGCATCCCCACAGCCGCTTTTCCTGTTTTCGAAGCCTCATAATCAAACTGGATTCTGACGCCAAAAAGAACATGAGAAAATATACTGTCGTCACAAGCCAAGGCGGCGGACTGACCACATCCATACTGCCATATCCGTCCAGGGTAGCAATCCGATTGCACTGTACCATTAAAAAACTCAAGCTATCCATGAAAATTCCCAGACCGCCTAGACTGCCTGCAATCCCAAAGAATAAAAAACTAATCAGTCCTACCGGCAAACAGATACCAGCTAAATACACCATGGGAATGTTGGCAATAATGGAGACAAAGGAGATATAATTGAATTGATAGACCTGGTAGAGCATCAGCCCTATATTGACCGCCAACGCTGCAGATAAACCTTCCGGAATCTTCTGGGGCATGAGAGGTCGAAAAAACAAAATAGAGCCTATGGCCAAAAAAGACATTTGAAATCCGCTGCTAAAAATGATATACGGATTCCAACCAATCAATATCAGGGCCGTGCCGCTCAGGGCTGTCAATCCATCGTAACGCAAATCAAAGACTTGTCCAGCTGTTCGAAATAAAATCATAATGACTGCCCTGGATACGGAAGAACTCCATAGTGAAAGGGTTCCATAGAAAAAAAGCAGTATGCAAAGAAATGTGACGGACCAGAGGCTCCGTCGTTTTCCCACGATTTTCTCATATATACCATAAAGGAGGCCGATATGCAGGCCGCTGACCGCCAATATATGGGCCGTACCATTACTGCGGAATTCCTCATAAACATCCTCTTCCAATAGGTGGGTATCTCCAAACAAAATCCCTGTCATAAGCCCCTTTGACGTCTGGCTTAACTGCTCCTCAAATTGATATCGCTTCATCATGAGAAAACGTATCATCCGCTCTATCAAGTTCAAGGAGCACGGCTCCCATTTCAGATTTTGGGTGGATAAGGTGTAAAATATGCCCTTTCCCTTTAAATATAATTGGTAATCAAAACACCCTGGATTCCTTCTAGGCTGGGGTAATCTGATCTTTCCAGCAAAATATACCTTTTCATAAAGCAGATGCCATGGCTTTTCCAGCTCCTCTCTGACTGTCACCAGTATTTTTTCTCTGCTTTCTATCTTTACTTGGTCTATGGTTTCCACCCTGACTGTAAGTTGATAACTGCCATCTTTTCGTGGTTCCATACGTACCACCTGCCCCGATAGATGCTGCACCGTATCCTCTTTGATTGACTTTTGCGGCAGATTAGACTGTTTTAACGGTATCCCAAAACCATGGAGTATTACAAGGAGCAAAATCACGCCTACCGTTATATTCACAAGTTTTCGTCTCATCATTTTGTCCACTGCCGAGAAAGCGCCCCTCTATATTTCCATTTTATTACATTTTTCAGCAAATTTCAAATATTATTTTTAAATCAGGGAAAAATAAGGAAAATTTAAGAAGTTCGTGAATATATTTCTTAACTTTAAAGTGGAAATATGGTATACTGATGATAGCTATGACAGAAAGCGGGGTGATGATTTTGAGTCATTATGAAGATAAAGAACATATCAATCAGCAGTCAGGGGAAGAGACTGTTCAACATTCCAGACGTAGAAAAAAAGAAGCTGAGCAGCGCAATAAACATGAAAAGCATGATAAGAAAAAGCGCAGCCAGCGGAGCGCAGAAGCCAGTGAAACTTCTCAGACAGCTGATGGTACACACAAAAAACAAAAAAAGAAAAAGAAATATCGGATGAATTGGAAACGTTTTATTCTGGTGGTATTCTGCTTATGCTTACTGGTAGGCGTTGCTGGCGTTGGCTATGTAGCTTCTATCATATCAAAAGCGCCTGATATCGATACCAGCAATATCTATTCCATGCTGTCTCAAAGCTCTGTACTTTATGATGCAAACGGTGAAGTCATGGATAGCGTGGTAGGCGCCGATGGTCAAAATCGGACGATTGTAGAAATCAATCAAATTCCAAAAAATCTCCAAAATGCATTTATCGCTTTGGAGGACAAGACCTTCCGAACCCATCACGGGTTTAATATCGTCCGTATTTTCGGTGCAATCAAGGAAGCGGTCTTTACCGGTAGTAAAGTCGGCGGTACCAGTACCATTACCCAACAGCTGGCTAGAAACATCTATCTGCAGGAAGACATGTTTACCCGCAGTATGACCCGAAAGATTACGGAGGCTTACTATGCCATTATTTTGGAAGACCGCCTTAGCAAAGATCAGATATTAGAAACCTATCTGAATACGGTTAACTTCGGCGATTCCCTCTATGGTGTACAGGCAGCGGCTCAGGCTTATTTCAGCAAAGACGTCAGCGAACTGACACTAGCGGAATGTGCAATTTTAGCTGCAATTCCTCAATCGCCTAATTATTATAAGCCAGTTATGCAGGTTTCTGCCAATGACATCAATGATGAAACGGAAAATCTGATTCTTAAGGATGGTGATGTGGCCTATACTTGGAACGATACTGCTGCAGGAAGAGTAAAAATCTGTCTGGATTTGATGTTAGAGCAGGAGTTGATTTCTCAGAAGCAGCATGACAAAGCTGTTAAAAAGGAAATCAAGGATATTGTTAATCCGAATACAGAGGCCCTAAGTCAAGAGACCAACTATTTTGCCGACTATGTCATCAATGAAGTCGTAAAGGATTTACAGGAAGAAATGGGCTATGATTACGAAAAAGCCCACAATATGGTCTACAGCGGCGGTTTAAAGATTCATACCACCCTGGATCCAGATGTACAGAAAGTCATTGAAAAGGAATTTAAAAACGATGCTAACTTCCCTACCCTTATCACCAACAAGCGAGATGGTCAGGGAAACATTGTGGACGATTTCGGCAAAGTCCTGTTATATAAATATGGAAATTACATTACCAATAAGGGATATTTCCGTCTGAAACCAAACGAATACGAATGGAACAGCGACGGTTCTCTAAAAGTCTATGCAGGCAAGCGGCTCAATTTCTACGATACCACCGTTCAGGGACAGGCCGATGTCAGCGTAGAATTTAAGAATATGTATGTGATAGATAACAATACCTTCTATACCATAGCAGGCGGTTACATCAATATACCACAGGGCTATAAAACTAAGGATAAAGACGGCAATTTGATTGTGGATGCCAAGTTCTTCGAAGACTATCCAGACGTTATCAAGCAAAGCGGCGAACGGGTTGTGACGAAAAACTTTACCTTGCAACAACGTGTTATTCAACCACAGGCAGCTATGACGATCATTGACAACGAAACCGGTCATGTAAAAGCTATGGTAGGTGGCCGCAAGGTTTCTGGTAGAATGATCTTAAACCGGGCTGTAGCTACTAGACAGTCTGGTTCCTCCATCAAGCCATTATCGGTCTATGCTGCTGCGATTCAGCGTAGCTTCGAACTACAGGCTGCTGGAGAAACCTTCCCTCTTACCGATTCCAAATTCGGTTTCCAGGGAGACAATCTGTGGGGTAATTATCTGACTGCAGGCTCTATCATTGACGATGAGCCGACTACAGTAAACGGCAAACGTTGGCCAGTCAACTCCCCTCCGGGATTTAACGGACTATTAACCATGCGGGTAGCCCTACAAAAATCTCTCAATATCTGTGCCGTGAAAATCATGCAACAGGTGGGCACTGACTACTGTTTCGATCTGGTAGAAAAATTCGGCATCTCCACCCTAGTTCGAGAAGGCGATGTCAATGATAATAATCTGGCGGCTTTGGCTTTAGGAGGACAGTCGGATGGCGTTACCACTTTAGAAATGGCCAGCGCTTACACCACCTTTGTCAACGGCGGCGTTCACAAAGAAGCCAACGTCTATACCAAGGTAACTACTAGAAACGACGATATTCTTCTGGAATCCACCACCAAGGAAGACAAGGTTCTGGATCCTGGCGTAGCCTGGATTATGCGCGACATGCTCCAATCTGTTGTTACCAACGGACTGGGCGGCCCTGCTGCTGTATCTGGCGCCAGCGCTGGAGGAAAGACTGGTACGACCTCAGATCAGTTCGATATCTGGTTTGATGGCTTTACTGCTAAATACTCGGCTGCTCTGTGGATTGGCAGCGATATCAATATTAAGCTATCCAGCATGTCTGGTACTGCTGCTGCCCTTTGGGGTAAGATTATGAATCAAGTTCCGGGAGTTGCCTCTGGCACCTACTCGGCCAAACCTTCCAATGTGGTTTCGGTTTCCATCGATACGAAGAGCGGAATGCTTGCAACAGAAGCCAGCGGCAGCGATACTAGGACAGAATACTTTACCTCTGGTACTCAGCCTACAGAACCTGATACGGTCCACCAGGTTGTAGAAGTCTGTGACGATACTGGTTACCTGGCTACCCCTTCCTGTCCGCATGTATCTACCAAGACAGGAATCCAGCGTCCATATACTCCAAATAAACAAGTGGCCGATATCAAGCGGGAATTGCCCCACTATTATTGTAACGAACACAATCCAGATCCAAAGGAATATCCGGTTAAGAAAGGTTTGGATGTGACCATTGTTGAGCCAGGTGAGTTGGATGATGATCCAAATGAAAATGATGATCCATGGGTATATGATCCAAATGAACCGATCTTCCCACCGGATGATCCAAATGACGATCCAGACGATCCAAATCATCCGGACGACCCGGATGATCCGAGCAATCAGAATCCTCCTGTTGATCCTGGCGATGTAACCATACCGCCAAAGGAAGAGGAAGTATAAAACATCAAAGGGGCTGTCACGCTAACGGTCATTTTCTGTTAACGTGACAGCCCCTTCTTATCTAGTTATAAAAATCCTATATCCTTTTAAATGCCTTGACTCGCTCTATGACGTCTGGGGCGCCGAAAACAGCAGAACCTGCCACAGCAATGTCTACACCGGCTTCCATGACCACTTTAGCATTATCCAGCGTCACACCGCCATCAATTTCAATGAGGAAATCCAGGTTTCTCTCCTGCCGAAGCGCCGCAAGCTGTCTCACCTTATCCAAAGCGCCAGGAATAAATTTCTGTCCGCCAAATCCCGGATTGACAGACATGATTAAAACCATATCCACATCTCCGAGAATACAGGAAAGGACTTCTACCGGCGTGGCAGGATTGATGGAAACCCCTGCTCCTATATCTCTTCCCTTAATATTCTGTATGGTTCGATGAAGATGTCTGCAAGCCTCCTGATGTACCGTAATAAAAGCGGTCTGCTGGGTGACAAAATCTCCTATATACTGATCGGGATTTTCAATCATCAAATGCACGTCATATGGCAGCATGGTCTTGCCATTGAGGCTTTTCATCACCGCCGCTCCGAAGCTGATATTGGGTACGAAATGGCCATCCATAACATCCACATGAATATAATCTGCACCGCCTGTTTCTATCTTTTTCACATCTTCTGCCAAGGCTGAAAAATCAGCTGACAAAATAGATGGAGCCAGTTTTAACATGATATTCTCCTCCGTTACCCGCCGCCGTTTTTTTACGACTTGGGGTCTTTATGCGTTCTAATACTTTCTTCGATTCTGAATTTCCTCCAGATTAGCCAGATAAGATCGGTATCGAAGCGGATGAATCCTCCCTGTTTCTGCAGCTTCCCTTACCGCACAATCCGGTTCTGCCTTATGTCTGCAATCGTCATAGCGGCACTGGCCTCTAAGGGCCTCCATTTCTGGATAAAAACTGGTCAGGTTGTCCTCCTCCGCTTCTAAAATCTCAAAGGAAGTAAATCCTGGCGTATCGAAAATCATACCGCCTCCCTCTACCTGGAAAATTTCCACATGGCGAGTCGTATGTTTTCCTCTTCGTGTTTTTTCACTGATGGCGCCAGTCTCCATATTCGCTGTAGGATGGAGTTGATTGAGGAGAGTGGATTTTCCCACACCGGAAGGTCCTGCCAGGGCCGCCCTCTTTCCCCGAATCAACGTCTCAAGTTCCTCTATCCCCTGGCCGTTTACACAGCTTACGGTAAGCAGCGGATATATGCCCCTATAAATTTTTTTGATTTCTTCAATATCCTCTGACGACGCCAAATCGCACTTATTTAAACACAAGATCGGTTCAATACCGTGCATCTCCGACATAATCAGAAACTTATCGATTAAAGCAAAATTGGGCTTCGGTCTAGCTGGTGCAAACACCACGATAAAGGTATCCACATTGACAATAGGCGGACGAATAAATTGATTCTTTCGAGGAAGAATTCGGTCTATGACTCCTTTTCCCTTTTCCATCTCCGTCAATTCCACCATATCGCCCACAGCTAGGGTGATGCCATCCTTCTTAAAAATTCCTCGGCCCTTGGCTTCTATGATACCGCCTTCCGTCAGTACATAATAGAAACCGCCGATGCCCTTGGTTATCAGACCTACCATAGGCTATTCTTCTACCTTTCCTTCTTCCCCCTCATCTGGATCATCAGGCGGATCCGTCTGAATTGGATCATCATCTCCTGGATCATTATCATCTGGATCATCTGGTGGAATAACTGGCTCCACTCCCTTACTGATGTAATAGGTAATGGTAGTACCCACTTCTACTTCTGTGTCAAAAGGAATATCCTGGCGGATTACCTTGTTCTTATCCACCTTATCGCTCTCTTCATAATGAGGGTCAGCTGTCAAATTGGCGGCCGCCAATGCAGCATTGGCTTGCTCTGGTGTCAGGTTTGCCAAATTCGGCACCTTTGTCACGGTTTTGCCTTTGCCATCGCTGATGATAATATTGATCTTGGTTCCCTCCGGCGCCGAACTACCAGCCTCGGGATCCTGAGAAATAATGGTATCCTTTGGCTTTTCGCTGGTCTCTTCCTTGACGATACCGATTTCAAAACCAAGCTCCTTCAGGTAGGCTTCTGCATCCTTCCAGTCCTTTCCTGTGATGCTTGGCACTACATCATCTTTTTTACCGCGGCTCACATTGACAGTAACCTTGGCTCCTTCTTTTACTTTAGAACCTTCAACCGGCGTCTGGGTCGTAATCTTTCCCTTTTCTTGATCCGGACTGTAAACCTCTTCTCCCTCCTCAAGAATCAGGCCTCTTTCTTCCAGCATTTCTGCAGCTTCTTCTAAAGTCCTTCCGGTTAAATCCGGCACTTCAATTTCTTCGCTGTCTCCAAACCAACCCATCATGGTTCCTAGGCCGAATATACCTGCACCGATGACTAAAACAGCTACGATAGCAATGCTGATAATCTTATTTCGATTGCGTTTATCAGCATCTGTTTTATCTGTCTTTTTACTGCTTTGATTCTTCCTATCGTTTTTTGTGTCCCGCTCTCTAGCAGCTTTTAACAGTTCGACCTCCAGTTCTTCATTGGTTCTTTCTGCTTTTATAATGTTTTCCGGAGTACCTACAAATTGAGTTTCGTCCTCTTTTCCCATAAACACCGATTTTCCCATGACCTTGGTAATAAAGTCGATATCATCCAAATCCTGAATCATTTCATCAGCGCTACTATAACGATTGTTCTGGTACTTGTCAGTGGCCTTTAAAATCACTTTTTCCAGTTGTGGTGGAATACCGGATACCACTTTAGATGGCGGCGTCATCGGTTCATTGATGTGCATCAATGCAATGGAAATAGGATTATCCCCGTCAAATGGCACCTGTCCGGTGAGCATTTCATATAAAACGATACCTAGAGAATAAATATCCGTCCTCTCGTCAATATAGGAACCTCTAGCCTGTTCCGGCGACAGGTAATGTACCGAGCCCATGACTTTGGAAGTTCCGTTTATCAATGTAGCGCTGCTGACGGCACGAGCAATACCGAAATCGGCCAATTTAGCCACACCAGTACCAGTAATCAGAATATTGTGAGGTTTTACGTCTCTATGTATAATCTGATTTTTATGAGCTAAGCTAAGGGCTGATGCTACTTGTTTGGTGATCTCGATGGCCTCTTTGTAATCCAGCCTTCCCTTTTCTTCAATGATCTGGCTTAAAGTCTTTCCCTCTACCAACTCCATGACAATAAAATGAATGTTGCCCTCTTTACCTACATCGTAAACGCTGACCACATTGGGGTGGGTCAAGCCTGCAGCTGCCTGAGATTCTTTTCGGAAATTATCGATAAAAGCTTCATCCTTAATAAATTCCGGTCTTAAAATTTTAATGGCCACATATCTATTCAGCAATCTATCTCTGCCTTTATACACGATGGCCATACCGCCTTCGCCGATTTTCTCTATCAACTCATATCTGCCTGCCAGTAATCTATTGCTCATCGATGTCCTCCTCCGTTACCCGTAAACTTATTACTGTAATATTATCGTGTCCGCCGTTACCATTGGCCAGAGAAACCAACCTTTTGCAGACTTCAGACATGGATATATCCTGTGTCAAAATCTCAATCATCTCTTCCGGTTCTACCTCGTCGTAAAGGCCGTCAGTGCAGATGAGAATCATATCCTCCTCTTCCACATCCACCTGGAAAAAATCCGGTTCCACCTCTGGCTCTGCCCCCAAGGCTCTGGTAATCACATTCTTTCGATCGTCGTTAGCGGCCTCCTCTATGGTCAGCACACCGGCTTTTACCAAAGTATTGACATAGGTGTGATCTTCGGTCAGTTGGAGAAGCTGTCCGTCTCTATACAAATAGGCTCGGCTGTCTCCCACGTTGGTAATATAGGCTTTTCCCCTGTCAACATATACCACCACGATGGTTGTAGCCATCCCGTGATTTTCTTCATACCTGAGAGAAAGTTCATAGATTTCTCGATTTACATAATCAAGACATGTCTGGAAATAACCAGCTATCTGATATTTATCCTTTTTTTCTTCCACACCCATCGGGTGATTCACTATGTAATTAGCAATTTGGCTTACTGCGGTTCTGCTGGCAATCTCACCTGCATTACCGCCTCCTACCCCATCGGCGACCACATAGACCTTATCCGGCAGCAGGACAAAGCAGGCGTCTTCATTGTTCTGCCTTCTAAGTCCCTTGTCCGACTTAAATCCAACCTCCATATTCTCTCCTCCTATCCTTTCTGCAGCTTACCGATAAAAAAACCTTCTGTCTGCCTATCAGGAAATAGCTGTTCCATCTTTATCAGCCGAAAGTCTCTGTGCCGAAATAAAAATCCATGAACCTGCTGTTCATTTTCAGCTGGATTGATGGTACAGGTGCTATAAACCAGGTTCCCGCCATCACGTACATACGCGGAGGCTGCCTCCAAAATTTGTGCCTGCCGTCCAATCAGTTCCGTCAGATCCTCTGCCTCCTTATATTTAATCTCCGGCTTTCTGCGAAGAACGCCCAAGCCGGAGCAAGGTACATCTGCAAGTACACAATCCGCCTTTCCTCTAAGATGTTCATAAATCTCTCTTCCGTCCTGACAAGCCGTCCTGACCATGGAAAGCTGCAAACGCTTGGCCTGTTTTTCAATGAGTTCCAGCTTATGTGGATAAATGTCAAAGGCGTATACTGTTCCCTTTCCCTCCATAGACTCTGCCATGGCCATGGTTTTACCGCCAGGAGCTGCACAGACATCCACAACCACTTGTCCAGCCTTTGGTCCAAGCCAGTCTACTGCAAGAACCGAAGATTGATCCTGTATGGAAAAATATCCTTCTCTAAAATACCTGCTTTCCAATATACTGTCCTTTTCCTGCGCCCTCCACTTCTCGTCTCTTCCATTTACCAGGAGCGCCCGTTTGGATAAGCTACCTTCTTCGGTTAGAAAACCGTCCTGTTTCAGCAGTTCCATCAATTCCTGTCTGTCTGCCTTCTGTAAATTTACCCGAAGAGACAGGCTGGCCCTACCATTAGAGGCTGCCAAAAGTCTCTCTGCTTCTTCCTCTCCATATGCCTGGCTCCACAGTCTTACAATCCATGGCGCAACAGAATATTTTACTGATAAATAGCTTTCTCTGTCCTTCTGCTCATCGGGGAGCAAAATGTTTTTTGCCTCTCTTTGAAAATTTCGAAGAACCCCGTTGATAAAGCCTTCTCTTCCTCTGACCACCCGTCTAGCTAAGTTTACAGTCTCATTGATGGCTGCATAGGCCGGCACTCCATCCATGAACATGAGTTGGTATCCGCCCATACGAAGGAGGGTTAAATCCTGTTTTTTGACCTTTTTCAATCCAGAAGGAATTAGCCCATTTAACAGGTAGTCTAAATAGATTTTATTTTTCAGAACGCCATAGACCAGTTCCCGCACAAAAGCAGGGTTTTCCGGCCTGTTCTGCTGTATATACTGATTCAGGGCCAAGTTGGAATAGGCCTGATTCCGTTCTACCTCTAAAAGCACCTGATAGGCGGTCTTTCTATCTCTATTCATTTTCTTTCTCCGTTAATCTCTCCGCCCTCTAATCACGAGAATCCGCAGAAGATTGGCTACCGACGCGGCAAGTGCAGCCACATAGGTCATGGCGGCAGCTCGCAGCACACGTTTTGCACCACCCTCCGTCTCTTCTGCAACGAGCCCCAGATGTTCCATCTGGGCCAAAGCTCTACTGCTGGCATTAAATTCCACTGGTAAAGTCACTGCATGGAAAATGATGACTGCCGTAAATGCAATGACACCGATAAAAAACACGGTATCCCCAATTTGACGATTGCCATTGCCTAGAAGTAGAATTCCCACCAAAATCAACGGCCAACTGAGTCCTGATGCAAAATTCACCACTGGTACAATGGAATTTCTAAGTTTCAGCGGCATATAGGCCTCTGCATGTTGCAATGCATGACCTGCTTCGTGACAAGCCACACTGACAGCCGCCACCGAATCCACATCGTGTACAGTCTCCGACAACCGCAATACTCGGCCTCTTGGATCGTAATGGTCCGTCAAACTTCCGCTGATACGCTCAATCCTCACCTGATTTAAGCCGTTGGCATCCAGCATCTTGCGAGCTGCCTGGGCGCCAGTCAGATGACGACCGCCTTTGACTTTAGAATATTTCTTAAAGTTTCCGCTCACCTTTGCTTGTGCATATAGGGTAAACAAAATGGCTGGAATTAGTAAAATATACGTGGAATCATAAAAAAACATAATCTCTCTTCTCCTTCTTTATCCAAGCAGGGTTCCAATCTGAAGCGTATTCCCCTTAAGATACTCTTCCACCCTGACTCTCTTTTTTCCAGGAACCTGTATCTCTGTAACCAGAAGGATTCTGCCGCCGCAAGAAATAGAAATGCCTTCTTTCGATACATTTACCACCGTCCCATTTGGCGCTTGACTGACTGTTCCCAAAGGTTTTGCCGCCCATAGCTTAAGAACCTTTCCATTGTGCTCACAGAAAGCTCCTGGCCATGGATCAAAACCGCGAATCAATCGCTCAATTTCTTCTGGTGTTTTAGAAAAATCAATCTTACCGTCTGCCTTTCGAATCAGCCCTGCATAGGAGGATAAACTGTCATCCTGAGGCTCTGGTATGATCTTCCCTGACCCTAAATCCGGCAGAGTTTTTACCAATAATTCAGCTCCAAGTTCTGCCAATGCATCGTGAAGCTGGGCTCCATTCATGGCGCCAATTTCTAGTTCTGCTTTGCTTAGCATATCTCCTGTATCAAGTCCCTCTGCCATCTGCATGATGGTCACACCAGTCGCCTTCTCACCGGTAAGGATCGCATGCTGAATCGGCGAAGCGCCCCGCAGTTTGGGCAGCAGGGATGCATGAACATTGATGCATCCCAGTCTTGGCAAATCCAGCAAGGTTTTAGGTAAAATTTGCCCATAGGCCACTACTACGATAAAATCCGGCTCATATGCTGCTAGTGCCTTCAGGGTTTCCTCATCCCCTCGGATTCGCTCTGGCTGCAATACCGGTAAGTCGTGGGCTACAGCCACTTCCTTGACCGGCGTATACTGAATCTTTTTCCCCCGATCTCTGGCCTTATCCTGTTGGGTAATGACATAGCCTATTTCATAGTCTGTATCCAGCAGCCGTTTTAATACATGAGCTGCAAAATCCGGTGTCCCCATAAAAACAATTTTCATCAATCCATATCCTCTTCATAATCCTCGGCAGCATCCCTGATGTTTTCCGCTTTATCCGTATACAGGATGCCATCCAGATGGTCGTATTCATGGCACATCACTCTTGCATCAAAATCGTAGAATTCATAGACTTGTTTTTCCCCGTTTAAATCCATGGCTTCTATCTTCACATAGTCGGGCCGCTCCACCGTTCCAATCAGTCCAGGCACGCTGAGGCATCCCTCATCTCCAATTTGGCTTCCGGACTGTTCCAGCATCACTGGGTTAATCATAAAATAGACCCTATCCGGCTCTGGCTCTGCCACAAACATTCTACGCATCACTCCCACCTGCGGCCCTGCAATTCCCACACCATATTGGGAACGCATGGTTTCCAGCATGTCTTCCAAAGTCATGCGAATTCGCGGGGTGATTTCTGTCACTTCTCTACAATGTTTCCGAAGGATGTCGTCTCCTTCCAATACTACATTTCTGATTGCCATACTCTTTCATTTCCTCCATCTCCCTTACCCTTTTACATGGTGCTGTAAGGGTTCACATCTATACTCATATTACATGGTATCTTTTCCTTTATTAAAATACCGTTGAAATTGTCCAAATAGTACATATACTGATTTCTGTTTCCCCTTGGACATTTGATGAAAACATAATACCGAAAATCTTCACCTTTAAAATTGATTGCCACCCGCGGCGATAAAATTCCCTTGGCCTGTTCCTCTCCTACTGCATGTTCCATATAAAATTTGCATCGCTCTGCGGTTTTGATGCAGACCGTCTCCTCCTCAGCCGTAAAATTGACCATAATCAGGTCTGAAAAGGGTGGATATTCCATGAAAGTACGCAGTCCTATCTCCTGACGGAAAAAGCCGTGATAGTCATGGTCTTTTGCAGCGAGCAATGCATAATTTTCTGGATCATAGGTCTGTACCAATACAAGACCTCTCTCCCTTCCCCTTCCGGCTCTACCTGCAACCTGGGTCACCAACTGAAAGGTTCGCTCGCTGGATCGATAATCAGGAATATTCAGCATCACATCAGCAGCGATGACCCCTACCAGACCTACATTCTGAAAATCCAACCCTTTGGCCACTAGCTGGGTACCGATCAAAATCTGCGACTTGCCCTGATTGAATCGTTCTAAAATCCGATCCATATCCTTTCTGGTTTTCATGGTATCCAAATCCAACCGCTCTGCAGAGGCTTCAGGAAAAAAGGCAGCCACAGCTTCTTCCACTTGTTCCGTTCCCACACCGAAAAATTTAATATATTTGCTGTCACATTCCGGACACCTGGTAGGTACTGGAAACCGTCTGCCACAGTAATGACAGACCGCCCTGTTATTCTGTTTATGATATGTAAGGGAAATCCCGCACTTTGGACATCTCAACACAATTCCACATTCTCTACAGGATATAAAATTAGAATATCCCCGCCGATTCTGAAACAGGATGACTTGCTTTCCCTTAGTCAGCGTTTCCTTCATGCCGGTATACAGATCTCTGCTAAAAATGGTTGTATTTCCTTCTTTCAGCTCTCGCCGCATATCCACAATCTCTATATTGGGAAGAGGCGTCTTGTTATACCTCTCTTTTAACTCCAGAAGCTGATAGATTCCTTCCTTGCATCGCTGATAGGATACCACCGATGGAGTTGCGCTTCCCAGCAGCAACACCCCATCATAATATTTCAGTCTCTTTAAGGCTACATCCACTGTTTCATATTTAGGCGTCATATCCGCCTTATAGGTGGACTCATGTTCCTCATCCATAACGATAAGACCAATATTTGAGGCCGGTGCGAATACGCCCATTCTGGCTCCAATGATGATGCGTGCTTCGCCTTTTCGGATTCGCTGCCACTCGTCATATCTTTCCCGTCCGGTCAATTTGCTATGCATCACAGCTAGAATTTCCTTACCAAACCGTCCGGCAAACCGCTGAATCATCTGACTGGTCAAGGCGATTTCCGGCACTAGCATAATGGCCGTCTTGCCCATAGACAAACAGGTTTCAATGGCCTCCATATACACCTGGGTTTTGCCGCTGGAAGTGACGCCATGAAGTAGGAATATGTCCTGCTGATTCTTTCTGATGGAATCGTTGATTCGCGCTGCTGCCGCTGCCTGTTCATCGGTTAGCTTTTCCGGCGGCTTGTAATCGCCTGCAAGACCCTTATAAGGTTCTTTTTCCTTCCCTGCTTTCGCTGGCTTTCCCGATGGAATAAAGCAGCGAATACAATCAAAATATTTAATGCCGTATCGCTGCTTCATCCAACTTACAGTGGTCATGATTTCTTCGTTGAGAGGCAAGCTGTCATCTTTTCCAATCATGGACTTCACTCTATCCCCTTCATAGCTTCCATGCTCTCCATGGTCTATGAAACGAAGCACATAACCGGCCTTCTCCTTATTGTATTGACCAAAGGGAACCAGCACCCGATCTCCAATTTGTATGGAGCCATCCTCCAAACGATATGTAAAAGGATTATCTACATATTTACTTTTATTTTCTACAAGAATGTCTGCATATCTCATTACAGAAGTTCGATATTGTTATTTTTACAAGTTTCAATCATTTCATCCGGCCATACGGAAACCTGAACCTCACCGATATGGGCTTTTCTTAAGAAATACATACAAAGCCGGCTCTGTCCGATACCGCCGCCAATGGTATATGGCAGTTTACCCTCTAAAATATTTTTATGGAAATCCAAATTCATTCTTTCTTCACAGCCTTCTGCAATCAGCTGCCGTTTCATGGCTTCTTCATCCACACGAATACCCATGGAGGAAATCTCAAAGGCTCTGTCCAGTACCTCGTTCCACAGGATAATGTCTCCGTTTAATTCCCAATCGTCATAGTCAGGAGAACGCCCGTCATGTTTTTCACCGGAAGCCAGTCTGCCACCGATTTTCATAATAAACACAGCGCCGTGTTCTTTGGTAATCAAATCTTCCCGTTCCTTCGGTGTCTTGTCAGGATACATATCCTCAAGTTCCTGGGTTGTAATGAAATAAATATCGTTTGGAATCTCTGTCTGTAAATTCCGATAAAGGCGGTTCACATAGTCTCCCAGGTTTTTAATGGCATGGTAGATGGTGGTCACTGTCTCCTTCAGATATGCCTCTGTTCGCTGCTCCTTGGTAATTACCTTTTCCCAGTCCCACTGGTCTACATAAATAGAATGTAAATTGTCCAGTTCCTCATCTCTGCGAAGAGCATTCATATCCGTATAGATACCGTGTCCCGGCTCAATCCCATATTTTCCCAGAGCCATTCTTTTCCACTTGGCCAAGGACTGGACCACCTCTACTTCCTTTTCCGCCATATCCATCAAGGTAAAGGATACTCTTCTTTCTACGCCGTTGAGATTATCGTTGAGTCCGGTTTCTGGCGCAACAAACAGCGGAGCGGAAACTCTACGTAAGTTTAATCCATAGGCAAGTTCTGCCTGAAAATAATCTTTAATCTTCTTAATCGCTCTCTGACTTTCCATCAAGTCGAGAATCGGTTCATAATGTTTCGGTAAAATCAAGTTAGCCATATCTGTTCTCCTCACTAAAGTATATATTTCCATTTTGCTCTTCCCAATCAAGGCCAAGCAAAAGGTTATTCTTTATCATCCCATTTAGAATAAATGCAACCGCAGTAATTCTGCCGGTAAAGTCCATATGCTTTGGACAGTTCAATGCTCCTCTGGAAGCCCGCTTTTTTCTTAAAATCCAGGTCTAAAAACTCTACACCGTAATCCTTGGCTAAGACATTGCCTATGGTGGAAATCAGCGGATAATTCTTATGGGGACTGACCGTTAGGGTGGTGCCAAAAGAATGAAATCCTTCTGTTGCTGCTAACCTTGCCGTTTCCTCAAGCCTCTGCTGAAAACACAAGGTACAGCGTCCGCCGCCTTCCGGCTCTTTCTCATATCCTTCTGTCAGATGCAGAAAAGTTTCCGGTTCATAATCGCCTTCTATAAACGATACCATATCCTCTCCGTCAAGTCCCTGATTATAGCTTCTTAAAAACTGAATCTGGGTTTCCTTTCGCAGTTCATATTCTTTGGGATCCGTAATATTGGGATTAAAGAAAAAAATCGTCACTTTATAATCAGGCAAAACTCTTTCGATGCAAGCGGTACTGCAAGGTCCGCAGCAGGAATGAAGGAGTAACGTCTTTTTTTCAGCGACTACTTCTGGCTCTAACGGATAATATGCAGTTTTATCCACTTCTTTTTCCCCTGTATACAGCTGTGACTGACTTTTCTTCACCCTTTCACCCCTCTTTATGAACCTGTTCTTGCAAAAAAAACATACTTCTGCTATCCTAAAAATATACAAGAAATATTTTACCACAAATATGTGGTATTTGAAAGGGATAAAGCAAAGATGGAGAAAATTTTTGAACAGAAAAACAACATATTCAGTGAGGAACTCAGGTTGCTCTACGGCGGACAGCGTTTCCACTCCATCAGCACTTGGTTAAAGCGAAAATTTGGAGAAAAGACTATCAAACTAGCCATTGACGGCGGATTTACCTGCCCTAATCGAGACGGCAGTAAAGCCTTTGGGGGCTGTCTCTTCTGTTCCGATTTGGGCAGCGGCGAATTTGCTTCTGATATCGACGATCAGATTCAGCTATTTTCCAAGAAATGGCCCAATGCTCGTTATTTGGCCTATTTTCAGAACCATACCAATACCTATGCCCCTGTATATGAGCTTCGCGAAAAATATTTAACAGCCCTATCCAATCCTAATATCTCTGGTCTGGTCATAGGCACTCGGCCCGACTGCCTATCCAAAGAGGTTTTAGAACTGCTACAGGAAATAAAAAAGACCCATTTTTTATGGGTCGAATTGGGACTGCAAACCATTCACGAGGAAACCGCTCTACTAATCAATCGCTGTTATCCTCTGTCCGTTTTCGATGAAGCTATGGCCAATCTTCGCGCCTATGGTATACCGGCTGTTGTCCATCTGATCTTGGGACTTCCTGGCGAAACCCAGGAAATGATGCTGGATTCTGTTCGTTATGTGGCCCAAAAGCCTGAACTCTTCGGCATGAAACTTCATCTGCTCAATGTGGTCAAAGGCTCTGCTATGGCAAAACGCTATGGTGACTATCAGCCCTTTGCTTCCATTGAGGAATATGTCAATCTGGTGGTGGAGGCTTTAGAATACATTCCTCCTCAAGTGACCATCCACCGTCTCACTGGCGACGCTCCCCGCTCCATTCTCATCAATCCCCCTTGGAGCTTTAATAAGAGAACCATTTTAAACAATATCAACGACCAACTTCATTTGAGAGATACCTGGCAGGGAAAGCGGACTTAAAATCTGCATCATTTCTTATCTCTGCCAATTCCTGCAACTCGCAGAGCGATCAGAAGGATGACTGATGTCAGGGACATGAGTACCATCATAAATTCTGTTGGACTCAAGTTTCGTATAAAGCGAATTGTCCGCATATGGATTGCGCCTAAAACTCCCAGTTCGTTTTGTTCTTCTTCTGTGAAGCTGTCATGATTTTGACCTTCGTATTTCATAATCTTATCTGCTGTAACCTGAATGGAACTGCTAAATCCATCCTTTTCTTCATTGTAAAAGAACCACCCTCTCGTATGCTCCTTTGTATTCTCAAGTAGGAAGAGAACCACATCCTTCTCTTCATTGGCAATAACGTCTACCTCTTCACCTTTCCACTTAAATACAGTTCGATAAAATCCCTCTGGTGTAGGGGTATCGGTCAGGCTGGTAATCAAATCATAGGCTGTCTTGCCTACTTTCACACGGATAGGGCCAGTCGTTCCATCTGTTTTAACAGCTTCTTCCTCCTCTGGCCCTTGGTCTCCCTCCGCTTTTGACTGAGACTTATCTCCCTTTATCTTTACCTTTACAGAACGAGTTTCTGCCTGCAGCGTATCCATATCGATATTATACAGGTTGGAGGTTGTCGCTGTCACAAAGGAGTCTCCCTTTGCTTTTCCCCGAAACTTTAGTTTGCAGGATAATTGGTTGGCGCCAACCCCTCCATCCAAGGTAATACGAACGGTCCCGCTTCCACCAAAGGCTTTGGCCCCGCTGCAGGATATGTATTCTAAAACTTCATCATCATAGGCTACCATCACTGTTCCCGTTCCAAAAGTCTCTCCGCCATAGGTGAGGACAATGCGAAAACTTTCTCCCGCCTGATGAGTACCACCGCCTGTCATAACCACATCCGCTTCTTTGGCAGAGGCAACGCCCACTGCAAAATGCAGCATCCCTATCATGAGCAATGCTGTTAAAATCCATTTTGCAGTTGGGGCTGTGCCATGTCTCATACTGTCCTCCACGATTTATTCGACCATTTGGTGTACACTTTTTTACCATCAATCATACGAACACCACGAATCTTATAGTAATAGGTTTTACCTGATTTTAAGTCTTTAGTGTTCACATAGTAATCCTTCAGGCCGTCGGCTGTCTTGTAGTATGCCACTGTTCCATAGCCGCTATATCTGGCTGTAGAGCGGAACACCTCATAGTAGTCCACCTTATAGCCTACTGATTTCGTCCAATCCAATCGAATTTTTCCTGCCGCTGTTATAGCCGAGGATACACGGATTGTAGTAGCTTCTACTCCTTTTTGGATAGAACTGCTGTCTGGCTGCCCTGGGTTTTCCGGTTCAATAGGAGTGGGGTCTATTGGTTTCTCAGGTTCTGGCGGTTCCTCTGGTATTTCTCCACTCGGCGGTTCCTCTGGTCCCTCAGGCTCCTGCATTTTTATGGTTCTCCAGGATTTGTTTGACCACTGGGTATACACTTTCTTGCCGTCAACCACGCGCACACCACGTATCTTATAATAGTAGGTGTTTTCTGGCTCTAAACCTTTGGTATTGATATAGTACAGCTTATTTCCATCGGTCGTCTTATAATATGGACTTGTACCATAACCGCTATATCTGGCCGTAGACCGGAATACTTCATAGTAATCCACCTTATAGCCTGGCGATTTCACCCAATCCAATCGAATGGTTCCCGATGAGGTCAGGCTGGACGAAAGGTTTATGTCGGTGTTTTCTACACCTTTTTGAATACTTCCACTGCTGGAACTACTCGTGCCGGGCGGTACCTGACCTCCTGCAACGCGGCGAATGGTCACCGTATAGGTTCTGGTTTCACCATTGGCTGCTGTCACCACAATCTTGGCTGTGGTAGTCGTGCCAGACAGGGATATCTTTCCCGTTCCTTTGATGGTGGCTTCTGAACTGCTGGCCTTAGCTTTGAGCTCCACTACATTAACGCTGGTTGCCACATCCAAGGTGTAGCTGGTCTGATAACTTCCGAAACTAGGAGAAAGCTTCAATCCCGTTGCCGTTAACGAAGATAGATAATTGTTATTATTTGCAGCAGATGTTGGCTTGAGACAAGCCTTTTCCGGCATATTTTTATACACAGGAATGATAAAGGTCATCGGCGCCTGTAATACAGAGGCATACCCCCTTCGAAGAGCAGCCGCTTCGCTCTCTGCACCTTGAACATTGGTCATATACTGACCGGTTCCCACACTGGCAAGACCATTCATCACATTAAATTTTTTCAAATACAAGGTGTATTTATTGTTTTGTACATAGTTTTTGCTATAATACTCTGCACCGCCTAAGATAGACTTATACCGGTTATTCCATGGACGTCCATAAGCGCCGCTTTGGGAGGCATACCACAGTCCTCTGGTCACTGCATCCATACCGCCTGATGCATAAGCGCCGATATTAAAGTGATTATAATATCCTTCATAGCCGGACACAGTTCCTGAAATGCTTCTTCCGTTGCCGCTGCTGCCCTGCTCTACCAAAATCATAGACGCTAGAACATAAGGATTAACACCGGTTTGTGCTCCCACATCCATAAGCACATCGTTATAGGTCTGATATCCGCTTTCTGGAAAATCTCCCCTCATGAACGTGCTGTCTAAAACGCCTTGAAGCCCTATGGCTGTCTGGGTTCTTCCATCATAGGAATGGGCCAAAAATTGAAAGATGCCGCCGCTATTTAAAAAGTTACGAGGATCCATATAATATTTGATAATCGCCTTGGATGCTGTCACCCAATTTCCGCTGTCATAAGGAATATAGGTTCCCGTATTAAAATCATAGGCGCCCTTATCCATGGATTTCCATGAAGCTGGCGACGAACCAGGTACCAGGCTCACACCCGGCGGACTTTCCCGTTCAATCACAGAAGACCAATCCAAGTTGGTATGACAAGCCTGAAAAACCCACTCTGGATAATCTGCATGAAGCTGCCGCAAATATGGTTTATAACTTTCAGGAAACCCCTGCTGCTCCATGGCTGCTTCAAAATCATTGTCATGGACATATTGATTGTCGCTATTGATGGTCACATAATCGGCGCTCACATATCCAATACCGCCTCCATAAGAAATACGATACCAGGTACCGCCGATGCTGTCCTTTTCTGTACCCAGAATGGTCAGGCTTTCTCCAGCATAGACCATACCAATAGCCTGATTCAGCGTTCCTGCGCCGCTACGCACGTTAAGAGCATCGATGACAACCGTACCGGTAGAATTGTCTGCATAAACCTTGTCCACCGTTACCGCCATGGCGAATATCAACACAATCAAAGATAGAATTACAGCCAGTAGATAACCCATCCCCCAATGGCTTCTGTCTGCTGTTCTTGTGTTTTTCCCCATATATCTAAAAGTTCTCATTTGTTTGGCCCCAATCTACCATCGTTATAATGTTTGCGGCAGAGGGATATGTACATGTCGTTGCCACCGATGAGAATTTGGTCTCCCTGTTTTACAAATTTTCCATCTACGATACGAGCCACCATGGTGGCCTTTCTTCCACACCAGCAGATGGTTTTAATCTCTTCAATCTTATCTGCATAGATCAGCATATAATAGGAACCTTCAAACATTTCGTTGCGAAAGTCATTTTTCAATCCATAAGCGAGTACCGGTACTTCACAGCTATCCACGATCTCCACCAATTCCTGTACATGGTGTTTCTTCAAAAACTGACATTCATCGATGAGGATACAATCAATCTTACGCTTTTCATTTTCACGCATATATAACTCTAAAATATTGGTATCTTCATGAACTACCATCGCTTCTCTCTGAATACCGATTCTGGAAGTAATTACCCCTGTGCCATATCGGTCATCCAAAGCTGGAACCAATGTTAAGACTTGCTTTCCTCGTTCCTCATAGTTATAGGCTACTTTAATTAGCTCTATGGATTTTCCTGCATTCATTGTACTATATCGATAGTATAGTTGCGCCATACTAACCTCCCTGACTCTTGTTAAAATCAAATCGACAAAACCGACTTTTCATATTTCTATATTTTAATTGAAATTCGTAAGAAAATCAAATATAATGTTTCTATTACCAATATTTTTATAATTCGCAGGGAGTCTTTCATGGAAACATTATTGATACTCATAGGAAAATGTCTGCTGCTGGGAATCATCTGGGCAGCTTTACTCATTCCAACCTTTTGTAAGAGAAACGGTTGGCTGAAATATGTTATCACTGTCATTGTGGTTGCAGTCTTATGTTACCTACTGAGAGATTTCGCCGTTATCATCAATAGAATGACCTTAATCGCACTGATTACATTGGTGCTTTCTTGGATTGTCTCTATGGTGGTCTTCGAAAAGCAAGCCAAGGTCAAATCCCAAGTCATCTCCTTCTGCTGCGTCATGTCTGCCTTGGCCTATCTGGTTTCCATCTGGGTAAAATTTTCTATACTATAAAAACGACAATATTTTAGAGTTTAGCTAATATCTCATTTCATAAACACACAAACGCCAAAATGAACGTAAAATTCCTACCAACCTCCAGAATAAAATCTTTCATAATATCGTATTGACTCATTTCTCATTTTTAAGGTTGTGTGTCAATAAATTGGCCTCACTCCCTTTGCAAAACAAATAGTTTTTGGTCTATTTGTAGGCCGATGTTGATACATTTGTTGATTCTAGCCTGATGAGTCAACAAAATTGGCTGAAAACGTTGACTCAGTTTGCAAAACAAAGGGAGTC
>JAAWDM010000033.1 GCA_022793795.1 Bacillota bacterium
GTAATGAGTGTGCGTATTATTGATACATTTCAGGATATTAATAAGTGCTTTACAGATACAGGATTTTGCAAAGAGAAATGGAATCAATATATTAGTTGTCACTTGCCGTATGCAAAAGAAATGATTGAAAAAGACGGAGCGGAATATAATTTTGAGGAACAAGTTTTTCCTGTCTTAAATGCCGTTTATGATAAAAAAGAAGAAGTCATAAAACTGCATGATTCTTTCTTGTGTTTGATGAACAATATCGAAGAAAAGATTAGACAAAAACTCCAAACACCAATAGATGTCGTTGTTGTCCTCTACATTGGATTATGTAATGGTGCGGGCTGGGTTGTATCGTTTTCGGATATGCCTCATATTCTTCTTGGAATCGAAAAAATCATTGAACTGAATTGGCACAATGAACATGAACTGAAAGGTTTAATCTACCATGAATTAGGGCATGTTTGGCACAAACAGAATAGAACAGTTACTTTTCCTTCACCTGACACTCTTAAAGACAAGGCATTATGGCAACTTTATAGTGAAGGTATTGCAATGTACTGTGAACAGTTACTTTGCGACAACGACCAATTCTATCATCAAAATAAAGATGGTTGGTTGAACTGGTGCAATGAAAACAGGACTTTGCTATTTGATGAGTATATTCGGGTAATTGAAAACCAAGAGAGTTACCAAAAGTTTTTTGGTGACTGGTGTAGTTATCTTAATGTATCTGATATTGGCTACTATTTGGGTTGCGAACTTGTTAAGATAGCTTGTGAAACAAGAACAACATCGCAGATCCTTAATCTATCCTTGAGTGAAATCGAAACAATATTATATAAATGTATTGATAGATAAACCGAAATATATAGGGTATGGGATTATCCCAACAATTAAAATGCAGGGCATTTTTACGGAAAGGGTACCCTCTTCCTTTGCTTGCTACGGAACTTTTAACAAAGGAATGGAAGGGAGAGGACACTCTAAATGAGTTGCATTTCTCTTTGAAAAGTTACGCAGTTAAAGAACATTTTTAAGAGACGATATATAAATATCTTGCTCCATTGGTTTTATATCCATAAATCCTTTATTTAAACCACTTCCGAGCATTTTCCATAAACACTTACAAAGACTTATAAGAAGATTTTCATCTATATAATCAATAAAAAATATCGAAAACAGTAACGGAGAACAGTAGGAGAACAATTCTATTCTTCCTCAGAGAAAACACCATCTTGTGAATTGTGGCAAATCCATGTATAATAAAAGAAAACACCATCAAAGAGGTAAAGGGGAACCATGGAAAGAGTTTTGAAACGAATTACAACAACAATTTTAATCGTCGCCCTATTGGTCGTTACCATGACAGCATATGCACCGAAAGCCTTTGCGGCGTCGGAGCCGAACATACAGGGGAAAGCCGCCATCGTTTACTGTGCCACCACGGGAGAAGTGATTTGGGAAAAGAATTCGGATAAAAAGTATAACCCAGCCAGCATGACCAAGGTTTTAACTTGCTTGATTGCCATTGAAAAGCTGGATTTAGATAAGGTGGTGGAGGTAACGGCAGAAGCGACCAATGTGATACCCACCAAGATATGGTTGTCGGAGGGGGAAAAGGTTACAGTACGGGATTTGCTCTATGCTTCCATGCTCTATTCGGCCAACGATGCGGCAGCGGCATTAGCCATTGAAGTATCCGGCTCTATTAAGGATTTTGCCAAGCTGATGAACCAGAGGGCAAAGGAAATCGGCTGTACCAAGACCAACTTTGTGAATCCTCATGGCCTGCAGGGGGAAAAGCACAGGACGACGGCAAAAGATATGGCCCTGATTACAGCAGAGGCTTTCAAAAATCCTACCTTGAGGGAAATAGCAGGCGCCAAGACCTATACCATTGGGGATACCAATAAATCTCAGGCCAGAGAACTGAAAAACGGCAATCTGCTTCTCTATGGCGGTAAGCAGGAATTGTCCTCTGGCATCATCGAGGTAAAAAAATACAAGGGCGTATTCGGAGGCAAGACCGGCACCAGCGAAAATCGGGTAGCCACCATGACGGCAGGATTGGATTACGACGGCATGGAAATCTATGTGGTCGTCATGGGTTCCACACCGGAGAAACGGTTTTCCGATATTCGCAAGCTGCTCAATTACGGCAAGGAAAACGTATCTAAATATGTGGCCTTCGAAAAAGGCGACGGTTTTGATGAAAAGGGGAAGATCAAAGGCGGCGCTACCAACAGAGTGGAAGGCGTAGCGGCTGAACCGGGCTATATCAACCTACCGGAGGGAGCGTCTGCTTCCCTGGTATCGTCGAAACCTATTTACGACGAGGATTTGAAAGCGCCTATTGAAAAGAATCAAAAAATCGGTATAGTAGAGATTTATCTAGCGGATGAAAAGGTGCGGGAAATTGACCTTCTGGCCAAAGAAGCTATTGAAGAAGGCTGGTTCCTTTCCGGCCTTGGAATCACCAATTTTCAGACCATCATCATCTGTGTCATTCTGGGATTGGCGTTAGCCTTTTTTGCAGCCTTGCTTACTCTTCGGGCGATCAACATGAGACGGAGAAAAAAGCGGAGACAACGGAAGTTGATGCAAGAGGCACAGCGGCAGCTGGAACGCGAGAGAAGTATGAAGCAGAGAGGTTGGCCATACTGATGTTTGATATAAGAGAGAATTTAAAAAAACTCCCGGATACGCCGGGAGTTTATCTTCATAAGGATAAGCTGGGCCAGGTCATCTATGTGGGAAAGGCCATTTCACTGAAAAACAGAGTGCGCCAATATTTTCAGAGCCCAGCCAATCAGACAGCCAAGGTGCGGGCCATGGTCAGCCATATTGCAGAGTTTGAGTACATCACCTGCCAGACGGAGATGGAAGCCTTGATTTTGGAGTGCAATCTTATTAAGAAATATGCGCCCAAGTACAATGTTTTGCTCCGTGACGATAAGACCTACCCATATATTAAAGTGACGCTGAATGAGGATTATCCTCGTATCATTAAAACGCGAATCATCGAAAAGGACGGAAACAAGTATTTCGGTCCTTACAGCGATGTGGGGGCAGTTAACCAGATTATTGACCTTCTCAACAAAATCTATATGCTCAAGCGGTGCGGATCGTCTCGGTTTCCAGAGGGTTTCAGGCCCTGCCTGAATTATCATATTGAGCAGTGTCGGGGCATCTGTACAGGGCAGGTGAGCAGAGAAGAATATCGCACCTATATTGACGCCGCGGTGGAATTTCTCAGCGGCAGACGAAAGAAGCTAATCAGTTATCTGACAGAAAAGATGATGGCTTACTCTGAAGCCATGGAATTTGAAGAGGCGGCAGCCTACCGAGACTATATTGCAGCCGCCAAGGCCATTGGGGAGACTCAGCGTGTCACCATGGTAAACGGAAAGGACTTGGACTTGGTCATTCCAGTGGGAAGCGGTAATACCCGGTCTGTAGTTCTCTTTACTGTGCGGGACGGTAAGATGTCGGGCAGAGAGACCTTTGCCATGCAGGCTGAGGCCGACGATGATTATGACAGTCTAATCGGCGAGTTTATCAAACAGTATTACAGCCAGTGGGCCGTGGTGCCGGGAGAGATTTTGGTGGCCAGACCGCTGAAAGAGGCGGAATTGATAGAAGCCTTTTTGGAGAGTCAGGAGGAGGGACGAAAGGTTCGGATTTTCGTTCCCCAGCGAGGGGACAAGAAGGCGCTGTTGGATTTAGCCCTTCGTGATGCAGGTGAGATGACCAAGACTCTGGAAGATAAGATTAAATCCAATGAGGAGAGAAATCAGGCTTTGACCCAGGAACTGGCCTTAGTGCTGGGTTTTCAAAAAGAGTCTTACCGTATCGAATCTTACGATATTTCCAATACTAATGGCGTGGATACAGTAGGGGCCATGGTAGTGTTTCAAAATCTGAAGCCGGTACGAAAGGACTACCGCAGGTTTAAGATTAAGACGGTAGAAGGCCCTGATGATTATGGCAGTTTACAAGAGATGCTTTTTCGCCGCTTCAAAAGGGCCCAGGCTGGGGACCCGGGCTTTAGCGCCTTGCCTGATGTAATTCTCATGGACGGCGGTCAGGGACAGGTGACTTCCGCAGAAAAGGTTCTTATCGCCATGAAGCTGAGTATTCCGGTGCTAGGTATGGCCAAAGACGATAGCCATAGAACCAGAGCATTGGTCAACGGACGGGGAGATGAGATTTTGCTCAGTGAAAGGCCGCTTCTCTTTAAATACTGCGGCACCATTCAGGAGGAAGTCCATCGGTTTGCCATCGACTATCACAGAAGCCTTCATAACAAAAATTCCATTCGCTCAGTGTTGGACAACATAAACGGCATCGGGCCGGTGAAACGAAACGCGCTTCTGTCCCATTTTCCATCGGTGGAGGACATAAAAAACGCATCTGTGGAGAAGCTAATGGAAGTACCAGGCATTACGAAACAAAATGCCCAGGCCATTTTGGAATATTTTAGTTGAAAAGGCCCTAGGATTTATGGTATGATAAAAGTGGTAGGATACTGACCTGGCGGAGTTGCTTAAGGTTGCTGCCAAAGATGAGATCGATTTTTATTATTGTAACAGATACATGGAGGAACATTATGAGTGACGAAAGAAACAACATTGAAGTGGAAGAGAGCGAAGTGATTACCCTTGAATTTGACGATGGCGGCGAAGTAGAGTGCGAAATCATGGGCGTATTCGACCTCAATGGTAAGGAATACATTGCGCTGATTCCAGACGACGGCACCGACGACGTATATATCTATGGATATAAAGAAGTGGGCGAAGACGAATTCGAACTTGTGGACATCGAAAGCGACGAAGAATTCGAGAAAGCTGTAGAAGAGTTCGATAAGATTATGACGGAAGAGGAGTAAACTCTAAGCATATTTTTTGAAAAGAAAGGGGCTGTTGCACATTAGTGTGACAGCCCTTTTTTTTCATAGACAGCGGAGCAGCGCTTCCATTTCCTGAATTCCTACGGTCTGGGTGGCGATGATGGACTGAAGAATGGGTTTCAGCTGTGGGCAGATATTGAAGCAGAGTGCATTTTCTGCCAAGCGGATGGCGCCTATATGATGTGGAATCATTTCCCGAATGAAATTTTGATTCACATCGTTAACCGCTGGCGCTGCCTTCATCTCTGCAAACATAATCTGACTGATCTGCTGGAATCTCCGTTGATACAGATACAGTTCTGTCTCCTCATTGCAGTAACATGTGGCACACGGATCCAAAGCCTTTTCCATGTCTGCAATACTTTGGGTTTGGGTGGCTATGATATTTTGGGCGATGGTCTGTAGCGGTAAATTGGTGGTGTACTGCAAAATGTTTTCGGACATTTGGATGGCTGCCTGGTGGTGGGAAATCATTTGAACGATAAAGTTGTGGGAGACGCTATCGTTTAGCTCGGCACAAGTCATGTTGTCCACCATTTCATCTAAAATATCATAGAATCGAATCAGATACCGTTTAGTTACATCACTGAGCCGAAGATCCTGACAGGTTCTATCCATATAGTAGTTTCCGTTGATATTTCTGGTCATAATAAAAATACCTCCTGAAACAATGTATGTTTACAGGAGGCGGAATGTGCTCTTGGGGTCAAGGGATTATTCGCCTATATATTCCGGTTGATAGCGAATCTCTGTCAGAATTTTGCTAATCTCATCGCCGCACTTTCGAAGGGCTTGCTCGATTTCATCGGCGCCTTTCATAAATAGCCGCGCTTTCGGGGCGGAGATACCCACGTTGGAAAATATAGGGCCTTGGTGGTTAAAGAGGGGTACGGACATACAATAAAGTCCATATTCGTACTCTTCATCATCATAGGCAATGCCTCTTTCTAAAATTCTAGCCTGTTCAGCCTTGAAATCTGCGAAAGTACAGATGGAATTCACTGTCTTTTTTACCCATGGACCATTGGTAAAATAGTTCTGCAAAGCATCATCGTCCATGTAGGACAGGTAGCACTTGCCGCTGGCTGAACAGTTGAGGGGTGAAAAGGGTATCAAAGTGGAGGTCAATGTGGAAGAGTCGCCAGCCTGGCTGAACAGAGTCATGGTGTGATTCTGATAATAAGCGCTAAGACCTACATGTTCTCCAATTTTTTCAGCAAGGGCTTTGATAGGACCTTCTGCAATGGTAACGATAGAGGTCTGAGATTTTACCACTTCTCCATAGTAGATAAACTTTTTGCCCAGCCGATATTTTTCCGTATCAGCATTTCTTATAATATAGTCATATAATTCTAAGGATTGTAAAATTCTATGTAATGTGGCCTTGGGAAGTTCCAGGGCTTGCTGAATATCTGTAAATGTAACGTCTCCTTCCGAGATGAAATCTATGACGGAAATCGTCTTATCGATTGCATTGGGTTGATTCTTAGTTTGTGTCAAATCCATATCCTCCTACATTGTATACACCTGCGTCGGGTAAAAATACCGACAACCTTAGGATAACAAAATACGAAAGGATTGTCAAATTGGACCCATATATTTTATTTTGAAATCGTTGACAGGAAAAAAAGAAAATAGTATAATACATATAATTTGAAACTTAGTTCCAAAATCGAAAGGAGAAACAAAATGAATGCAGGAAGCAAAAAGGGCTTGAAAAAAGGAATTGCCCTATTGTTAGTTATCGCCATGCTTCTGGCTACTTTGACTGGATGCGGCGGCGATAAAGAGCCAGCAGCCGATGACGGCGAAGCCAGAACAGATCTGGTATATGCTCTGTCCGCAGAACCAAATAAGCTGGACCCAATGGCAATCGCCATGATGAGTACATTTACAATTACTTATGCAATCTATGATAATCTGGTAGAAGAGAATGAGAACGGCGAATTCGTTCCATGCCTGGCAGAAAAGGTTGATATCTCTGATGACGAGAAGGTATATACTTTCACACTGCGTCAGGGTGTAAAGTTCCATGACGGTTCCGAGATGACCGCAGACGACGTGGTATTCTCCATCAACAGAACCATTGAAAAAGGCTGGGCCTTCGATATGACCGCGTTCATCGATAAGGTAGAGAAGGTAGATGATTACACAGTAGAGATGACCTTAAATACACCGTTTGGTGGTATGATGGGAAGCCTTGCATCTCCGTACTTCTCCATCATGAGCAAGAATTATCTGGAAACCAATGGCGATGAGATTGCTGATAGAGAACCGATGGGAACCGGCGCTTATAAGTTCGTAGAATGGGTAAGCGGCGACCATATCAGCCTGGAAGCCAATGAAGATTATTTCCAGGGCGCTCCTGCCATCAAGAACATCACCTTTAAACCGATTACAGATAAGAATACCGGACTGATTTCCTTACAGACTGGTGAAATCGACGCATACTTAAACGTCAATGCAGTGGACATCCCTACTGTAGAAGAGGATGAAACTTTAGCATTTTATAGCACAGAACTGGCTGCCGTACTTTCCCTGAACATGAACGTGGAAGTAGAGCCGCTGGACAACCCTGACGTAAGAAGAGCTATCAACTATGCGCTCAATCGTCAGAGCATCATCGACGGTGCATTGGAAGGAAGAGGTACCATTGCAAACTCCTCCATTTCTCCGACTTGCGATGGATATTCTGAAAACGTAAAGGCTTATGAATACGATGTAGAAAAGGCTAAGGAACTGCTGAAAGGCGCTGGCTATGATGAATCCAATCCTCTGAAGCTGACCATTAAGCTGAAAGAAGACGCTAAGAACCAGAAGGTTGCACAGGTTATCCAGAATGACCTGAAACAGGCTAATATAGAAGTAGAAATCGACGTAATGGAGGCAGGCGCTTACACTACAGACATTTATTCCAATGGCAACTATGAGATGACTATCAGCAGTTGGTGTGCAATGTTCCCAGATGCATATTCTCTACTATACAGCCAGTTCCATAAAGACTGCTATGGCGGTACCGGTAACATTACTCACGTAATGTCTGATGAACTTTCCGGCAAACTGGAAGAGGCAGCCACCAAGACTGGCGATGAAAAGATTAAAGCCTATGATGAAGTAACACAAATGATTCAGGATGATGCTTATGTGGCATCTCTGGTATATGAGCCAACCACCATTACTACCAGCGCAGGGCTGAAGGGTGTACAGGCCAATACTTTAGGTATCTATAAGGTAAAGAAATGGTCCTGGTAAATAGGACGTTTTAACTCCAAAAACTTATAGAATGGAGCTGCCGCGGTGGCGGCTCCATTCTGTCTTTCCATCGATTTTAAACAGATAGAAACATGAGGTATTACATATGGGAAAATACATTGCACAGCGTCTGGCTATGATGGTTGTGGTTGTATTCGGTATTTCGTTTATCGTGTTTACAATCATGAATCTGACGCCAGGAAACGCAGCCTATCTGATCCTGGGACAAAGTGCATCACCTGAACAGGTTGCAAAGCTGGAAGCGGAACTAGGGCTTAATGATCCGTTCTTTGTCAGATATTTTGATTATATTATCAACATGCTGCAAGGCAATTTCGGTGAATCCTACAATACGGGACTTCCAGTGTTCCAGGAGATATTTGCCAGATTTCCGGCTACACTGAAGCTGTCCACTGTGGCCATGTTTTTTGCAGCCCTCATCGGTATTCCGGTGGGTGTGATTTCGGCAGTGCGTCAGTATTCCTTTACCGATGCGGTTAGCACCACTATGGCATTATTATTTGCATCAATTCCATCCTTTGTAATGGGACTGGTTCTCATGCTGGTATTCAGCCTCCATTTGCGTTGGCTACCAGCCACAGGCCTTGATGGAATTGAAAATTATATTCTTCCGGCCATCACTTTATCTATGGCTACCATGGCGACGCTGGTTCGAATGACTCGTTCCACCATGCTTGAGGTATTGAAACAGGACTATATTCGTACTGCAAGAGCTAAGGGTGTGGATGAAAAGACAGTCATTTTAAAACACTCTTTAAGAAATGCGTTGCTTCCAATCGTAACTGTCATCGGTGTGGATTTTGGTTATCTGCTGGGCGGAACCGTTGTCATTGAGTCGGTATTTTCGATTAACGGCCTGGGAACGCTATTGATTACTGGTATTCGAATGAAGGATACGCCGACGGTTATGGCGGCAATCATGTTTGTAACTCTGGCGTACAGTTTGGTGAATCTGGCGGTAGATATCGTCTATGCGTTTATCGATCCGCGCATCAAGTCACAGTATGAGAGGGGTTGATGGGCTATGAAAAAACAGAATAATCAAGACAATAACGGCGCTTTTAAGAGTAGAAGCCAGTGGGCGTCTATCTGGATGCGTTTAAAAAAGAATAGAATGGCCATGGTCGGCATGTTCCTGCTCATTGCTATGATTTTAATTGCAGTATTTGCCGATTTGATTGCAGATTATGATACCTTGGCCATCGGACAGGATCAGTCCATTCGTATGCAGGGGCCGTCAGGGGATCACTGGTTTGGAACAGACCAATTCGGTCGTGACGTCCTTGCCAGAATCATTCACGGTTCGAGAATTTCTCTTTCCATGAGTATTATCGCCATGTCCATCGCTGTAGCCATTGGCGCCATCATCGGAGCCATCGCTGGCTATTATGGCGGTACGGTGGACAATATACTGATGCGTATTATGGATATTTTGCTGGCGATACCGCCGATGCTCATGTCCATTTCCATTGTAGCTGCGTTAGGCCAGAGTATGGTTAACCTATTGATTGCATTGGCCATCGCCTATATACCGGTATTTGCTCGTGTCATTCGTTCCTCGATTCTCTCTATTAAGGATCAGGAATTTATCGAGGCGGCAAGGTCTTGCGGCAGCAGCAACAAGCGAATCATATTTAAACATATTGTACCAAACGCCATTGGGCCGATTATTGTACAGGCTACTTTAGCCATGGGTGCAACCATCCTGATTATTGCTTCACTCAGTTTTATGGGTCTGGGCGTAAAACCGCCTGAACCAGAGTGGGGAACCATGCTTTACGAAGGAAGAGACTTCTTGAAGCAGGCGCCATACCTGGTATTGTTCCCAGGTGGAGCCATTACCCTTGCAGTTATTTCATTGAACCTATTGGGCGACGGTTTGAGAGATGCTCTTGACCCGCGTCTGCGTAACTAATGGAGGAAGCAGGATGAGTAATAAACTGTTGGAAATTAAAAATATATCGGCAGAATACAGAACCGATGACGGTGTGTCCAAGGTACTCAACGACGTGACTCTCTCCTTAGGGAATGGCGAGACTTTAGGCCTTGTGGGAGAGACCGGAGCAGGAAAGACAACGACAGCCCTGGCCATCATGGGGCTTTTGCCAAAGCGTACTGGATTTATCACCAATGGCAGCATCGAGTTTGCCGAGGAAGGCAATCTGCTGGAAAAGAATGAGGAGATCATGAAGGCTATCCGCGGTCATAGAATCTCTATGATTTTCCAGGACCCTATGACCAGTTTAAATCCGGTTATCCGTGTAGGCGAGCAGATTAAGGAATCCTTTAAGGTTCACATGCCAGATCTTTCTGATGAGGATATGGAAAAGAAGGTAGATGAAATCCTGGAGATGGTAGGTATTCCTGCTGCTCGTAAAAGGGAGTATCCTCACCAGTTTTCTGGAGGTATGAAGCAGAGAGTGGTCATCGCCATGGCCCTTTCCTGCGAACCACAACTTCTCATTGCTGACGAGCCAACCACAGCTTTGGATGTAACCATCCAGGCCCAGGTTCTTCATATGATGGATAACCTGAAAAAGAAACTGAATACTTCTATGATTCTGATTACTCACGATTTGGGCATCGTTTCCCAAAATTGTGAGAAAGTGGCGGTCATGTATGCAGGTTCTATCATTGAATCGGGAACAGCAGAGGAAATTTTCTTAAATGAAGACCATCATCCATATACTATAGGTCTGTTTGGTTCTATTCCAGATTTGAAAAAGCAGACCAGAAGACTGTCGCCTATCGATGGGCTAATGCCAGATCCGATGGATTTACCCAGCGGCTGCGTGTTCCATCCTAGATGCCCAAAGTGTATGGAAATTTGTAAGAATGAGGTGCCAGAGTCAGTATCCATGGGCGGAGAACATCAGATTAAATGTCACTTGTTCAAGGAGGTGGAATAGATGGAAACTCCTGTATTGGAAGTAAAACATTTAAAGAAATATTTTAAGACGCCTGCTGGACAGCTTCATGCAGTGGACGATGTGAATTTCACCATTGAAAAGGGACATACCTTAGGCGTGGTAGGAGAGTCGGGCTGCGGCAAGACTACCCTGGGCAGAACCATTTTGCGCCTTCTGGAACCTACCAGCGGAGAAATCTACTTTAATGGAGAGGACATCACCAAGGCGAAGAAGGATCGGATGAAAGCCATTCGCCGTCAGATGCAGCTGATTTTCCAGGACCCTTATGCTTCCCTGAATCCGAGAATGTCGGTGGCGGAAATCATCAAGGAGCCGATGATTGTCAATAAGATGTATCCGACGAAAGCAGAACTGGACAAAAGAGTGCAGGAACTGATGGAAGTGGTGGGCCTAGCGCCTCGTCTGATGAATACCTATCCCCATGAGATGGATGGAGGAAGACGGCAAAGAGTGGGTATCGCAAGAGCGCTGGCGACCAATCCAGAGTTTATCGTGTGCGATGAGCCTGTTTCTGCCCTTGACGTATCCATTCAGGCCCAGATTCTCAATCTGATGATGGATTTGCAGGAAGAGAAGCAGCTTTCTTATTTGTTCATCACCCATGATCTCAGCGTGGTAAAGCATATTTCCACGGAGATTGCGGTGATGTACCTGGGACAGTGCGTGGAAAAAGCGCCGACGGCAGAACTATTTGAAAATCCGCTACATCCGTATACCAAGGCCCTCTTGTCAGCCATTCCTGCCATCGATATTACCCAGAGGGGTAAGGAGATGGAGTTGTTGACAGGGGAGGTACATTCTCCGGTCAATCCGGTAAATTATTGCCGCTTCCATTCCAGATGCAAGTTTGCTTGCGAGGCGTGTAAGGAACATGAATATGAACTCAAGGAAGTTTCACCGGGACATTTCTGTGCATGTCCGATGTGCGGCAGCTTAGAGTAAAATATGAAGGTTTGAGGAATATAGAAAAATGAATCAAAAGAAAGTAGAAAATTATGCAGATTTGATTCTGCGAAGAGGCGTAGGCTTGGTGGCGGGCGATGTGCTGGTCGTCGAGGAAACCTCTGTGACTGCCATTGCATTTTTGCGCGTTCTGGTAAAAAGAGCCTATGAACTTGGGGCAAAGGATGTGGTGATTCACTTCGCGGACCAAGAACTTACCAGAATCAGACTGGAGAATGCTTCATTGGAGACCTTATCTGTGATGCCAGATTGGTGGGTGGAATCCAGAAACTATTATGGTGAAATTGGAGCTTGTTTCCTACGGTTAAATAACGATAGTCCAGACGGTCTGGCTGGTGTGGCCAATGATAAGATTGCAGCCTGGAAACAGGCAACCACAGAACCCCTTAAGGCCCTCAGCTTTGTGAAAAAGGAGAATCGGGTCAAGTGGAGCGCATCGGTTATTCCTGGAGAAGCATGGGCCCAGAAGGTATTTCCAGACCTGCCTGTAGAGGAGGCTATGGAACGGCTATGGGAGGCCATTTTCGATGCCTGCTATGTGACGGAAGAAAGCGGTGTTGACGGTTGGGACAAACATATCGATGAGATGTGGGAAAATGCCAAGAAGATCAATGCCCTTCAGCTTCGGAAACTTCACTTTACCAATTCCCTGGGTACGGATATCACCATGTCCATCTGTGATGACGGCATTTTCACCGGCGGTATCTGTCACTGCCCAGAACCGGATGGGGAGCTTTTTGCGCCTAATATACCTACAGAGGAAATTTTGGCCACCCCTCACAAGATGAAGGTGGACGGTGTGGTCTACAGTTCCATGCCTTTCGTTCATGCAGGAAATGTGGTGGATGGTATGCGGCTGGTGTTTAAGGATGGTGAGGTGGTAGCGTACAGCGCTAAGGTGGGAGAGGATATCGTAAAGGGTATTCTGGAAACCGACGAGGGCGCTCGCCGTGCCGGAGAGATTGCTCTGGTGCCGTTCGACTCGCCTATCAATCAGAGCGGACTTTTGTTCTATAATACCTTGTTTGATGAAAACGCAGCTTGCCACATTGCGTTGGGAGCAGGATATTCAGACGTCATCCTAGGTGAAGATCGGAGTCAGCAGGCATTGGAAGCTAAAGGGCTTAACGCTTCTGCTCTCCATGTGGACTTTATGTTCGGTACCGCTGATATGCAGTGCATAGGCACCTGTGCAAACGGAGAGGAAGTCCTCTTCTTTAAAGATGGAAAATTCAATTTATAGACGCGATTGTTAGAATTTGTAAAAGGAACTGCCGCCCAGTTGACCAATTAAGTCGACTAGGGCGGCAGTTCCTTTTTTATGGGGGCGGAGATGATGGGAGACAGATGCGCCCTTTATACAATGGTGTTTTATGAATTAAATAAGTTGAATTTATGAAGATATATTGACAAAAAATGAAAAAATAGTAAAATAATTAAAAAATAATACAGTTTATTACTAAAAAGGAGGAGAAAAATGAGAAAGTATTCAAACATAATTTTAATTGTTGCTTTAATTGCAATTTTATTTCTGACACAAACAATTGTTTCGTTTGCTATGGTTCTTCCAAATTCAGATATAGCAAGTGAGACATCTAATCAACTAGATTCATTAGATATTATGTTAATTGCTTATAGGTATCTAGCAGCAACAGATTTAGATAATGAATTTGAGAAAAATAGTATTTGGGATAATACGACGGGTGTAAGAAAAATTGAACCAATTTATGATACAGAAGATAATATTCTGGCCTATTATGTTTCTTTTCTTCCGGATGGATATATTATTGTGAATAATAATATATTAAATCCAATGGCTATTGAATTTTCTGCAATTCGTGGGGAAGAGGAGATGCAGTTAGAATCAAAAGCAAAAAATGAAAAACTTGTTTATGGAATTTTAGAAGAAAACAATTTTAATAGTAGGACATTTGAGACAGGGTTAGAACAAATGGAAGTTTTAAAGTATACCCAAAATATGCAAGATTTTTTGAACACACCTAATTATGAGGAGCAGATATTACATGAGGAATTAAGAACCCAGTTGATAAATAAGAGGGGAAACATAATTCCTAGAGATACAGATGCCACATATGGAATTGTTTCTAGCGCTAATTTGCCAACAGGAACATATGCTACACGAAATTTGACTGAATTCTCAACTACAAATTGGGGCACAATGAGTGAGTTTAAATCATATGTTGGAGATGCAAATAACTATTGCGGTGCAACAGCAGCGTTTAACGTTGTAAATTACTATCAGCATAGGTATAATAGAAGTTCTTTATTATATGGGAACAGTAGAACCTCCACGTTTGTGCAGTTATTTAATAAGATAGGAAATGGTCCGGTTCTTCCTAATACAATCAATCAAGGATTAAAGGAATATGTAGAAAGTAGGGGTTCCTCTTTTTCATATACGGATTCTAATACTTTTCCTTATATTAAACAACAAATTAATGATGGAAAAATGTCAATTATGTTATTAAGCAGTGCGATTAACAAGTGGCATTATGTAAATGTAATTGGATATAGAGACTATTCTAGTGGAACAGACTATGTAAGAATTATCAATGGATGGCAACATTCTGTTGATAAGTATGTTGCTGGAAATAATTTTACAATGAACTATATTACCCATATATCATGATAACGAAAAAGAACTATGATTGAGCTAATTAGCGACTGGAGATTTTGGCTGCTTTTGATGGTTTTGATTGGTTTTGCAGCAATGAGCCTTCGCTTAAAGAAGGAGGGCTATACAGATTGGATTTATTCAATGAGCAAGTGTGGAATTGGAACAGTCGCATTATATTTCATTATACTAAGTGCAAGATACCTTTTACCTGAAATAGTGACCTTAATTTGGGCTGTCACCAGGGTTGAAACACTGTTTTTATTTATTTCGCTTTTGCTTTTGCTTTGCGGAAAGTATCTGTCTGGAATCGGAAGCGGAATTGGTTACATGCTGGGTATTATTGTCGGAACATGGCGTGATACTAGAGGAGATGAGTATTGTGGCTCTGACGGTTGGTTTTGTGTCATAGTAGGGTTCGTACTTGGAATTTTGGTAGGTGGCATTGTAGGAGCACTAAAGGGAGTACGAGACAAGCAGGGAGTAAGGAAATGAAAAAGCGAAATTTATATATCTTCATCTGCATCGTTACTTTTCGCTTTGTATTTGCCAGCTGAATTTAGATGTGAGATCCTTTATTAGAACATGTTTTTTGTTCTGCTCCAAGGGATAGTGTGAGCAGCAGTTATTTATGAAAGAGTAGAATAGGAAGGGAACTGTGGCACAGTTGATGAAAAAAATCAGCCGGAGCCACAGCTCCTTTTTCGTTTCCTTTGTTTGATAGAGGGGAACTGTTTTAGAGTATGGAGCCATCTGTACCGATGGTTACCACTGTTACATCCAAATCTTTTTCGCTGTTTGCGACAGCTTTTCGTACAGCCATTTCTAATCCGCCGCAGCAAGGCACTTCCATGCGAACCACTGTGACGGAATGGATGGCGTTATCCCTCAGGATGGCCGTCAGTTTTTCGCTGTAATCCACACTGTCCAGTTTCGGACAGCCGATGAGGCAGACCTTTTCTTTCATAAATTGGTGATGAAAATTGGCATAGGCGTAAGCTGTGCAGTCGGCTGCAATGAGCAGGTTGGCTCCATCAAAATATGGGGCGTGAAGGGGAGCCAATTTGATCTGTACCGGCCAGTTGGTCAGCACAGAAGGGGTAGAGGTATGGTCATCCACAGGCGTGTTTTGGCCCAGAGGGCGAAGGGTCTTTGGTGCAGAACCAGGGCAGCCGCCAGACGACCTGTTGGCCAAATTGGCTTTTACGGCAGCTTCGTCATAGGCAGCTGCTTCACGGCAGACAAAGGTGATAGCTCCAGTGGGGCAGGTTGGCAGACAGTCGCCCAGACCATCGCAATAGTCGTCGCGTATAAGTTTTGCCTTACCATTTACCATGGCGATGGCGCCTTCATGGCAGGCAGTGGCACAAGCGCCGCAGCCATTGCACAACTCTTCATTTATTTCGATGATTTTTCTAATCATAATGAAATCCTCCTTGACTTTGATGATGTGAGTATACTACAATAAAAAGAAAAAATCCGTTGCAGATGCAACGAAAAAGGGAGAAATATGTGGAAAATTGTTCGAGCAATGAAGGCTTCTCCACTTTTTTATGAAATGGATGAGCCGGAACTGCTCCACCTAGTCCAGTGCTTTCAATTAAATCTGCAAACATATAAAAAGGAAATGTTTTTACTTCGCCAGGGGGATTGTCCCAAGGGTATCGGTTTTGTAGTGGAAGGAAGCGTTTATGTGATTCGCGACGATTCTTTGGGGAATCGGGAAATACTAGCAAAGGTGGGGCCGGGAGATTTTTTCGCTGAGGTTTATGGAATTTTAGGAAGGAATACTAAGCGGGTGGCTGTGATAGCAGCTTCTGACTGTCAGGCTGTATTTTTACCGACGGAAAAGCTGATAACGCCATGCCATAAGGGTTGCGACTTTCATGGAAAACTGATTCGAAATATGTTACAGGTTCTAGCGGAGAAAAACCTGTTCCTGACGGAGAAGATGGTCCATCTGACGAGAAAGACCATTCGGGAAAAATTGATTTCCTATCTTGATGCGGAGAGGGACAAGCAGAAGAGCAAGGAAGTGATACTTCCTTTTAATCGGCAGCAGTTGGCGGACTACCTATCGGTGGAGCGAAGCGCTCTGTCCCGAGAACTTTCTAAAATGCAGCAAGAGGGGCTGATTTCCTTTCATAAAAACCGATTTGTATTGAAGGCGGAAACATAAATGACAAGCAAAAACCCTTGACATCGCATGATTCCTGTGGTATAGTCATTAAAGTGTCAAGTTACATGACTTAACACTTTGCAAAAAAGACCAGGAGAGTAAGCGAGATGGACAAGATTGCAGAAGCCAGTTTGCTCAATGATTTTTATGGGCAGCTTTTGACTGAAAAGCAGAGGCAGGTCATGGAATTGTATCATGAAGAGAATCTGTCCCTTGCAGAAATCGCCGAAGAATTTCAGATTTCCCGTCAGGCAGTCTATGACACACTGAAAAAGGCGGAAAAATCGTTAAACGAATATGAAGAAAAATTGGGGTTGGTGAAGAAGTTTCTTAGTACCAGCCAGGCCATAGAAGAGATAGAGATTGCAGTCGATGCAATGATGGCAACACAGACCATAGGGGCTTGCCATCAGCAGGATGGATGGTCAGGACACTTACAAAAGATCAAGACCATCATTGAGCGTCTCAAGGAAGAATAAGCAAAGGAAAACAGAATTTATGGCATTTGAGAATTTATCTGAAAAACTGCAAAATACTTTTAAAAAGTTGAGAGGAAAGGGCGTTCTGTCCGAGTCCGATATTAACGATGCCATGCGGGAAGTGAAATTGGCGCTCCTGGAGGCAGACGTCAACTTTAAGGTGGTAAAGGAATTTGTAGCTGCCGTAAAGGAAAAATGTATGGGAGCGGAAGCGCTTCAAAGTTTGACCCCAGGCCAGCAGGTCATCAAAATTGTAAACGATGAACTGGTAGGCCTGATGGGCGGCACCGGAAGCAAACTGACCTACTCACCAAGCGGATTTACCGTCCTTCTCATGGTGGGTCTGCAGGGTACTGGTAAGACCACCACCTGCGGAAAGTTAGCGAATTATTTAAAGAAAAACGGCAAGAAACCTATGCTTTGCGCCTGTGACATCTATAGACCTGCGGCCATCGACCAGTTGGAAGTGGTGGGTAAGTCGGTGGATGTGCCGGTGTATACAGATAGAGAAAGTAGGGTTGCAGAGGACATCGCCCTGGCAGCCATGAAGGAAGCGGAGCGGAAAGGCTACGACGTACTCATCGTGGATACGGCCGGCCGTCTGCAGATCGATGAAGAGTTGATGGAGGAACTGGTCAGAGTAAAGAAGGCCGTAAAGCCTCATGAGATTCTCCTGGTGGTGGACGCCCTGACCGGTCAGGATGCGGTCAATGCTGCCGAAGGCTTTAACGATAGATTGGGTATCGATGGTATCATCATGACCAAGATGGACGGCGACTCCAGAGGCGGCGCGGCTCTGTCAGCCAAGAAGGTAACCGGCAGACCCATCAAGTTCATGGGTGTGGGAGAAAAGTTTGATGCTTTGGAACCATTCCATCCAGAGAGAATGGCCAGCAGGATTCTGGGCATGGGAGACATGCTCACCCTCATTGAAAAAGCCCAGGAAGCCTATGACGAAGAAAAAGCGGCTAAACTGGAAAAAAAGCTGAAAAAGAATGAGTTTACCCTTGAAGACTTTTTGGATCAGATGGGTGAAGTGCAGAATATGGGAGGCATCGGCAAGATGCTGGAAATGCTGCCAGGTTTCAACAGCAGCAAGGTTAGCGACGCTGACATCGAAAAGAGCGAGAAGGAGTTCAGACAGATGGAGGCTATCATTTGCTCCATGACTTTAGAGGAACGACGCAATCCATCCCTTTTAAACGCCAGCAGAAGAAAGCGCATTTCTGCGGGCTGCGGTCAGCCGGTGAGCAAGATAAACAGTTTAATCAAAAAATATGAAGATGCGAAAAAACTGATGAAACAGTTTAACAATCCAAACTTCATGAAAAAGAATAAAAAATTTAAAGGACTATTTTAAGGAGGAAATGAGAAATGGTAAAGATCAGATTAAGAAGAATGGGCGCACATAAGAAGCCTTTTTACAGAGTGGTTGTAGCAGATTCCAGAGCCCCTAGAGACGGTAAGTTCATCGAAGAAATCGGTTTCTATGATCCAATGAAGGAGCCAAAGGAAATCAGAATCGATGCAGACAAAGCTAAGAAGTGGTTAGACAATGGCGCACAGCCGACCGAAACTGTAAGAGCGCTGTTCAAGAAATCAGGAATTATTGAATAGTAAACATAAGGACGCGGTGAAAACAAATGACTAAATTGGTTGAAGCAATAGCGAAGTCACTTGTAAATAATCCCGATAAGGTGGTCGTTACTGAGACAGTAGGTCGTCAAGGTACGGTTATTCAGCTAAAAGTCGACCCTGAAGACATGGGGAAGGTAATCGGAAAACAGGGCAGAATTGCGAAAGCGCTTCGTGTCGTTGTTAAGGCTGCCGCTACAAAGGATAATCAAAAAGTGACAGTAGAAATTGCGAAAGAGTAACTTTAGCAGGATTGCAGAAAAAGACAGGCACATGGATTTACGGAAGAGGATGCAGAAGTAAAGACAGTGCCTGTTGTGTTATGTAGAATGGGAGAAGTATGGAGTACATTCAAATAGGGAAGATCGTCAATGCGGTAGCCCTTCGGGGCGAGGTCAAGGTCTATCATTACAGCGACTATAAGGAGCGATTTGAAGAACTTTCGGAAATATTGGTGCTGCGAAAGAAACAGTATGTCAGCTATCAGATAGAAAAGGTCCGCTACCAAAAAGGCATGGTAATTTTAAAATTGGAAGGCGTGGACGATAGAGGCAGCGCCGAGGCCCTCAAGGAGTGCGATGTGTTCATCACGGAAGCAGATCTTCGGGTTTTGCCAGAGGATACCTTTTATGTGAGGGATTTAATCGGCTGCACAGTAGTTGACCTTGTAAAATGTGACCATGGGGCCATGGATACAGCCGTTATCGGTCGGATTACCGATGTGATTCAGAATACGGCCCAAGACATCTATCAGATTGAGACCACAGATGGCAGAGAGGTGTTGATTCCAGCGGTAGGAGATTTTATTAAAGAAGTTGATATAGAGAATCGGTGTATCAAGGTGCAGTTGATTCCAGGGTTTTTAGATTAGGAGACCATGTATGAAGATTCACGTGTTGACCCTGTTTCCGGAAATGTTCGCACCTGTTACCACATGCAGTATGCTTGGCAGAGCCGGAGAAAAGGGGATTCTGAATATCGATCTCATCAATATTCGAGACTATAGCAATGATAAACACAACAAGGCCGACGACACACCCTTTGGAGGGGGCGTGGGCATGGTCATGCTGGCAGATCCCATCTTTGGGGCGTTGCAAAGCATCGGCCCTGTCCAAGAGGTAAAGAAAAAGAGGATTCTCTATATGTCGCCTCGGGGAAAGCAGCTGGATCAGTCCATGATTGAGAACTTGGTCACAGAGGAAGAACTCGTCATCCTCTGTGGTCACTATGAAGGGGTAGATCAGCGGGTGCTGGACTACTGGGATATGGAAGAAGTCACCATCGGCGATTATATTTTGACAGGCGGAGAACTGCCTGCCATGGTACTCATCGATGCGGTTAGCCGGTTTATTCCGGGAGTTTTGGGAACCCAGGAGTCAGCCACCGACGAATCCATCTATTCAGGACTTCTTGAATGTGACCAGTATACCAAACCTAGGGAATATGCAGGCATGTTGGCGCCAGAGGTACTTTGGAGCGGTAATCACAAATTGATTCACCTGTGGCAGTTTGAAAATGCGCTCCGATTGACCAGGGAGCGGAGACCGGATCTGTTTGCAGCTTGGCTGGAAAAGGGACAGGCTATGACCAAAGAGGAGAAGAAGATACTGGAAAAAATTCTGTCAGCAGGGTAGTTGCCAGAATAGGGTATTTCGTTGTATAATATTTAGTATGAAAAAGAAGAAAACTACCAAGGGAACGAAACGTACCATAGCAATATATATATTGATTGTGATTGCTTTTTACATAGCGATTTATGTGGTACCGCAGGTGTCGGATATTTTCGTAGAAACATACCATGCAGAGTACGGGACTTTTGAAGAATCGGAGGAAGCGGAATGTCTCTTTGTTAGAGATGAGAAGCTCTATCATGCACAAAGTAGCGGAGTTGTGGAGCGGGTCATCAGTAGAGGTAAACTGATGCGGATACGGAGCCATATCGTGGATGTGGGTCAAATCGCCTATTATTCGGATATGCGGGGTATGGTCAGCTATTTCTATGATGAACTGGAGGAGGTCTATAGGCCGGAAAATATAGATGAGATGTCCTATGGGACTTTGGAACAGATAAGGAATGATGAGGAACACCAGGTGCGAAAAGCCAGCGATGAGGAGGCTGCTTCAGGAGAACCAATTTTTAAAATTGTGGACAATCAGAAGTGGTATCTGGTCTTTTGGGTCAATTCTGACACGCTGAACAGATATGAAGAGGGTAAGCAGGTAATCGTAGATTTTCTCGATGGCTCTGAAAAGAGGGAAAGTACCCAGATTCAGATGAAGATAGAGAGCCTGACCGCCCAGGGAGAGCAGACCAGGATTCTTCTTTCCTGTAATAGTTATTATAAGGATTTTGATCGGTATCGGATTAAGACTTGTAAACTGATTACAGCCCAGACAAGAGGTATCTTTTTAGAGACCGACAGTATCGTAGAGGAAGATGGACAGAAGGGCGTCTATGTGGTGGACAAGTTCGGCAATTATAATTTTACACCGATTCGTATTCTTAATCAGGAGGGTGAATTGACGGTTGCGGAAAAGAACTACTATTACGATGAAGAGGGCAATTCTGTAGAAACCGTAAGCAATTACGATGAAATACTGAGACCAGAAGTAGAAAAGGAAAAATCTGAGGACGATGAGGATGATAAGACGTCTAAAGATAAAAAGGAGTGAGAAGAATGTCTATTAGGGAGAATATAGACTATATCAAAGGGCTGAAGGAGGAGGCTGCCAGGAGAAGCGGACGCTTAGGAGAAGATGTTTTGCTGGTTGCAGTGACCAAACTTCACAGCGCAGAGGAAATCAATGAAGCCATTGATTGTGGCATTACGGACATCGGCGAAAACAAGGTACAGGAAATTATGGATAAGTATGACCATGTGAAGCCGGTTCGCTGGCATCTCATCGGTCATCTACAGACCAATAAGGTAAAATATATCATTGACAAGGTTTCCATGATTCACTCTGTGGATTCAGTTCATCTGGCCCAGGAAATCCATAAGCGGGCAGAGCAGCATGGACTTGTGATGGATATACTCATTCAAGTCAACGCGGCCCAGGAAGAAAGCAAATTCGGCATTAAAACAGAAGAGACTGGGTTGATGATTGAAGAAATTCTGAAAACCTGTCCTAACGTTAGAATTCGAGGGCTTATGTGCATTGCGCCTTTTGAGGAGAATCCAGAGGATGTGAGAATCTATTTTAGGCAGGTTAAGAGGCTCTATGATGAATATGGAAGGCTTCGTCACCCTAATATTGACTTCGCTTATCTATCCATGGGTATGTCAGGAGATTTCCAAGTGGCTATTGAGGAAGGCTCCAATTTAATTAGAGTGGGAACGTCTATTTTCGGGGCGAGAGATTATTCAAAAAAATAACGGGAGGATATTATGAGTGCATTTGATTCATTAAAAAAGTTTATCGGCATCGAAGAAATCGATGAGGAAGAGATTACTGCGGATGAGGTGCAGGAAGCCAAGGAAAAACTCATGCGGGAAACCCCGAGAGAATCGGCTTACAGCAATCGCAGGAGTTCATCCGATGGGGCGAGCAGTTCGTCTTCTTCTGTAAAAGCGGTTCCAATCGAGCGTCGTATTTCTGTGGCAAGCACCAATGCCTTTAAACTGGTTCTCATCGAGCCCAAGAGTTTCGATGAATGTCCGAAACTGGTGGATGCACTGAAAGGCAGAAGACCGATTATCATAAATTTAGAAAAGATTGAAACAGAGAGTGCAAAAAAAATCTTTGATTTTTTGAGCGGCGCTACATATGCTCTAAATGGCAGCGTACAGAAGGTAGCTAACAATATCTTCATCTTTGCACCAGAAAGCGTGGATATCGCAGCTAATCAGGAGGATAGAGCAGGCTTTGATTTCGGAGGGAATAAAAGTCCTTGGAGATAATAGGGGGAATCATTTATGAAATTCATTCTGGCCCAGGCGATCTATTGGTTTGCTGAACTGCTTACCTTTGTCATGCTGGTGAGGGTATTGTTCAGTTGGATACGGCCAAACCCATATGGCACTTTAGGCAGAGTTAACGAGTTTTGTATCAGGCTGACGGAGCCGATTGTGGCGCCATGTAGACAGCTTCTCAGCCGATTCAATACGGGGATGTTTGATTTTTCTGTTTTATTGGCTTTCTTCCTGGTGCAATTTGCAGCAAATTTGATGATTAGAATTATTCTTTAGTTGATTAGGAAATGATGGGGGAACGAAATTATGATAACACCGGCAGATATTGAAAATAAAGTATTTACCAAAGCTGTAAGAGGGTATAAGGAAGATGAAGTAGATGATTTTTTGGACCTGATTATTCTTGATATGGAAAAGTTAATCAAAGAAAATCGTCAGTTAAAAAAGGAACTGGAGAAAACCAAGGGCCAAGTGGACCGTCATGTGTCCACAGAAAGTTCCGTCTATGAAACTTTGGAGGCTGCCAAGTCATTGATGAATGATATTGCAGCCAGTGCAGAAAGACGGGCCCAGGTGATCTTAAAGGACGCTGAACTGGAAGCAGCCTTGATTACTAGGGAAGCCAGAGAATCCATCTCTAGATTGACCGATGAGGAAGCACGAATGAAAAACAGCGTTGAGCGTATTCGGGAAAAGTATCGGCAGATTTTGGAACTGGAATTGGAGCGGGCTGATATGCTAGGAAGCGGTCTCTTCGATGAATTCGGCAGCGATTTTTTACCGATTTCTGATAAAGCCGCAGGGGAGACAACCGTAAGAACTGAGCGGACACAAGGTGCAGACACGAAGGAGTCGGCTACTGCAGCGACTGCAAAAAAATCGGAGGATTTATCCAAGACTATGGTAAACATCCGATAGCCTAGTAGAGTCATTACAAGGATAATAAGGGGATCATTTCGGAATTGATGAAAAAAATACGTTATTTACTCATAGTTTTTATTTTGGCTTTCGATCAGCTGGTAAAATATGCAGTAAGGACTTCTATGACAGTGGGTGAGTCCATCCCTGTGATTCAGGATGTGTTTCATCTGACCTATGTACAGAACACAGGCGCTGCTTTTAGTCTCTTTGAGGGCAGGATGATGTTCCTGATGATTGTGCCGCTGCTTGCATTACTGTTTGGAATCTGGTACATGGAAAAGCATCAGAAGGAGCATAACCTATTGCTGCTGTCCCTGATTCTTATCATATCAGGAGGCATAGGAAATCTGATAGATCGGTTTTTGCTTGGTTATGTGACGGATATGTTTGATTTCCGGTTCTTTCCGGTATTCAATATAGCGGATATTGCAATCTGCGTCGGATGCTTCTTTCTAACTCTGTATATTTTTTGCTTTGATGGAAAAGAAAAGGAGCGGGCTGCATGACCACTGAGGAGCTTACATTTATAATAGAAGAAGAAAACGAGGGCGCCAGACTTGATCGGGTGCTTTCTTTGCTATTACCGGAAAGTTCGAGGAGCTATCTACAGAAGCTCATCGAGCAGGGTATGGTGCAGGTAGATGGTAAACCATGTTCGTCGAAAAAATATAAGGTAAAGGGAGGCGAAAGTATTTCCCTCTTCATGCCGGAGCCTGCCCAGTTATCCGTGGAGCCAGAGGATATTCCCCTGGATATCGTCTATGAGGATGGAGATGTGTTGGTGGTCAATAAGCCACGGGGGATGGTGGTTCATCCTGCAGTAGGAAATTATCATGGAACCTTGGTCAATGGGATTCTGTATCACTGTAAGGATAGATTATCTTCCATCAACGGTGTAATTCGTCCTGGTATCGTCCATAGAATCGATAAGGATACCAGCGGCCTGCTCATGATAGCCAAAAACGATATGGCCCATGAAAGTTTATCGGAGCAGTTGGCAGCCCATACCATTACACGCCGCTATGTGGCTCTGGTGTTTCACAATCTGGTGGAGGATGAGGGAACCATCGATGCCTCTATTGGCAGAGACCCGAAAAATCGTCTCAAAATGGCGGTGACCAGCCAGAATTCCAAAAGAGCGGTAACTCACTGGCGGGCGCTGGAACGATTCGGCGCTTATACACTGATAGAAGCCAGATTGGAAACCGGCAGAACTCACCAGATTCGTGTTCATATGGCCTATATCCATCATCCCCTGGTGGGAGATATGGTCTATGGACCTAAAAGACAGAAGCTGACAGAGGAGGGACAGATGCTTCATGCACAGGTATTGGGGTTTATTCATCCGCGGACCGGAGAATACATGGAGTTTCAGCGGCCCATACCAGAGGAATTTAAAAGGATTCTGGAAAGGGTGAGAGGGCAAAGATAAATCAGTCGGTAAAGAGAATAAAGGAGGAAGTTCCTATGGCTAAAAAAGTTATAAAAGCAGGTACTCTGTTGTGCCCAGCGCCAGCGGTTATGGTATCCTGCGGAGATATGGAAAAACCTAATATCATCACCATTGCATGGACGGGAATCATTAACTCAGATCCGCCGCTCACCTATATATCCGTGAGAAAGTCCCGCCATTCCCATAATGTAATCGAAAAGAGCGGTCAATTCGTCATCAATTTGACCACAGAGGAGTTGGCGTTTGCTACCGATTACTGCGGTGTGAAGTCTGGAAGTCAGGTGAACAAGTTTCAGGAGATGAAGCTGACTCCTATAAAGGGAGAGCATGTGTCCTGCCCTATGATAGAGGAATCCCCAGTGAATCTGGAATGTAAGGTCATAGAAGTACATCAGTATCCAAGTCACGATATGTTTGTGGCAGAAATCGTAGCTGTTCATGTGGATGAATCGCTGTTTGACGAAAAGGGAAGGATATGTCTGGAAAAGGCCGGATTACTGGCCTATGTACATGGAAGTTATCATGGCATCAATGAATCCTCTCTGGGCGGCTTTGGATTTTCGGTTATGAAACCCAAGACAAAAAAGCGTATCAGCAAACAGGAGCATGAAGCACGTGTAAAGAAGAACCGTGAAAAGCAGAATCAGGCCAAGGGACCGCGTAAATGAATGGACGACACTCCATTGACAAAATATATAGGGATTGCAGTGTAGAGTAAAAAAAGGGCGGAAAAGGGGTGAATCTGGAAGAAAGGCTTTCGTGAAGCCATTGTATCTGCCCTTTATGGTTCATTCCCTTTTCCAGTGGGTTACGTGGAATGACTTTATATTCGATATTGTGTCCTAGAGGGTAGTCTTATGACACGCGTTTCGACATAATTCCTTTCCTGCATGGCTATTCCATGCACATCATTCTTTTGGCGCTGCGAGCTGATACAGCGCCTTGCATCGTGGTTCTCATGGAAGTGAGTTTTTTACTTGCATCCATCAAGTTCGGCCTTTAATGAAATCCACGCAATCCTCGCAGATATAGCCGCCTTTAAAGGCAATGCTGTGATAAATGCTTCCGCATAGAGAACATTGCTTAGCTTGACAGCGTTTGCCGTAACAGCAGTTTTGTCCTCCGGCGGAAGCGCTGTCTGATTTAGTCCATTGGCTCATGGCGATACCTCCCTTTTGATCTGTTATGAAACTGGCGAAAGGGGTCGTCAGCTTCATAAGGCATTGAACTTGAGTGCACCTTCATGATAATACGGGAGAGGAAGAAAGAAAAGAGAAAAGAGACAATATGTCGGATTTTAGTATTTTAATGTAGGATTTTAGTATTCTATTGCAAACCGAGGGTAAGGAGGTTCTATATGTATCAACTCTTTGAGATGGAAAAAAGAAATAGAGAGGTGGTTGGTTATCACTATCCATGTGAAGATCCCAATCATGTGGTATGTTTAATCCATGGAATCGGCGAACATGCGGGACGGTTTCAGCGGGTAGCCCATTACTTTAATCAGGCGGGATTTGCCGTGGTGTCCATGGACTTGCGGGGACACGGACGTTCGCAAGGAGTTAGAGGTCACTGCGCCCCTAGAGAGGAAGTGCTGAAGGACATCGATGCCTTGATTGAATATGCACAGGAATTCTATCCCAATGTACCCATCGCCATGTATGGCCACAGCATGGGCGGCAATATTACTCTGGACTATCGCAGCCGAGGCGGTCACAATGATGTGCCGGCGGGCTATGTGATTTCTGCACCATGGATTCGTCTAGTTCGTCCGGTGACCGGTCTTTTATATCAGGTGGTAAAGCTGATGTCCAAGGTGGCGCCTAAGATGACCATTGAATCGGCCTGTGCAGAGGAGGACCTGGGAAATGTGGAATATGTGCGCCCTTACAATGACGACCCTATGGTACATTCCAAGATTTCCATGCTCTGCGCTTATCAGGGTTTTACCATTGGACGAGCATTGGAGCAGGGAAGTCAGGAAGACAACGGCAGAGCGAAGAAGATTCCTTGCCTTTTGATGCACGGCGATAGCGATAAGATCTGTTCGGTGGAGGGAAGCCGGAATTTTGCCAAACTGCAGGACCCGGCATATTTTACCTATATAGAGTGGCCTGGCTATTATCATGAGATTCATAACGGCGGACCTAAGGGTCAGACAGGAGAAGAGGTCATAAAGGCAGCTATCCAGTTTATCTCTGGTCTATAACATGAAAAGGAGGTAAGAAGGATATGTTAGGTTTTGAAAGCGATTATATGGAAGGCGCGTGCCAGGAAATTTTGCAGCGTCTTATGGAAACTAATTTACACCAGGTATCTGGTTACGGAACCGATCCTTACTGTGAAAGCGCCAAGGAAAAGATACGAAGAGAATGTAGCTGCCCTGATGCAGATATTTTTTTTCTCACAGGCGGAACTCAGACTAATATGATAGCCATTGGCGCCGTGCTGAAACCCTATGAGGGGGTTGTGGCAGCAGAGACTGGACATATCGGCAGTCATGAGGCGGGAGCCATTGAGGCTGGAGGGCATAAGGTTTTGACAATTCCTCATCACTTAGGAAAAATCAGCGCCGCCCAGCTTGCAGAGATGCTGAAAACATTTTGGCAGGACGGAAACCGGTCTCATATGGTTTTTCCAGGAATGGTATATATCTCTCATCCCACGGAGTACGGAACCCTGTATACTTTGGAGGAGCTTGAGAACATATCTCAGATCTGTCGCACATATGAAATCCCCCTTTATTTAGATGGAGCGCGGCTTGGTTATGGCCTTATGAGCAATCAGACCGATGTGAGCCTGCCGGATATCGCCCGTCTGTGCGACCTGTTTTATATCGGCGGCACTAAAGTGGGCGCTCTCTGTGGAGAGGCATTGGTATTCACCAAAAAGAATATGCCGGCTCATTTTATGACCATGGTAAAACAGAAGGGAGCTCTTTTGGCAAAGGGGAGGCTACTGGGAGTCCAGTTCGATACCCTGTTTACCGACGGTCTATATTACAGGCTGGGTCGTCACGGTATTGAGATGGCGCAGGCCCTAAAGGAAGGACTATTAAAAAAGGGTTATGAGCTTTATTTGGATTCACCCACCAATCAGCAGTTTATCTGTTTGGAAGACGACCAGGTGGAAAGGCTCCGAGATAAAGTAGCTTTCAGCTTTTGGGAAAAAGCAGGCGAAAGCCATACGGTAATCCGCCTGGCAACCAGTTGGGCCACCAGAGAAGAGGAAGTGAACAGCCTGCTATCCCTTTTTTAAGGTAGGCAAGATAAGATGGTTTCAGAGGCAAAGGAGAGCAGAAATGAAACAGACCATTTTAGTGGCAGAGGATGATAGCGATATTCGGCAGTTGGTACAGCTCTATCTGGAAAGCGAAGGCTACCAGGTTATCTGTGCGGAAAACGGAAGACAGGCTTTGGAACTGGCAGAAACCTATGAGCCTCAGTTGGCCATTTTAGATATTATGATGCCGGAGTTTTCCGGTTTGGAAGTTGTGAAAATATTGAGAGAAAAGACCATGATGCCCATTTTGATTCTATCGGCAAGAGATCAGGACGAGGATAAGATTTTAGGATTAGATATTGGCGCCGACGATTATCTGACCAAACCTTTTAATCCTTTGGAGATGGTGGCCAGAGCCAGGGCCCTTCTTCGCCGCACAGCGTCGACAGATGAAGTGGCAGTAGGTTCTTTCACCTTGGATATCGAAGGAAACACCATCCGAAAGAAGGGAAAAGCCCTATCCCTGACACCCATAGAATATAAACTTTTTTCCAAACTGCTGAAATCGCCAGGAAAGATTTTCACTAAGGTACAGCTTTATGAAAGCGTGTGTGGCGAGTATTTTGAAGGCGATGATAATACGGTGATGGTACACATTTCCAGGCTGAGGGATAAGGTAGAGGACGATCCCAAGCGGCCCAAGCATATCGTAACGGTTCGAGGGGTGGGATATAAATTTGAGGCTTAACAAAAAAGGAGGCAGGCTGGTAGGACTATTTACCCGGGGATATGTGGTATTTACCCTGGTTATTCTTTTCATTGCAGGACTGTCCATATGGCTCAGTCAGGTGTATATGGATCGGCTGTCACGGCTACCTGATATCGATGGGCTTGCAGAAAGTGAAGCGCTTTTGGCAGGGGACTATGAAAGCATACCGCTCTATCGCTTTCTTAATGAAGAAGACGGTTTCGCTGTGGTGGATGGAAATGGCGCCTTGCTGTTCTGTTCCTCCAAGGAGATAGAGGAGGCTTTGGGCGGCGGTTTGACCATCGGCGAACTGGAGTGTATTCCTTCCTATGTGGAAGACACGTATGTAGAGGTGATTCCCTTTAGGGCAGAGAAGGAGAATCCATCTTATATCCTGGTAAAACATTATTTCGGTGACGAAGAGAGTGGAGCGGAAACAGAGAAGCGAACCGTCATATTGGATGAGGAACTCAACGTACAGGCAGGCTCCCTAGGGGATAACCGCAAAAAGTACACGCCCCAAGAAATCGGCTATCTGACCGGTACTCACGTCATCGGTTCCGATATGATCAAGTATCCCCTTTCTGCGGTTACAGGAGAAGAGATGGAGGAGAGAACCCTCATCGTCCTATCCCAGAGTATGACCATGGAAGGGTATACCAAGCTGGAAAAGAAGTCGGAAAGAATGTTCTTTTTAGCAATTCCTCTTTATCTGGTGGCAGTAACAGTTCTGGTGCTTTGGCTGAACCGAAGGATTAAAAAGCCTTTGGTAGGATTGAATCAGGCCATAGATAGTCTCATTGAAGGCGGAGACGGACGCATGACCGATTTAAACGGACCGTGGGAAATCAGAAAGATTGGCAGCGATTTTAACAGGATGGCGGATATGTTGGCAGAAAGTGAGCAGCAGCGACGACAGATGGATGTGGAACGGCAGAGACTCCTGGCCGATATTTCTCATGATTTGAAAACCCCCATTACAGTCATCAATGGCTATGTCAAGGCCCTTCACGATGGAAAGATTCCACCGGAAAAGACCCAAAGCTATCTGGAACTCATCGATAGAAAGGTACAGGATTTGACAGCCATGGTAAATTCCTTCCATGAGTTCAGTAAGGTGGAGCATCCTAAGTTTTCCATACAGGCAGAGACCGTGGAAATATGTGAATGGATGCGGGGCTATCTGGCCAATCGATATGATGAGATTGAAATCGCAGGTTTTTGCTTACAGGCCATGATTCCAGAGATCCCCTTATATTATTGCCAGATTGACAGCTATCAGTTTACCAGGGCTGTGGACAATATCTTATATAACTCCATAAAATATAATCCGGTGGGAACCAAACTGGCCATTGGTGTCGAATTTGTCAAATATGGGGTGGGAGATAAACCTAGTGTGCGGATATTTTTAGCTGATAGCGGTATTGGGATTCCAAAGGATAGATGGGAAAACATCTTTGAGCCCTTCGTTCAGGGGGATGTTTCCAGAGGTAGCGGCGGCAGCGGTCTGGGACTGGCCATCACCAGACGTATTGTACAGGCTCATGGAGGTTCCATTGCACTTGTGAAAAGCCGTTTCAATGGATTTACCACAGAGTTTGAAATTCTCCTGCCTGCTGCAGAACGAGAAAAACAGATGACAGATAAGGGTAATAAAGATGGTTGAAAAGAAAGACAGCAGTAATAAGGAAAGTAAAGGGACGGAACTGATGAAAGCTGCGGAGCAAATGGAGCAGATTTGCATTGCCCTTCGCAGAGATTTTCATACTTACCCAGAGGCAGCATGGAATGAGTTTCGAACCACAGCCAAGGTGGCCCAGAGACTTCGGAAAATGGGTATGAAAGTGGTTCTGGGCAAAGAGGTCATTCAGCCGGATTTTGCTTTTGGTAGACCTGATGAAGAGGAACTTAAACGGCAGCAGCGCAGAGCCATAGAGCAGGGGGCGGAACCTGAACTGGTGGAAGAGATGGAAGGCTATACAGGCGCCATGGCGGTAATCGATACCGGCAGGAAAGGTCCCGCGGTGGCCCTTCGTTTTGACATGGATTGTGTGGAGGTGCAGGAGACTGACCATGAAAACCACAGCCCCAACCGGCAGGGTTTTGCGTCGGTCAATGAGGGATGGATGCACGCTTGCGGCCACGACGGTCATACTGCCATGGGTCTGGTACTTACAGAGATTCTGTGGCGTCATAAAGACGCGCTGCAAGGAAGGATTAAAATTCTCTTTCAGCCGGCCGAGGAAGGGGTTAGAGGGGCGCGGGCCATGGTGGAGAGAGGCCTTCTTGACGATGTGGACGTGGTTCTTGGAATTCATATTTATGGCACAGAAGAACCCTATCCGGCTTTGGCTGGAACCCAGACAGGACTTTATGCCACCACCAAATTCGATGTAACCATCCATGGGAGAAACGCCCATGCAGGAGGCGCGCCCCAGGAGGGACACAATGCTTTGCTTGCGGCGGTGACCGCTATTTCCGCCATGAACGGATTCCTCCAGGATGGAAGGGGAGCGGAACGGCTGAATATCGGCCTGATTAGGGGTGGCAGCGGGCGAAACGTGGTTCCTGCCGATTGTACATTTTGCGGGGAAACAAGAGGCTCGGATACAGCGGTGGAACAGCGGCTCTTTGACAGGATGAAGGCCTGTGTGGAAGGAGCCTGCCGCATGTTTGAATGTGAAAATCGCATCGTATCGGTAGGAGCAGCGCCGGCGGGAGGAGGAGACGAAGACCTGGCGGCCAGGATTGTGGCAGCAGCGCAGCAACAGGTTGAAGACATGCAATGGACAGAGCCCATACAGGTCAACACAGGAACTACCGATGATTTTGCCTATATGATGAAGCAGGTGCAGGAACGAGGGGGCAAGGCTTGCTATCTGGCTCTGTTGAGCAAATTGACAGAGGGTCTTCACGGCAGCGGCTATGATTTTGATGAGACATGTTTGATTCCAGGGGTAAAAAGTCTTTTGGCAGCCCTTTCATGCGTAGGCATAATGGGGGACCAGAGGTAGGGAAAGGAGAGCAAATAGTAGATGGGGCATATTTTAATCGTAGACGACGATGTGCATATCGGGAACCTGCTTGAAGAGGTGCTTCTTGGGGAAGGGCATCAGGTGAGCAGAGCCTATTCGGGGACAGAAGTTTTGTGGATGCTGAAAGAGCAGACGATGGATTTGGTGCTGCTGGACTTAATGCTGCCAGGCCTTTCTGGAGAAGAGGTATTGGAAAGGTTAAAAGGGATTCCTATCATCATTATCAGCGCCAAAACCACCATAGACCATAAGGTAAAGCTGTTGATGGACGGCGCTTGCGATTATATTACCAAACCCTTTGATATTCGGGAGGTAGCGGCCAGGGTAGAGGTGCAGCTACGGACAAGTTCTAAAAGCGGAGCCAGGGCGGACAACAGCGAGAATGCCAAGGCAGAGTACATTTTGCAGTGGGAAGATTTGACCCTGAATCTCCATACCTACCAGGCTGGCGTGGGAAAGGAGACGGTGAAGCTGACCAAAACCGAGTTTGCCATATTGAAGATGCTCATGCTCCATCCGCGGCAGGTCATAACCAAAAGCCAGCTTCTGGACCATATCAGTCAGGACACGCCGGATTGTATGGAAAGTTCCCTTAAGGTTCACATCAGCAATCTAAGAAAGAAACTTCGGCTCATCAGCGAGCGGGAATATATTGAAGCGGTATGGGGAATCGGCTTTAAGATGAACGACGCTGCGAAAGAGCCTGAAAGCGGGCCTCTGTGAGAAAAAATCTTTACCTTTTCTTTACTGTTCTCTTAACCGGTTTCTTAACCTTAAGATGCTAAAGTGAGGGGTACCCTCGATTGACAAAGACACACACAGTTTTGCCAACCGAGGGTAGTAACAGAAAAGGGGGAGTAAACATATGGAATATGTACTGACTACAAATAATCTAACCAAGCGTTACAAACAGTTTGACGCCCTTCGGGATGTGTCCATGCATATACCGAAAGGAGCTATTTATGGTTTTGTGGGAAAAAACGGAGCGGGCAAGACTACGCTCATTCGTCTGCTCTGCGGCCTTCAGCAGCCCACAGAGGGTTCTTACACTTTGTACGGCGTAAAACATACGGAAAAGGCCATTTATCATGTACGGCGTAGAATGGGAGCTGTGGTGGAATCGCCTTCCATCTATCTGGATTTAACCGCCGAGGAAAATCTGCGGGAACAGTTTCGCATCCTGGGTATGCCGTCCTTTGATGGTATCGAGGATTTATTGAAGCTGGTGGGACTTGGTGACACGGGGAATAAAAAAGCGAAAAATTTTTCTCTGGGTATGCGGCAGCGGCTGGGAATTGCAGTGGCTCTGGCAGGAAATCCGGATTTTCTGGTTCTCGATGAGCCAGTCAACGGACTGGACCCACAGGGAATCGTGGAAATGCGGGAACTGATTTTAAAGCTCAATCAGCAGCATCAGATTACCGTACTCATATCCAGTCACATTTTAGACGAGTTATCTCGTTTGGCTACCCATTACGGATTTATCGACAGAGGCGTCATTGTCAAAGAGATTAGCGCCAAAGAACTTCATGAGGCCAGCAGAAAGTGTCTCCGCCTTGGGGTCAGTCAAATGAAGAAACTGGTTCAGGTGCTGGAAGAACAGGAACTGGAGTACAGGGTAATTTCCGATCAGGAAGCCGACATCTTCTCAGAAATTCAGATTACCGATTTAGTAATGAAGCTATCAGAAGCAGGCTGTCAGGTTCTCTCCATGACGGAGAGAGATGAAAGCTTGGAAAGCTACTACATGGAATTGGTGGGAGAAGAACTGGGAGGTGGAAATCGTGAATAAACTCATAGGCGCAGGTATCATGCGGATAAAGAGCAATAAAGCATTTTGGATAGGTATGATCTTTATGGCTATCATGGGGATTGTAGTGCCCATAGCCAGGGATCGAAACGATGATTTGGGTATAGCAGATCAGTGCATGTTCGCTTATGCAGTGTTTTTGCCGGTGATGATGGCCATATTTTGCAGCTTGTTTCTCGGAACCGAGTATAGCGACGGAACCATACGAAACAAAATCGTGGTGGGCCATACCAGGGTTTCCGTGTATTTAACCAATCTACTTCTTTGCCTGTTGGTCGGGCTGGTTCTGACTGTGGTGAACCTGTTGCTCTTTGGAATCACTGCTGCCATATTGGGTTTAGGCCTTCGCATGGCTGTCCACTGGCTGGCGATTATGGTGGTGGGCGTATTTCTTATGACAGCTGTTTATACCGCCCTTTATGTTTTGGCAGGTATGCTGATTCAGAACAAGGCCGTCACAGCTATCGTCTGTACTGTGGGCGTATTTCTCATGCTGGTAGCCGGTACTTATATCAGCAATCGCTTAGAGGAGCCGGAGTTTTACACAGGATACAGCATGAGCGTCAATGGACAGGTTCAGGAAGGGGAGCCGGAACCAAACCCTAACTATTTGGACGGCGCCAAGAGGCAGGTCTATGAGTTTCTCTTTGACTTTTTGCCAGGTGGTCAGACCTTACAATATGCACAGGTCTATGGCAATGGTGTGCCATGGATGATGGTGTATGACGGCCTGATTGTCATTGTGACCACGGGGATTGGCATATTCTGCTTCCGAAGAAAGGACTTGAAATAGGGAAGGAGCTGTGGAAATGGCGTATTGGTGTGAAGTTCTCATGGGAGGTCTGACAGCCTTAACCATAGGATTGCTGGTTAAAATTTATCTTCTGCGAAAATCTGCTAGAGAGATTCATCAGGAGTTTTCTGCCCGCATAGCTGTGGAGCAGGGAGAGACTTTTTCGGGAGAAACCCATTTGACACAGACCAATACGCTGATTTCCATTTCCAGCAGGGATAAGGCCATGAGAGAGCTGGCAGGCGCCATCAATGTGCAGCTAGACCAGTTAAAGGCTCAGCGGCAGAGATATGAAAGAGGCGATATGGAGTTGAAAAACGCCATTTCTTCTATCTCCCACGATTTGAGAACGCCGTTGACTGCAATTTGCGGTTATCTGGAACTGATGGAGAGGGAAGAACGATCGGAAAAATCCCAGGGCTATCTAAGGATTATAGAGGAGCGGACAGAAGTCATGCGAAATCTTACCGACCAACTGCTTTCCTATACCCTAATCAGTCAGAGAAACCGAGAAAAAGAACCTTATGGAGACTCAAAGAAATCCTGTATACCGGTTTATCTGGGAGCAGAACTGGAAAAATCCATCGGCGCCTATTATGGCGCCCTGAAAGCCGCAGGAATCGTACCGGAAATCTTCATACCAGAGAAAAAAATCAGGTGTCTGGCACAGCCAGACGCATTATCCAGGGTTTTTGCCAATTTAATTACCAATGCCATCAAATACAGCGATGGGGATTTAAAAATTGTGGTATCGGATACAGGTAAGATTCAGTTTTCTAACAGAGCGCCTGGCTTGGATCAGATTCAGGTGGCAAAGCTGTTTGAGCGGTTTTACACAGTTGAGACAGGAAGAGCGTCTACGGGTCTGGGCCTTTCCATTGCTAGAATTTTGGTAGAGGAAATGGGCGGCTCCATTACCGCATGGTATAGAGAGGGACGGTTGACTGTTGAAGTGGAAATGAGAAAGGTGGAGGAAATAGAATGATTGAAATCAAAAAATGTGCGCTGCAGGACTTAGAGCGGCTTGTGGAACTGGAATCTCAATTATTCCCTGCAGGCGAGGCAGCTACAAGGGAGTCCTTTTCTTATCGTATCGAGCATCATGGTTATTGGTTTCGTACAGCCAGAGTGGAGGGAAAACTGGTGGGATATATCTGTGGAAGGCCGGTTTTCATTGAAAAAGAAGGCGGCATTACGGATGAGATGTATCTAGCCCAGGATTATCCCAAGGGAGATGCCTTTGCCCTTTTAGACATCGCTGTGGACAATGCATATCAGAGGCAGGGCATCGGTGAATTTCTGATGAAGACGATCATTTTTCTGTGTCAGGAGGATGGAATACGGCGAATCGTTCTGGCATGTAAGGAGGACAAGAAACCCTATTATGAGAAATTTGGTTTTCATCTTATGGGGCCTTCGGCATCAGATTTAGGCGGCGAGGGTTGGTATGATATGGAACGGATTCTGTAAATTCGACAGTTTTTATTCTCCTAAAAATAACGGAATATATAGGTGAAAAAATATATGAAAATGTTATATTAAGTCGATATATTTTACCATAAAAGTATTGACATTTTTGATACAATATGTATAATAAAACAGGAGAAATAAGGAGACAGAACAGGA
>JAAWDM010000034.1 GCA_022793795.1 Bacillota bacterium
ATCTACAATCACATCGGAACATTCGACCATTCAAAGGTCACTTTATGGAAAGGAAAAGCGGTATAGCACCAAAAATGCCATACCGCAAATCCTTACTTAAAAAACCATCCTTACGAAACCCTCACATTAACAGGGATGTTAGATGTTCCAAAATATAAACAAACAGGAAGTAATACTTGCTGGGCTGCTTGTACGGCATGTGTTGGAAATTATGTTGTTGGTTACAAAAAATATAGTGAGATGGATATCGTAAATAAATATGCTGGCGGTGTGACAACGGTTGGCCAAACATTTTATAAAGTTAAAGATGTATTAAGTAACGCTTATTACATAAATTCATCAGTTAAGATAGGTGAATTGTCCTTTACTACTGCAAGACAGAATATCCAAAATAATAAACCAGTTATAACTTCGGCATTGATCTCCAGCGGTTTTCATGCTTTTGTAGTATGCGGTTTTAGTGCAGATGAATATACAGATTATGTTGCTTATATGAACCCTTCAACAGGAAAGGTAGAAACAACTGAATGCTTACAGGGAATTGTAGGGTATAGATCAATAAGTGATGGACTTATCTACTCTTCGCAAAGTTATGTGTTATTAAATTAAATATAAAATTAACAATTTTAGCGAGGAGACAGAAAACGTTCATACTTTAATATAGAGAAGTAAATATAGAAGGGCGGTATGATGATGAAGGGAAAAAATACAAAGTATAAAATATTTATATGCCTTTGTCTTTTACATATCGCCTTTTTTGTGAGCTATTATTATGGAAATATGAAACTAATTTCGTTGCCTGATACAGCAGATAGTAACTTTTCTAATGGTAACATATTTGTTCAAGGGGAGATTGATTTGAAAAGGGACGGTGATGATGAAATATCGCCAGACTTCAATGAAATTTATATATATCGTTTAATATTTCAGCCTGAGAGAGATAGGGTTTCTCTGGTTAGAAGAAATATTTCGACAGGAAAGCAGGAGTCTTTATATCATATAAAGAGAGAAAATGGCTTCTTTTCTGACTTGCAAATCAACAAAGACAACATTTATTTAGAGTATACAGAAATGAAAGCAGGAAAGGCTGCCAGTATAACCGTATATTGTTATCAGATGAAGGGTGAGACCATAAGAAAATTAGGGACAATTCCAAACCATTGGGCGGGACAATATGGTGTTTATAAGGACGAAATCTACCGTTTTACAGGGTTTGAGGGATGTACCTTAGAAAAATGGAATTCTAAAGATGGGGATGATACGGTTTTAGACCATGTTTATGGTGAAATCGGTAGCCTTAAAATCCATGATGGAATCATTGGGATGCAGGATGAAAAGAGAAACTATCTGATACGATACGACATAAAAACACAGAAGATTTTAGAACGAGTGAAGCTGGATAAGACAGAGTTGCTAAGCTATATACAGGCCAATGAGAACTATGCTGTGTGGATTGGAGAGACGGGACAGGTGTTCGTTTATTGTTACAAGACAGAAGAACTTTTGGCATTGTGTAATGTGACGGAAATGGAGGAAAAGGTACTGCTGTTTGACGACAGGTTATATGTAATAAACGGCGAAAAAATGTGGGGATATGATTTGAAAAACAGAAAGATGGAGGTAAAAAGGATAGTATGCTAGCCTAACAACTGTCCTAACAAAAAGGACAACTGTTAGACAACTGTATAGACACATGACAGGTGTTCATGAGAAAATATGATTCGGCTTAAGACGAAAAAGTCTTGAGCCGAATTTTTTTATGGGGTGAAATGGGGCGAAAAAGAGAGGTTTTTTCAGGGAAAGAGAGCTGTGGGAGATTTTGGGATGGACAGGACGCAGGAGGAAAAGACCAGTTTGGCATAGTCTTTGCTCTTAAGATAGGGCAAGAAAATATACAGTGGAAAACAGGAGGTGTCTATGCTCACTTTGTTTAAACCTTACGGCACGACCGGACGGGAAGAAAATTTATACGGCGATTTGGTAAATGTGGTGGGAGTGACCCAACCCATAGGGCCTGCCAGAGACGCAGAGATTCGCGAGAAGATTCGCACCTGTGATATTTTGGAGGCCGACGTAGACATCCCTATCAATAAAGAATTACTGAAGGACGCGGAAAATCTGAAAGCGGTTCTCTGCAACTCCATCGGCACCGATTACGTCAATATCAAGGAAGTGACCGAACTGGGAATTCCGGTGGGCAACAATCCTGATTTCTGTATCGAAGCAGTGGCTGAATACGCCATCGGCCTTATGTTCGCCATCGCCAGAAAGATTCCAAAGGCAGCGGACGGGGTGGCAGATGGTAATTGGCTCATTCGCAGAGTCACCGGCGGCATGGAGATTCTGGGCAAAACCTTTGGTCTCATCGGTTTTGGCAGAATCGGCAGAGAGGTAGCTAGGATGGCCAAGGGTCTGGGTATGGAAGTCATTGCCTATGACGCCTATATGAATCCAGAAGCAGCCAGAGCCATGGGTGTAGAACCAGTCGGCCTGGAAGAAATCTATGAGAGAGCAGATGTCATCAGTATCCATGCACCGCTGACAGAGGGTACCAGAGGCTTGATAGATAAGGCGGCCATCGAGAAGATGAAGGATGGAGCCTATCTGATTAACGTATCCAGAGGCGGCATTGTGGTAGAACAGGATTTGGCAGACGCCATTAAAGAGAAAAAGCTGGGCGGCGTGGCATTGGATGTACTGGAACAGGAGCCACCGGAAGCAGACCATCCACTATTGGGGCTCATCGATGAAAATGTGGTTATCACGCCTCATACGGCCTGGAATACATGGGAAGCAGATAAAAAGGCAGACGACCACTTCGGTGTTCAGCTGAGAGCCGTCATAGCAGGACAGACGCCTCCAGCGTTGTTAAATCCTGAAACAATCCATCATCCGCGACACAAAGGCTGGTACCGCTAAGGAGGAAAAGGTGAACGAAGGGATTAGAGAATGGTTTGAAGAATACAGTCAGGCAGTGGTAGATCTGACCTATGATCTATGGAGCCATCCAGAGCTGTCCTATCAAGAGTATCGCAGTTGCCAGTCAGTGGCGGACTTTATGAGAAAACAGGGATTCCAAGTAAAGACAGTGGCAGCGGAGGCTTTTTGTGACGAAAAGGCCACGCCTAATACGGTCATCGCCACCTGGGGAAGCGGAAGGCCCGTCATCGGTATTCTCGGAGAGATGGACGGCCTGCCGGGCCTGGGACAGGAAGCTGTCCCTTATCCAAGTCCCATCGAAGGCCCTGGACACGGATGCGGACACAACCTGATGGGCGGAGGCTGCGTGGCCGCAGCCTCCGCTCTAAAAAGGGCCATGGAAAAGGAAGGGCTCTCCGGCACCATTAAGCTGGTAGACTGTCCGGCTGAAGAGGTAGGCTCCGGCAAGGTGGATTTAGCAAGAAACGGCGTGTTTTCTGATATGGACGTATGCCTCTCCTATCATCCGGATAACTCGCCATTCATCCTAGATGCATGGGAGTGCATGGCAGTTATGCATCTGGTCGTAGAATTTCACGGAGTGGGAGCCCACGCCGCCATGATGCCATGGAAGGGCAGAAGCGCCCTGGACGCCGCAGAATTGATGAACATCGGCGTTCAGTATTTAAGAGAGCATGTCACCAGCGACTGTAGTCTCCATTATGTTTACAGAGACGGCGGCATGGCTCCCAACATCGTACCGGAACATGCAGCTTTGGACTACTATGTGAGAGCAGCCGACGAAAATTTGGACGACCTTTTGAGAAGAGTTCTACTGGTTGCCAACGGAGCTGCCATGATGACGGAAACCAAGGTGGAATGGCACATGGAAAGCGCAACCTGCGGCTTTATCCCCAATATCGCCCTAAACTACGTGGTCTATGAAGCTGCCAAAAAGATTCCGCCCCTTGAGTACAGCCAGGAAGACTATGATTTTGCTAGGTCAATGTATTGTAGAGCCACGGGAGAGATACCGCCGGAGGAGCCGGAACAGGTGCTTGCCACCAGATTGAAGCCCCCTTGCGATACGGTGGAATTTACATCAGGCTCCACCGATATTGCCGACGTAAGCCATATCGTACCCATTACCCACATGACGGGCAGCGGCAGAGTCATGGGGCTGCCTTCCCACCACTGGACCGTAACGGCAGCGGCAGGAATGGGAATCGGTCAAAAGGCCATGCTGTACAGCTACAAAGTGCTGGCCCAGGCAGGATACGATTTGATTCAAAATCCAGAAGCAGTGGAGCAGGTACGCAGAGAGTTTACCGAAAAGAACAAAAAGCCCTACACCTCCCGCATGGATCGGGACTATATAGGACTATAACCGTAGATTATCCTCACTTTCCAGGTAAGGATAGTGTAAAAATAAAAGTTATTGAAACGAATGAAATGTAACTATGGAGGTAAAAACATGAAACATTGGAAAAAGTCGTTGATTGCGGCGCTGATGATTATCGCGCTTATGGCGACCCTGTTTACTGGATGCGGAAACCAGGATTCCGACAATGGCGACGAGCCTCAAGGCGATGCAGCCGGTGAAAAGACCATCGTTTACGCACTGGGCGGAGCCTGGAATAGACTGATGCCTTACGACTTAATCGGTATGAACAGCATCATTCCAAATGAAAAAATCTTTGATAGGCTGGTAGGCTTTGATAATGAAAACATCATCTACTACCGTGCCGCTGAGTCCATCGATGTATCTGAGGATATGAAAACCTTTACCATTCATCTGAATCAGAACTCTAAATGGCACGATGGAGAGCCTGTTACCGCCTATGACTGGGAATGGACTTTCAAGACCATGGCCAAACCGGAATTTGAAGGTTACGGCAGCCGTGGATTTCTGTCCGGTTTTGCAGGAGTAGACGCGACTGGTACTGGAGACATTGAGATTTCAGCAGTAGACGAATACACATTAGAAATGCACTTAAAGAGCCCTAGCACACCAGAAGCGTTCTTCGGTTCCTACAGCTATTACTACTATGCACTGCCTAAGCACCTGCTGGAAGATATTCCTGTAGAGGAACTGGGTGAATGTGATTTCTGGAACAATCCGGTTGGCTCCGGTCCATGTAAGTTTGTCAGCGAGACTCCGGGATACGAAGTAGAACTGGAAGCATTTGACGACTACTATCTGGGACGTCCAGAATTTGACAAGTTAATCTATCGTGTTGCCGATTCAGATACCTTCTCTGCAGGCCTGCTGGCTGGCGAATATGACATCTGCTGGGGCAATGTATCAGCAGAAGAAGCCTTGGATACTCTGGATGGTAAAGACGGTCTTCATGCTGACCTGATGGACAATAAGGTTGTATTACAGCTGACCATCAACAATGAAAAGTTCCCTGCTAAGGTACGTCACGCATTTGAGTTGGCTATCGATAAGCAGCTAATCATCGATTCTGTATTAAAGGGACACGGTGTGGTAACCTGCAGCGCCTTGATGCCAAGCAGTCCATACTTTAACTCTGACATCAAGTTTGAGAGAAATATCGAAGAAGCAAAGAAACTTCTGAAAGAAGCAAACTTTGACTTAAGCCAGACTTATACCCTGGCAGCCGGCGCTGGCAGCAAAGAGCAGATTGCAACCATCATTCAGCAGAATCTGGCAGAAATCGGCGTAAACTGTGAAATCGTAACCGGCGACGGTGCAACCCTGATGTCCGGTCTTCGTGACGGCAGCCTGGATATGGGTCTGTTACAGACCACTACTGGAGCAAGTCCTACTTATCTGATTCTGGACTATGACGTAGAAGGCGTAACTTACGGCAGAGTAACCGATCCAAAATACTATGAAAAGCATGTAGAAGTAAACCAGGCTGTAGATACAGATGAGCGTATTAAACTGGCTTGGGAATTACAGGAACTGCTGTGGGAAGAAAGTCCATACATCAACCTGTATGCGGAAGACATCTACATGGTATGCTCTGCGAAGCTGAACAACGTAACGATTCCGAACAACGAAAAGTGCTGGGAATGGAAAGTAAGCTAGTATAGGCACTTCTGAGCCGAAAAATCATACATACAGCAGAGGCTGTTGGTTTTCCCGCCGCAACTAGGAAGGTGGCGGGAGGCCGATGGCGGTTTGTATGTCAAGGGAGGTGTACCTTTGCCACGTTATATTTTTAAACGGATTCTATCCACGATTCCGGTATTTCTCATTTTAACATTTTTAGTCTTTGTTCTTTCCGATTTCGCACCGGGAAATGCGGTAGACATCGTAGCGTCAGAACAAAAACTATCGCAAGAAGCCTATGATGCGCTGATTCATCAGTATGGCCTGGATAGGCCCCTCTTAGTCCGTTATGGCGACTGGCTCCTTGACTTAATGCAAGGGGAGATGGGAACGTCTCTTCGTGCAAAAGCGCCGATTTTCGATTTAATCTCCCAGAGAATGGGGCCGACTTTAATATTGATGCTTTCCGGCCTTGTTTTGGCCATCGTCATAGCCATACCCCTGGGGGTGGCGGCAGCTTTTAAACCCTATTCCTTTTGGGATAACTGTTCATCGACCCTGGCCTTTATAGGAAACGCCATGCCAAGTTTCTTCTTGGCCTTATGCGTACTTTATATTTTTTCATCAAAACTGGGGCTTTTGCCAGGCAGCGGTATGTACAGCGCTGGAGGGGCCCATACCTTTGGAGATTTTCTCAGCCATTTGATTTTGCCAGCCTGTGTGGTGGCCTTTACCCTTATCGGGGATATTGTAAAGCAGACCCGCGCCGGACTGCTAGAGGTACTGAACGAGGACTATATCAAAACGGCCAGAGCCAAAGGGTTAGGAGAAAAAGCTGTCATCATCAAGCACGGACTTAGAAACTCTCTGATTCCCATCATTACGGTAATCAGTTTGTCCATTCCATATATCGTGGGCGGCGCAGTGGTAATCGAACAGATTTTTGGCTGGCCAGGCATTGGCAGCCTGATGATTTCGTCCATTGACGGACGAGACTTCGGTGTCGTCATGGGTGTTGCCACAATGATCTGCATCATCGTAATGTGCTGCAATATTGTCTTAGATATCCTGTATGGCGTGCTGGATCCTCGGATCAGCCGTAGCAAATAATCCGGGAAGTGGTGAGAAGAATGACTGACACGAATTTACTAATACATAAAGAAAGTTTTGTTAAAAAGTTTGTTAAACATAAGATGGCAACAGTTGCCTTTATCATCATCGCTCTGGAGGTTATCCTGGTGTATGTGGGACCCCTTATTTTTGATTGGGACCCCTACTTCATCGATACAGCCGCTTTAGGTGCGCCGCCTTCAGCAGACCATATACTGGGAACTGATACCATCGGCCGCGATATTTTCGCTCGTCTGGTATACGGCGGACAGATATCCATTATGGTTGGAGTCCTCTCCACCGTTGTAAGTTTTATCATCGGAATTCCTCTGGGCCTGTGTGCAGGCTATTTCAAGGGAAAGACAGAGATTCTAGTCATGAGGGCCGTAGATATCTTTCAATCCTTTCCGGGTATGGTTATGATTCTGGTACTGGTAGCCATCTTCGGTTCCTCTGTACTGACATTGATTTTAATGATTGGTGTTATGGGCTGGGTTTCTCCAGCAAAGATGATCTACAGCGCGACCCTTTCCGTTCGGGAAAAGGATTTCGTCGATTCGGCCAAAACACTGGGAGCGGGCCATCTTACTATCTTGGTTCGCCACATTTTGCCAAACGTGGTATCCCCTATATGGATATTGATTGCATTCCGTGTATCCAGCGCTATGCTGATGGAGTCCTCCCTCAGCTTTCTGGGTGCAGGAATTACAGCGCCACAGGCTTCTTGGGGAAATATTATCAATGCAGCCCAGAATGCAACCGTACTGGTAAAAGAACCATGGATTTGGTTGCCGGCAGGTATCATCCTGTTCGTTACTGTCATTTGCATCAATCTAATCGGTGAAGGCGTAAGAGACGCCCTCGACCCGAAGATGAAGAGATAGGGAGGAACACATGGAATTGCAGAAGCCAATATTGCAAGTAGAAAATTTGCAAGTCGATTTCCTTGTCAAGAAGCACTCGATTACAGCAGTCAGCGATGTGAGTTTTAGTGTAAATAGAAGGAGGACCCTGGGTATCGTAGGGGAAAGCGGATGTGGAAAAAGCGTGACGGCAACTTCCATCATGCGTTTGCTTCCCAAGCAGACCAGCAGAATCAGCAAAGGGAAGATTTTGCTGGATGGGGAGGATATTCTGACCAAAACAGAGGACGAAATGCGAGCCATACGGGGAGTGAAAGCCTCCATGATATTTCAGGATCCACTCACTTGCCTCAATCCGGTGTATACCATCGGGAAACAACTATGTGAAGTATTGTTGGTTCATAAACTGGCGGATAAAAAGACGGCTGTGGACAGAAGCATTGAAATGCTCAACAAGGTGGGAATTGCTGACGCAGCTAAAAAGATGAGCGCCTTTCCACACCAGATCAGCGGAGGTATGCGCCAGCGGGTTATGATCGCCATGGCCATGCTGACCAATCCTCTGCTGCTCATTGCAGACGAGCCGACCACAGCTCTGGATGTGACCATACAAGCCCAGATTTTGGAGTTGATGGAGAAATTAAAAGAGGATTTTGATACGTCCATTCTCATGATTACCCACGATATGGGCGTCATCGCAGATGTGGCGGACTATGTCATGGTCATGTATGCGGGAGAAGTGGTAGAGCATGGAACCTGTGAGGAACTTTTCGACAATCCTCAACATCCATATACGGTGGGCCTTTTGAAGTCTATCCCTCGTGTGGACCAGGACAAAGAAGCCCTATATACCATTGAAGGTATGGTGCCTAGCATTGACAATATGCCTACAGGATGTCGGTTTGCCAATCGTTGTCCCCATGCTACGAAGCGGTGTCAGGAGGAGCATCCTGGCTTGATGGACCACCATGGTCATAAAGTGCGGTGCTGGCTGTTTGAAGGGGGCTGCCAGGAAGAGGTGAAACATGACGAAGAATAAGAATGAAAGAACCGGGGCGCCTTTGCTGGAGCTGGAAGAGGTGAAGAAGTATTTTTATAAGGATTCCATAGCAAAAGGAAAAAGACAGTGCATTAAAGCGGTAGACGGTATTTCCTTAGAAATTGAGGAGGGAGAGACCGTGGGATTGGTAGGAGAGAGCGGATGCGGTAAGTCCACCCTTGGAAGGGCTATTCTGAATCTGAATCCTGCCACAGAGGGAATCATCCGCTATCAGGGCGACGAGATTCAAAAGCTGAATTTTCGTCAGATGCGGCCATATAGAAAAGAGATGCAGATGATCTTTCAGGACCCCTATGCATCCCTGAATCCACGCCGTACCATCATGCAGTCCATGGTAGAACCGCTGGAAATGTTCAGTATCGGCGCCAAAGCAGAGCAGAAGGAACGTGCCATTGAACTGCTAAACGAAGTAGGAATTTCCAGAAGTCATCTGGACAAATTCCCCCATGAACTATCTGGCGGGCAAAGGCAGAGAATCGCCATCGCCAGGTCCATCATCTTAAACCCGAAATTTATCGTAGCAGATGAGCCGGTATCTGCCCTGGACGTTTCTGTTCGCTCCCAGGTACTCAATCTGATGCAGCGATTCCAGAGAGAATATAACCTTTCTTATCTGTTCATTTCCCATGACTTAAGCGTGGTTCGCTTCCTCTGTGACAGAGTGGTGGTCATGTACTTGGGAAAGATGGTAGAGTGTGCGGACAAGGCGGAGCTTTATGCTCATCCAACCCATCCATACAGTCAGGCATTGCTCTCGGCCATTCCTGTGCCGGACGTGCATAAAAAGACGGAACGCATTGTTTTGCAAGGGGATTTACCAAGCCCAGCCAATCCACCGTCAGGCTGTGTATTCCATACGCGCTGTCGTTATGCCACGGAGGAGTGCAGCAGGGAGTGTCCTGCCCTTCGCACCATCAATGGAACCCATCAGGTGGCTTGCCATCATGGGGAAAAGCTATACGGTTAAGAAGAAAAGGAGGAATTACATATGTCCAAGTATGTTATTGAATTTGAAAGGGGCGGCTCCTTTGCGATTGCCTTTGATGAGGCTGCACCCAACACGGCGGCTGCTTTTCAGAAGTTTGTAGATAGCTGCGAAGAGCCGTACCAAGCCTTGTGCTTACAGGGCAGGTTCTCCGGCGAGGAGATGTATTTTCCTGCACCTTTAGCCTCAGCAATGGCTGTAGATAGAGAAAATAACGTGATGCCGGTGCAGGGCAGCATTGCCTTTAATCCAAATCCAGAGTGGTCGGCTGTCTGCGTATACTGGGGCGGAGATATTGCAGAAGGAAAACGGTATCATAACCTGTTTGCACGTATCGTCGGCGATATGGACGCCCTCTATGAAGTAGGCGTTCGCATCTGGCAGAAGGGCGGAGAAACCGTAACTCTGAAAAAAATCGATTAAAGGAGCCACAAAAATTCGTTAGCGCTAAATATTTCATATATAAGGAGGAAATTATGCCACAAGTAAATTTTGCTGGATTACAGCTTCGCAATCCTGTCATCGTAGCTTCCGCTACCCCTTCTATCAACGTAGAAGCCATTAAGCGGGCAGAGGATGCAGGCGCAGGCGCAGTTGTGACCAAATCCATGATCTTTCCTAACCCTCAGACCGGACGTCCGGCAGGCAACTGTCTAAGACCGAGATTTATGGTATACAACAGTCCTTATGGATTTGATCCTGTTTTGTTCAATAAGGACGGACAATTCTCTTTTTATCGCTCAGCCGAGGTTTATCCAACGCCAGATGAGATGGGAAGGATGATGGAAAAACTCAAAGGACCTAACGGAGTAGATATTCCGGTGATTATCAGTATCTGTGGTAAACCGGATGACTATGAGGAATGGAGAAAGCTGGCCCGCATGGCAGAGGACTTTGGAGCCGACGCTATTGAGCTAAACATGCATGCTGTGCCAAAGGTATCTACCTTAGATCCGCTGTTCATTTCTGTACCAAAATCAGAGGTAAAGATTCCGGTTATCTGTAAGATGATGGCCATCAATGACGACCCGACTCTGGCTGCAAAGAAGGCAGAGGCTGCAGGGGCAGATGCCATTACGGCTTTGGGAACCTTCCCATTTGATGGACTGGAAATCGATACAGAACATGAACGGCCGTGGCTGGGCTATCACGGCATGGGCGGTTCCTGGCTTCGGGCGCTTAGTCTTCGCTATCTGGCTGAGGTGGCCCAGGGAACCAAATTGCCGCTGTCAGGTGTAACTGGTATTCAGACCGGCGACGACGCCATTAAATATATGCTTTGCGGGGCATCTACTGTACAGATTTGCGGCGCTATCTATGCTAAGGGTTACAAGGTACTCAAAGAAGTGGCCGATGGCATTGATAGCTGGATGGCTGACCATGGTTATAAATCTATTGAGGAATTCCGTGGCAAAGCATTACAGCACCTGAACGACCAGGAGTTTACCGAATATGACCCGCCGGTACGAGCTGTTGTGGACGAGAGCAAGTGCATCGGCTGCGGTGTCTGCAAGGATTCCTGCATGTACAACGCGCTGACCATCGAAAACAGAAAGGCTAAGATTTCTGAGAAATGCGACGGCTGCGGCGTTTGCTGGTCCATGTGTCCAAAGAGAGCCATCTCCATGGAACGCTATGACAGATAATTTTGTTACATTGGGCAACTGCTCTTAATGTTATGTGAAAGAAAATATAAAGGAGGAATGATTATTTTGAAAAAGCTGAAGTTTACGTTCCACGGTAAGGATTTTTACGCAAACATGCTGCCGGAAGAAGCGCCCCTGACTTGTGAGGCTGTGGAAAAGGCTTGTCCCTTTACCACCCGTTGGATTCACGCAAAGATTGTTTATAACGAAGTATTCTGTATGACCCAGATTGAAGGCCCGACCTTCAGAGAAAACCCGATTCCAAACCTGCCGGGAGATATTGGATTCTATGATATACCCCAGGCTATCTGCTGCTGGCACGGCGATATGAAGCCTCTGGGCGCTGGAAATGTATTTGCCAGATTTACACCGGAGCAGATGGCAGTATTCCATGAGGAAACCGTTGGAATGTGGGAAGAGACAGGTTGTCCTGTGGTAGTAGATGTGGTAGAGGAGGACTAGACATGAGTGAATTGATGAAAGAATTAGACAGACGAATTGAAGCTGCCTGGATGGTCGAACCTCAGGATGTAAGAAGGATGCTCAGCCACAATGCAGACAGCGGCAGAAATTTTGGACAGTGGGTATACTCCTATATGGATATGTCCCAGCTTCAGGAAGTGCTTTATCAGTATTATAAAATCTGTTTAGGCGGAAATGCAGATTTAGCCACCATGAAGGCGGTTGCAACTTCTGCTATGAATAATGTGGCGGCCAATTCTCGCAGCAGCAAAATGGAGGATTTAATGTCTGTCCTTTACAGAGCCTCCTCCGCAGCCAATGGAGCAAAGGACCTTGAGGAATTGGCTGCGCTCCTTCGAAAGGTACAGCGTTACATCAACGTAATGTTCTATGCCATCGACCTGGCCTTGCCTTGGGCAGATATGTGCAAAGCATATAACGAGCTGATGAAGAATTTCGTATCGCCAGCAAGAGAAGGCGCTATCGACGTCTCTGATCAATAGTCCTTTTGAATGGTAGCCATTGGAGAAAGTGTTTTTCTTTTCCTAAGTTTCATGTATAATACTCTTATAGAAGGGGAGCCGTTTGGATGGACAGACAAACGGCGCTCTCCTCTCCAATGGATGAATATGTAATAGAAAGGACAAAGTATCATGGAAAATTTTGAATTTAAACTGGGCGCCAAGCTGTACTTTGGCGAGGGTCAGATGGAGCGGCTGGGGGAAATCTGTAAGGGCCTTTCCATGAAGCATATCATGGTGGTCAGCGGCAGACACGTTTCCAAGCTGCCTTTGATGAATAGACTTTTGGAAAATCTTCAGGCAGCAGGGATGGAGTATCACCTATATTGTCAGGTTCCCAACGACCCTGATGTGGACGCCATCGACGCTTTAGCCGATGAGATGAAGGCTTTTGGAGCGGACGGAGCTGTGGCCATAGGGGGCGGCAGTCCCATGGATGCTGCTAAAGCGGCCTGCTTGCTTATGACCAATCCAGGCAAAGCAGAGGAGTATGTATTTGGCGGCGGCAAGACGGCAACCTGCCAGGGAATTCCGCTGGTGTGTATTCCCACCACTGCGGGAACCGGAAGCGAGGTCACCACTGCATCGGTGCTGACCAATCCGAGAACTTTAAAGAAGGCTTCCATTGCCGGAGAACTGTTAAAACCGGCAGCAGCCATCATCGACCCCGTGGCCATGGTGGACGCACCGAGAGGCGTCACTGCTTCCACCGGTATGGATGCGCTGACCCATGCCATAGAGTCTTATGTTTGCAAAAAGGCCAATCCGGTTTCGGATCTATTTGCGGAAAAAGCCATTGAAATCATTGGAAAATATCTGATTCGCTCTTATGAGGACGGCAGCGATATGGAGGCAAGAGGTTACATGGCAGTAGCTGCCAATTTTGCTGGAATTGCTATCGCCCATGGCGGTTTGGGCATTGTGCACGGTATCGCTCAGTCCATCGGCGGCGTGGCTGGCACAGCCCATGGCATCACCAATGCAGTAATACTCCCTTACGCCATGAAGGTTAATTATGAAGGAAATCCGGCTAAGTACGACCGCGTCCGACAGCTACTGGGCATGGAGGTGGAGGACTTGTGCAAGGCCCTTTCCATCCCCCAATATACCAAAGACCTGGGAGTGACAGAGGATATGCTGCCAAAGATTCTGGAAGAGACCATGGCTTATAGACAGCTGGCGGTCAATCCGGTTGTGATTACCGAAGAACTGGCAGAGAAGCTGATTCGGCAGAGTTTTGGCGCTTAAGTACCTATGCGTACATAGAAAGATCTAATGCTGAATAAATCAACAAAAGTGTGGTATATACTTGTATACCCCACTTTTTTTTGATATACTAATAAGGTATGCTTCCATATTTTGCAAGGGGAGGATACCCGTGTCAAATGGTATAATGAACGCACATGGATGCGCCCTGTGTTAGCGTTGAAATGGGCGCCGGCGTTGCCGCAAGGAAGCGTTCATTGAATCATGAC
>JAAWDM010000035.1 GCA_022793795.1 Bacillota bacterium
GCAGAATCCATGAGATGACCGATGTAAAAACATTGATGGAGGAATTGACAGGAAGGATACCGGAAAAATGAAAGATATGCGTAAGACGGCTGTTCTGTTTGCAGGACAGGGGAGCCAGAGTCCAGGGATGGGTCTGGATTTTTATGAGAAATACGAAAGCTTTCGGCAGGTCTTTGATCTGCTGCCCGAAAAGCAGAGACGGATTGCCTTTGAGGGGCCTGCAGAAACTTTAAAGGATACGAGAAATACCCAGCCCTGCATGGTGGCTTTTGCTGCTGGGGTCTGGGCCGTTCTGAAGGAACGGCTGGGTGAGGATATAAAGCCGGCTATGGCGGCGGGCCTTAGCTTAGGGGAATATTCGGCGCTGTGTGCCTCTGGAGTATTTTCGCCGGCGGAAGCCATCAGGCTGGTTACCCTTAGAGCGGAGGCCATGTACCAGGCGTCTTTAGGTGTGGACTGTGGGATGACGGCGGTGATACAGCTTGAACGGCAGGCTTTAGCAGAGTGTTGTCAGCAGGCTTCCGATGTGGGGCTGGTGCAGATTGCCAACTATAACTGTCCGGGCCAGATTGTCATTGCAGGAGAAAAGGCGGCTGTGGATAAGGCGGCGGAATTGGCCATGGAGCAAGGGGCGAGACGCTGTCTGCCTCTGGCAGTCAGCGGGCCTTTTCATACCAGGTTTATGGAGCCGGCTGGCCGGAGGCTGGCCGAGGCTTTTGCAGAGGCGGAGTTTGGAGACATGGCTTTTCCAGTGGCCTTTAATGCAGTGGGCAGACCTTCGAAAGACGGGGAGCGTGTGGCGGAGCTCTTGGTAAAACAGGTGCAGAGCAGCGTTTACTTTGAGGATTCTCTGAAATACATGACCAGCATCGACGTGGATACCTTTGTTGAGGTAGGGCCGGGAAACGCTCTGTCGGCCTTTGTAAAAAAGACCTGCCCGGGAGCAAAGGTATATGGCATCAGTAAAATATCGGATTTGGAGGAATTGCCATGGAGCAAATAAGAGAAAGACGGGTGGCCATCGTCACTGGCGGCAGCAGAGGAATCGGCCGGGCCATTGCAATAGCTTTGGCAGGCCAGGGTCATCAGGTGGTCATCAACTATGCAGGCAACCAGGAGGCTGCCATGGAAACCGCTAGGCTGTGTATAGAGACCAACCCGGAACTGACGGAAGCAGATATTTTGCTGGTAAAGGGAGACGTGTCGAAGAAAGAGGACTGTCAAAGACTGGCGGAGGCTGCCATGGAAGGGTTTGGAAGAATCGATATTTTGGTCAACAACGCAGGGATTACCAGGGATAATCTATTGATGCGTATGAGCGAAGAGGAGTTCGACCAGGTGATCGGAACCAATCTTCGGGGCGCCTATCTGATGATGCAGGCAGTGAGTCGCGCCATGATGAAGCAGAGATATGGAAGAATCGTCAATATGGCCAGTGTGGTGGGCATTATGGGCAACAGCGGCCAGGTCAATTATGCGGCCAGCAAAGGCGGGGTCATCGCCATGACAAAATCCTTTGCCCGGGAAATCGCTGGTCGTGGTATTACGGTTAACGCTGTAGCGCCAGGCTTTATCGACACGGATATGACCAAAGCCATGACGGAGGACGCCAAGGCGGCGGCCTGCCAGAACATACCAATGAAAGCCTTGGGAAAACCGGCGGATGTGGCGGCAGCAGTTTTGTTTTTTGCTGGCGAGACCAGCGGCTATGTAACGGGTCAGGTACTCTGCGTAGACGGCGGCATGTGCATGATGTAGGAAGAGAGTAAGGAGTAGATGATGAAGAGACGAGTGGTAGTGACGGGTATGGGAGCCCTTTCTCCCATTGGAGAGACGGTTTCTTCCATGTGGGAAAAGGCGCGGCAGGGCGTCTGCGGCATTGAAGAGATTACCCATTATGATACATCGGATTTTAAAGTGAAGTATGCCGGAGAATTGAAAACCTACGATGCAGAGGCACATTTTGATAAAATGACTGCCCGCAGAACGGCGCGGTTTGCCCAGTTTGCTCTGGTGGCGGCTAGAGAAGCGGTGGCTGAAAGCGGGCTGGATTTTGCAGCAGAGGACAGAACCAGATGCGGCGTCAATATTTCCAGTGGTATCGGAGGACTTCCAGTCATCGAGGCGGAACACTCCAAGGGACTGGATAAAGGCTTTGAGCGGGTATCGCCTTTGTTTGTTCCTATGGCCATTTCCAATATGGCTGCTGGACTGGTGGCTATCGAGTTTGGATTAAAGGGGAGCTGTACCTGTGTGGTTACGGCTTGCGCTTCCGCCTCCAACGCCATCGGAGAAGCCTTCCGGCAGATTCGGGACGGATATGCAGAGGTGATGGTAACAGGCGGCAGCGAAAGCTGTATTTCAGAGCTGGGTATCGGCGGCTTCACCTCTATGAAGGCTCTTTCAGAGGCAGAGGATCCTGGACGGGCGTCTATTCCTTTCGACCAGGAACGAGGCGGCTTCGTCATGGGAGAAGGGGCCGGCGTTTTGGTTCTGGAAGAATACGACCATGCTGTAAAGCGGGGGGCAAAGATTTTAGGCGAAGTCGTGGGCTATGGGGTCAGTTGCGACGCCCATCACATGACAGCGCCCCTTTCAGACGGCAGCGGCGCTGCATCCTGTATGACAGCTGCCATGGAGGATGCAGGGCTGACGCCGGAGCAAATCGGCTATATCAATGCCCACGGCACCGGTACGCCCATGAACGACCGCTGCGAGACTTTGGCTGTAAAGACTGCCTTCGGCCCAGCCGCTACACAGGTGGCCATGTCCTCCACCAAGTCCATGACAGGCCACCTGCTGGGGGCTTCCGGTGGCATTGAAGCCATCCTGACCCTAAAGGCCCTGGCGGATGGCTTCCTGCCGCCGACCATCGGCTACCGGATTCCTGATCCTGACTGCGATTTGGATATCGTACCTAACGTGGGCCGCCAAAAACCCATCCGCTACGCCATGTCCAATTCTTTGGGTTTTGGCGGCCACAATGCATCATTGATATTCGGGAGGACAGACTGATGAGTATGACGTTAAATTCCAACGAGATAGAGAAGTTGTTGCCTCACCGTTTTCCCATGTTGCTGGTAGACCGGATTGTGGATATGGAGCCAGGAGTCTGGGCAGTGGGAAGAAAGTGCGTTTCCGCCAATGAGATGTTCTTCTGCGGCCATTTTCCAGGGCAACACATCATGCCGGGAGTATTAATTTTGGAGGCTTTGGCCCAGGTAGGAGCTGCGGCTATTCTGTCCATGCCAGAGGATGCAGGCAAGCTGGTGGTCTTTGGCGGCGTGAAAAACGCCAGGTTTAAAGGCCAGGTTGTGCCGGGAGATGTGCTGGAACTTTCCTGTAAGCTGACCCAGCGGCGGGGCGCAATAGGTTTCGGCATGGCAGAAGCAAAGGTGGACGGCAAGGTGGTAGCCAGCGGAGAGTTATCCTTTGCCATTACGCCGGCTGAAAAGCCATGAGGCTGCAGCTGTACTTCTGTAGAACAAAATTCTCACATAACCCTTATATTTTCATAGGATGTATCGACATGGCCTAAGGATTTTCTCATATATTGTTCAGATTTTCAGACAATGTATCGATAAAATCACCATCAATCCCTTATATTTTGCTGGTTTTTCCAATGGAACGTGTTCTTACAGGCTGTTTCACTTCCAGAATGTAGACATATGCTATGAAAAACAAGTGGATGTGTGAGAATTTTTGAGTATCGCTTCGATACATTGGCCAAAAAAACATCCAATGTGTGAGATTTCCCAAAGATCTCAATGCAACATAACATTTTTTGGATTGAAAATTTTTTTGATTTTTAGTAAAATAAAGGATAAAGGAGTGAGAGAAATGCTGGAGCAAAGTTTTGCAGAGATTTATACCAAGTTCAAAATGAGCCTTTATTCTAAGGTGTTCAGGCAGCTTAGCGGCAAGGAAGAAGGACTTTCCGCTGTGGAAGTTTTTTGTGTGGAAGTCATCTATGCTCTGGGCCGGCCCACCATCAATGAATTTGCCTCCTTTGCACGGATTTCTCCGCCTAATGCCGCCTATAAGATTAACAATCTGGTGCGGAAAGGCTATGTGATTAAGCAACAGAGCGATGACGATAAACGGGAATATCATCTGGATGTGACCGAAAAGTATATGAACGACTATGGCATTACCTATGACTATATGAATGTGGTTATGAAGCGGATTCGGCAGCGTTTTTCTCAGGAAGAGGTCGCCCAGCTGGAACATGTGCTAAAAGTCATTTCTGAGGAGTTGATGCTAGAGGTCCCGCTGAACAGAAAGTTTGACGAGACTGTTTTTCCTAAATAGAGAAATTGAGGGACAAATCATTTTAAACATAAATCACCAGATATATCGATGGTGATTTTTTTGTATTTTAGCATACCAAAATCCGATTTTAGCACTTCCTAGATTGTATTTTTCTGCGGGTTGTGATAAAATTTATTTTGTATGGGTATCATCAGTTTACAGAGACAGGCCATACTCTTAATTGAAAGAAACATCGGAGGAAAATGAAGATGAGAATTATATTAGACGGAATGGGCGGCGACAATGCACCGGCCGCTGTGGTAGAAGGCGCAGTGCTGGCGTCAAAAGAGACGAACCATGAGATTCATATTATCGGTCAGCAGGAACAAATTGAAGAAGAACTGAAAAAATATAAATATGATGCAGATAAAATTTCTGTCATCGATGCCAGAGAGGTTATCACCAATGACGAAGCGCCGGTTCGAGCAGTGCGCTCTAAGAAAGATTCCTCCATTGTAAGGGGCCTTAATATGGTGCGCAGCGGAGAAGGAGATGTATTCGTTTCGGCAGGAAGTACGGGAGCGCTTTTAGCAGGAGGATTGTTTATTCTGGGTAGAATCCAGGGTATCGACAGACCAGCCCTTGCCTGCATTTATCCCATCGTGGGTGGAATTCCGTCCCTTTTGGTGGACGCAGGAGCCAATTCGGAATGTAAGCCAAATAACCTGCTAGAATTCGGAATCATGGGCAATATATATATGGAAAAGGTGCTGAACAGACCAGAGCCCAAAGTGGGCCTTGTAAACATTGGTGCAGAGGCAGCCAAAGGTTCTACTTTGACTAAAGCAGCTTATGACTTGCTGGAACACAGCGATATGAACTTTATCGGCAATGTGGAAGCTAGAGACGTGCCTATGGGCGTTTGCGATGTAATCGTGACCGATGGGTTTACGGGCAACGTGGTTTTAAAGCTGACGGAAGGTCTGGCTTGGAATATTTTGCAAAACATTAAGAAGAAGTTTACAGACGGGGCCAAAGCCAAACTGGGAGCAGCCCTTCTGTTAGATAAGATGAATGAGCTGAAAAAGGAGTTCGACTATTCTGAATATGGCGGCGCGCCCATTTTGGGCGTAAAAGGACCTGTTGTAAAGATGCATGGTTCTTCCAATGCCAACGCTGTAAAAAATACCATCCTGAAGGCCATTCCTTATGCCAGCGAAAATGTGGTAGGCATCATTCAAAATTCAGTTTTAGAGATTGAGGAGATTACACTGAGTGAATACTAAAGAATTTGAGAATAAAATCGGGTATCAGTTTCAGAATGTAAATTATTTGGAGCGGGCTCTTACCCACAGTTCCTACAACAAAGAGAAAACCAAGCACATGGATAACGAGCGACTGGAATTTTTGGGAGACGCATTTTTTGACGCCATTATCGGCGTGGAAGTGTTTCATAAGCTGCCCCAGGTTTCAGAAGGAAAGTTGACCAAAACCCGTGCCCTCATTGTCTGCGAGCAGTCTCTTGCTAGAGTGGGCAGAAGCCTTGGAATCGGCAAACATATCAATATGGGTCACGGAGAAGAGAGCGCAGGGGGCAGGCAGAAGGATTCTATTTTAGCAGACGCCATGGAAGCTATCATCGGCACCCTCTATCTGGACGGAGGCTATGAGGCGGCACAGAAGTTTGTTGTTAAAGCTTTTTCGGAAATCATTGACGAAGCGGTAAGCGGGAAACTGTTTTCCGACTATAAGTCTGAGGTACAGGAGATTCTCCAAAAAAAGGGAAAGAATATCAGCATTACCTATCTGATAGATAAAGAAGAAGGGCCAGCTCACGACAAGAGATTTTACGTTCATTTGGAATGTAATGGACAGATTCTTGGAAAGGGCAGCGGCAAGAGTAAGAAAGAGGCTGAGCAGAACGCGGCCAGACAAGCTCTACAGAGAGGAGAATTCCATGTACTTTAAGCGATTGGAAATGCACGGTTTTAAGTCCTTTGCAGAGCCGGTAGTCATCGAGTTTCATGAGGGCGTGACATGTATCGTAGGCCCCAATGGCAGCGGAAAGAGCAATATCAGCGACGCCATACGCTGGGTACTGGGAGAACAGAGTCCTAAGATGCTTCGCGGCGGTAAGATGGAGGAAGTCATATTTGCAGGTACTGCCAGTAGAAAGTCCAGGGGCATGGCAGAAGTGACGCTGGTCATCGATAATGCCACAGGGATTCTTCCCATTGACTATAACGAGGTAGCCATAACTCGGCGCATGTATCGCTCTGGTGAGAGTGAATATTTGATTAACAACAACCAGTGCCGTCTTAGAGATATTAGAGAACTGATTATGGACACAGGTATCGGCGTAGATGGATATTCCATCATTGGACAAGGTAAGATTGCCGATATTGTCAGCAATAAGCCGGAGAGCCGAAGAGAAATCTTCGAAGAAGCTGCCGGCGTAGTTCTGTATAAGAGTAAAAAAGCCGAAGCTGAACGAAAATTAGAGGGAACCTCTGCCAACTTGGAGCGGGTAAACGACATCGTGGGCGAGATTGAAGGCCGTATCGACGGACTTCGAGAGGACAGCCAAAAGGCTACCGAATATTTGACCTTAAAGGAACGGTATCGGGAACTGGAAATCAATATTACCCTACGAAATATTGAAAAGCTGGACAGTTCCAATGAAACTCTCCGTAAAGATATAGAGGAATTTACCGCCTCCATCGAAACCTTAACCAAAGAAAAAGGGGAGATGGATAAACAGCTGACAGAAAGCCGTCAAAAGAACGTTTATCTGGAACAGTTGGGCAATGAGGCCCAGGATAAGCTGATGGCAAAGGTGGAGGAACTTCACAGGCTGGAAAGCCAGTCTCAGCTCAATGAAGAGAGAATTTCCGGCATCGATAAGGATATGAATCGTCTGGAAGAGGAGATTCACGGCTTGGATGAAAAACTGCTTCGGGAACTTTCTAACCTGAAAAACCTAGAAGAAGAGAAAGGCCAAATCGGAGAAAATATGGCCGGAGCGGAAGAACTTTTAGCCGAAAAAATAGAAAAATATAATCAGGTCAGCGCCAAGGCTGCCGCTATTTCCGATGCCATTGATAAAGACAAAGACCAGATTTTCAAACTTCATAGTCAGGTGGCGGACAAAAAAGCAGAGGCTCGCTCCATAGAGACCTATCAGGAAACCTTGCAGAAGCGAAAACAGCAGCTGCTGCAGGACCAGCAGGACATGGAGGCCAACGCTCAAAAATTTGAAACCATTTTAGCCGATGCTCAGAGAGAAAAAAAGGCGGCGGATGAAATGGTGGAAACCTTGCTGACATCTTTGGCAGAAGCCCGTACCGACAGAGAAAGCTATTTGGCTGAAACCAGGGCTTTATCCAAACGGCAGGAAGAACTTCGGCTCACCAGTATGCAGCTGTCCTCGCGAAAAAAGACCATCGAAGAGATGGAACACAATTATGAAGGCTATAACGGCGCAGTCAGATACATTATGCGAGGAAGGCGCGCCGGAATTCATGGGGTTGTAGCGGATTTGATGAAGGTGCCCCAGGGATATGAAGTAGCAGTGGAGACAGCCCTTGGAGGCGCTATGCAAAACATCGTTTGCGATGGGGATGAAGACGCCAAGGCTGCCATTCGCAGTCTAAAGGAGAATAAAGCCGGTCGTTGTACTTTCCTTCCTTTGGGTTCGGTAAAAGGCCGCAAAGCCGATGTGGAGCGGCGTGTAGAGCAGGTGGAAGGTTACCTGGGACTGGCTGCCGATTGCATTAAGTACGATAAAAAATATGAAAATATATTTCACTATCTGCTAGGCAGGGTGGCCATTGTGGACGATATGGATCATGCGGTAAGCCTGTCTAAGATGGCAGGAACCAGCGGCCTTCGATTTGTAACTTTGGAGGGTGAAATCATCAACGCCAGCGGCGCCATTACCGGCGGTAAGTATAAAAACGCTACAGCCAATCTGCTGGAACGGAAACAGGAAATCTTTCGCTTGGAAGAGCAGCTGGCAAAGATGAAAAAGGAAACTGCAGAGATTCATGAGTCTCTGGAAGAGATGGAAGAGACCATTGAAGAGATGAGCGATGTTATCGCGGATACAGAAAGGGACTATCGTCAGGCCGAACTGAACGCTGCCAATATCGATACCAGAATCCAGACCCTTATGGAAAGTAGCAAGGATATTCATAGCGGCAGAGAGAAGGCAGAGAGGGAACTTGCTTCCATAGTGGGAGATTTTGCAAATGCAAAGTCCATGATAGAGGGGTATCACAGAGAAGCCCAGGAAATGGAGACACAGATACAACGCCATAATCTTTCCGTGGAAGAGAACATGAAGACTTGGGAAGAAGTAAAAAAACAGGTAAATGAGGCCAATGAAGAGATTACTAAGGCCAGAATTGCCAAAAGCGAGTGGGATAATAAGCTGGAGTCCTATTTGCAAATGATGAAGCGAGTCAAAGAAACCGCTGATGATTTGCAATTCCAAATAGATGATAAGAGAGGGCAGACAGAAAAACTGGACAAAGAGAAGAATACCATTCTCTTTGGCAGCAAAGGCGCTGTGGGTCAGGCAGAGACCACAGAAAAGGAACGAAAAGAACTGGAAGAATACATAAACACGGTTCGTCAGGAACGGGCAGATTTGACAGAAACCATCGACAAGATGACGGCAGCCCATGAGCAGGCTTTGGAAAAGCTGAACCATTTCCAGGATCAGAAATATCAGATGGAAATCAAGATGACCCGCAACGAGACCCAGCTGGATACCTTTAAGGAAAAGCTGTGGGAAGATTTCGAAGTATCCTACCCTCAGGCTGTGGAACTTAGAAAAGAGGATTTTGCCGTATCTACCGCTTCCAGGGAAAGTCGGGAAATCCGAAACAGAATGAAGGAACTGGGTGATGTCAATGTGGGCGCCATTAAGGAATATGAGCAGGTAAGCCAGAGATATGAGTTTCTTACCGAGCAGCGCAGCGATATTCTCACTGCTATGGGAGAACTGAAATCCATCGTCGCCGACATGGATAAGACCATCAAAGAAAAGTTTAAAAATAATTTTGATCAGGTGGTTATCAACTTCGAGGAGATTTTTAAACAGCTCTTTGGCGGCGGCCATGCTGAATTGAGATTGGATGATGAAAACAATCCATTGGAGACAGGTATTGAAATCATCGCTCAGCCCCCTGGAAAGAAGCTGCAGAATATCAACCTGATGTCCGGTGGTGAAAAGACCATGACAGCCATTGCCCTGATGTTTGCGGTGCTGAAAACCAAGCCTACGCCGTTTTGTATACTGGACGAGGTAGAAGCAGCCTTGGACGATGCCAATATCGATAGGTTTGCTACCTATTTGAAAAACTTTCATAACATTCAGTTTGCCATCGTGACCCATCAGAAGGCCACCATGGAACATGCAGATGTGTTATATGGCGTAACCATGCCGGAGCAGGGCATTTCTAAGGTACTGTCCCTGCGTCTTGGGGATGATTTTGAGATGTAAAAATTGTAGAAATTGCAGGATGGCCCATTGAGATAAAAGGAGGAGACGAATGTCTTTATTTAAAGAAAAAAAGTCCTTTTTCGGTAGACTTTCCGAAAAGATCAGCGATGTGATTATGATGCGGGCTGAGGTGGATGAAGAACTGATGGAGGAATTAGAGGAGATACTCATCACTTCAGACATTGGTATGGATACCACCATGCACATCATGACGAAGCTGCGGGACAGGATTAAAAATGATAATATTGCAAATCCTGAAGGTGTGAAGGAAGCTCTGAAAAAAATCATGACGGAGTTGGTGGATAAGGGAGAGCGGCAGCAGTTGTGCGATACTTATCCGCTGGTCATATTGATGATTGGCATCAACGGAGGGGGAAAGACCACTTCCATCGGCAAGCTGGCTCACCGCTTAAAGAGCCAGGGCAAGACCGTTATGCTAGCGGCGGCGGATACCTTCCGTGCAGCGGCGGCAGAGCAGCTTTCCATCTGGGGAGAGAGAAACGGTATCAATGTGGTTAGACATCAGGAGGGGGCCGATCCGTCAGCAGTTATCTTTGACGGTATCCAGTCAGCCAAGGCAAAACATGCGGACGTACTGATCTGCGATACGGCCGGCCGTCTGCAAAACAAAAAGAACCTGATGAACGAGCTGGAAAAGATGAATAAGGTGATTTCCAGAGAGTATCCAGAGGCGTCCAGAGAGACCCTTTTAGTGCTGGATGCAACCACAGGAAAAAACGCAGTTTCCCAGGCCAGAGAATTCGGTCAGGTAGCTGATATTACAGGCATTGTGCTGACCAAATTAGACGGAACTGCCAAAGGCGGTATTGCCATTACCGTTGCAGACGAGTTTGATATGCCGGTAAAGTTCATCGGCGTGGGAGAAGGCATCGAAGATTTGGTTGCCTTTGAACCTGCTGAGTTTATAGGAGGAATTTTCCATGAGTAAGCCCATCGTTGCCATTGTAGGCAGACCTAATGTGGGAAAATCCACGTTTTTTAACAGAATCGTGGGTCGCAGAGTATCTATCGTAGAGGATACTCCCGGCGTAACTAGAGATAGAATTTATGCAGAAGCGGAGTGGAATAGCATCCATTTTGCCATGATCGATACAGGCGGTATTGAGCCGTCCAGTGCAGACATCATCCTTTCCCAGATGCGGGAGCAGGCCCAGATTGCCATGGACATGGCAGATGTGATTTTGTTTATGTGCGATGGCAAGGACGGGCTGACCACAGCTGATACAGAGGTGGCAGCCATGCTGCGGAGGACGGGGAAAAAGGTCATTCTGGTAGTCAATAAGATAGATGTGCCAAGCAGACTTCCCGATAATTTTTATGACTTTTATGAATTGGGACTGGGAGAGCCTATGGCCATCTCTTCGGCCAACATGCTAGGGTTTGGAGATGTGCTGGATGAAATCGTAGAGAGTTTTCCAAAGGGAGAATACGACGATGACGAGGAAACCATTAAAATCGCGGTCATCGGTAAGCCGAATGTGGGCAAGTCGTCTCTCATAAACTGTTTATTGGGAGAAAATCGTGTCATCGTTTCACCTATTGCCGGCACTACTAGGGATTCCATCGACACACCTTTTGAAAAGGATGGGGAAAAGTATATCCTTATCGATACGGCGGGAATCAGAAGAAAGAGCAAGGTAAACGAAGATATTGAACGGTACAGCGTTATCCGAGCAGTGGCCGCCATCGAGCGGTGCGATGTGTGCCTTTTGATGATCGATGCAGAAGAGGGGATTACCGATCAGGATAAGAAAATCGCAGGAGTGGCCCATGAAGCAGGCAAGGGCATCATCGTGCTGGTCAATAAGTGGGATTTGATTCAGAAGGAAACCAACACCATGCGGGATTTCCAGAAACTTCTTGAAGTGGAGTTGCAGTTCATGTCCTATGCGCCGTCTCTGTTTATTTCCGTTAAGGATAAGGTTCGTGTCAATCAGGTCATCGATATGGCCAAGGCCGTGGCGGAGACCAGAGCCATACGAATACCTACAGGCCAGCTGAACAGCCTGATTTCCGATGCGATTTTGATGAAACAGCCGCCGTCGGATAAGGGAAAACGGCTAAAAATCTATTATGTGACCCAGGTGGGCGTTAAGCCGCCGCTGTTCAGCTTTCAGATTAACAAGCGGGACTTGATGCATTTCTCCTATGCCCGTTATTTGGAAAACAAGATTCGGGAGGGCTTTGGCTTTAAAGGCACGTCTTTGAAGTTTGTTTTCAGAGAGAAAGGCGAAAAGGAAGAGTAATGGAATATTTGACAGCTTTTTTCATAGTAGATAACCAGAACCTGAATTTCAGCTTCCTTTGGATTGTTGCCTTGCTGATCGCCTATTTCTTGGGAAATATTTCCCCGGCAATTCTTTTGGGAAAAGCCGTAGGCGTAGATATTAAACACGAGGGAAGCGGCAATGCAGGAACCACCAATGTGCTTCGGGTGCTGGGAAAAAAGTCGGCGGCCATAACTTTGGTGATCGATATTTTGAAGGGGGTTTTGGCGGTAAAGCTGGGATTTTGGCTCTGCGGCTATGTGGTCGGCAGTTTATGTGCTGTAGCGGTGTTCTGCGGACATATTTGGCCGTGTTTTTACCATTTTAAAGGAGGAAAAGGCGTTGCCACAGCCTTTGGAACTCTATTGGCCATCGACCTTTGGCTGGCCCTGGCGGTACTGGCAGTGGTGGCAGTATTTTTGTTTCTATCAAAGCGTATGTCCGTAGGTTCTTTGGCAGGGGCAGTTTCCTTTCCGGTTCTGTCCTGGTTTCTTGCGCCGGGCTTTTTTCCTGCAGGATGTGTTATGGCTTTGATTGTCATTATTAAGCACAGGGCTAATATTGTGCGGCTGCTTCATGGAGAAGAGCCGAAGATGTCGTTTAAAAAGTAAAAGGGTAAGAGAGATGAAGAAAAAGATTGGAGTCATCGGCGCGGGAAGTTTTGGTACGGCATTGGCTATTCTTCTGGTGGAGAAAGGCCATGAGGTGAAGATTTGGGGCAGAAAAAAACCTCTTTTGGAACTGATGAAGGAAACTAGAGAAAATCCCCATTATCTGCCTGGGGTGCAGCTTCCGGCAGAATTGGAAGTGGCCTACTCCTTAGAGGAGGCGACGGAAAACATGGATATGGTGGTGTTTTCCGTACCAGCCCAAAGTTTTCGCAGCGTATTTGAGGAAGTAAGGAATTACATAAAGGCTGATACTATCATCGTTAATGTGGCGAAAGGCATAGAAAAGGACAGTCTCCTTCGTCTTTCACAGGTGGCAAAAGAGATGATGCCAGAGGTTTCTTATGTAACATTGTCGGGCCCTTCCCATGCAGAAGAGGTGGGCAAGATGCTGCCCACGACAGTGGCAGTGGCAGCAGAGGAAGAATCTATAGCCAAAGTTGTACAGCAGACTTTTAATCATGAAAGATTTCGTGTGTACACCAATGAGGATATGGCTGGTGTAGAACTGGGTGGCGCGCTGAAGAATATCATTGCTCTAGGAGCAGGTATTTCAGACGGTATGGGTTTTGGTGATAATGCCAAGGCAGCCATTATGACCAGGGGTATGACAGAGATTTGCAGACTGGGAACTGCCATGGGAGCCAGAAGGGAGACCTTTTCGGGACTTACCGGCATTGGAGATTTAATCGTTACCTGTACTAGTATGCACTCAAGAAATAGAAGATGTGGGATTCTCATCGGCCAGGGTGTGAAGCCGGAAGAAGCCACGAAGCAAATAGGCATGGTGGTGGAAGGCATCTCTACTGTGGAAGCTGCCTTCGCATTGTCAAAGAAGTTTCAGATTGAGATGCCAATTACAGAAAGCATCTACCGGATGATTCATGGAGAAATGGAGCCAGGTGAAGCTGTGACCAGACTCATGTGCAGAGAGACTAAAAATGAAATGCATATATGATATGTGTGGAAAGGAGTGTACAGCAGATGAAGGAAGAGTTAAAAAAGAAAATCGCAGAAATAGTGGAGGAAAATTTACCGAAGCTGTTTGAAATCCGTACCTATCTTTATGAAAATCCAGAAGTGGGCGGAACGGAAGAAAAAGCGTCGACTGTATTAAAGGCTGTTTTGAGGGAACATGGATTTCAGCTGACCGAAAACATTCACGACATCCCTTATAGCTTTCGGGCCGTATGGGACAGCGGCAAAGAGGGACCTACCATCGGGCTCACAGCTGAATATGATGCGTTACCAGAAATCGGCCATGGATGCGGTCATAATATTATCGCCACAGCTCCTTTGGGAGCAGCCTTTGCACTGAAAGAAGTGGTGGAGAAAACCGGAGGAAGGGTGATTCTCTACGGAACGCCTGCTGAGGAGTGCTTTGTCAGCAAAGCCCAGATGGCCAGAGAAGGTGTATTTGACGAAGTGGATGTGGCCATGACGGTTCATCCTAATACCGTCAATGAAGCCAGCGGCAAGACTACAGCTCTGGATGCATGGCAGGTGGAATTCTATGGAAAATCAGCCCATGCAGGAGTACAGCCAGAGGCAGGCATCAACGCTCTGGATGCAGCGGTGCAGTTCTATAGTCTCATCGGTTTTGAAAAACAATATTTGAAGAATACCAATATCTATGGCGTATTTGTGGACGGTGGCGAAAAGTGCAGTGTGATTCCAGATCATGCCTCGGTAAAATATCTGGTCAGAGCCAATACCATCAATGATATTAAAAAGATTCGAGACCTCTTTGACCGATGTGCAGGGGCTGCCTGCATGAGTACAGGGGCAACCTATAAAATATGGAACAACGAACCAGGAAATATGGATATGGTTACCAATGAAACTTTATCCCATATTTTCAGTGAATATTATGAACAGGTGGGCGGCGGCGTGATGCCCCATGTTGATTCTTCCGGCTCCACCGATATGGGAGATGTCAGCCATGTAGTGCCGACCATTCATCCGTGGATTGGTCTAAACTGTCCAGGGCTTAATCTTCATTCCAAGGAGTTTGCAGAAGCGACTTTGACCAAGGAGGCGGATAAAGCCATTGAGTGGGGAGCCAAAGCCCTGGCCCTCACCGGACTTGAGGTGTTAACCTCCCCAGAATTACTTCAGGCCATTAAGGCGGAGTTTGCGGAAGCGAGAAAAGCTTGGGCTTAAAGGGCAATATGGCCTGAGGCCTGATAATGAGGAGAAATCATTTTGAAAAAAACATTTCATATTACAACCTTTGGCTGTCAGATGAACGAACACGATTCGGAAACCCTGGCCGGTCTGCTCCTGGAAAAGGGGTATGAAAGGACAGAAGCGCGAAAGGATGCCAATATCGTCATCTTCAATACCTGTAGCATCAGAGAAAATGCGGATAAGCGATTTTTTGGCACACTGGGACAGCTAAAAAAGAAAAAGATGGAGCAAGGGGAGAACTTTACGGTCTGTGTCTGCGGCTGCATGATGCAGCAGCAGCACATCATCGATACCCTAAAGACCAAATACCCTTGGGTGGACGTCATCTTTGGCACCCATAACCTTCATGAGCTTCCTGTTCTGCTGGATCATCTCTATGAGGAGAAAGAAAAACAACTCTCCATCTGGCCAGAGGGCGGCGACATTGTGGAAGGACTGCCTGCGGACAGGCTGTTTCGCCATAAGGCTTTCGTCAATATCATGTATGGATGCAATAACTTCTGTACATATTGCATTGTACCGTATACTAGAGGACGGGAAAGAAGTCGGAAGCCGGAGGAAATCATAGGAGAAGTAGAACGCCTGGTAAAAGACGGGGTGCGAGAGATTATGCTTCTTGGACAGAACGTCAACTCCTATATGGGAACTTGTCAAGATGGCAGTCAGATGGATTTTTCCGATTTGATTTACCGTCTCAATGAGATAGATGGTCTAGCGCGAATCCGTTTTATGACCAGTCATCCAAAAGATCTTTCGGACAAGCTGATACAGGCTTATGTGGACTGCGAAAAGCTTTGCAACTACATTCATCTGCCAGTTCAGGCAGGAGCCTCACAGGTACTCAAAAGAATGAACCGCAGGTACAGTAGAGAGTCATACCTCGCCTTAGTCAAAAAGCTGCGGGAAGCAGCGCCGGAAATCACCATCAGTACGGATATTATCGTGGGATTTCCAGGGGAGACAGAGGAACAATTCGAAGAGACCTTAACCCTGGCAAAGGAGGTTCGTTACGATTCAGCCTTTACCTTCCTCTATTCCATACGGAAGGGAACGCCAGCGGAAAAGTTTGAAAATCAGATACCAGAGACTGTGAAACATCAGCGATTCAATAGATTGGTAGAGGTCATCAATGGTATTTCTGCCGAAAAGAATCAAGCCTATGTGGGCAGGATTGAGACTGTCTTAGTGGACGGGCCAGGCAAAACCGGAGGTAGAATGTACGGTGGCAGAACAGAGGGCTTCAAGCTGGTGAATTTTCCGGGAACGTCTGCTATGATAGGAAAGCTGGTAAAGGTTAGGATTACCGCTTCTAATACCTTTAGTCTTGTAGGAGAAGTGGTAGAGTAGTAGGATATACAAAGAAAGGAATGAAAATGGACATTTTTTCTGTTATAACCCTTTTGGGGGGGCTGGCCATGTTTCTCTATGGTATGGAGATTATGGGAGACGGTTTGAAGAACGCTTCTGGTACAGCTTTGAAGCGTGTTCTTGGGAAGGCGACCCAAAATGTGGTCTTTGGCGTTATCACGGGTATGCTGGTAACAGCGGTGATTCAAAGTTCCACGGCCACCATCGTGTTGACCGTAGGGTTAATCAGCGCAGGTATTTTGGATCTAAAGCAATCCGTCAGTATCGTCATGGGAGCCAATATTGGAACCACAGTGACAGCGCAGATCATCAGATTGATGGATATTGAGTCAGGGGGCAGCATCATATTGGAGTTTTTCAAGCCGTCTACTTTGGCTCCAGTGGCTATGATCGCAGGCATTATTCTAATCATGTTTGTAAAATCTAATAAATGCAATACTACTGGAGAAATCTTCATGGGCTTTGGCGTTCTATTCAGCGGTTTGATGAATATGACGGCTGCGGTAGAACCTCTGTCAGAGTCCCAGGCGTTTATGGATATTATGCAGAAGTTTGGAAATCAGCCGATTTTGTCACTGCTCATTGGTCTGGTGATGACAGTCATCGTTCAGAGTTCGTCGGCTATGGTAGGTATGATTCAGGCCTTATCAGTAACCGGAGCCATGACCTTTAATCTGGTATATCCGATGATTATGGGTATCAATTTGGGAACCTGTGTAACTACAGCTATGGTATGTTCCATCGGTTCTTCCAAGGATGCCAAGAGAACTGGCATCGTACATATCGCCTTTAATGTGATTGGTACCATCCTGTTTATGATTGTCATGAGCATTATCAAAGGCGTAGGAGGTTTTCCAAACCTTTGGGACAGCGTGGTCAATAGCGGCGGTATCGCCAATTTCCAGACCTTGTTTAATTTGTTGACAGCAGTAGTTTTAATTCCTTTTGCTGGACTTTTGGTAAAGCTGTCTTTAACCATTGTCAAGCCAGATGAAAGAGACGCAGAGGATAGAGCGGATCTGATGGTACCGGATGAAAAGCTGTATGAGGTACCTGCAATGGCGCTGAGCGAGTCCAATAGAGCCATCGCCCATATGGGAGAGGTGGCCCTTAAGAACCTGAAACGCAGTTGCATTTTGCTGGCTCGATATGATGCCGGACGGGTGGATGTCATCAATGAAAATGAAGACCACATGGACCAGTTTACCGATAGTATGGATAATTATCTGGTGAACCTGTCCCGCATGGTAGAGACAGAATCAGACAATCAATATATCAATCTGCTGATGCAGGCCAGCACCAACTTTGAAAGAATCGGCGACCATGCGGTGAACATTATGGAAGTAGCCCAGATGGTAGAGCAAGAAAAGGTGGTATTTTCTGAGGAGGCCAACGAAGAACTGAAAATTGTCAGAGACGCGGTGCTGGAAATCACCAAGATTACGGTGGAGGCCTTCGGTACCTTGGATTATGACGAAGCTAAGAAGATTGAGCCTTTGGAAGAAGTCATTGACGATATGGTAGTCACCTTAAAAGACAGACATGTGGAACGGCTCAAGGCAGGAAACTGCAACACTACCAGCGGCATCGTATTTGTGGACCTTTTGACCAATTTAGAGCGTATTGCAGACCAGTGTTCCAATATTGCCCTCTTAATCTTAAGTCATAAGGATAAATCCATTTTGGGCAATCACCACAATTATGTCAAAGAATTGCACCTGGGAGGCGACGTGACCTATGATACGGAGCTGGAAAGACAGAAACAGCATTATCTGGGGCAGCTTCAGTCAGTGGGAGAAAAGCGATCTTAGACATAGATAGAGTAGAAAAAACCGGAGGAGAGGTTTCGGCCAATCCTTCGGCTTTTTTTATGGAGGAACGATGGATTTCCTAGATTTTCGGGCATAAACCTTTGGAATGGATCATATATTGGGTACAAAGATACCTTTAGGAGTATAGGGGTAGTTTCACGGAGGGAGCAGAATGACGAATTCAACCATTTATCAGGATATTAGCAGACGGGCAGACGGAAATATCTATATCGGCGTGGTGGGGCCGGTTCGAACAGGAAAATCCACTTTTATCAGAAGGCTCATGGATGTGCTGGTATTTCCTAATATGACCAATCCATATGAAAAGACCAGAGTCATGGATGAGATGCCCCAGAGCGGAGAGGGCAAGACCATTACCACCACAGAACCAAAGTTTATTCCACCAGAAGCAGTGGGTATTACCACTGGCAATGGAGTTAGCTTTCAAATGCGGCTGGTGGACTGTGTGGGATATTTCGTTCCTGGCGCCATAGGTCATGAGGAAGAGGGAAGAGAGAGAATGGTACAAACGCCATGGTCAGAGGAAAAGATTCCATTCAGCATGGCCGCAGAGATAGGCACAGAGAAAGTCATAAACGATCATGCTGTAGTAGGTATCGTGGTGACAACAGACGGTACCATCGGAGAAATACCGAGGAGCAATTATGTGGAGGCAGAGGAACGGACGGTGGAACAGCTGAAAGCGCTACATAAACCTTTCGTGGTCCTTCTCAATTCTACCATGCCTACCAATACCTCTGCCATAGAGTTGGCAGATGACCTCACAGCCAGATATGGGGTACCGGTACTACCTGTAAACTGTCAAAAGCTAGGTGAGGAAGGCTTTGACCAGATTTTTCAACAGCTGGTATATCAATTTCCGGCTGCAGAAGTGGACTTCCGCCTGCCAGGTTATCTGGAAGCCCTGCCTAGTAGCCATTGGATTAAGGACAGTATTATCACCAGTGTAAAGAGCTGGATGAATTCTTTTGATACCATTGGACAGATTTTAGAAACCTGCCCTATGATTGCTGACGGCAAGATTGTGAAAGAGGTACGCATTGTCAGGGCGGATATGGCTGCTGGCATCGTAGTTCTGGAACCTGTTTTGGAAGAAAAATTATATTACAAGGTAGTAGAAGAACTGATGGGCGCGCCGGTAGAAAACGACAGACAGCTATTCCTACTTTTACAGGAATATGCCCAGGCCAAGCTGGCTTATGACAACATCAGCGGAGCCTTGGCTCAAGCAGAGGCCACCGATTACGGTATTGTGGCGCCGAAACTTTCGGAGATGGTATTGGAAAAACCGGAGGTATTCAAGCAAGGTAGCAAGTACGGAGTCCGGATGACAGCCAAAGCGCCGTGCCTGCACATCATTAAGACCAATATTTCCACAGAGGTGTCGCCGGTAGTCGGTACGGAAGGTCAATCGGAGGATTTGGCAAAACGGCTGATGGAGCAGTTCGGAGACGAAGAAGCGGATATTTGGGAGACCAATCTCTTCGGAAAACCTCTCAAGGATATGGTGATGGAGCAGATGACCAGTAAGGTAGAAAACGTACCGGATCAGCTTAGGGGTAAGGTTCAGAAATCATTGCAGCGTATCAGCGACGAAGGGAAAGACTATTTTATCTGTATCATTCTTTAAACATATACCATATACTTTGTATTCTAAAGATAAAGTCCGCACATAATAGAGGTATGAAAAGAAATGAGAGAACAAAAGGATTTCATAGACCTCCGGCTCCTGAGGCAGCCGGAGGACATACTTCTGTGCAGCGCAATGTCATCTTTGTGGCGGTATTGACTGCCTTTATCACCACCTTTATGGGAAGCGCATTGAATTTGTCGATTCCGGCCATTGAAGAGGAATTTCAGGTGGGAGCGGCTACGGTAGGATGGACCATTACCATCTATATGCTGACCTGTGCAGCTTTAGCTGTGCCTTTTGGCCGGCTGGCTGATCTATTGGATCGGCGTTTCATTTTATCCGGTGGGATTCTCATATTTATGGTGGCGTCTCTTGGGGCTGCCCTGGTCAGGGGTATCGGTATACTGCTGTTTATCAGGTTCCTGCAAGGGGTAGGCGCGTCCATGATTTTCAGTACCAATCTTGCTGTTTTGGTGGGCGCTTTTGATGAGAAAGAGCGGGGCAAAGTGTTGGGCTATGCGACCAGCGCCAATTATGTGGGCATGTCGGCAGGTCCGGTGCTAGGAGGTTTGCTCAATGGATATCTGGGCTGGAGGGCCTTGTTTTATGTTGCGGCTGCAGTTTGTGGGGCCGCCTTTTATAGCGCTGTAAAAAAGTTGCCTCCCAAGGAGCAAAAGCAGGGTTTTTATCATTCTGTGGGTTTTGATATAGCAGGCTGTCTGCTATATGTCTTTGGTATTGTGTTTATCACTTACGGCTTATCTATCATAACAGAAAAATTTTATGGATGGCTCATGGTGGCAGGGGGATTGACGCTGATGGTCTGTCTGTTTTATACAGAGAGAGGAAAGGAACGGCGTGTAGAAACACCAGTGATTAAAATTTCTCTGTTTCATCATAACGGCGCCTACGTCTGTTCCAATTTGGCAGCCATGATGAATTATGGAGCTAATTTTGCCATCAGCTATCTGCTTTCTGTTTACTTACAAACCGTTGCAGGATATAGTTCGGAGAAAGCGGGTATGGTTTTAATCATAGCGCCGGTGGTACAGGCTGTACTCTCTATTTTCATTGGTCGAATTTCGGACAAGGGTTCGCCCCACCTATTATCGGCCCTGGGAATGGGACTGTGCGGCGGCGCCCTGTTCTTTTACGCACGTTTGACGGAAAATACTTCCATGGCTATGATTTTCAGCGCGCTGGCAGTCAGCGGCATTGGGTTTGCTCTGTTTGCTTCACCCAATGCTAATGCGGTTATGGGCTCGGTAAAATCCGGTGACTATGGGGTAGCTACTTCTATTCTGTCTACCATGCGCTCTTTGGGGCATACCTTTAGCATGACCATCGTCACCATGGTAGTCAGATATCATATGGGAAACGGTAGCTTAAAGGAGGCTGGAAAGGAGACTTTACTAAAAACCATGGAGATGTCATTTTTTATCTTTGGGGTCATATGTATCATTGGAATTTTTATGGCATTGAAAAGAAAAGTATGGTAAAATAAGAAACATGTTGGCAGGATGTCTCTGTAGACGGGCTGTCATAAAACGGGAAAAAGCATACGAGGAGGACCAATGAAATTTATTATCGCCCTATGGTTTGGGAAACTGATTAACTTTCTCATCAATATCATAGATAAAACCAGAGGATCTAATTTTTCTGGAGAAAAAGCTTTGCGAATCGATGGACAGATGGTGGCCCATTTTAAGGGAATCGACTATGATAAGGTATTGTTTATTACAGGTACCAACGGCAAGTCTACCACCAACAATCTAATCAATCATATTTTGAAAGAGAATGGCAAGACGGTGATTTCTAACTTGGAGGGTGCGAACCTTCTGGCTGGCGTGGCCACGGCTCTACTAAAGGCGTCCAGCCTGACAGGCCATGTGAAAGCGGATTACTTTATCTTTGAAACTGACGAGCGGTTTCTGCCCATTATCTATAAGCAGCTGCCGGCTAAAAACATTTTGGTAACTAACCTGCAAAAAGACCAGGTCCAGAGAAACGGCGACCCGGATTTCATCTATCGTAAGCTGGCTCCTGTGATGGGTCAGGATGTACGTCTGTTTTTAAACAATGAAGAGCCGCGGGCCAAGTCTTTTGCTACCGGCCATGACCGCGTGGTGACCTATGGTGTGGAGCGACACAGCGATTCCTTTATTAAGAAGGAGGGCTTTCCCACCATGGCCTGTCCGGTTTGCCATCATAAGATTGAATTTGAATATTACAACAACGATGGGGTGGGACAGTTCGCCTGTACCAACTGCGATAACCACAGCGAGGCGGCGGCCGACTACGTGGTCTGCGACGTGGATTTTGAGAATCGGCGGTTTCATGTAGGTGATGTGGAGTTCTTCATGCCGTATAATGTTCCATATATGTTATATAATTATGCTGCCGCGGTGGCTGTGGCAAAGGAGCTGGCGGGAATTGGGCCGGCGGATGCGGCCAAGGCCTTTGGCAACTTTAAAAACGTGGGCGGCAGATTTGAGATTTTGAAATATAAGGATAAAACCATCAAATATATGCGTATCAAACAGGAAAACCCGGAGACCCTGCAGACTTGTATCAACATCATGGCAGGGGATAAAGAACGGAAGATGGTGTGCTTAGGCCTGTGTCCGTTGGTAGATATGATTCCTCATTATACCAATACTTTCTATGCCTTTGACTGCGACTTTTCTGAACTTGTGGCCACTGATGTGGAAAAGTATTTTTGCTTTTCGGAGCGGGTCTGCTATGATACGGCAAACCGTCTCATCTATGAGGGAGTAGATCCGTCCATGATTTCCATTGCCGATACGGAAGATGTGGATACCATTTTCAAAGAGATCGACGCGGCGGAGACCGATAATATTTACATGATTACGTGGCTCCATACTTATGAGCACATGCAGAAAAAACTACATCTGGAAGAGAAGGAGGATGCGTAAGATGACAGAGAAACATCATGGAGAAAAACCGGTTCTTCGGGCGGCATGGCTTTTTCCCGATATTCTGTATCTTCACGGAGAGCGGGGAAATATGCTGGCATTCCAGAGAGTTGCAGGCTTTGCAGGCGCAGAGGTCATGGTGGAACGAATCGATTTTGAGACAGAGGATTTCAATCCCATGGATTACGATTTTATCTTTTGTCCGCCGGGCGAGTTGGCCTCGCTGGCAGCGGTCATAGAGTGGCTGAGCCCATATAGGGAGGCCCTGGCGGAATTTATTGAGTTGGGAAGGGTATTGGCGGTAACCGGTACCAGCCAGTGTATCTTCGGCGGGAAAACCGGTAGGGAGGATGGCAGCAGCTTAGAGGGGCTGGGTCTCATCGATTGCGATTTTACCGAGCGAAAGGCTGTGTATGGAGACGATATCCATGTGACGACCACCTATGGCGGCGAAGAGATGGAAGTCTTCGGTTCCCAGATTCAGATGATGGATGTACACAGCAGAGAAGCCGCTTTTGGCCAGGTGTTGTATGGTTTCGGCAATACGGGACGGGACAGATGTGAGGGTAGTCTCAAAAAAAATTCAATTTTTTCTAATATTTTAGGCCCAATTTTTGTATTAAACCCTTGGCTAACGAGGAAAATTGTGGTACAATGTTTACAGAATATTGGAATTGAGATTGATGAATTCGATTTTGATATGTCATTGGAGATGAAATCCTTGGCTACCAAAAAAGAATTCACAGCCAGTAAGGTTACAAAACTTACCAATAGTAAATAATTCTAAAAAAGTGAGCCATCCGTTTCGGGTGGCTCTTTTCGTGGTGAGATAGGAAATGCGGTGGGAGACTTCGATATTTTTGTTTAGAAATTCAAAAACATCGAAGTCTTTTTTGGATTTCGTGTATTATTACATATAAATAAATATTTATACTGTCCCGCAATGCTGTTTTACCTATATGCCAGCTTTTTTCGTCTGAAATCCTGGCTTAACGCCTCATTGTCAGGGTGAATGGTGCTGGAAAAAAGAGGAGGAGTCCATTTTTACTGCCAGAAATTCGATAAAAATTTCGTATATATAAAAACATCGAATTTCTTCACACCATCTTCACATAAGGCTGAAAATAGGATGCATATAGAGTGAATATCGCCAGCCTCATTATAAACTGTCATTCTCCTCTTGACTTGATGCCTCCAGTTCAGAAGTCGCAGAGGCCATAGATGGCAGTGGCTTGCCGCAATGCGGGCAGTAATGATAAGGCGTTGAGGCGGGCTTGCTGCGAAGGAGTTCCGCCTGTTCCACAAATCCGGCGGATAAAATACCAGTAGGGATGGCCACCATACCAACCCCTAAAAAAGTCAGGACCATGCCGCAAATTTTTCCTGCCAGGGTGACGGGAACCACATCGCCGTAACCTACAGTCAGCAGAGTGTTGGCAGCCCACCAAAAGCCGGAAAAGGCATTGGCAAAGGCATCGGGCTGGGCCTTATGTTCCAGATTGTACATGAGCAAGGATGCAGCGATCATCAAAGTAAATACGATAAAGATGGAGGACAGAAGTTGTCCTCTTTTCTTTCGCAGCACATCGCCGATGACTCGCAAAGGGTCAGCATAGTGATGAATCCGAAAGACCCGTATAATTCGAACGATGCGAAACATTCGCAGAGCCGCGCCGCCGGCAGAAATGAAAAAGGGCAGACAGGACATCAGATCGATGACACCCTCCCAAGAAAATATAAATTTTCTCCTAGCCCTGGCAGGGGTGAGACCCTTTATGTTGGCATAGTAATAATCGGCTGTCCAGATGCGAAGCAAGTAATCCCCAAGGAAAAACAGTACTGTAATCCCTTCTAGGGCCCACAGCGCGAATCGATAAGGCTCTGCCTGAGGAAAGGTATCAAAAATGGCGATGAAGATATTGATTAGGATAGCTCCAATTAAAGTAAAGTCATAGGCTCTGCTGGGAATATCTGACAGATTGCCCACCTGAATGATGGTGAAAATCCGATACCGATTCAGTTTTTGGGACTTATCCGTTTTAGGCGTATTGGTCATACCGTTTCCTTTCTATATGGAATATTCTTTCGTAGATTTTCCAAACGATTTAGGGCTGCATACAAGGTTTCGTCCTTCTTTGCAAAATGGAGGCGCACCAGATGGTGAATATCCTCCCTGAAAAAGCTGGAACCAGGCACCGCGGCTACCCCAACGTCCCTGGCCATGACCTGACAGAATTCCAGGTCATCCTGAAAACCGAATTCGCCGATATCCAGCATCACATAATAGGCGCCCTCCGGCGTGGTGTGAGGAATCTGCAAATCATCCAAGCCGGACAGGAATAACTCCCGCTTTTGCTGATAGGTCTGGCGCAAGGCATCATAATAGGAATTCGGCAACCTTAAGCCAGCCACCGCAGCCTCCTGCAATGGAGCCGGCGCGCCGACCGTAAGAAAATCGTGAACCTTTCTGGCAGCCTCAATAACAGGTGCAGCGGCAATGATGTACCCAAGCCGCCAACCGGTAATGGCATAGGTTTTGGAAAGAGAGCTACAGGAAATCGTTCGCTCCCACATGCCGGGCAGGGTGGCGAAATATGTGTGTTGGTTTGGCGTATAGACGATGTGCTCATAAACTTCGTCAGTAATGACAAAAACGTCATATTTTTCAGCCATATCCGCGATGATTGTAAACTCCTGGCGAGTAAATACTTTGCCACATGGATTAGACGGATTGCAAAGAATCAGAGCCTTCGGACGTTGGCGAAATGCAGCTTCAAGCTCATCCACATTAAAATGGAACGTAGGCGGATGGAGAGGCACATAGATGGGCTCTGCACCGGAAAGAATGGTGTCCGCACCATAGTTTTCGTAAAAAGGAGAGAAAATAATCACTTTATCCCCAGGATTGGTTACGGTCATCATGGCGGCCATCATCGCCTCTGTGCTGCCACAGGTAACCACAATTTCCTGCTCCGGATCGATATTGCGGCCCATGAAGCGGGACTGTTTGTCTGCCAGAGCGTGACGAAAGTTTTTAGAACCCCAGGTCAGGGCATATTGATGAAAATCTTCGCTGCATACCTGAGAAAGACGGGTTAGAAGCGCCTCTGGCGGCTGAAAGTCGGGAAAGCCCTGTGAAAGATTGACGGCATCATATTGTAAAGCGATTCTGGTCATACGCCGAATGATGGAATCGGTAAATGGTTTGGTTCTTTCCGAAAGCTGGGGCATGGATGAAATCCTCCTTCTATTATAGATAGTATTTATTTTATCGCGGCAAGAGATATGGGTCAAGAGAAACACACGAAAAAAAGGCCAGGCATAGAGCCGGCCTTTTTCAAAGAGAGGGAGTCATACTACTGGGGGATGCAAAGCTGGGTGCCGATGAGCAGATTGTATGGATCTATGTTAGGATTGGCGCGCATGAGAGCATCTAGTTTAATGCCATGCTTCTTTGCGATTAAGTAAAGGGTATCTCCAGGGCATACTGTGTGGGTCATACAGCAGACTTCTGGCGGCTTTGGCAGCTGATCCTCCGTTCCTGGAATACACAGTCTGAGACCTACTTCCAAGTTATAAGGGTTGTCAATACCATTGACCTTCATGAGCAGGCTGACTGGCAAATCGTATTTCTCTGCGATGGAATAGAGCGTATCGCCTTCGCTAATTGTGTAAACATCAATACAAACCAGAGATGTATCCATAAAAACCACCTTTCGTTATGGGTTTTACTGAAAAATTCAGCAAAACATCATATTTCATTTGTATTATATATATTTCAAAGAGTGGTAAAATGTGATAAAATAAATAAATATTATGTGTACCCGCTATGAATTTTGGCGGCAGAAAGGGATATGGTTTATGAGAGAAAAATTTCAAAATCTGTTTCGCAATGTAAATCCGGCAATTATCATCATTTTAGTGGTGTTAATCGGCAATAACCTGATGCGCTCGTCCATGAGTCTATCGGACTGGCTTTATGTAAAATTACTGATGCTTCCTGGTATCGTGGTGGGGCTTACCTTCCATGAAGCCGCCCACGGATATGTGTCCTATTGGTTGGGAGACCCAACGCCCAAGCTGCAGGGGCGGCTGTCCTTAAATCCAGCCAGACATTTAGATCCGGTGGGATTCTTGGCGTTGTTTATTGCGGGATTTGGATGGGGTGAGCCGGTGCAGATCAATCCGGCCTACTATAAGCATCGCCGTAGAGACGAGTTTCTAGTCAGCATTGCAGGCGTTGCCACCAATTTTATCATCGCTATGATAACAGGCCTTATCATGAAAGCAGTGCTTGCCAATGCATCTTATAGCTTTATAGCAGGCATGGGCGGTATCATTTTAGATATTCTAAACTATATGTTTATGGTGAACATTGTTCTGATGGTATTTAATCTGCTGCCGGTACCTCCTCTGGATGGATTTGGAATCCTGACTCAGATTTTTAATCTGCAACAGTATAATTGGTATTGGAAACTGTATCAGAATGGATTTCTGATTTTGATGATTCTCATCATTTTCGATATTACGGATATGATTATTTCTCCGTGCTATGGGTTCTTTTTCAGTCTATTCTTCAGCTAATTAGCTCCTGTTGGCTCTTATGGGAGAATCTTGTAAAAAAGCCAACAAAATCGGCTGATAAGGGGACATAAAAGTTAATAAATGATGGTAATGTTGGCTCTTTGTCTGGATTCAGGCAAGTGAGCCAACATTTTTTTGAGTTTTGTTGGCTGCTTCGGCTGGGTGCAGGCAAAAAGCCAACAATCTGGATTTAGACAGCTATTTTGCAAAGGGAGGCCTTGCAAATTGTTGGCTGATTTGCTCAAATGAAATAAAATGTACAACGCCAGTGGCATTTGTGTGTCATTTTAATGAATTGTCAGCACTCCGCTAAGAAGAGTGCTAAAAATCTCTTTACTTTTTGATTTTACAGGTATATGATAGACATATAGGAAAAAATAAAGGTATAAAAATCGGCGCCGAACAAGGCTGCCGATGGAGTGATGAAAAAGGGGATGAGTAAATGAACATCGAAAAATATACACAGAATGCGCAGCAGGCAGTCATCGACTGCCAGAATATTGCGGTTTCAGAAGGACATCAGATGCTGGACGGGGAGCATCTGCATTTGGCGCTGCTGATGCAGAGGGACGGCCTAATTGGTAAACTCCTTCGCTATATGAATGTAGATGAGACCGTCATGATTGCCGATTTACAGGAAGAAATTGAAAAATTGCCAAAGGTGTCGGGAGCAGCGGATAATATGTATGCTTCCCGCAGGCTTAATCAGGTTTTATTACAAGCGGAGAAGATTGCAGAACAGTTCAAAGACGAATACGTCAGCGTAGAGCATTTGTATTTGGCTTTATTAGAAGAAAAGGGAACGCCAAGCGCTAAACTCTTTGCAAAATATCAAATTACCAAGGACCGTTTTTTAGACGCGCTGTCAAAGGTCAGGGGAAATCAGCGTGTAACCAGCCAAAATCCAGAGGATCAGTACGACGCATTGAATAAATACGGACGAGATTTGGTGGAGATGGCCAGAGAAGGAAAGCTGGACCCGGTTATCGGCAGAGACGCAGAGATACGCCACGCCATACAGATTTTGAGCAGAAGAACGAAAAACAATCCGGTACTCATCGGTGAACCGGGCGTTGGTAAAACGGCTGTGGTAGAAGGATTAGCCCAGAGAATCTTAAATGGCGATGTGCCGGAGGGATTAAAGGATAAAACCATCTTTGCCCTGGATATGGGCGCTCTCATTGCGGGAGCCAAGTTCCGCGGTGAGTTTGAAGAGCGACTAAAGGCTGTATTAAACGAGGTAGAAAAGTCGGAGGGGAGAATCATCCTCTTTATCGATGAGATTCACAATATCGTCGGCGCAGGACGCACGGAAGGTTCCATGGATGCAGGTAACCTGTTGAAACCCAAACTGGCCAGAGGGGAACTGCACTGTATCGGCGCCACCACCTTGGATGAATACAGAAAGTATATTGAAAAGGATGCGGCTTTGGAAAGACGATTCCAAAAGGTACTGGTGGACCAGCCAACGGTGGAGGATACCATTTCTATTCTCCGCGGATTAAAAGAGCGGTTTGAAATTCATCACGGCGTTCGCATTACCGATGGCGCCTTGATTGCTTGCGCTACCTTGTCTGACCGGTATATCAGCGACAGATTCCTGCCGGATAAGGCCATAGACCTGATGGACGAAGCAGCAGCCAGAATCAGAACAGAAATCGACAGTATGCCTCAGGAACTGGACGAAATCAACCGAAAGATGATGCAGCTTGAGATTGAAAAACAGGTGCTGGGAAAGGAAACCGATAAAGCATCTAAGGCAAGGCTGGAAACCTTAGAAAAAGAACTGGCAGCGTTAAAGGATGAAAATGCAGCCATGAGGGCCCAGTGGGAAACAGAGAAGAAAGAGATTGCAGAAGTCAAGGGCACGAAGCAGCAGATTGAAGAAGTAAAGCGTCAGATGGAAGAGGCGGAGAGAAACTATGACCTAGAAAAGCTGGCCCAGCTAAAGTATGGAACTCTCCCGGAACTGGAAAAGAAACTGGAAACAGAAAAAGCCAAAGCAGAAAACGATGCAGCCGGTAGTAGCGGGGAAAGACTTTTAAAAGAAGAGGTTACAGAAGAAGAGATCGCCACAGTGGTTTCTGGATGGACAGGAATTCCTGTGAGCAAGCTGGTGGAAACAGAGCGGGATAAACTACTAAGACTGCCTGAAATCCTCCATAGACGAGTAATTGGTCAGGAGGAAGGCGTGATTGCCGTATCTGAGGCCATTTTAAGAGCCAGAGCAGGATTAAAGGATGAAAGCAGGCCTATTGGCTCCTTTATTTTCCTAGGCCCTACCGGCGTCGGTAAGACAGAGTTGGCCAAGGCTTTATCAGAGAGTCTTTTTGATACGGAGAAAAATATCATTCGTATCGATATGTCGGAATACATGGAAAAACATTCTGTGTCCCGTCTGGTAGGCGCGCCTCCAGGATATGTGGGTTACGACGAGGGCGGACAGCTGACAGAGGCAGTGAGAAGAAAGCCTTACAGCGTCATCCTCTTCGATGAGATTGAAAAGGCGCATCCAGATGTGTTTAACATCCTACTCCAGCTTTTAGACGACGGCAGGTTAACGGATAATCAAGGAAGGACAGTGGACTTTAAGAATACCATTGTGATTATGACATCCAATATCGGCAGCGGAGAACTGATTGAAAACATGACGGAGGACGGAACCATTCCAGATGCCGTCAAGGAACGGGTAACCGACCAGCTGAAAAACTATTTCAGACCGGAGTTTTTAAACCGAATCGACGACATTATCCTGTTTAGTCCGCTCACATTGGAGCAGATCAGCAGAATTATAGAACTGTCCCTCAAATCCTTGGAGCGTCGATTAGCTGACAGAAATATCGGTCTGGTACTGACCGATTCCGCCAAGGAATTGATTGCCAGAGAGGCCTATGACCCCCAATATGGAGCAAGACCAGTGAAACGGTATCTCCAAAAACATGTGGAGACAGAAATCGCCTCTATGATTATCCGGGGAGAGGTGATGAACGGCAATAAGGTGATTTTGGAAAGCGACGGGGAGAAACTGCTCTTTAAAGTAGCAGGACAGTTGATAGAGGCATAAGTAAAAACATAAGGGACGCAACCTGAAAGGGATGGGTCCCTTTTTGACATATTCGGGGATTTTGGACATATCCTATTTTGAGGGAAAGGAAACCAAGGGGGAAAAGAATATGGGATATGTGGAAATCGGAATGATAGGAATTGGACTGGCCATGGATGCATTTGCAGCGGCAGTTTGTAAAGGGTTGTCGCTGCGCCGTATCTCCATGGGTAGTCTGCTAGTGATTGCTCTGTGCTTTGGGGGGTTTCAGATGTTTATGCCGCTGATTGGACATCTGCTGGCAAGTCAGTTTGAGGAATACATAGCGCCGGTAGATCACTGGGTAGCATTTACCCTGCTTTTATTTATCGGTGGCAACATGGCCTATGAAGCGGCGTCCTGTTCGGCAGAGGAGAAGATCATGTTAGAGGAACGGCTGAATATGCGAGAAGTTTTAACCTTGGCGGTGGCTACCAGTATCGATGCTCTGGCCGTTGGCATTTCGTTTGCCTGCCTAAAGGTGGAAATCATACCTGCCATTGGGATGATCGGAGTGATTACTTTCTTGCTGTCTGCCGTTGGCGTGGGCATTGGTCATCATTTCGGTGCAAAATATAAGGAAAAGGCCACCCTGGCAGGCGGCCTAATTTTGATTTTTATCGGCGTTAAAATATTATGGAGTCATCTTTCTTCCATATAAATATATGTAGGCGTATCTATCTTCTTCGGATCATCGTCTTCATCATGTGAATTTCCGTGGCCTGGGCCCCAGCCTCCACATCTCTGTCTAAAAAAGCTCGAAAAATAGCCCGATGTTCTTCCAGCACGGTTGACAGGTAGTTGAGGGGATAGGGAACCTGGGCGTTGGCATGGCGAAGATAAAAGTTATACCGCTGAAGGGTTTCCTCCAACTCCTTGTTATGAGCCGCATCATAAATGGCCGCATCGAAACCTTGGTTAATACGAATCATTTTTTCCAAATCATTGTTCATGGTATAAAACTCCATGAACTCAAAAATCTCCTCTAAGACGCCAAACTCTTCTTTCGTAATGCGGGAGATGGCCCAGCGGACGCATTGCACCTCAAGAATACTTTTCATGGTAAAAAAATCGTCGATTTCCTGGGGCGTAAACCCTCGGACACAAGCGCCGCAATAGGGAACGATTTCAATAAGCCCCTCTTTTTCAACTCTGCGCAAAATATCCCGTACTGGGGTGCGGCTAATGCCATAGGTATGGCAGAGTTCCTGCTCTATGATTCGGCTGCCTCGCCGCCGCCGGCCCATTAGAATATCGATTTTCAGATCTTCTTCCATCTGCTGGGCTATGGTCTTTTTTTCTTTATTATCATTGATGAGAATATCTAAATTTATCATATTTTTATCATAACATTTCAAAAATGAATCGTCAAGAAGGTTGAGATGTGATAGAATAAATCATGTATAAGATTTTATTTTCCCAAGGTGGGTTGGGGATAGGGAAAGGATGTAGTGGACAGATGAAACATGAAAATTTAGAGTACATGGCGGTGTCTCTGCCAGAGGATATCATGAAAGAAAAGTGGAGTGGTCATTTTCAAAGGGCTAGAACGATTATCGCCATGAGACTTGCAGATGAGAAGATGCCAAAGACCATGAAAGCCAGACTACGGCTGGAACTGAAAAATTTGCAGCGACTGGAAAATCGCTATACAGTCAGCCGAAAGGAAGCCTTGGAGCAGTTTATGGAGGCCTTTCCAAAGCTGACAGAGGAAGACTTTGACCGGTTACAGATGGAGAACAGAATCGACTGGATTTACCTGGAAGGTGAGGTTCGCTACCTGGACAACTTCTGTGGTACCTTGAAAAAGGTATATCCCCAGCTGAACCAGGATTACAAGCCAGAGGAGGCGGCGGAGGACAATATGCCGATCAAAGACCTTGTCCATGGACAGGAAATAGGGGCTCACATTCATTTGGTTCACCAGGTTTATTTGGACGAAAGGGCGGTTGAAGAGGGGAAAACCCTTCATGTACATATACCGATGCCGGTAGAAAGAGACCAGATTCACAATCTTAAGGTGATATCCATCTCGCCAGAACCAAAGAAAACGCCAGAACTTATGGAAGAACAGCCAACTGTATATTTTGAAGAGAAGGCGGAGCGGGGACAGGTATTTTCCATCGAATATGCCTTTGACCATAAAACCACCTATATGGACTTAAATCAAGTGGATTTAGAGGCGGTGGAAGCGGCCCAAAAGAATTTGCCTAAGGAGGTGGAGGCATATCTGGCAGAGGAACTTCCTCATATGGCGTTCACTCCGTATCTGCGGGCGCTGGCAGAGGAACTTCGCGGCGAAGAGACCAATTTCCTCCTGATAGCCAAAAGATTTTACGATTTTATAACCACAAAGGTAGAGTATCGCTTTATGCGGGATTATGGTGCGGTGGACAATACCTCAGAATACTGCGCTGCTGCTTTGAGGGGAGACTGCGGTGTGCAGGCTATGCTGTTTATTGCTTTATGTCGGATTGCAGGGATTCCGGCTAAATGGCAGTCGGGACTTGCAGCGGAACCGGGATTTATTGGAGAACACGATTGGGCCCAGTTCTATGTGCCGTCCATCGGCTGGAGACTGGCAGACCCTTCCTATGGCGGCGCAGCCAACAGACGAGGCGATGAGATTGGTAGGCAGTTTTACTTTGGCAATACAGAACCATATCGAATTCCGACTAACAGCGGCTATTATAAGGAATTTTTACCGAAAAAGGCTTTCCTTAGAGAAGACCCTTATGACAGTCAGTGCGGTGAAATGGAGTACGATGACCACGGCATCTATGGAGCCGATTTTCATCGTCGCTATATAGAAGTAGATATTCATCAGATAAAATAATAAGAAACAATACTTAAGTAAACGAGGCAGAAATCATGGTTAGAGACGAAGACATTAAAGAAATTTTAGACAGACTAGAGGAAAGATATCCAGAGGCAGAGTGCGCCCTTCATCATCAGAATGTGTTTCAGCTGATTGTATCAGTGGCCCTGTCGGCACAGACCACAGATAAAAGCGTTAATCAGGTGACGCCAGCTCTATTTGAGAGGTATCCTGACCCCCAGAGTCTGGCTGCTGCCGACCCAGCTGAGGTAGAGGAATATATTCGTCGTATCGGTATGTATCGGACAAAGGCCAAGAACATCGTGGGCATGGCTAAGGTATTGGTAGCCGATTACGACGGAAAGGTGCCAGAGGATTACGATGCGCTGGTATCTCTTCCGGGGGTTGGCAGAAAGACGGCTAACGTGGTGCTTTCCGTAGGTTTCGGCCATCAAAGAATTGCGGTGGATACCCATGTTTTTCGAGTAGCCAATCGTATCGGCATAGTAAAGGAAAAGGATGTCTTAAAGACAGAGTTGGCGTTGATGGACAGGCTGCCGGAGGAACGGTGGTCCAGAACCCATCACAGCTTGATTTACCATGGACGTCAGTGCTGCGATGCGAGAAAGCCGGACTGCGAAAACTGTCCGATCAATGAGTTTTGCGAGTACATAAATTTAACTCAAAATGAAGAGGCGAAGGGATGAAAAAACGACGGTTGGGAAAGACTGGTTTGATGGTCAGTGAAATCGGCCTGGGCGCCGAGTGGCTGGAACGCCATACAGAGGAAGAATGTAAGGCTATTATCGATTGCTGTCAGGAGCAGGGCATCAATCTATTGGACTGCTGGATGTCAGAACCCAATGTTCGCTCCAATATCGGAAAGGCTCTAGTTGGAAGGCGGGAAAATTGGATGATTCAAGGGCATATTGGTTCTACTTGGCAAAATGGTCAGTACGTCCGCTCACGGGAACTGCCTGAGGTAAAGGTGGCTTTTGCCGATTTGCTGCAGCGTCTTGGGACTGACTATATCGATTTAGGCATGATTCATTTCGTGGATCAGATTTCTGATTGGGAGGAGATTATAGGCGGGCCTTTTTATGACTATGTAACATCTTTAAAGGCTCAGGGAATTATCAAGCATATCGGTCTTAGCACCCACAATCCGGAGGTGGCCAGACGAGCTGTAGAGGCGGGTGCGGTGGAAATGATTCTGTTCAGCATTAACCCAGCCTTCGATATGCTGCCGGCATCCGAGGATATTGATACCTACTTTGCAAATGATTCCTATGAAGGGGAGTTAGATGGTATCACGCCAGAGCGGGCATCCCTGTATCAGCTGTGCGAACAGGAAGATGTAGGGATTACGGTAATGAAGGGATATGGCGGCGGCAGGCTCTTTCAGGCAGAGACGTCGCCTTTTGGAATAGCCCTTACACCGGTTCAGTGTATTCACTATGCCTTGACGCGGCCTGGGGTGGCCAGTATCTTGGCGGGATATGATACGCCGGATCATGTGATGGAAGCTGTGGCATATGAGACTGCCAGTGAAGAGGAAAAGGATTATGCCACTGTGCTGGCAGGAGCGCCTCGCCATGCTTACCAGGGTCAATGCACCTACTGCGGCCACTGCAAACCTTGTCCAATGAATATCGATATCGCTATGGTCAATAAGCTTTATGATTTAGCAGTCATGCAGCTAGAAATTCCGGCATCCCTAAAGGCTCACTATCAAGCCTTAGATGCTTCAGCAGCGGACTGTACTGGATGCGGCGGCTGTGAGAGTCGCTGTCCTTTTGGCGTCCCTGTGGCACAGCGGATGAAAGAGGCGGCGAAGGTGTTTGGGTAAAGGGAAATAAACATTTAGCCAAAAATTCATCCATATTTTACTAGCTTTAAGGCCTTCATCAGGGGCTGTCATCCTAAATGGGCCAAAATCTTCTTTTTATGTAGACATCGATCGCCGAAAGTCATCCCAAATCGGAGAAAAAGGTTCAAATATGTACACTACTTTTCTGTTGTCAGGTGATTAGTATATACAAACCTATAGGTTTTACCGCAATATTACCTTGAAAACTGAGGAAAACAACGATGTTAGTACAACCTAACTGAAGCGGCGCAAAAATTTTGTGTACATAAATTCACAAAAAAGAATTTTTCGGATGAATTCTAAACAGATAAGAAGCTGATTTGAAACAGGCACAGGCCGATTGGTGCAAAAAAGAAACATAGCAAGGAGCTGTCGTACCAGTTTCATCTAGTGCGACAGCTTCTCGATTAGTTCTTCCACCAGCAGTTCTGCAATAGGGGTAAAGACCTGGTACTTTTTCCAGATGATATACATTTTGGCCTCCAGCCTTGGATAAAGGGGACGAAAACAAAGGGAACTGTCACTATCAATGTTCACCAACTTGTCAAAGGTCAACATACAACCCAGCCCTTCCTTTACAAAGACAGAGCCGTTGTAGCAGAGGTTGAAAGTGCCGATGATATTCATTTCATCCAGCTTTTCCCCACACCATTTTGAAATATCATATTTTAAACCTTGGATGGAGCAGATAATATCCACCCCTTTTAAATCATCGATAGTGATGGTTTCTTTTTTTGCCAGAGGATGGGTTTTTAGCATGACCAGTCCCCAGGTATCAACCCCCGGCATTTCGATATAATTGTATTTAGAAAGGTTGGGCGGTTCGACGATGACTGCAAGATCCAGCAGCCCTCGATCCAGTCGCTCCGAAACCTGTTCTGTATTACCGCTGGTCAGATGAAACCTGAGCCCAGGATATGTTTTACGAAAATCCTTGATAATCCTGGCTAGATGCCCAATGAGATAAGACTCTGCACAGCCGATTTTTACATCGCCGCCAATTATAGCATCTAGGGCTTTAAATTCGTCGGTAGTTTTGTCTACCATTTCTAAAATATCTTCTGCTCGTTTCCGAAGAAGCATGCCTTCATCGGTTAGGTGAATACTGGTGTTACTGCGGCGAAATAGCTTTTTTCCTAGTTCATGTTCAAGGTCTTTCATCTGCCTGGAAAGGGTAGGTTGGGAGACGTGAAGTCTCTGGGCCGCATGGGTCATGTTGCCTTCTCTGGCGATTTCCAAGAAATAACGCAGAACTCTAATTTCCATTGGGTGATACCGTCCTTTCTATGATTTTGTTAATTGAGGGTAGTATATCTTTTTAAGTTATTCATGTAAAGAATAATGGGATATGAAATATAGGTATTTGATATATCATAGGGAGGATGATATACTGTGGAAAGAAAGCGAGGATGAACCGAAATGGCAGAAGCAAGGGACTTATATGGGAGACTTTATCAGAATTTAGTTGACGGAGGATGTGACCAAATATTGATAGAAGCCTGTATGAATATGGCCAGAGAGGGCCAATGGAACAGCTTGATTCCTTTGCTGAGCCGAAAAAAATCGATGCTGCTGGATACCGTTCATACCAATCAGAAACAGATCGATTGTCTGGACTTTTTGATCTACAGTTTGAAAACAGGAAAATTGGAGGGATAGAAGAGATGAAAAGCGCGATTGCATTGATCGTATCGTGGCTTATGATGTTCAGCGCCTGTGGATGCCAGGCGACGGAAGGAGATGTGGAAAATAAAGGTCAATTAGAAAGACCGTCCACTCCATCGTCCAATATTTTGGTAGTATATTTTTCAGCCACAGGAGCTACCAAGACGCTGGCGGAATCGGCAGCGGACTACTTAAATGCCGATTTATATGAAATCGTACCAGAAATCCCATATACCGATGAGGATTTAGCTTATTACACCGATTGCAGAGCAGACCGAGAGCAGAAGGATCCTGATGCCCGTCCTGAAATTGCCGGCATGGTAGAGGATATGAACCAGTATGGTACTATCCTTTTGGGCTACCCCATCTGGCATGGGCAGGCGCCACGGATTATCAGTACCTTTTTGGAAAGCTATGACTTTTCGGGAAAAACCATAGCGCCTTTCTGTACGTCTCATAGTAGCGGTATCGGGTCCAGCGATACGGATTTGTACGCCCTATGTGGAAAAGATACCAAATGGATAAAGGGAAAGCGATTTGGCAGAGATGGGGCAGGAGAGGAATTGAAAGATTGGCTGAATGAAATAGGTATCACACAAACAGAAAGGTAGAAAGGAGAGAAGAGGATGATTTACAGAAAATTTCAAGATTTGAAGCTGTCCATGCTTGGCATGGGTACAATGCGCTTGCCGGTAAAGAATCAGAATGATGCAGATATCGATGTGGAAGCTGCAAAAGAGATGGTGGCATATGCCATGAAGCAAGGAGTTAACTATTATGATACGGCATGGGGATATCACGACGGTAATTCGGAAACTGTCATGGGAGAGATTCTTGCAGAGTACCCGAGAGAGTCATTTTATCTAGCCAGCAAGTTCCCAGGTTACGACCTTGCCAATATGCCGAAGGTAAAAGAGATATTTGAAAGACAGTTGGAAAAGTGCAAGGTGGATTATTTTGATTTTTATCTCGTTCATAATGTATGCGAGATGAATATCGACGCCTATTTGGATGAAAGTTACGGAATCTATGAGTATCTGATGGAACAGAAGAGAAATGGTAGGATTCGTCATCTGGGTTTCTCTGCCCATGGCAGCTATGAGATGATGGAGCGATTCTTAGAAAAATATGGCCAGGGAATGGAGTTCTGTCAGCTACAGTTAAATTATGTGGATTGGACTTTGCAGGCCGATAAAGAAAAAATGGAATTAGCTGAAAAGTATCATCTGCCAATCTGGGTTATGGAGCCTATGCGGGGCGGAAAACTGGCTAGTCTGCCAGAAGCGGACGCTGCAAAACTGGCAGAATTGCGGCCGGAGGAGTCGGTTGCGGCCTGGGCCTTCCGCTTCCTGCAATCTCTTCCAAAGGTTACGGTGGTGCTAACTGGCGCTTCTACCTTAGAGCAGATTACGGAAAACATTGAAATCTTTGGAGAGTCTCGCCCACTAAGTGAAGCGGAGATGGAAATACTACTATCTATTGCAGACGGTATGCTGGATGGGGTTCTCCCTTGTACTGCATGTCATTATTGCACGTCCCATTGTCCAAAAGGACTGGATATACCGATGCTGCTGGATTTATATAACGAACATAATTTTACCGGCGGCGGCTTTATTGCGCCGATGGCTCTAATGGCGGTGGCAGAGGATAAGCAACCGGCGTCCTGCATCGGCTGCAAGAGTTGCGAGGCGGTATGTCCGCAGCAGATTAAGATTGCCGACGCATTAAAACATTTTGCACAGATACTATAAGGTTATGAAACAGGCTCTGGGTTAGAGATTATGGCCCAGAGCCTTGTGTTTATTTTTGCATTATATCGTCACTTTCCGTCTGTGCTGATAGCACTTCAAAATTTTTTGAAAAACTTTCCGCATGTGTTATAATCGGGATAAAAAAGGGAACTAACGCAATGCCAAAACTCACAAAAGAATTGCGATTGAAAAGTATGTTAATATTCAGCGCATCAAGAAGCATGGACAAGAGGAAATCGACATACAGGAAAAAGTCGCGCTTGCAGAACTCCAAATCCTAGGTATATCTACAGATGATTTAGAACTAGATGCTTAGTTTTTATGGAGAAGATAGGAAGGGAAGATTTATCCCCATAATATGGTAAAAAGCCGGGGCCTCAACCCTGGCTTTTTATACATAGTATATTCATCTGGATTTTTAGAATTGGTTTACAATAAGGGTGCAACCATGGGTACAGCCTTGAATATGGGTAAATATGGGTATTTAAGTAAAAATATTTATATAAAATGCAAAATTGGATAAAAACAAAAACCGCCCAAAACCTTTAAAGTACTAGGGTTTAGAGCGGTTTTTCTGTTGGAGCTGGTGGCGGGAATCGAACCCGCAACCCCATCATTACGAATGATGTGCTCTACCATTGAGCCACACCAGCAAATCTGCAACGACGTTATTATACTATAGATTTATTAAGATTTCTACCCCTCTTTTTATATTTTTTTTAATTCTTTACATTACCATGTCGAAAACCGATGAAATAGGGTTGTCATACCTTGTTAAAATTGTTACAATAGGGAGCGTAGTTTTAATCAAGTAAAGTGGGGTGTAGTATGCGTATTTTTGATACAAAGGTACAAGAAATCAAATATAAGGTTCTTTGTGAAGTTTCCAAGCAGTTGTGGGAGGGACACGATTCTTTTGCCGCTTTTGACGACATCGCCAAAGTAGTCGTAACGAAAGAAGATACCACCAGATGCTGCATTTATAAAGAGAGAGCTGTTGTAGCAGAACGAATCAGAATAGCCCTTGGCGGCAACAAGCAGGATCCCAACGTGGTGCAGGTCATCGATATTGCCTGCGATGAATGTCCAGAGGCAGGGTATGTGGTAACTGATCTGTGCAGAGGCTGCCTAGCCCACAGATGTAGGGATGCCTGTAAATTGGGCGCTATTGTGTTTGATGAGAATTTAAAGGCCAGAATTGATAAAAGCAAGTGTGTGGAATGTGGAAAGTGCGCTTCTGTGTGTCCATATAGAGCTATCAACAATTTCACCAGACCTTGTGAACGAAGCTGCAAAGTTGGGGCCATTCATATGGGAGAAAACGGTGAGGCTTCCATCGATCCGGAAAAATGTACGGATTGCGGCGCTTGCGTCTATACCTGTCCTTTTGGCGCGGTAGTGGATAAATCCTATATCGTGGACGCCATCAATCTGATTAAAGAAAGCCGCAAGGAACCCCATTTTGAGGTCTATGCCATTTTAGCGCCGGCTGTGGCCAGTCAGTTTACATATGCCAGCTTTGGTCAGGTTATTACAGCCATGAAAAAAATCGGCTTCGATGGTGTGATGGAGACCGCTTTGGGAGCCGATATGGTGGCAACCTTAGAGGCAAAGGAATTGGTAGAAAAGGGAAAACTGACTACCAGCTGCTGTCCAGCCTTTGTAAAATATGTGGAGACTAAATTTCCTGCCTTAAAGGATATGATTTCACATACACCGTCGCCTATGGCTATGTTGGGAAAGGCCATCAAGGAGAAGGATCCTACAGCTAAAGTCATCTTCGTCGGCCCATGTACCGCCAAAAAAGCTGAATTCCAAAAGGAAGATGTGAGACCATATATCGATTGCGTGCTTACTTTTGAAGAAATTCAGGCCATGATCGACAGCATGGGAATCGATATAGAAAATTTGGAGGAGTCGGTTCTGGATGAGGCATCCAGCTTTGGCAGAGGCTTTGCTTATAGCGGTGGTGTAACTGCAGCAGTAAAGCAGGCTTTGAAGGAGATTGGAGAGCAAGAAGGGCCGGATTCAGCAGCAGCTAAGTTTGAATTCAATCCTATTGCCTGTGATAGTATTGAAAAATGTCGGGTGACCCTTGCCAGAGCCAATAAGGGAATTCTTCCCAATAATTTTATTGAAGGTATGGGTTGTGAAGGCGGCTGCATCGGCGGAGCAGGCTGTTTGACCCATGGAGATAGAAATAAGGATGCCATCGTAAAGCACAGCTGCGAGGCCCATAGAACAACCATTACCAAAAGTGTAGACGTGGAAAAATATCTGTAATAGCAAGGAGGCTAAGGAATGTTATTTGTAAATCAGAACGATTATCCGGATATGCCATATCCGACGGATGCGGAACACCCAGACAGTGAATGTATGGTCAATGGTACCATTCAAGATGCAGGCTGCGGCCTTTGTTCCTGCTGTATGATGGTGGATAGATTGACCATGCAAACCCTTACTCTGGAAGAATGTAGACAGATGTCCATAGATAGCGGGGCCAATCATGAGCCTGGAACAGACATGGTCATTTTAGCCCCTATTGTAGCGAAAAAATACGACCTAAATCTTAGAACTTCCAATAATGTGGGAGAGTTAATCGAATGTTTGCAGGGCGGCGGTTGTGCAATTCTCAATCCTGGTGGAGATCGAGAAGGGTACCACGGTCTGTTTACAAACAGCGGCCACTATATCGTTGCAGCCAGTTATCACCACGGTGAATTTCTGATTTTGGATCCATCTTGGTCTGAAGAAAAATTCCAGACCCCTGAAAGAAAAGGCAGGGTTCGCGAAGCTGGATGTCTGGTCTATGCTACGCCGGAAGTTATCATCGAGGATACAGAAAATCGGCGGCCTCGTTACTTCCTGTTTACAAGAAAAAGTGACAAGAGGTAAGACACTAGCAGGAGGAAGGAAACAATGAAAATGTTATTGATGGGCAATGAGGCAATCGCTTATGGAGCCCTATATGCAGGAGTCGGCGTGGTGACTGGTTATCCAGGAACACCATCCACAGAGGTTTTGGAAACCATCGCAAAGCAAAAAAGAATACACAATCTACAAGACCTTTATGTGGAATGGAGCATCAATGAAAAGTCTGCCATGGAGGTGGCTGCAGGGGCATCCTATGCAGGTATGAGAACCCTGGTCACCATGAAGCAGGTAGGGCTTAATGTGGCGTCAGACGCTCTCATGTCGTTGGAATATGTGGGTGTGGAAGGCGGTATGGTAATCCTAGTTGCAGATGACCCAGGTCCTATTTCCTCACAGACAGAGCAGGATACCAGAAGATTTGCAGCTTTTTCTAAGGTACCGGTATTCGATCCATCTACACCAGAAGAGGCGTTTGAGATGGTAGCCGAGGCATATGAACTGTCAGAGACCTATCATACGCCAGTATTTTTGCGGCCAACCACTCGGATTTGTCATGCCAATGCAGTTATCGATTTACCAGAGGTGCCCTTCCATGTAAAACCGGCAAAAGGGTTTGTAAAGGATTCTGAACGCTGGGTGATTTTCCCTAAACTTTCCTATCAAAATCATTTAAAGATTGAGGAACGAAACGACAGATTGACTGAAATTCTGTCGGATTACAATAAAAATATTATAGTAAACTGTGATGCTCCTTCAAAAAAAGCTATTGCTGCAAGCGGTGTCAGCGCTGCCTATGCTAGAGAAGGATTGGAACTGATTGGCGCTGCGCCGAGATTTCTCAAGATTGCCACACCTTTTCCTTTTCCGGAATTACTGGCAAAGCAGTTCCTAGAAGGGTTGGATGAGGTTTTGGTATATGAAGAACTGGACCCTGTAATCGAACAGAATCTGGCGCTGGTCTGCCATAAATATGACCTGAATGTGAAGATTCGAGGCAAGTTAACCGGCGACGTGGTAAGAGCAGGAGAGAACAGCACGGAAGCAGCTGCAGAAGTTTTTGCAGCCTACCTGGGACTTAAGCCGCCTGTAAAGGGGGAATCCCCTAAGATTCCTCTGCCGGTGCGGCCGCCTGGACTATGTGCAGGCTGTCCTCACAGAGCCTCCTTCTATGCGGTGAAAAAAGCCATGGAGGGCAGAAGGGCTGTTTTTGCAGGAGACATCGGTTGTTATACCCTGGGAAATGCCAAGCCCCTGGACATGACCGATACCTGTCTGTGTATGGGGGCTGGTATTACGGTAGCCCAAGGCATCAAGCGAGCGGAACCGGATACCGTGTGTTTTTCCTTTACAGGAGATTCCACCTTTTATCATACAGGTCTGGCAGGTATCGCCAATGCTGTATATAACCAGACGCAGATGGTGGCGGTGATTTTGGACAACTCTACTACGGCCATGACAGGTCATCAGCCCAATCCCAATACGGGCAGGAGGGCTGATGGGGAGGTGGCGCAGGTCATTGACATCGAAGGGGTTTTAAAAGGCCTTGGAGTAGAAGATGTCCAGGTGGTAAATCCATTGAATCAGCAGGCGGCCAGAGCGGCTGTTCTTCATGCGGCTGATGTGAAAGGAGTAAGTGCGATTATTTTCCGTGCTCCTTGTATCGCCCTGTTTAAGCCTAAGGACAGACTGGTAGTCAACAAGGAAAATTGCATTGGTTGTAAGGTCTGCATCATGGAACTTGGGTGTCCGGCCATCGTCAAGGACGGAGAAAAGGTTAAAATCGACCAGAACCTTTGCCATGGCTGTGGTCTATGCCAGGATGTTTGTCTAACAGGAGCCATTGGTCAGAAAGGAGAGTTGCTATGAAGAATGTGGTATTGTGCGGTGTAGGGGGTCAGGGAACCGTGCTGGCATCCAAGCTCTTAGCAGCGGCGGCCATGGCTCAGGGAGAAAATGTTCACACAGCCGAGACCATCGGTATGGCCCAGCGAGGGGGCTCGGTGGTCAGTCATGTACGGATTGGAGACGGCGTTTATGGCCCCTTGGTACCTAAAGGTCAGGCCGACCTTTTAATCGGTTTTGAACCAGCGGAAGCCGTACGGAATCTTCCTTATTTGAAAGCCCATGGGGCTATTGTTGTGAATAGCAGTCCCGTCAAGCCGGTGACCGATTCTTTGGCAGAGACTTCTTATGATGGTAGGGAAATGATAGATTATCTGGGACAGCAAGAATTATACCTGATAGTGGTAGATGGAGATAGCCTGATTCAGGAACTTGGCTCTGCAAAATCTTTGAATATGGCGCTGTTGGCTGCGGCTTGTCAAGGCGGTTATACAGGGGTTTCTGTGGAGGAACTGATAGATGCAGTCATGAAAACAGTAAAGCCGGCTTTTCATGAGGAAAACTTGCGAGCCATAGAACTGGGCAGAGCAGCGGTGAAATAAAGGCGGATGAAAATATTTTGCAGTGAAACCCTATTGACAAAATCAATATGAAGATATAAAATTTAAAAAAATACAGTGACATATATATATATGTCAAACACAAACTTATCACTAAAACCTGTGACCAGGAGTAGTACCTGACATCACTTTTCTTTAACAGAGAGTTGTGAATGGTGGAATACAGCAGAAGAGCGTCAGCGAATGGACCTGGGAGGGCGAACCCAACGATGACAGTGTGTTTTGCTATGAAATTGCAAAACAGGATGATTTAGTAGGGGAGACGGGAGCCGACCGTTACATCGGCGGACGTATGACGGTACGTCTTTGCAAATAAGGGTGGCGCATTAGCACATGAGTATGGCTTTTGTCCCTTGTTGGGGCGAAGGCCATTTTATTTTTTGCAGGAAGGCGGGGCCGTTTCCGATGAATATGAATCATATCGGGGAAAGGAACGGAAACTATGAAACCAACATTACAACAATTAGGGCTGATTCGTAAGAGAATGGAAGCAGCAAAATCCAGAGAAGGAAGCCTGTATGCAAAGAAGTTTGCAGACATTGACCCAGCTTCTGTGAAAACGGCAGAGGATTTTCAGAATTTACCTTTTACAGAGAAGGAGGAACTGAGGGAGGGCTATCCTTTGGGAATTCAAGCTGTGCCCGATGAGCAGATTGTGCGGATTCATTCCTCGTCAGGCACCACAGGCACGCCGATTATCATTCCGTACACGAAAAGAGATGTGGAGGATTGGGCAGCCCTTTTTGCAAGGTGTTATGAGATGGCGGGAATTACGGAAAAGGATCGGATTCAGATTACGCCAGGCTATGGACTGTGGACGGCAGGCATCGGTTTTCAGCTGGGTTGTGAAAAGCTGGGAGCCATGGCTATTCCCATGGGGCCAGGAAACACAGATAAACAGATTCGTATGATGATAGATTTGAAATCCACCGTACTCTGTGCCACTTCTTCCTATGCGCTGCTTCTGGCAGAAGAAATTGCAAAGCGGGGCGTAGGTGACAAGGTGTGTCTCCAAAAGGGAGTCATCGGTTCTGAACGTTGGGGCGATAAGATGCGCAGCCGGATTGCAAAGGAGTTGGGGGTAGAACTCTATGATATTTATGGGTTGACGGAAATTTATGGTCCAGGCATCGGTATCAACTGTGAGGCAGACGGCCCTATGCATTATTGGGATGATTTTATCTATTTGGAGATTATTGACCCTCATACTGGGAAAACGGTGCCGGATGGTGAAATCGGTGAAATCGTAATTACCACCTTACGTAAAGAGGGGGCGCCGCTGATTCGATATCGAACCCATGACCTTTCCCGTATTGTGCCAGAGCCGTGTGCCTGCGGTTCTCCATTCCCGCGGATTGATAGAATTATCGGCAGAAGCGATGATATGGTCAAGGTAAAGGGCGTCAACATTTATCCGGGCCAGGTGGAGGACGTGCTTCGAGCCATCGACGGCGTATCCAGCGAATATCAGGTTATGATTGACCACCTGGAGGGTAAGGATATTATGACCTTATTCTTTGAGATGAACGAAGGCTTTGAAAAGAAAGAAGTGGAGAAAGCGGTAGCCGTGGAATTTAAGACAAAGGTGGGGCTGAAAATCGTACCAAAGGGCGTGGCCATAGGCGAACTTCCGAGAAGTGAAAAAAAGACCAACCGTATCTTTGATAACCGGTACTGATGGGTATTGATAAATTGAAATAAGGGAGAAGTTTGACATGTCATTTTCTGAAGTATGCATTTATCAAGTTAAGCCGCAAAAGGTGGAAGCCTTTGAAGCCCTTATGACAGAAGTGAAAAATCTTTTGGAAAAACAAGAGGGATTGCTTTTACTCCGGTTTGTGAAAAGGGAGTATCATATAGATATGGAGCAGATTAGAGAGGGGCTGCCTCCTCCTAAAATCACCCGCATTGTGAAAAGCGTTAAGTATATGCTTTACTGGGAATTTGATACAAAGGAAAGCTATGGGGCGGCACAAAAAAATCTTTACGACAGTTATTGGAAGTCTATTGAAAAGCACTTAATCGTTCCCCACGACAAATATTTAGGAGAAGTGATGTTCTGATATTGGGAAGCATATTAAAAACGTTGACACATTTTCGAAAAACAGAGGAATGTGTCAACGTTTTTGTCGTTTTTGCTTGAAATCGCTGTCAGTTCGCTTCCATATATTGTAAAATTTTGACACGAATCTGAATTTCGAAAGGTTGAGTCAACAAAATCCCTCCAAAATGTTGACTCACTTTCCAAAACAAAGGGGGTGGTGTCAAAAATTTCCATATTCTGTAAGGAAAAGAGATGTTTCAGCTAACGAATATCGCAGTTTTGTTGACACAATCGTGTAAAATAGTCAAATGTGTCAACGATGTCCCGTCTGATAAACGGAAGAACCGATTATTTATTGGCGCCGCAGCATTTCTTGTATTTTTTGCCGGAGCCGCAAGGGCATGGATCGTTTCTGCCTGGTTCCCTTTCTTTACGAACTGTTTTAGACTGTTTGTATTCCTTTACGATTTCCATCATACGCTCTTCAGTCAGCACGTCTTCCCATTCCGTCAGGGTGTACAGATAATCGGCCTCTGCCTTCAGCATGTTGAAGAATAATTTTTCAAAATCGATGTCCAGATCGATTTCCGTATCTTCGGTAATGTCATCCAGCTGGTTTTCCTGATTCAGGCTGGTATTGATACCGTCCAGAAATCCCATAAAGATCACAGGATTGGCTTCAAACTGAGCCACTAAATCGGTGAATTTGCCTTTTAGATGTTCGTCCTTATGAGCCAGAATATATTGATATACTCGGGTTTCGGTTTCGCTGTATTCTTTCCAGAATTCCTCAAAAGTCTTGTTGGTCTGATTTTCCATCAGATTTTGCCACTGTTTATATAATGTCATGGTTATCCTTCCTCCGTGTTATTTTCGTAAGGGTATGATTGATTATAGGGATTTCGCTACGCTGATGATATCGCCTACAATGGCGCTGCCTGTTGGAAGGGCGCCTGCGCCTTTACCGTAAAACATGACTTCATCCACCATGTCGCCGGTAATGTAAACCGCGTTGAATTCGTTGCTAACGCCTGCCAGGGGATGGGTATTGGCAATTTTCTCTGGGGCTACGCTGGCTTTTACTGTACCGTCTGGATTTAAAGTAGCGTGGGCGATTAGCTTTAATTTACAGCCTTCAGCAGCTGCAGCATCGATGTCTGCCTTGGTGATGGCGGAAATGCCGGTAGTAGGGATTTCCGTCGGCGGGATATACTGGTCGAAAGCAAGGGCAATGAGAATGGACAGCTTGTTGGCTACGTCGATACCCTCCACATCGGCCGTAGGGTCTGCCTCTGCAAAACCTTTGGCTTGAGCGTCTTTGAGAACTTCTCCATAGTCTGCGCCGTCTTCCGTCATTTTCGTCAGGATATAGTTGGTGGTGCCGTTGACAATTCCCATGACCTCTAGGAAGTTGTTTCCCTGAAGGGCGTTCTGCATAGCGGTCAGAACTGGAATACCGCCGCCAACGCTGGCCTCGTAGAGAAATTTTACATTGTTTTCCTTAGCTGTTTTGGTCAAAAGTTCATAGTTGGCCGCAACAGCAGCTTTATTGGCAGTTACCACGTGTTTGCCGTGCTTCATGGCCTGTACCATAAAAGAACAAGCTGGTTCAATGCCGCCAAGGGTTTCTATAACCAAGTCAATATCTTTGCTGGTCAGCACATCGTCCGGGTCCTCTGTATAGAGATATTCAGGTACATCAGGCTTTTGAAACCGGTCCAGGATTCTAGCAACCTGTACGTCGCAGCCTGTCCGCTTCTCAATGATTTCTTTGTTTTTTGTCAGAATCGTGTAAGTGCCGCCGCCGACTGTACCCAATCCTAAAATACCGATTTTCAATGTTTTCATATATGATAACCTCCGTACAATTCTTTTCCCTGCCTTCCAAGCTAGGGGTAACTTATGAAATTATATAACAGAATTGAAAATTTGTCTTTAAAAATTTTGAAAAATTGTTTAATATATTATATGGTTAGAGAGTTAGAGAGAAAAGACAGGAGGTATTTTCATGTCATTACATATTGTATTGGTAGAACCAGAGATTCCGCCTAATACGGGAAACATTGCGAGAACTTGTGCAGCTACAGATACAAATCTTCATTTGGTAAAACCTTTGGGTTTTTCCATAGACGATAAGAGTTTAAAGAGAGCCGGATTGGACTACTGGCCCTTCGTTAAGCTGGAAGTACATGAGAGTTTAGACATGTTCCTTGCAAAATATGGAGAGCGAAGGCTATTTTTGGCTACCACCAAAGGGGGACATTGTTATGCGGATATGACATACCAGGATGAAGATATGTTTCTCTTTGGGAAGGAGACGGCAGGACTTCCTAGAGAGCTTATTGCAGCTCGCAAGGAGCAGGCCATTCGGATTCCCATGAGCCAGGATACTAGACTTCGTTCCTTTAATCTGTCAAATTCTGCAAACATAATTTTATTTGAAGCATTGCGACAATTAAGATTCCCAGGGTTGAAATAAGGTTTTTCTTTTGGTATAATAATTGCATAAGATAACAGTGATAGAAGAGTAGCGCTCTGATAGCAGGAAAGAAGCGATTCCTTTTTTCTGCATAAAGGATGAGGTGAAGGATGAAATTAGGTTATAATTTAACAATCGAACAGACGCAGAAGCTCACCATGACTCCTGAGTTGATTCAGGCTATTCAGATTTTGCAGTTTAACACGCAGGAACTGGACGAGTTTATTCAGGATGAGCTGATGCAGAATCCTGTATTGGAGTTCGATAAACCTTATGACGAAAAGAATAAGGACGAGGTTTCTAAGTCAGAAGAGATGGACGCCAAGGCTTGTGCTGAGGCAGATATTGATCTGCGGGAAAAGGTGAAGGAAGCCGAATATGACGACATTAGCTATAAACAGTGGGAATATTCTAAAGGTAAGGACGAAACCTATTCCTATGAGCAGTTTGTTAGTAAGGAAGAAACTTTGGAGGACTCGCTTCTTTTACAGTTGACTTTTTCTAGCCTGAAGGGACAGGACTTGAAGATTGGAAGATTTCTCGTTGAAGCTATCGACGACAATGGGTATTTAACCGTTTCCACCGAAGAAGCGGCGAAAATGTTTCATGTGGAGACAGAAAAGGTAGAAGAGATTCTGGATGTGATTCAGACCTTTGAACCGGCTGGCGTAGGCGCCAGGGATTTAAAGGAATGTCTAATTATTCAGCTGGCTTCCAAGGGGCTTTTGGAAGATACAGTGGAATACATTATTTTGCATCATTTGGAAGATTTGGGGGAAAATAGGCTTACGAAGGTGGCCAAGACATTGAGTCTGCCTATTGGACAGATACAGATGGTATGTGACCTGATTCGTTCATTGGAACCAAAACCAGGCAGAGCTTATGCCAGCGGCAGCAATGTGAAATACATTACGCCGGATGTGACCGTAGAGAAACTGGACGGTGAGTATCATGTCATTACCAACGAATACAGCGCGCCTCGCCTTATGGTCAGCCCTTATTATACCAACTTAGCTAGAACGGCTGTAGACGACGCAGAATTAAATAAGTATCTCAATGAAAAGTATAATGCGGCTCTTTGGCTGATTAAAAGTATCGAACAGAGGAAGCAGACCATCTTCAACGTAGTGGATGCTGTCATCAAACATCAGAAGGAATTTTTGGATTACGGGCCTAAGTATCTTCGTACCCTGACCTTAAAACAGGTGGCAGATGACTTGGGAATTCATGAATCCACAGTCAGTAGAGCCATTAACGGCAAATATATGCAAACCCCAAGAGGGGTGTTTGAAATCAAATATTTCTTTTCCAGCGGCGTGACTGGCAGTGATGGAGAAGGGGTATCATCCAACAGCATCAAATCCATGATAAAGGAGATTATCGACAGCGAGGATCCAAAGAGTCCATACAGCGATCAGGATATGGTGAAGATGCTCAGTGAAAGGGGCATCGAAATTTCGCGACGTACCGTAGCGAAATACAGAGAAGGTTTAAATATCCTTTCTTCCTCCAAACGGAGAAGATATTAGGAATTTAAATATATATACATAGTAAGTTTGACCATTCAGGAGAATGTAGGAGGAAAAAAATGGCGATTAAAGTAGGGATTAGCGGCTTTGGAAGAATTGGTAGAGTTGTAATTCGTGCTGCAATGGATATGCCGGAAATTGAAATAGCCGGTATCAATGTGCGAAATGCAGATTTGGAATATTTGCTGTACATGCTCAAGTATGATACTACCTTTGGTAGATTTCCAAGGAGCCTGGAACTGTATGATAAGGGACTGGTAATAGATGGAAAGAAGGTCCCGGTGTACAGTGAATCCGAGGCGGTAAATATCCCGTGGAAGGACTGCGGCGCAGAGTATATCGTGGAGGCAACCGGCGCATATGTGACAACAGAGAAGGCCTTAGATCATCTAAAGGCAGGCGCAAAGAAAGTCATTATTTCGGCTCCGGCTAAAGATAAGGAAACGCCGACCTTTGTATATGGTGTCAATCATGAAAACTACACATCTGTTATGCAGGTAGTATCTAATGCGTCCTGTACC
>JAAWDM010000036.1 GCA_022793795.1 Bacillota bacterium
ACGTCTACTGCTGCATCTACATGCATGGCGCTAAACGGTCCAACGCTGTAAGCCAAAATCAGAAAAAAACATAGCAAAAAACTAATGCCTTTTTTTACTGCACTTTTTGTTTGCATACATGGTACTCCTTTCTCCATGAATCTAGAGGGTTAAGGGATATCCCATGTTATATAATACCATGAGGAAAACTGCCAAATAGGTAGACCCCCCCCCATTATTCCTTATGGCTGTATCATACTCCACTCTGCATGATTATGTCAATCAAAATTTTGCGAAAAACCGGTTATTCTGTCACTTTCTGGACATTGAAACTACACAAAAAAGAATAAAAGAATGTAATATATAGTATAAATTCTCTTCGATTTTCTGTTTACTAAACTATAGCTTGTGCAATATATTTCATGAAAACATTTACTTATTTTTTAAAGATTTTTATCTCTCAAATGCATGCCATATATACAATATATAATAATGAAGAAAATAAATTGCTTTTCGCTGTGGTATCAATTATACTGAAATTATGAAAACCACAATTACGAAACGAAAATGGGAGGCCATATACCGGCTTCTTAATCGGGTTAGTCCGGTAGATTATGACTGCGGTACTCTATGCGGCGCGGCCTGTTGCATGTGTCCTGATACCAGCACAGATGGGGATGGCACAGACTATGAGATGGGAATTTATCTCTATCCCGGTGAAGAAAAAATTCACGACAGGAAGGAGGAGACCTGGTTAAAATGGTCCGTGGAACGAGCTGAGGATTACGAATTTCCCGATTCTTGGTATGGAAATATCTATTTCGTTCGGTGTAAAACACCGCCCCATTGTCCAAGAAATAAAAGACCGCTTCAATGCCGCATTTATCCGCTGGCGCCTCATATTACAGAGGACGGAGTACTAACCTTAATTAGAAATCAAGAAGATTTGCCCTATGAATGTCCATTGATTGCAAAACATATGGAGTTAAATCCCAGCTTTGTCAAAGCCACTTATACGGTTTGGGTTCACCTTCTTCGCGATCCACTGATATTTGATCTGGTAGAGATGGATTCCAAACTGCGAATGATAGATGGCAGTTTATTAGAATTTGAGGAAGTCTCTATAAGTTTACCATAAAAAAATTATCGCCAACCTATAGGTTGGCGATTTCTTTCTTATATAACCATCGCAATACCACTGCGCTATAGGTTAAACCCAAGATTTCTGCAAGCGGAAAAGCGGTCCATGACAAGGTAACGCCTCCGATACGAATCAAAATATATGCCAGAGGCAAAATTCCTATGAGTTGGCGAAGCAAGGAACCGTATAGACTGAGCATACCGTGACCAGTTCCTTGAAATAAGGTAGAAGTCATGATGCCAAAGGCTGCCGGAATAAAGCAGATGCTGATGATACGCAGTGCAGGCACGCCTATCTTATACATCTCTGCCGAAGCATCAAACATGGATAAAAGAGCTGACGGAAACAGTTGAAACAGCAATGTGCCCAATGCCATGACAATCAAGGCTATGGTAAGTCCCCACTTGTAAGTTTCCATAAGACGCTTCTTATTTTTTGCGCCATAGTTATATCCCATAATGGGCATAGCCCCTTGATTCAGTCCAAATACTGGCATAAATACAAAGGATTGCATCTTGAAATAAACCCCTAGCACCGCTACCGCTGTGGTGGAATAGGCTACCAAAATCATGTTGTAGAATATGAGCATAACCGAGCCAATGGCCTGCATGATAATGGAAGGGAATCCTACCTTGTAGATATCCTTTACAATCCCCCAGTCCATTTTAAAGCCGCGAAGACGGATTTCTACCAGGTGTTCCCCTTTCAGAATAATCACGACAGCTACAATCAAACTGCACAGCTGTCCAAAAACTGTGGCAATAGCTGCCCCTGCCACACCCATGGCCGGAAACCCCATAAGGCCAAAGATTAAAATCGGGTCAAAGACGATATTCACAATAGCGCCTGTCAAGCTGCAAATCATGGGTGCAACCATATTACCAGTGGATTGAAGCACCTTCTCCAACTGTACCTCTACATTGATAAATAAACATCCAATGCAAACGATGCGCATATAGGTCAGCGCTGCATCATAGATTTCTGTTCCCTCCTGTGCATAGGCTGAAACAAAGAATTTGGTCAAAAAAGCGCCTACAATAAAAAAAACTAAGTAATTAAATAGGCCGATACGAAGGCTAGCGCTGGCAGCCTTATTGGCACCCTCTTGATTTTTAGCGCCTAAAAGCCGCGCAATCAAAGAATTAACACCTACACCGCTTCCCACAGCTAGGGAGATAATTAACATTTGAATGGGATTTACAATAGATACCGCAGTAAAAGCATCCTCGCTGAGCCAAGCCACGAAAATACTGTCTACCACATTATATAAGGCATTGATGGTCATAGATAGCATAGCCGGCCATGCCATACTAATGAGCAATTTCTTTACAGGCATAATACCCATTTTGTTCTCATGAACTGCTGAATTCTCATTTGGATTCTGTTCTTCATTTCGTCGTAAAAGTTCTTTTTCTTCCATAATATCCCTCTTTTCTCTCTCATGAAGAGATATTATACCAAAAAACATTTACAAATACAAGATTTATGGTATGATATTTTAGGTATTATCCACCATATTTTATGTGTATCTGATTGATAAAGAATATAAACCACACGATCAATTGATATTTGGCCGTGAAAAATGAAAGGATATAGAAGTATGACAACACGATTGGAAGAAATCAACGCTCGACGGATTTTTGGCATCATCTCCCATCCAGATGCTGGTAAAACCACGCTGACCGAAAAACTATTGCTTCATGGCGGCGCCATTCGGGAAGCTGGTACAGTCAAAGCCAGAAGAAACGCTAAGTTCGCCACTTCAGACTGGATGGAGATTGAAAAACAAAGAGGTATCTCTGTCACCTCCTCTGTCATGCAATTTACTTATGACGATAAAGTGATTTCCATCATGGATACCCCAGGTCATAATGACTTTGGCGAGGACACTTATCGAATTCTCACATCTGTGGACAGTGCAGTCATGGTCATCGACGGCGCTAAGGGTATTGAAACCCAAACAAAAAAACTATTTAAGGTCTGCAGTATGCGAGGAATTCCCATCTTTACCTTTATCAATAAATTAGATCGGGAAACGAAAGACCCTTTCGATCTGGTGCAGGAACTGGAAGATGTGCTTGGACTTCCTTCGACCCCAGTAACCTGGCCGATTGGAAGCGGCCTGACCTTTGAAGGAATTTACGATATCTTAAAAAATGAAGTTCATCTGTACAAAGCTGGCAAAACCATAGTCCTTGGAGAGGATGGCGTCTTTGGCGAAGAGCTTGAAGGTGAAATTGCAGGCTACAACCTTTCCGCTCTGCGGGATGAGATTGAACTGATTCAAGGCGCTGGAAATGAATTTGATATGGAGAAAATCTCCGCGGGAAAACTCTCTCCTGTCTTTTTCGGATCCGCTCTGGCGGACTTCGGTACCATTCCGTTTCTCAATCACTTTTTAGATATGTCCCCTGCCCCTGGCCCCCGCAAAACCACTACAGGACAGGTACAGCCTACCGACGATTTTTTCAGTGGCTTTATCTTCAAAATTCAGGCCAATATGAATCCTGCTCACCGAGACAGACTGGCCTTTTTCCGTATCTGTTCCGGTACCTTTGAGCGCGGTATGTCAGTGATCCTTTCCAGAACTGGAAAAGAAATGAAGCTGGCCCAATCCACCATGCTCATGGCCAATGAGAGAGAAAACGTGGAACACGCCATTGCAGGCGACATTATTGGTATTTACGATACGGGAAACTATCAGATCGGCGATACTCTGACCACCACCAAAGGGCCTTTGTTCTTTGAATCGCTGCCAACCTTCCCACCAGAACTGTTCGCTTTAGTAACTCCAAAGAACACCATGAAGGCCAAGCAGTTTCAAAAGGGTGTGGATCAGCTAGCCCAGGAAGGAGCCATCCAGGTCTATCGCGATCAATATAACGATGTGGTCATCGGCGCTGTAGGACAGCTCCAATTTGAAGTCTTTGAGTACCGTCTCAAGAACGAATACAATGCCGAAATTCGTCTGGATAGATTGGAATTCAGCGTGGCCCGCTGGCTTGACATCGATCCAGATAACACAGAAACTCTGGAGGCGGTAAAGGAGGTACTGGATTCTAGAACCAAGCTGGTCTTCGACCACTTCAAACGGCCGCTGGTGCTTTTCGCCAACCAATTTACCTTAAATTATTTTGCAGAGAAACATCCTGACATTCATTTGGTAGAGGCTTTGGATGTAAAACAATATTAAATATTTACACAAAAAGCGGGTTTGTCATATGGACATTCCCGCTTTTCTATTGCATCTGTTGTCTCTCAACTGGTTTAAGACTTTACTTGTATTTAGCTGGCCTTACCGGTCTGAATCATTCCCAGAATCGCTTCCAATACTGCGCTCTTTTCAGTTTCATTGTTGTATGTACCAGTGAAAATTACGATCTTTCCATCGATGATAGCGCTAACAGACATCTGGGTCTGGGAACCGCCGTCGATAACAGCCTCTCTGCCGCCTAAAGCTTCAATATCAGCTTCGGTCAGAGCGCCCTGTTCAATCATCAGATCCAGCAAATCATCGGTTAAAGTAATGCTGGATTCGAAATAGATAACCGGCTCTTCTTTAAACATACGCATTTCCTTCAAGCCGATTTCATAGCCGTCAATCCCTAAAGAACCAGCCTGTTCTACAATGGTATCCATATCCTTTTCAGTAAAAGGTCCATCATAAGCCTGAGAAACAATGGCATTGACATTGGCGCACTTGCCTTCTGGATTTCCGCTTTCATATACTTCCTTATCGTAGATTGCAAATCCCAATGTGCTGTCATAGACCCACTTGTCTGCATCATACTGGGCGCTGAAACCGTTACCAGTAGCTGTCTCGGCATTACCCAAAGTAACTTCTTCCATAACTGGATAATCTGCTGTGTCATCTCCACAAGCTGCAAACATGAATATCATGACAAAAACGAGCAGCAGAGAAAACACTTTTTTCTTGTAATTCATCATTTTTCATTTCCTCCTAATGATTTTATGTCGCAAAATGCGTTCATATAATATATAAATGGGCAAAGCTATAAGCCGGGTTCTGTATTAGACAATCATCTATCTCGACTTACCATTGCTGATAAGCTCTAGCGACCTACCTTACGGGTCGGCAAACGGGCCGCCGCCTTTCTTGACCCTACTTGGTCTTGCTCCAGATGGGGTTTACACGGCCAGCATGTCTCCATACTGCCGGTGAGCTCTTACCTCGCCATTTCAACCTTACCACAGCACGGCCTTTGTTTTGCACTAGGCAAAACGTAAGCGCGCCTGTTTCGGCGGTATGTTTCTGTTGCACTTTCCCTATGGTTACCCACGCCAGACGTTATCTGGCATCTTCGCCCTGTGGAGCCCGGACTTTCCTCATGAGCCCTGATAGACCCACGCGATTGTCTGCTTTACCCAAATTCATATCTTGTATGTATGATTAAAACAAGTAACCCACAAAGGTAATAGAATAGGCTACTACCATGGCTGCAATCAATATGACTGCCACCACTTTAGCAATCGTCTTTCTGTTTTTTTGTTTTTTCATTCTACCGTCCCCCTGTTTTAGTCCCCCTATAATATGATAAACGGATTAAAATTAACCTCTGAAAGCATGACTCTAACACCGTCTGGTATGAGCCTTTGCAGCCACTCCCTCATGTTCTCCATAAAGATGTATTCTGTCCCAAAATGACCTAAATCCAGCAGATTCATTCCTGTCTCCCTGGCCGCCTGGGCCGTATGATACTTTACGTCGCCGGTAATAAACAGGTCGCACCCTGCAACTCTGGCCTGCTCAAGAAACTCCGCCCCAGCGCCAGTACAAAGTCCTACCTTCTCTACCACAGCCTCTGGATTTCCCGTAAAGCGGAACTGATTGCGAGGCAATCTAAGCCACTTCTCAATCTGCAAAACATATTCTCTGACGGTACACGCTCCGTCAATCAATCCCTCTCTGCAGATGCCAGTTTCCTCACCTGCAATGGGACGAATATCTTTTAAGTGGAGCAATCTGCCTAAATAGTCATTATTTCCACCTGCACACTTATCGAAAGGCGTATGCGTGGAATATACAGAAATTCCTGCTTGTACCAGCCTGCATACATAGTTTCCCACCATATCAGATTGATCGATCTGCCGAAGACTTCCAAACAGCAGCGGATGATGGGTGATAATCAACTTAATTCCTTGACGTGCAGCCTCATCGATGACTTCCTCGGTAATTTCCAGAGCCACCAGGATTTCTTGAACGTCTGGATTTCCCAATTTCACTTGAAAACCAGAATTGTCCCAATTTTCCTGTGACGAAAGAGGAAAATACTCTTCGATTCCTTTCACAATTTCACATATCCGCATGAAGTTTCTCCTCGTCATGAAGTAAGTCGTTTAAATAATCGATTCTATATCTTTGGGCCCGTAGCTTTTTAGAGGGTTGCTTCCCCTCTATCATGCTTTGCAAAATCTCTTCTTCAATATGTAATTTTCCCATCAAATATTCCTGGGTCAGAGAATTACGAAATTCCAACAGCTTTCTGGGATACTGATATTCAATACGATCAGCGCCCAAATCTTTGGTAACCGCCACCTCTTTAGGTATGGCTGTGAGGATTTCGCAGATGTATTTTCCTTCGCGAACTAACTGTTCGTTTATAATGGAAAAGCCATGATGATAGAGCCAATGACGCAACCTACCCACATTGTTTCTCGGCTGCAGAACAAACCGGTTAAAGGAGAGAGATTTTTCCAGGTCTCTTTCCATAATTTCTGTCATTAAAATGCCGCCCATACCGGCTATCACCACTACGTCCACCTCTGCCGGCTCTAATACCTGAAGACCATCGCCTAGGCGAAAATCAAATTGGGTCGTTTCCGAGAATCTCTGACTGCAGTTGGTTTTGGCTTTTTCCAAGGAACCTGCGCTCACATCTGCCATAATCACATGGGGACAGATGGCTTTTTCCCATAAAAAAGCAGGTAGAAAACCATGATCTGTACCAATGTCAGCCATGGTTTCTCCCTCTTTTATTTCACTTGCAAGCGCCATCAGGCGCGGTGTTAAATTCACCATTATTCCAGGTAATCCTTCAATTTTTTGCTTCTGCTTGGATGACGGAGTTTACGCAGCGCTTTGGCTTCAATCTGCCGAATCCGCTCTCTGGTTACATCAAACTCCTTGCCTACCTCCTCCAGAGTTCTGGCCCGGCCATCCTCCAGACCAAAACGAAGTTTCAGCACCTTCTGTTCTCTCTCTGTCAGAGTATCCAGCACTTCTACCAGTTGTTCTTTTAACATAGAAAAAGCCGCTGCTTCTGCTGGTGCAGGCACATCTTCATCAGGAATAAAATCTCCCAAATGGCTATCCTCTTCCTCACCGATAGGCGTTTCTAAAGATACCGGTTCTTGGGCAATCTTCTGAATTTCACGAACCTTTTCTACAGAAAGGCTCATTTCTTCTGCAATCTCCTCTGGGGTCGGTTCACGACCATAGGTCTGCAACAGCTGACGAGATACTCGAATCAACTTATTGATAGTCTCCACCATATGAACTGGAATACGAATGGTTCTGGCTTGGTCCGCAATGGAACGGGTAATAGCCTGCCGAATCCACCAAGTCGCATAGGTTGAAAACTTATATCCCTTCCTGTAATCAAATTTATCTACTGCTTTAATCAGGCCCAGATTTCCTTCCTGGATCAAATCTAAAAAGAGCATCCCTCTTCCCACATAGCGTTTGGCAATGCTGACTACCAGACGCAGGTTTGCTTCGCAGAGACGTTTTTTCGCATCCTCGTCTCCCTGCTCCATCCGTTTGGCCAGTTCGATTTCTTCCTCCGCTGAAAGCAGAGGCACCTTACCGATTTCCTTCAGATACATTCTCACCGGATCATCGACGGCAATTCCCTTTGGAATGGAAGCTTCTAAATCCATGTCTGCTCCCTCATCCATCACTTGATCTGGGTCCTCAGAAAGATCAATGTTTTCATCCAAAAGTACATCGAAATCTTCTTCTGTCTCTGATACAATCTCAATGCCTTTTGCCATGAGACTATCATAGATATCATCCATCTGATTTTTATCCAGTTCGGTAGATTCCAGCACATCCGCAATGGCTGAATAAGTCAGCTTATTCTTCATGCTCTTGCTTTTTTCTACCAGTTCATTGATGATTTCCTGCTTCTTATCTATCTGAGACTCAGCCGCAGCATTTTCATTCTGTTGTATCATGTTTTTATTTTCTGTTACCATTATGTTCTTCCCCCGCGTACTTTTATCTCATTCTGCACTTTCATCAATTCCATCGTTAACTGGTTGATTGCATCCTCATTATTTTCTTCGTCGGCCAAAGATAATCGCAGAATTAGGTCCTGTTCTCGTTCTGCCAGCTGATTGCATCGCCAGGTATTGATACATTCCTCAAATACCTGCTCTTCATTGGCGCATATTACAATCCCATCTAAGGATTTTTGTAAGCTTTCACTTTCCTCTGGGTCCAGTCTGTCCAAAACCTGTTCCAGATGGAAATCCCCATGAAGCCCATAAAGTTCAAACAGAATGTCCACTACCTTTCTTCCAAGCTGACTTGCTATAACCTCATCATAATCCAGAAGTTTTTCCGTAAGTATGGGACTCATCAATAATGTTTTTAGGAGATTGGCCTCCAATAAGTTGATCTCCTTTATATCAGATTCATCCTTTATAGCCCTCTTTCCCCGAAGCGCGTTACCTTCCATTTCTCTTTGCCTATCCTGACGATTGGAACTGGACGGGCCATTGTGTCCTACCGTATTATTGCCTAAGATTTCCATTTTTATAGCGCCTTCAGCAATTTTCAGTTCTTTTGCAATTTTTTTGATATAGACATCCGCTTCTACCGGACTGAGATTTGCTAACAACTTGGCAGCGGATTTTACAAAATCTATCTTTCCTTCTTCTGTTGTAATATCAACGTCTTTTTTTATAAAGTTTAATTTATAGTCGATATGGGGAAGCGCCTCATCAATCAGCGCTAAAAATCCATCCCGTCCATTCTTTTTGATGTATTCGTCTGGATCCTTCCCATCAGTCACATGGAGCACTCGCACCTTGCACCCCTCTTTGGTCAAGATTTCAATTCCTCGCATGGCTGCATTCTGTCCTGCACTGTCAGCATCATATGACAGAATCACCTGACGGGTATATCGTTTAATCAGCTTGGTCTGATTCTCTGTCAGCGCTGTTCCAAGGGACGCGATTACATTTCTCACACCGCCCTGAAATAGAGAAATGGCATCCATATACCCTTCCACCAAAATGGCATAGCCTTCTTTACCGATATCCTGTTTGGTGGTATTTAAGGCATATAGATTATTCTTCTTCTGAAACACCTTGTTTTCCGGCGAATTGAGATATTTAGGCGTATCGTCGCCGATAGCTCGTCCTCCGAAGCCGATTACCTTGCCGCTGGTATTGATGATGGGAAACATGACTCTATTTCGGAACTTATCATAATATTTCCCCTTGCTTTCAGAAATCAAACCTAGTTCCAGCAAAATTTTTTCTTCAATACCTTTTTCTTTGAAATAGTTGTAAAGGCTGTCCCATTTTTCATCAGCATAACCGATTCCAAACTTTTTCAATGTGGCGTCGCTGATGCCGCGATTTCTCATATATGTATATCCTGCATTCTTCTGCTCGGTAAAGGCCCGATAAAAAAATCTGGCTGCTTCTTTGTTAATCTCGTAGTACTTCTCTCGATCCTCACCAAAATGGTTTCGCTTAATGGTAATACCGTATTCATTGGCCAATCTTTCTACCGCCTCGTTGAAATCCAGATTGTAGTATTTCATCACGAAACCGATGGCATCTCCTGTGGCGCCGCACCCAAAACAGGTAAAAATCTGCTTCTGCTCAGATACAACAAAAGAAGGTGTCTTTTCATTATGAAACGGACAAACACCTTTGTGATTTGCACCAGCGCGCTTCAGCGTCACCACTCTGCCGACCACATCCACAATATTGATCTGGCTTTTTAGATCCTCGATTGTAGAATTACTAAAAGACAAACCCATTTTTTACTCCTATCTACTGATAGTATACGACAAAAATGGGCTGTTTCCTTTTTTATTTGTGAAAAATTACAAAAATTTTTTTAAACTTTGAAAGACAAAATTGACTATCTATCCTTATTTCCAGCTCTTTGGTACAAACAGTTCTGTATATAGATGGAGGGCATAACGGTCAGTCATGCCAGCCACACAGTCCTTGGCCGCCTCGTTTATGCCATCCTCCTTGGCAATGGGCTTTAAATCCCCTGGAAGTTCTTCTGGGTGACCAATAAAATATTCATACAGGGATTTGATCACCACTTCTACTTTGGCCAAATCCTCTTCCTTTTTCACTCTGCTGCTCTTATATACATTAGCAAACATGAAACTTCTCAAATGATTCATTTCTTCCTTATAGGCAGCGCTCTGATAGATCTGCTCCTGTCCATCGCTGTTTTGAATCACATCGATGACCATATTATTGATTCTTTCTTGATGGCTCCTTCCAAACAAATCCAGTACCTGCTTAGGAATATCCCCCATAGAAATAACCCCGCTGCGTACTGCGTCATCGATATCATGGTTCAGATAGGCGATCCTATCGCTAATCTTGACAACTTGCCCTTCTAAAGTAAACGGCATATATGCCCCGGTATGGCCTACAATGCCATCCCGTACCTCTTCGGTCAGGTTCATACCCTTACGATTTGCAGTGGATTCCAACACCTCCACCACTCGAAGGCTCTGTAAATTATGTTCAAATCCGCCGGGATGAATGGAATTGAGCACCATCTCTCCATTGTGGCCAAAAGGCGTATGCCCCAAATCATGGCCCAATGCAATGGCTTCGGTCAAATCCTCATTAAGATTCAGACTTCTGGCAATAGTTCTGGCAATCTGAGATACTTCAATGGTATGGGTCAGCCTCGTTCTGAAATGGTCTCCTTCCGGCGCCAAAAACACCTGAGTTTTGTGCATGAGGCGGCGAAAGGCTTTAGAATGAACGATACGGTCTCTGTCTCGTTGAAATTCCGTACGCATATGGCACTTTTCCTCTGGATATTTTCTGCCACGAGAAGCTACGCTTTTCGTCGCCTTTTCTGAAAGCATGATAAATTCTCTTTGCTCTAAATCTTCTCTAACCAGCATACGCTCCTCCTCATTTCACTCCGGTGTGTCCGAAACCGCCTGCTCCCCTTTCAGTAGCCTGAACCTCTTCTGCAAGGATAAAATCGGCCTGTTCATATCTGCTAAATACCACCTGGGCGATTCTGTCTCCATCCTCTATGGTATAGGCTTCTTCTCCCAGATTGATGACAGGCACATTCCACTCGCCTCGATAGTCGCTATCCACTGTGCCCACGCCATTTATCATGGTGATACCATGTTTAATGGAAAGCCCCGATCTGGCTCTGACTTGGGCTTCGATGCCCGGCGGCAATTCTACAAAAAGTCCGGTAGGAATCAGCCGTCGTTGTCCCGGTTCAATTCTAACGCCGCCTTCCGGCAAATATGCCCGAAGGTCGGCCCCTGCTGCGCCCGCCGTCTCATAAGAAGGCAGGCGCCCGCTCTTGCTCACAATTTTTATCTTTAGACCTGCAATTTCCTGATTCAAATTTCTTTCCTCGTCCTTTCGTTTATGCACCCATCATACCTTTCAAATCAATTCGTTTTCCTGTTACAGCCACTGCCGAATACCTGCCCAAATCGCATATCCTTTCTTTCACCACTTCGATATCCTCCATGGTGACCCCATTTAAATCAGCTAGTACCTGCTCCGGCGTATAAACCCGATCCAAAAGCAACAAATTCTTACCGATACTGAAACAACGACTGGCCACATTTTCCTGGCCAAAGATATAATTGCTCTTTAACTGTTCCCTGGATGCAGAAAGTTCTTCCTCTGTAATACCGCCTGTTTTTAATGTCTGAAGTTCTTCTCTGATTCCCTCTATGGCCTTGCGTATTTTATCATGGCTGACGCCTGCATAGATGATGTAATATCCAGTTCTGCTGTAAGCGCTGAGCATGGAATAGACGCTGTAAGCCAGCCCCTTCTCCTCCCTGATATTTTGAAACAATCGGGAACTCATGCTGCCGCCCATCACATTGTTTAAAATGGAAAACGCGTAATACTGTGGGTCATCCAAGGAAATGGCCCTGGTTGCCAGACAAAGATGGGACTGTTGGATATCCTTAACCACTACCCTGCTCGACTTCTCATAAGGCGCTGTGACTACAGATTTTACAGGTTTGGATGGATACAGCTTTTCAAACTGTCCTTCCAGATAATCACAGACTCGTTCTGGCTCTATATTTCCTGCAACAGATACAACAATGGAATCTCTGGTATATTCAGCCTCTTTATACGCTGTCAGCACATTTCTACTGATTCGTTTCAAACTGGTAGGCGTACCGATAATGGAATTTCCCAGAGGATCTCCCTGAAATACCATTTCCCCTATAATGTCGTGAGCCAAGTCGTCGGGCTGGTCCTGGGTCATCTTGATTTCTTCACAGATAACCTGCCGCTCCTTATTCATTTCCGCACGATCAAAAACAGAGTGGTTTAGCATATCCAGCAGGACTTCCGTTCCTTTTTCAAAGTTATCCTTCAAAACCTTTACATAATAGCAGGTAGCTTCCTTGCCGGTAAAGGCATTGATGTTGCCTCCAATCTTGTCGATGTCCGCAGCAATGTCTCTGGCGCTTCTTTTTTCTGTACCCTTGAACATCATGTGTTCTATGTAATGGGAAATACCTGCATATTTGGCGGTCTCATCTACGGCTCCTGCCTTGACCCAGATGCCCACTGCCACTGATTCCACATAGGGAATCCGTTCCATGACCACGCGAACGCCACAGTCCAATTTCCTTATATCGATAAAGCTCATCCCTATTTATCCTCCTTTGATTTGATGAAGCCGACCAGCAGCACCGCCGCCACCGCGATTAAAGCGATTAACTCCCCTGTTTTGCCAAGAACAGTTCCCACCAGGCTGGTAGCCCAGAGGATAATGGCAAAAGCGATTAAAATGGTAATCAAAATCAATAATCCGTTTTTTTTCATAGTCAGTTCACCTTATTTTCATACCCTAGATTGACGGTGCCCTTGGCAATCTGGGGTAAATTCTCTAAATAATTTATTATTGTAACACACTTTCATGGAAATTCATATACTATCAAAGAAAGAAAATTGGACTATTTCCAGACCATTTAAGGAGGTATTACTATATGAGCTGCTTTGGTGGAAGAGTATCCCAAGACCTCTATCAGAACTGCTGCAATTCCCATGTACTCTGCGAATTTGACGGAGATATCAGCAGCCTGAAATCCGAGCCGATCTATGTACAGAAAGTCTTCGATGCTGTGGAGTTTCATCTTCAGGGCATGAAGAGTGTCAGCGGTCAGGTTTTCTCGCCATGTATCCCATGCGGTTACAGGGTAAAGCGCGTGATAGACATCAGATGCAAAAAATTCTTTAATCCCGAAAATGTGGATGATGAAAACAACTTAAAGCTGGATGTAAATACCAGCATTTCCGGCGCTACATTTCTTAGAAACAGCGCAGGCGATCTGTTAACAGTAGTAGGCGCAGACGGAAATCTGTCAGAAAGACTGCTTTATGCAGATACGACGAACTGTGATGACGACTGTATGGGTACGCCGATCTTTGGTACACAGAATATCTGTATCACAGGTAATGTGATTGTAGAGTTGGATCTGCTCCTTTGTGACAGCTGCAACCGCGAAACCATCTTTACCATTTCTTCTGAAGTAAATGTGGCAGAGGCCTGCCAGCCGCTTGTACTTACGAATTTCTTTGAAATCTGTATGCCATCGGCCATCGACACGGCTTTCCTGCCTAGATTTACTGAATTCTGTAACTCTGCTTGCGAAACCAGATTGGCAACCAATAATTATGGCAGAGACCTATGTATCGATGCAGACGGCCAGGTAACAGCTAACCTGATTATCGCCATCTGTGTAACCTGCGAAAAGAAAATTGTCGTTCCAGTACAACTCTGTGTTCTGTCCACTGGCTATGTTCAGGCAGAAGTACAGCAGAACGCAGTCTGCCAGTCCTTCCCAACTCTGTTCCCGAATCAGATTAGACCGTGCGACACCATTGAAAACTGTGGCGCCATCGCCGATAACACCGATAACGGAGACTGTGGATGCGGCCCTGTAGTTGGCGGTAACTGCGGCTGTGGATGCGACTGCGATTGCGACCCGTGTAACTCCTGTGACTCATGCGACGACAACGGATGCGGCTGCGATAACGGCAGACCAAACCGTCCGCAAAGACCACAGCCTAGAAGATAAAAAATAGAATAGACTATCGAATGGGGCTGTCGCTTTAACGGAAAATAACCGTTAGGGCACAGCCCCTTTCAATATTTCCGTATGTTTCAAGAAAAGCATTTTGCAAAGCGTCGCCTTGTAGTGAACGAAACAGATAACCACTCGTTTGATGTGTGGCTGCGATTATATATTGCATTTTAACCTGAATCACTAATTTCTTAAATAAGTTAAAATCTCTCGTTCTTACAAACTATCTATTGAAATGTTTTGTTTGGGCAACCGCCTGATAAACCTGCTGCCACTATTTCTCGAAATCTGCCCTCAATGCAGCAATTCGCTTTTCATCACAGAATATCTTCAACGTCTGCAGACCGATCACCTTCGCGCCAAGGTCGATGGCCTGGTGGGCTCTGTCCGATTTTACCGCTTCAGCAAATTCTCTGGTATGAATCGCAACGCCCCGATCTACAATCTGCAAAGTTGGATGAAACATTGGGCAAACAAAGCTAACATTTCCTGCATCAGAGGAACCGAAAATCATATCATGATCCCCATTGATTGGAATCTCAAGTTCATCATAGACTTCCTTCAATGCTTCCAATCCAGCCTCATTGTTTTTTAAATTGTCATACATGGCAGCAGTCAACGCCTTTTCCCAAGTAGAGTCCGTCATGATGGCCGCACCTTCTGCACACCTGTCGGCCCGTTTATCCAATTCGAACAAATACGCTTTATCCAGCGCTCTGAAATAAAACTCTGCACTGGCCTCCTCTGGCACAATATTCGGCGCTTCTCCACCATTTCTATAGACGCCGTGCATCCGAACGTCCGGCGTCACATGCTGACGAAGCATATCGATACCATGGAACATCAGCTGAGCACCGTTGAGGGCGTTGATACCATCCCAAGGAGCTGCTGATGCATGAGCAGCTTTTCCATGAAAAGTGTACAGAAACTGATGGAGTCCCAATAACTTGCAATATAAAAGGTTCTGATCATATAGGTGAATCATCATAGCCATATCATAGCCTGAAAAAACACCTTGGTCTACCATTGCACATTTAGCGCCGTCGATTTCTTCATTGGGCGTTCCCAAAATATGAATGTCACAGTTCAATTCGTCCTGCAATGGTACTAAAGCCAAAGCCGCCAATATGCTGATGGAACCGCTGACACAATGGCCGCATGCATGACCAATACCTGGAAGCGCATCGTATTCTGTCAAAATAGCGACTTTATGCTTATGATTGTTGGGGCCAAAGATACCACGAAAGGATGTTTCCAATCCTGCAAAGGGATATTCCACCTCAAATCCATGTTGGCGCAGTAATGCTACAATCTTCTTAGAGGTTTCATATTCCTGTCCCGAAAGTTCAGGATGATCTGCAATCTCATCGCTTAAAGCAATCAATTCCCCTAGACCATTTTCCACGTTAGCCATCAATTTGCTTTTTAATACATCATAGTTCTCCATCATGTTCACCTCACATGTTCATTTATCTCCCCCTCGGTTGGCAAGGGTCTTTCAAATAACTATGTTTCTCTATTGTTTTAGTATACCATTTTAAACCAACTTTTTCCACACTTGTTTCACAATATTCTCCGTATTGATCCTATATGCAGCATAAGGCTGGGCGCTGCCCCGTCCTTCCAGCCAATAGACTTTCCTATGGGCTTCCATCACCTGGTCAAAGGTTAGGTCTCTTTGAATTTTTTCTTGAATAAATGCCTCTTCTTCTCTGGCTGCCTGTATATACATATCAAAATAATGTTGATTCAGCCACATTGGCGCCACACCGTAATGGGGTGAAATCAGATACTTGATGTCCAATTTTTTTAAACGTTTTGCCACCTCAATGGTCTCTGCAAAATCTTTCAACGCAGAGGTATCAATTTTCCCTGGCCCTACTAAAACTCCTGTGGATTCGCAAGTAATCAAAATTTTCTCTGGTAACAAAAAATAGGACATGGAGCAATCGGTATGCCCTTTGGTCTCATAGGCCAGCAAATATTGTTCTTTTCCCAGCATGATTTTATCCCCGTCCGCCAAAACCCTATCCACCCTCATATTATCTACAATAATATTTATATCGTTAACTCCATAACTTGTTGCTGCATATTCTCCCAGCCTTTTGATGGTAGCCTTCGCGCCCTCGCTGTCAAAGACTTGTTTTGCTTTGGAACTGGCATATACTTTCACATCAGGCCAGCGCATCAACACATAAGGCAATCCTCCGATATGATCGTAATGGGTATGAGATAAAACTACATAATCCAGCTTTGTGCGCTCCCGTTCTAAAACAGCCTCTATATTCTCTATCATCTGCTCTGCAAAACAGGCCATACCTGCGTCGTATAACGCAGTTTTTGATTCCCCCAGAATGAGCAGGGCTTCTCCGCCCATACCGCCTGTCACCCTATAAATGGGATAGGGATAACGATTTCTATCATGACCTTCAAAGTCTTCAAATATTTTTGATTCTTCCATAGACACTCCTCACCTATCGTCTATTTGATTCTCTGCCGTTTTCTGCCCTTCTTTCTCCAGTTTCTGATTTTGAAACTCTCCATAGCTGAAAAAGGCCAATCCAACCCAAATGATACCAAAGGCCGCCAGTTGAATTCCATCAAAAGGTTCCTGAAACAAATAGATGCTGATTAGCAAGGATAAGGTCGGTGAAATATATTCCGTAAGGCCAAGAGAAAACAGGCTAATCTTATTGGCTGCATTGGCAAACAGAACCAGCGGAAAAGCTGTAAACAGACCGCAAAACAAAAGCAGAAAATATTTTCCCCCGTCTGCCACCGCAAGGGCCCCATTTCCCGTGGCTTCCATGGCAATCACTACCACCAACGCTATAGGCATGAGAAAAATAGTCTCATAGAGCAGAGATAGTAGCGGCGGCATAGGATAGTTTTTCTTCACTGCCGCATAGATGGCGAAGCTGAATCCCAGTCCCAAAGCGATTAGCGGAACCTGACGAAAATGAATGATAACCACAAGTACGCCCGCAGCAGCAAGGGCCAAAGCCACCGTTTTAAACTTGTCCATTCCCTCTTTAAAAATGACCACTCCAAAGATGCAGACCAGAAGCGGCTCGATATAATAGCCGATACAGGTCTGAATCACATAGTTGGCATTGACCGCCCAGATATAGATAGACCAGTTAGCGGTTATCAGAAGCCCCGCCAAAAAGTACCGACCTTTAACGCCTGCCGGACGAAACTGCTCCTTTATCTCTTCCATACCATGTACCTTCACGGCAGCGATAAAACAGACCACTGCCACCAAAACGATGCGGTAAAAAATAATGACCACCGAATCGATAGGCCGAAGCATCTGCCAGTAGATAGGCATAATCCCCCACCAAATACTACAGCCCAATGCTGATGCCATCCCTTGTTTATATGTATTTCTATCTCCCATTTTTCCTCCCCATGTATTCAAATGATCCTTGTCCAATCAGGGATAAGGGATTTGCAGTTGCAAATCCCCATTCATCTTAAAATAAGCCGCCAAACAGGCCGCCTCTTCCGTTGTTATTACAGAACAAACAGTACAAAATAATCAATAGAATCAAAAGCCCAAATAGATTATTTTCTCCATCATCACAGCATCCATCCCGATGGTTGTCACAGCAACATTCCTGAAAGCACTGTTCCTTGCAATTTCTTACACAGTCCTGCTCGCAGCACTCTAAACATCTGTTACGATCTTCGCCCATAAATGACCTCCATAGTATCATAGTCTTTCTATCATACTATGCGGGCCCTTTGTTTCGGGTTACTGTAAGATGCTGCCGTACTCCGATTCTTCATAGTCCGGTTCTAACTCTGCACTGGTTTCTCCATTGTAGCCGTCGGTATCCTCATCCCTGTATTCTGCAGCCACCATGTCTCCAAGAGACATGATATATTCCTCCAAAGGATAGTCTAAACATTCGCTAAAATCATAAAAATATTTCTCTTCTCCCAACTGTTCCAGTCGCGCCATGGTTATGGCATCACGCATGGGTACCGTCTTTTCCTCTAAAGCACTGCTGATTCCGCTGCAATACACCTTGCTTTCCACAGCATACCACCTACGGAATCGATTCAGTTCTTCCGCCAAATTTGCCAGGCTTCTTTGGGCCTCTTCCCCATCTCCCTGGCTGTTTCTTGCAAGTCCCATGAGAGCAAATTTGATTCGTTCCAATATGCCGTAAGTCTCCGCCGCATCCCCTGGCAGAAAATCGGTCGTCTCCTCAAAGTAGTTGTGAATCAGTTCCGTCAAAGTTTCCTTATCCACCTGTAACAGCAACTGTAACAGCGCCGACTCCTCTATTTCCTCCTCACACTCAAACAGAGCCGCCACATTTTCAAAATACTGAAAATCCGCTCCATCTTCTATATCCAAAAGTTCATAAAGCTTGTCCTTACCTAACATGCTCTTCCCTCCTTATAAATCCAGATTTTTAAATTTCAGAATCAGATCCGATTTTTCCGTTTCCAGCACCTTCTGAATCATATTGACAAAGTTCTCTGAAAGGTCGCTGGCATAAAACACATTTTCCCTATCGTTTTCTTCTGCCAATAGTCCTCTGTCTTCCAACTGAGATTGAACCTTCGCCACAATTTCATAAGAAGGATTGACAATGGAAAGAGCCGGATACAATCTTTCCAGATTCCTTCGAATCAGAGGATAATGGGTACATCCGAGAACCAATGTGTCAATTTGATTTTCTTTCATAAAATCATCCATATAATACTGGATGGTCAAATCCATAATATCGTTTTCGATGATCCCCTCCTCAATGAGAGGTACAAAGGCTGGCGTTGCTTTGCTAAATACATGAAGCCCTTGGCGGTGATGTAAAATGCTCTCCTCATACATACCGCTGGAAATGGTCACCTTGGTGGCGATAATGCCAATGCGGTTACTTTCATCACATCCAAAGGCGACCCTCTGGGCTGCCGGCTCTATGATTCCTAAAATGGGAATGTTGGGAAACCTCTGCCGCAGTTGGGGTAAACATGTGGAACTGATGGTATTACAAGCAATGACCATCATCTTTACATCCTTAGACGCCAAAAAATCTGCAATCTGATTGGTATAGGTCTGTACTGTAGATATGGCTTTGGAGCCATAAGGCGTTCTGGCCGTATCGCCGAAGTAGATGACTCTCTCCTCTGGTAGTTCTTTGAACAGATGGGGGATACAGGTCAGCCCTCCCAATCCGGAATCAAACACGCCGATAGGTCTGTTATCCATATATGTGAAACTTCCTTTCAAACTTTCAAAAAGGAAAATATGTCGCCATATTTTCCGTCTTTTTTTGTAAAATATTTATAATTATGGTATACTATAGTTTATCACATTCTATGAATGATTTCTACTATAGGAGGCGAAAATGGCTGATAAAAATTTGAAACAGCGTGAAAATATTGAAGAAAGATATAAATGGGACATTGAGGCCATGTATCCCGATGAAACCCAGTGGGAAAAAGACTTAGAACTCTCTATCGAGAAAGCCAACGAATTTTCCAAATATGACGGCAAGCTTACGGAGTCTGCCGCTACTCTCGCCGAAGCTCTGAAAATGCGGGACGATATCTGGCGCAGACTGGAACATGCCTTTGTCTATGCCCATATGAAAAAGGATGAGGACAATCGGGCGGACAAATATCAGGCCATGGATGACAAATGCGGTACTGCCATCGCCAAGGTTTCCGCAGCCATGTCCTTCTTTACCCCGCAACTCTTAGAATCCACTGAAGAGCAGATCCAGACCTATATTGCTCGTGAACCTGCTCTGAAACAGTATGAGTTCCTTCTGCTGGATGCTCTACGTGAAAAAGCCCATGTGCTGACAGAAGGTGAAGAACATCTTCTAGCCCAGCTCAGCGAAGTCATGGGCTCCACCAACGACATCTTTACCATGCTCAATAATGCAGATATGACTTTCGGTACAGTAACCGATGAGGATGGGGACACGGTACCTCTAACCCATGGCAACTATATCGCCTTCATGGAAAGCCACGACCGCCAAGTTAGAAAAGCAGCGTTCACCAATATGTATGAAGCCTACAAAGGGCTGATTAACACCATCGCCACCACTTACAATTATAATGTAAAGACCGATGCAGTATCGGCCAGAATCCGAAAATACGACTCTGCCCGCCAGGCGGCTCTGTCAGGCGGCAACATTCCCGAAGAGGTTTACGATAATCTTATTTCTGTAGTTCATGAATATCTGCCAGTTCTTCATCGTTACATTGCCTTAAGAAAACAGCTTCTGGGCGTTGATGAACTGAAAATGTACGATGTTTATGTGCCTTTGGTAAAACTTCCGAAAAATGAAATTCCTTATGAAAAGGCTGTGGAAATCATGAAGGAAGGTCTGGCTCCCCTGGGCGATGAATATGTCAATCAGCTGCAAAAAGGGGTGGATGAACGGTGGCTAGACGTCTATGAGAATCAGGGAAAAACCTCCGGTGCATACAGCTTCGGTTCCTATGACAGCAAGCCTTATGTCCTTCTCAATTACACCGATACCCTAAAAGACGTATTTACCATTGTTCATGAAATGGGACATTCCATGCATTCCTGGTATACCAGAAACAACCAGCCTTTCACCTATGGGGATCATTCCATCTTTACGGCAGAGGTTGCCTCCACTGTCAATGAATCCCTGCTGATTCAACATCTGCTGGACAAGGAAACCGATTTGGATATGAAAAAATATCTTATTGGCTATTATATCGAAGAGTTCCGCACCACCCTCTTCCGCCAGACCATGTTCGCCGAATTTGAGGATTTGACCCACAAGGAAGTGGAAGGCGGCGGTGTGCTGACTGCCCAATGGTTAAACGATACCTATGACAAGCTCAACGCTAAATATTTCGGCCCAGCCCTCTCCGAGGATGAATATATCAAGTACGAATGGGCCCGTATCCCTCATTTTTATCGCGGCTTCTATGTGTATCAGTACGCCACCGGCTATTCGGCAGCCACTGCCATCTCCCGTAAAATTCTTACAGAGGGAAAAGCAGCCAGAGATCACTATATTCAGTTCTTAAAGAGCGGCTCCTCCGACTATCCGGTGGAACTTTTAAAAATCGCTGGTGTGGATATGTCCTCTCCAGAGCCAATCAGATTGGCCATGGAAACTTTCAAGGAACTGGTAGAAGAATTTGAGCAGCTGATGCAAGGATAATTTCATGAACAGAAAAGTATATATCTATGCCAATGACACTGAAGTGTCAGCAAAAATTGAAAAAGATTTGAGAACGAAACTGATAAAGTCTGGTCTTCGGGTCTACGAAACCTTCGACCAGGATACGGAGCTGATTCTGTGTATCGGCGGAGACGGCACTCTGCTCAGACTGATGCAGGAACTGGATTTTCCCAAGGCGCCGGTGGTGGGCATCAACACCGGCCATCTTGGCTTCTTCCAGGAGGTGCCGCCGGATAAAATCGACGACATGATCTTTCAGATCAACCAGGAGCAATACACCCTGCAAACCTTCCATACAATCAAAGGCTGCATCACCACCGATGACGGCCTGTTTCGCTATACGGCCCTCAATGAAATCGCTGTCAAGGGCGCGCCTACATATCCGGTTCACTTGAATCTGTCTATCAACGATTCTTTCATCGAACGTTTTTCAGGCGACGGTCTTTGCGTGGCTACTACGGCGGGAAGCACTGCCTACAATTACTCTCTGGGTGGCAGCATTGTGGATCCTCGGCTGAATCTGCTGCAGGTAACGCCTATTGCACCCATGAACAGCATTGCCTATCGCTCCTTTACTTCCAGCATCGTTCTCCCTTCCAGCGATACCCTGACCATCCGTCCCTGCATGGATCACGACGACTGTCTGACCATCGTTTACGACGGCCTGATGGAAACCCACCACCACGTAAAAGAGATTAAAATTTCCCTGTCCCGCCAGAAGGTCAGCATGATGCGGTTCGGCAACCTGCATTTTTGGGACAAGGCGAAGAGCAAGTTCCTATAATTTTTATAAATTGGAGTTTTTATGACAGAATTTAAACATATCGTAACCCCAGAGGAATCGGGCCGCTCCATCAAAGAGTTAATTCGTCACCACTTCACCTTTTCCTCTCGCCTCATGACCAAGCTGAAATTTCAAAATCTGGTCTACCTCAACGGAGAGCCCATGCCAGGATGGATTCCCACCCAAACAGGAGACATACTTCTCGTCAAAATGCCGGAGGAAGCCAGCGATTTTCCTCCTGAAGACATTCCCATCCACGTCATCTATGAAGATGACGATATTTTAGTGTTAAACAAACAAGCCGGAGTAGCGGTTCACCCTACCAAGGGGAAGCCTGACCACACCATTGCCAACGGCCTAATGAAAAAAATGCTGGATGATCAGGAAACCGGCAAAGGCCAGCCTTATAAGATTCGTTTTGTCAACCGATTGGATATGAACACCTCCGGTCTAATGATTGTGGCTAAAACCGGATTTGCCCAAGAAGAAATTATCAAACAAATGCGAAAGAACCGAGTGATAAAAAAATACATCACTGTGGTCACCGGCGAAATTCCTGAAGAAGAAGGAACCATCGACCTACCTTTGGGAAGGCCCTATGCCGATGAAGTGGAACGCTGGGTAGTTCCTGAGGAAGAAGGCGGCTCCCCTTCCGTGACCCATTATACGGTGCTGGACAGGTTTGCGGGCCACTCTCTGGTAGAACTAAAGCTGGATACAGGCAGAACCCACCAAATCAGAATTCACCTATCCTATATAGGCTATCCCATTGTAGGCGACCATCTGTACTGTCACGGAAATCCTTTCGAGTATAGACGAATTCACAACATTCCTAAAGACTTCCACGAGGAAATCGTCTCGCCTTATATCAATCGTCAGGCCCTTCACGCCCGTTATCTGGCTTTTCGTCATCCTGTCACTGGGGAAAATCTCTCCTTCGAGGCGCCCATTCCCGACGATATTACACAGCTTCTGGCTACTCTCTCTAATCTGTCAAATCAGGCAGCGGCAGATAGAGAAATAAAGTGAAAATTCCGTCTGTAATAGACAGTTCCATCTGCCCATCATATTTTTCTATAATTTGTTCTATGCTTCTGAGACCATATCCATGGCCTTCAGAAGTTTTTTTCGTTGTCTGCGGAAGATTCCCCTCTTTCCAGTTTTTAGACTCTGTTTCTTCTGCGACTTTATTTTCCACCCTCATCACAAGCATCCCCTTCTCTGCTCTCATGGTAAAATGGATCAAACGATTTTCCACAGAAACCTTTTCGCACGCCTCAATGGCATTATCTAAGCTGTTTCCCACCAAAGTACAAAGTTCCACATCCTCTAGGGCCAATATATGGGATATCTTTACGCCCACAGTAAATCTAATGTTGCAGGACCTTATTACAGAAGATTTTACACTGAGTACCCCATTTACCACCGGATGATCGCAGTAATGAATCATCTGTTCATCATTGAGCTTTCCGGTCAGCTGTTCTATATAGGCTTGTCTCTCTTTTTCGGGTAAAGTACCTAAAAGAGTTAGATGATGAATCATGTCATGGCGTAAAATCCGAATCTCTGTCTGCTGCCTTTCCAAGTTCTTATAGTAAGTCTGATTTATGGTATAGAGTCTCTTTTCTTCCATAAGCCGCTCTTTGGCAATCAATGTAGGAATCATCTGCATTAAAATAAATAAAGAGCTGACAGCCAGAACAAGCAAAACAAAAGAGTCCAATGTAGCTCGGTCAAATCTTCTGCCAAGCAATACGATGCAGATGACCATACTCATGGGAAGTACCATAAACAGACTGATTACCTTCCATGTTTCATCTCCTAGCCTTTGATTTCCCAATGTCATCCTTCTTTTCATTAAGAGCCAAAGAAAAAACCAGAAGGAAAACCGTATCAGATGTCCTGTAATCAAAGTCATATCTAAAAATGTATCTATCAAGGTACTAAAGGCAAAAGCTTCTGTACACACGATGAGTCCTGCTCCAATACGGTTCCACAGGCTCCCACCGCAGCAAAACAGATTGGCAGCCATAAAAGCAAGCAGAGTTAGGGGAAGGTTATCCCAATCCCCAACCAGCATAATCATGTTTGTAGCTATCCAGCAGGCCACACCCAGTAGCAGTCCATACCAGATTCCATGTTTCACTTCTGTCAAAAGCCGATTTACTCGATAGCAAAAATATCCCCCAAGACCTGAAAAGATAATCTGTATACAATACTCCCATAGGGCCGGTCTCGTATAAATATAAATCTCTCCCATGAAACTCACCCGATTATCATATTTTTTGCCAAAGCTGTCATCGCAGTTGTTCTTAAATTTCTACTGATGGGAAGCAACGCACCGTCTTTCATCCTGACCTGTTCATGTCCAATAAATTCTACAAACCGGCTATTTACCACATATCTCTGATGAATCCGCACAAACTGGCTGTTCAGCCTTTCTTCCATCTCATCCAGCTTTTTATAAAAAGTAAGGGGTGTTTCTCCATCTCGTACCACATGAATCTGTCTTCCCTGGCTGTAACAATAAAGCACATCCTCCATATAAATCCGAAAGAAACCCTCTCCGTTTTTCATAACGATACATCTCTTTTCACTTCCCGCTGCCCGTAGCTTCTCTTCTGCCCTTTTTAAAAGATGTTCCAAAGCCGGATAATGAACTGGCTTGACCAAATAATCCATAGCTTCTACTTGATACCCCTGAAATACAAAATCCCTATATCCAGTGAGAAATACCAGCATAAGATGTTCATCGAATGACCTGATCTGTCTGGCCGTCTCGATACCATCCATCCTTTTCATTTCTATATCCAAAAATACCAAATCCAGTTGGCCCTTATGCTGTTTTAGCCAGCTTACTGCCACCTCTCCAGAACTGAATTCATAAACCACATCTCCTGCGTCTGTCTGAAAGAATTCCGTCTTTTCCAATTCCCACCTCAGCATATCTCTGTCCATGGATTCATCATCACAGATTCCTATCCGCAGCATCCCTTTACCTCCCCTACACATTTTATATTAGTTTATCATATTTCCTGATGCAAAGAAACAAGTCCTCCTCTTCCTTTCTTGCCAAACCTTACAAAAAAAGCCCCAAACTTTACACATTTTGCAAAGAATCCCCCAATCTTGACGAAAGCGCTGCAAGAAATGACAGAAAGACCAGAAGTCGCCGCTCCTCATGGTAAGATAACATCATGATTAGACTATTCCAAGAAAGGTGGTATTTTATGTTATATGTAAAAAATCTGCACAAATCCTATCAGGTGGGAACTTCCACCTATGAAGTGCTAAAGGGTATCAATTTGGCTGTCTCTAAGGGAGAATTTGTAGCGATCATGGGTCCATCGGGTTCTGGCAAGTCTACCCTTTTAAACTGTATCTCCTGTTACATTCCCTTTGAAGAAGGAGAAATTCTTTTAGGCGGTCAGTCTCTTGCTGGTTTAAACCAAACCCAGCTGGCTAAGGTAAGAAATGAAAAACTGGGCTTCGTATTTCAGGACTTTATGCTCCTTGACGGCCTATCGGTGCGGGAAAACATTTTGCTCCCCTGTATCATCAAAGGAAACGCAGATGCAAAAGCCGAAACACAGGTAAGGGACTTGTGCGAAATGTTTGGTATTTCCCACATCATGGACAAATATCCTGCTGAAATTTCTGGTGGAGAGCGGCAACGAACTGCGGTGGCCAGAGCGTTAATCAACAGACCGCTGTTGGTCTTAGCTGACGAGCCCACAGGTAATCTGGATTCCAAGTCTAGCCGTGCTGTTATCGATGCTTTTATCTCCTCCCGTGATACCCTTTCCGCTACCATTTTTATGGTGACCCATGATAGTTTCTCCGCCTCCTTCTGTGATCGAGTGATTTTAATGAAGGACGGGAAAATATGGAGAACCATGGTGAAGGATTCTAGTGGGGATAAAATGCAAGCGCGCAGTGACTTTCAGGACAGACTTCTTTCTGCCACCAAAGAGATGAGCAGCGATGTTGGTACGGCTGTCGCAAAAAAGGAGGTAACCCGATGAACGTTAATACCTTGTCTGTTGTCTTTCATAAACTTCGCAGCCATAATCGCAAAAATTATATACTCTATGTATGTTGTAACTTTACTTCTTTGCTGCTGATTACAGCCTACAGCGGTATTCTCTTTTCACCCACCGTCCTTTCCATCTTTCCGGAAGGCGGCGACAGTAGGAAGCAAATCGATATGATCTTCGTCATGGCTTTGATTGGCTGCCTGGTATTCACCATCTATGCCGCTGGACTGTTTTATCGGATGAAATCCAAAGAACTGGGCGTTATGATGCTCCTAGGGGCTTCTAAACAGAAACTGATAAAAACCCTCTCTGGAGAAGTTTTTATTCTCAGCCTGGTTTCTTCTCTCGCAGGGACTGTGCTGGGACTTCCTCTGGCCTGGCTCCTCTGGGGGCTGTTTCGTCTGCTCCTGGTTGATGGGCCGGAGATGGCGCTTCATTTCGACTTTTCCTGCTTACTGGTATCCGCCTTATCCATGTGCATCGTAATCTTCTTTGCATGTGCCATCGGCCTTTTCTATCTGAGAAAAGTCAATTTAATGGACGTGGTCAATACAGAGCATAAAAACGAGCCGCTTCGTGGTGTAAAAAAATGGTTCGGTTGGGTTGGCCTCCTCCTTCTCTTCTCTGGCGCTATCTTGGGATATTATTCCTCTTCCATTTATATGAGCCTCTTTCAGTCTTACTCACCGGCCTGGCTGAATGTAACCTATGCGCCAGTCTTTATCGGTCTCTATCTCTTTCTTCTTCATGTGGTTGTAAACGGCTTGGGCGTTGGTCGCAAAAATAACTATAAAGGGCTGATTGCACGCAGTATGATGAAATTTCAAGGTAGACAGACCGTAAACAACATGATGGTCGTCACCGTACTGATTACCGGCGGTCTTTTTGCTGCATTTTACACTCCTATGCTTGGAACTGGCCATATGATGCGTACAGAGGCCCGGGCCTTCGATTACGGTTTTCACTATCCTTATGCATTGGAGCAGACTGTCCCTTCCCAAGCAGAAATCGACTCCATGGCCCAAGATGCAGGAACTTCTGGTATCGCAGATTGGACAAATATAGAGGTTTCAACCCTGGGCGCTGCTGGTTATAGGGAGGTCCAAGATGAGGGCGGTAAATTTCATGTAGAATACCTTCCCATTGTCGGTGGAAGCCGTTTTCTTTCAGAATCTGCTTTTAAAGCCTTCTCAGACACAGAGTGTAACGTGCCCAAGGGTCAATATTATGCTATCAACCAAGTGGGTTATAAAAACTCCTTCCGTTTAAACAATGGAGCTGACATGATCACCAATATGACTACCCGTGAAGAAATCCCCGTCACCTTTGGCGGTTATTTAGGTGACGATATTCTTGGGGATCGAGGTTACTATGTTTTAAACGATGAAGATTACAAAAAAATTACCCAGGGGATTTCAGAAGAGTGGAAAGAGCATATGGTGTTTTTCAATACTGCAGGTCAAGACAATTACACCTTTGCCCGCAACTTCTTTGACGACTTGGTGGATAGGTTCGCCGCTTCTCCCCAGGCCGAAAACTATATGATCAGTTCAGAATACGATAAGGTCGAAGAAATTGTAGCAAATGAAAACGGCCAAATCTATGATGGCGACACCTTGGAGGATTCGGGCACCCTATCGTCTGAACAGAGGGATTCCAATGGTTTTCGTCTCTATTGGGACTATATGCCTCAGAGCAAAACCTTGGATTCCCACGAGTTTCTAAAGATAATGGCCGTATTTCTCGTGGCTTTCATCTTCGTGGCTCTTATCTGCCTGGCGGTGGCCATGATGATCTGTTATACCCGTTCCATCACCATTGCCATTAATAATCGGTATGTATTCGATGACTTGAAAAGACTGGGCGCCTCTCCTGCTTTTCTTAGGAAAGAGGTTAAACGGCAAGTATCCAAAGTCTTTGCTGTTCCAGCTACAGTGGGATGCATGGCCATGTACTTCCTCTATGGTCTGGTTATGTACGCTAATGACAGCTATTTCTCTGTCGATGAAATTTGGGGAATGATAGTCTGTTTAGCCGTAGTCCTGGCTGTAGCAGCCCTTATCTATCTGGTCTACCGCATCACCATAAGGCAGATGGAAGAAAAACTGGAAATTGAAAGACGCCCTTAATGGGCGTCTATATATGCCTGAACCCTTTCCCCATCGGTGGGAAGTTCTATATAGGTCAGACCTCGTTTTTGATAGCCATCAGCGCCGTTTCCTGCAATAACCATAACCCAGTTATCGTCAATCATTTCACAGGCTGCTGCAATAGCTTCCCCTCTATCTAAAATTGTGGTCACTGGCTTGTCTTGATCCAGATGTTCCTTAATCTGATTGCAGATTTCATTGACATCTTCTGTCCCTGGATCCTGTTCTGTCAACACGATACTGTCTGCATATCGATTGGCAAGTTCTCCCAAATCCTTTCTCCGGTTATATGCCTTATTTCCATGACATCCGAATACCAACATGATTTTCCGTCCTGGATACAGAGTTTTCACGTTTTCAAACAAGGTTTCATAACTCAACTTATTGTGGGCGTAATCCACAATAACGTCCACATGCTTGTTCTTCATCTGATACAGTTCCATTCGCCCTGCCACCTTCACATGGGCAAGTCCATTTTTAATATTCTCAAATGGCACGCCTAAAGCTCTGGTAATGGCAATGGCCGCCAAAGCGTTGCTAGCATTATAATATCCGCCGATGCTGACCAGAATCTCCTCTGTGCCCCCTTCCCAGTCTACCTGAAAGGTTAAATTGCTTGGGGTGGATTCCACATCATATCCATAATAATCCGCCCCCTTTTCCCTACCAAAGGTGACCACCTTGCCACAGGATTTTTCGGCTTCATAGAGAACTCTATCCAGATATTTTTCATCCATCTCCATGTTGATACATGCGATACGGCTTTGAGAGAATATTTTTAACTTAGAACTGAAATAATCTTCAATATCAGGATGCTCTCTATCAGAGATATGATCTTCGGAAATATTTAAAAATCCAGCTACCTCATACTCCAATGCTGCTGTTCTCTCATATTTTAGAGCTTGGGAAGAGGTCTCCATGACCAGATACTCGCAGCCGTTTTTTACACAGCTTGCCAGATGGCGATGTAATTCAATGGTCTCTGGAGTCGTCATCTTCTTGGCTTTCACCTTGCGCTCTCCATCATAGGTATAAATCCCAGACAGGAATCCGATTTCCTTTTTTCTCAGGGACTTGCAGTAGTCGTCCATGATAGCCTTCACAAAAGTGGCTGTGGTGGACTTTCCCTTGGTACCGGTAATACCGATCATCTTCAACTTTTCGTTCCATATCTCATCAAAAAAGAAAGCGCTTATAACTGACATGGCCTTTCGCATATTGGTAACCAAAATATAGTTTTCCGATTGGCCGACTCGTTTTTCTGCCATATAAGAGACAGCGCCTTTCTCCAGTGCATCATCCAAATACTGAGCCTTAAAATTCAATCCCTTGCAGATAAACAGGGTTCCCTCTTTCACATCCAGAGAGTTATGGGAGATGTATTGAATTTCCCTTTCCAAAGCCCTTTCATCGGTTATCGTCGCCTCAAGCAGCAGTCCATACCTTCTCAATAAATCTATGTAATTTTCCAACTTCTTGTAAGTTATGCTCATATTCCCCACCTGATTTTCTTAAATGTTTTCTTTTTTATTTTACCACAAAATCTTTCTGGAATACAGAATAAATCAAAAAAAGGCCGCCCAAAAGCAGCCTTAAATACTTGGTCATGTTGCCAATTCCATCGCACCCTTTATTTGATCCGTTTTAATTCTTCTATCACTTCTTCGCACTTCTTAGCAATCTGGGTAAAATTCATATTCGGAATATACATCTCTTCCACTTCCAAATGGGTCTTTTTCGCTTTCTCTAGGCAGGATATGGTTCTGCCCAGCAGAATATCGTATTCCGTCTTGAGAGCCTCTAACAGCTGAGCGTTTTGCTCTAAAATCATGCCATTCATATAATCGCCGGCATCCATCAGGATAATATCCGGTGAAGGTACCTCCCACGGCTCTAAATCGTGATATTCATTGACAGTCACAAATGCAAGGCCTAAAGCTGGAACGATCAAATGCTCGATCTTCTCCTCTGGACACATAGCGCAATAATAGGCTTCCACATCCAGACCTCGATAAATTGCTCCCTCTGCCAAAATCTCCATAAAGCTGCGGTTTCCATAACCCACAGGAGCGCTGAACAGGTACACCCGCTTCATGCCCTGCTGTCCGCTGCCTGGCACGCCGGATAACAGAGATTCTAAATAGTGAACCACGCCGTTAGCAGTCAGTCCGCTGGCAAAGAATTTTTTAGTACGACCAGGATGAAGGGAAATCTCATAATCTTTATATTCCCGCTCTACAATGTCTCCCACCATACGGTAAATCTCGCTAGACTCCGCCGCGCTATTGTAGATTTCCTCCATACTTCTATAGACGCTTTTGGCTGCGCTTAAGTAATTATAGGCAATTCGATACCATTTGGAACATAGTTCGTTTAAGTCGATGATTTCTTCTTTATTGGCGCTGATTCCTTCCTCATTCCAATACTCTCCCAGATTGATAATCTTATCTACCGCTCCAGGGCTGACTGGATCAGTGGTATGAGGACTGGTACCATCGATAATTGCGACCTTCCTGTTTTGCAGCACGATACCGTCCAGAGAGTTTTCATCTGCAGAGCAATGAAGAAAATCCACATCCTCGCCTTCGCTGACAAAGGCCTCTCCGATACGCCGCATAAATGTGGATTTTCCTGTACCAGGACCGCCTTTGATGCAAATGATTTTATTGGCTTCCCGCTGTCCTAGGATGTACTTATAGTAAGAATAAAACCCCAGGGGTGTGTTGTTTCCTGGGAAATATCGTCTTTCAATGGACAAGGCTATACCTCCTTAACTAAGATACTTCATAGTATGCAGAAGTTGGTAATTTTGAGCCTGCCCTATCATATGTCTATTTCCTTCTTATTCAGTTTTCAATGGAGGATACCATTATTTCAATACCTTATCAAGAGTTTTCATCAAATTATCGATATCGATAGGTTTGGCAATATGCCCATCCATACCGGAGCGAAGCGCCTCCTGTTTATCTTCTTCAAAGGCATTGGCGGTCATAGCTAAGATTGGAATTCTAGCTAGTAATGGATCTTGTAGGCGACGGATTTCTCTGGTAGCTTCATATCCATCCATCACCGGCATCTGTACATCCATCAGCACCAACTGGTAATATCCTACATCTGAATGTTTCAACATATCCACAGCAATCTGTCCATTAGCCGCAATCTCTACATTAAATCCTGCTTCCTCTAAAATCGCCTGTGCAATCTCCTGATTTAAATCGTTATCCTCTGCTAACAGAATACGTCCAGTGCGAAGAATATTTTTAATTTCAGTCTCTCCTTCTTTATCCGTATTCACCACCGAATGTAAACATCCACGCAGTTCGGAGAGGAACAATGGCTTACTACAAAATGCAGTGACACCGGCGGCTTTAGCTTCTTCCTCAATATCCGCCCAATCATAAGCAGTTAAAACGATAATCGGCACATCCTTTTTCATTTCCTTACGGATTCTTCGTGCCACTTCAATACCATTCATATCTGGCAGAAGCCAATCAATAATATAAACGGAATAGAGATCGTTTCTAGTCACGGCCTGACGAGTTCTAAGAACTGCTTCCTTTCCTGATAACGTCCACTCCGCTCTAAGGCCAATCTGCTGCAACATACAGCTAACACTGTCACAGGTATTAAAGTCATCATCCACTACCAGCGCACGAAGTCCCTTTAATTCGGGAATAGATTGAACTTCTTTCTCTCCAGCATGAATACGCAGGGTTAAATATACGATACATTCGGTGCCGACCCCTTGTTTGCTGTTAATCTCTATGGTGCCGTTCATCATATCTATGATATTTTTGGTAATGGCCATGCCAAGGCCCGTTCCCTGAATTCCGCTGATAGTAGAATTCCGCTCCCGTTCAAACGGCTCAAAGATATGAGAAACAAACTCTTCACTCATCCCAATTCCCGTATCTTTAATATGGAATTCATAGTTAGAATATCCTTCTGGCGCGCCGCCTTTTTCTACCACCTTGATGCTGACCATGCCGCCGGTGCCTGTGTATTTCACAGCATTGCTTAGGAGATTGAGCAGCACCTGATTAAGCCTCAACCTATCGCAGCATATGTGTTCATTTTGAATATCCACTGCATCCATAAACAGATCTAACTGTTTTGCATGAATATCGCCTTGAATGATACTTCTCAGCCCATGGAGAATATCTGGCAAACTGCATGGCTGTTCCTCTAAATGAATCTTTCCACTTTCAATATGGCTCATATCCAAAATGTCGTTAATCAGACTGAGCAGATGATTGCCTGATGTCATAATCTTTTTCAGATACTCCTCCACCTGCTCCTTCCTCTCAATATGAGTAAGGGCCAATGCAGTGAAGCCGATGATTGCGTTCATCGGTGTACGAATATCATGGGACATATTGGACAGGAACGTTGTCTTTGCCTTGCTGGCGCGGTTGGCCTGGGAAAGAGCTGCTTCCAGAAGAGCTTTCTTTTCCATCTCTCTTTTGGTCTCCTCGTCCATACTGCGAATACCAAGCACAATACCACAGCTAACGTCACTCCACTCACCTGTTCGCACGGCTTTCATCTGAAAATAGCGGGTTTCTCCACAGCATGTAGTTCGATAATTGGTATACCACATCATCTTTTCAGACAGGACTCTTTTCATTTTTTCGCAGGAAACGGCTTGACGCAGCATCTCCTTATCATCAGGATGAACACCTGCATCTATGTACTGCCCCATGCACTCTTCCAATGACAAATCTCCACTGAAAATCGGTTCCAGTATATCAAATTTACACTCATTGATTCGAAGCGTTCTGCCTATACCAGTATTTAAATCAAAGCAGCAGACCAGATTATACTCAATGCTTAGAGCATAGGTCAGTTCCATTTGCCGCTGTTCTACTTCAAGGAGTTTCTTTTCTTCACGTTGCTTTTGATCTGTACAATCCAAAAGATAACGCTGATAGAACAGTTCTCCATCCTCTTCCATCAGTTTCACATTCCCCATGACATGAAGAACTTTTCCATCTGCATGGCGAACACTGTATTCTACACTAACACTGCTGCCTATGGTCTGCAAAGACTGAATGCTTTCCCGCAGCTTTGCCCTATCCTCCTCAAAAACAGAATCAGCTACCATATCAAAACCAGCCGCTAAAAGCTGTTCTTCGTTATCGTATCCCAAAATATTCAGGGCGGCCCGATTGATACTGATGATCTTGGAACCATCTACAGTATGGCACATAACGCCGCAGTCTATATTGGTAAACAAGGTTTCAAGAGTCTGATTCTTCTTAATCAATTCTTGTGCGTAAGCCCGCTCTCTGGTCACATCGATGGCCACGCCTACAGTTCCCATGACGGTTCCGTCGCAGTCATAAAGAGGAGATTTATAGGTAGTAAGCAGCTTCATACCCTCTCCGGTTTGGATCACTTCTTCAGAAACCTTGGTTTCCTCAGTCTCCATAACAATACGCTCTGACTCAATGCAGGCTGGGTCATCCTGCTCCACATCCCAAATGTATGCATGACCGCGGCCTTGTACCTGTTCCTTGGTTTTTCCTACAGTCTGACAAAAACTATCGTTTACCTTTTCATGGATTCCATTTTTATCCTTATACCAAATCAGATTAGGAACACTGTTAATGGTAGCTTCCAAATAGTGGCTGGTCTGCCAGTAATCCTTTTTCATTTTACAGGACTGCTGCCATCTCAAAAAGTGAAACGAAAGTTCCTCCTCAGACATAGGTAGACTCCAAAGGTCTGTTGCGTCAAACAGCTTCTCTCCAAGAACTGCCGCCTGTTGTTTATCTGCCAACAAAATCAATTCTGCCTCTGGTTTTTTCCACTCCGTCAGCATCCTGATGGATTCTGCCTCATCCATACCTCGCAAATCTGCAAAAATAACATCAGCCTTTTTCGCCAAACTCTCATCAGGTTTCACCCCTTCCCAAAACCCATGAGAAAAACTTTCCAAAGGCGACATTTCCTTTAGAGGCTTAAATAGTTCACTATGATGGCCGATCAAATAGAACCACAAATGACAATGATACATGAATATCCTCCCATAAATCGCTTCCTGAAAATGGTATCCCCCGATTGACAAAGTTCCACACGACTTTATCAATCAAGGGTATGATACTTGCTGCAAATGTGTCTAAAACAAAAAGATATTTTAAAATCTCTGTGTGTCGTCATGTTCCACAATCACCAGATTATCCTGGGCTAATTCGTAAAATACCACATCAGCCGTATAGGAATAAGCGTTGACCACCATCACCGGAATTGCAGTGAGGAATCCGACCATAACGCTAAGCAGACCGCTGGTCATTGGATCGATAATGGCCCCTAAAATGGATGCAAGGATATACCATCCGATGAAGGTGAGCTGGAGATAGAAGTACCTGCCTTTGTTACCTATCATCAAAACTTTACTGGCCTCGATGCACTGGTTGGCCGTATATTCCGGATGATCCACCATCACATAATAGGCCATACTATACCGAAGGGCTGCAATGATGCCAGGTATGACAAACAACATACTCCAAAGAAAAATCTTTACAGATGTAATCAGCATGATGAAAAACGCTTTTCCAAACTGACTGAAACCTTCAAACAGGCTTCCATATTGACATTGCTTCCTTCGGAAGAAAGATAACATAAACATGGAAAATCCATAGGACAGTGGCCCTCCTATCAAAAAAGAATAAAATGCACCGCCATAGCCAACAGTTTCTACCATATACTGCCCAGTATATGGGTCTGCGAAAGGCAACCGTATTGTAGTGTTAAAAAACTGGTTTAAAATCTGCGGCACGAAAGACCCGATTACATAATACAGGATGGCAAATACCACAATCTGTTTCCAATACCCATTTAAGGCTGCTCTGGCCACCTCACGGATTTTACTTGCAGATTGTATCACGATATGATTTTCCATAAAACGCTCCTTCTTCCCCACCGCAGCCTTTTCGCCCAGTAGAGGAAATCTATTTTTATTCAAAATATTTAACTATATTATTATACATAAAAACGCCTAACATTGCAAGTTTCAGACTTGACAAAAACTGTCGAAAAAGATAATATAGACTTTGCTAGGGGAGCATTATGCTGAGATTTAACCCTCATTACCTGATCTGGTTAGGACCGGCGTAGGGAAGCATACAACTTATTTGCAGTTTTTGTTATAGAGCGTTTTTTCTGTCTCATCATTTTATAGCAGATGCTGCAATCTCGTTCCCCTCCAAATTTATATTGTGGAGGTTTTTTTATGTCTAAACAAACAAACAAGGTGTACAGCCTGACCTTATGTGCAGCGCTGATCGCCCTCTCTTTCGTGCTGAGCATGATTAAGTTTCTCGATCTGCCTTATGGTGGTTCCATCACTCTGTTCAGTATGCTAGTAGCCTCACTGACCGGTTATTTTTGCGGCCCTAAATGGGGTATTACGGCAGGTATTGCATTGGGGCTTCTCAATCTGATTACTGACCCACAGATGTATTATCCGCTGCAAGTATTTCTGGACTATATTCTGGCATTTGCATGTCTAGGATTATCAGGATTTTTTCGCAATATGAAAGGCGGCCTATTTGTAGGCTACATCGTTGCCATCTCCGGTCGTTTTCTATGCAGCTTCCTCTCTGGATTCATATTCTTTGCTGAATATGCACCAGAAGGAATGAATCCTATCATATATAGCTTTATCTACAACATCACTTATATTGGTGTGGAGGGCATCCTTTCGCTTATCGTCATAGTCCTGCCCCCTGTTCATCTGGCTTTAGAAAATCAGAAAAACAAGGTGTCTACCCTCTAAGTGGTATTGCAGAAATCCGCAGGAAGTGTTATACTTTTCACAGAAAATGTGGTGGATGACCTTTCGTCTGCTACGATACATATCCCCAATCTAAGGAATCTGAGAAAGGAATAAAAACATGTATCAGACAATCAAGTATGAAGTGAAAAACAAAGTCGGTTATGTAACCATCAACAGACCTGAGGCTTTAAACGCTTTGAATAAGACGGTTTTGGAGGAATTGTTCGATGTATTTGGCAGAATTGAAGAGGACGACGACGTTTTAGTGGTCATTCTGACAGGTGAAGGTCGTTCTTTCGTTGCTGGTGCAGACATCGCGCAAATGAGCAGCCTAACGGTAGCAGAGGCTCGTCAGTTCGGCGCTTATGGTCAAAAAGTTATGAATTTCATGGAAAAAATGGAAAAACCGATTATTGCTGCAGTAAACGGTTTCGCTCTAGGCGGCGGCTGTGAGCTTTCCATGGCCTGCGATTTCAGAATCGCTTCTGCAAAAGCTAAATTTGGCCAACCAGAAGTTGGTTTAGGTATTACTCCAGGTTTTGGCGGTACCCAAAGATTATCAAAACTGGTCGGAAAAGGCATGGCTAAATACTTAATTCTGACTGCCGATACCATCAGTGCAGAGGAAGCGCTGCGTATCGGACTGGTAGAAAAAGTGGTTGCTCCAGAAGAACTTATGACCACCTGTGAAGATATTGCTGCTAAAATTGCAGCTAAGGCCCCTATCGTCGTGGCTATGTCTAAAACCTGTATCAACAAAGGTTATCACTTAGATTTATTCTCTGGTTCTGCTCTGGAGGCAGAAGCCTTTGGCGGCTGCTTTGGTACAGAGGATCAAAAAGAAGGTATGCGCGCATTTCTGGAAAAACGCCCAGCCACTTTCAAAAATAAATAAAACATCTAAAAACAGGTGGCCGCGATTAAGCCTTGTTGACACATTTCTTTGGAAGAGAGATTTTGGTCAAAAAGCTATCCATATATTTCTAATTATGAGATGTTTTTAGGTTTAAAATGGGAAAATTTTGTCATCACCCCCTTTGTTTAGGAAACTGAGTCAACGTTTTGGACCGATTTTGTTGACTCATTAGGCAAAACAAAGGGAGTCGTGTCAACAATCGGCTCCAAATGACCTACAGACTAACTGTTTTGCAAAGAGAGTAAGGCCAATTTATTGACACACAACCTCAAAAATGAGAAATGAGTCAACATAGCAGAGTCAATACGAAAAGTATGGTGTTTGTCAAAAGTGGAAACAAAAAAGCTGTCTCCAGAGAATCGTATTAAAATACGATTCCTCGGAAACAGCTTATTTTTATCTCTTAAATTATCAATATCTGACTACAGGTTAGCCAGGAATCCGCCGTATTCAACGAAAAGCGGTGCGAACACCACTGCAACGATGGTCATCAGCTTGATTAAGATATTGATGGAAGGACCAGAAGTATCCTTAAACGGATCGCCTACGGTATCGCCAACAACAGCAGCCTTATGAGGGTCAGAACCCTTACCGCCGAAGTGACCTTCTTCAATATACTTCTTTGCGTTATCCCATGCACCGCCTGCATTGGCCATCATGATAGCTAACAGTACGCCTGCAGATAATGCGCCAGCCAACATACCGCCCAGAGCTTCAGCGCCCAGCAGCATACCAACTACCAGTGGCGCTACGATTGCCATTACGCCTGGAATAATTATTTCGTGGAGCGCAGCCTTAGTAGAGATATCTACACAGTTTGCATAGTCAGGCTTGGAGGTACCTTCCATAATACCCTTGTCCTCTCTGAACTGTCTTCTTACTTCCTCAATCATCTGGTTAGCTGCTCTTCCCACGGAATTCATGGTCATGGCAGAGAACAAGAACGGCAGCATTGCGCCGATAAATACGCCAATGATAACGATAGGGTCTAACAAGCTAATGGCATTCAGTTCAGTCACTGCTGCATAGGAAGCAAACAGAGCCAGTGCAGTCAACGCTGCAGAACCAATGGCAAATCCCTTACCAATAGCAGCTGTGGTATTACCTACAGCATCCAGCTTATCGGTGATTTCTCTTACGTTTTCAGGAAGTTCGGACATCTCTGCGATACCGCCTGCATTATCAGAAACCGGACCATAAGCGTCTACTGCTACAGTCATACCAGTAGTGGACAGCATACCTACTGCAGCCAGCGCAATACCATACAAACCAGCGAAACGATATGCCAGGAATACACCAACGCAGATAAATAAGATTGGCCACAGGGTAGACATCATACCTACGCCTAAACCGCTGATGATAGTAGTCGCAGAACCAGTTTGAGACTGTTCTGCAATCTTCTGTACCGATTTATAATCGCCAGAAGTATAAACCTCTGTTACCTTACCGATGGCAATACCAACCACAAGACCTGCGATGATAGCCGCAGCATAAGTGTAGTCGCCCAACATGGATTTGGACAGAATTACAGTAGCGATAACTACGATGATACCACTGATATAAGTACCCATATTCAGTGCAGAAGCTGGATTTCCACCTTCCTTACCTCTTACCAACATGATACCGATAACAGATGCAATAATACCTACTGCAGAAATAATGAGTGGGAACATGGCAGCCGTTGTTTCATCAAAGGTAGCAGTTTCAGATGCAGTCTTTACTGCTACAGCAGCCAGAGTAACAGCTGAAATAATGGAACCTACATAGGATTCGAACAGGTCGGAACCCATACCAGCCACATCGCCTACATTGTCCCCTACGTTATCTGCGATAACAGCAGGGTTTCTCGGGTCATCTTCCGGAATTCCGGCTTCTACCTTACCAACAAGGTCAGCGCCTACGTCAGCAGCCTTGGTATAGATACCGCCGCCAACTCGTCCAAACAATGCCATGGAAGAAGCACCCAGACCAAAACCTGTGATACATTCTTTTACAGTTGCCAGATCCAATACGCATACTACGGCTCCCAGACCTAAAAGACCCAGGCCAGACACACAAAGACCCATAACCGCACCGCTTCGGAATGCGATTTTCAGAGCTTTATTCATGCCAGACTCCATGGCCGCATTGGCAGTTCTTACATTACCCAAGGTTGCAACCTGCATACCAAAGTAACCTGCCAATACAGACAACAATGCGCCTACTAGATACAGCACAGCTGTCGTCCATCCAATACCAACACCGATCAGTAAGAATAAGACAACAATTACAATAACCATGGTCTTATACTCTCTCTTGAGGAATGCCATTGCACCTTCCCTGATGTAACCGGCAATCTCCCTCATTCTGTCATTTCCTTCATCTGCCTTCTTAATCCAAGCAGCCAGGCAAAATGCCACGACTAACCCGATGACGGCAGCAATGACAGCTAAAACACTCTCCATAAGTTTACCTCCTGTTTTAGACATCGAATAAGAGGCACACAAAAAATGCACCTCTCATTTTGCTAAAGTGAAATATAAAATATAATAAAAAACTATTTCATTTTGGGAATGATCGCCTATTTAAAGAAAGATACGATGACCAGAGACAGTACAATAAATAATACTGCTGCGACAGCTGTAACTTTTGCTAAAATAGCTTCATAACCCTTACTCTTTTTCTTACCGAAAAGCTGCTCTGCACCGCCTGCAATGGAACCGGACAGTCCTGCACTGTTACCAGACTGTAACAGAACGCTGGCGATTAAAATGATACTAGCAATGGCAAGTAAAATCATTAAAAATGTTTCCATTTTGTCCCTCCTCTATAATAACTTGTTAAGTATACCACAACTTTTATATTGAAATCAAGCTAAAAATTGATAATTTCCATAAATTTTACCACGTCTAAACTAGCTCCGCCTACTAAAGCCCCGTCAATCTCTTCCATGTTCATAATATCGGTAGCGTTTTCCGGTTTTACACTGCCTCCATACTGAATCACCACTCTGTCAGAGAGCACATCGTCATACAGATTTTCCAACGTCTGACGAATACAGCCGCACATTTGATTTGCCTGTTGTGGAGTGGCCGTCTTGCCGGTGCCGATGGCCCAAACCGGTTCATAAGCGATGACCAGGCTGCAAACCCGTTCTACTGTCAGCCCCTCCAATGCCTTCTTTATCTGACTGCTAACCACCTGCTCTTCCCTGCCGTCTTCCCGCTCCGAAAGAACTTCGCCCACACAGAGAATCGGTGTAATATCAGCTTGGAGCAAGGCTTTTAGTTTCAGATTAACGGTTTCATCGGTCTCATTAAAATACTGTCGTCTTTCCGAATGGCCTACGATACAGTAATCCACGCCGATTTCTTTCAGCATATCCACAGAAATCTCACCGGTGTATGCGCCCTCCTTCTCAAAATATACGTTCTGAGCGCCAACGCCGATACCTGTACCCTCAAAGATTTTCGCCAATGTAGCCAACTGAGTAAAGGGCGCACAGATGGCCGCCTTCACATCTGTATCATGATATGATTTTTTAAACTCTACAGCAAAGGCTTCTGCCTCTGCTGTAGTCTTATACATTTTCCAGTTTCCTGCAATAAACGGAATCCGCATGTTCCTATACCGCCTTCCTATTTATCCTGTAAAACCGCAATACCCGGTAGTATTTTACCCTCTAAAAATTCCAGAGAAGCGCCGCCACCTGTAGAGATGTGGGTCATCCGGTCAGCCATACCAAACTTTTCTACAGCTGCCGCCGAATCGCCGCCGCCGATAACGGTAATAGCCTTACTTTCGGCCAGAGCCTCTGCAATAGCCTTAGTTCCTCCTGCAAAATTGTCCATCTCAAAGACTCCCATAGGCCCGTTCCACACGATGGTTGCAGCCTCTGCTATAGCCTCCTTATATAACGCCACTGTCTTAGGGCCGATATCCATACCCATCATATGAGGCGGCATCTGCTCTCTATCCGCAATCGAGGTCTTTGCATCGTTTTTAAACTCGTCGGCACAGACCACATCTACTGGAAGCAGCAGTTTCACACCAGCATCCTTTGCCTTTTTTACCAGCTGACCAGCCAACTCAATACTGTCTTCATCTAAGATGGAAGTTCCGATTTCCAGTCCCGCTGCCTTATAAAAGGTATACGCCATACCGCCGCCGATAATCAGAGTGTCCACCTTTTTTATCAGATTTTCAATGACAGGAATCTTATCTCCAACCTTGGCTCCGCCCATGATTGCCACAAACGGCCGCTTTGGATTTTCCACTGCGCCTCCCAGGAATTCCACTTCCTTTTCGATGAGGAATCCAGATACTGCCGGCAGATAATCAGCAATTCCCGCTGTGGAAGAATGGGCTCTATGGGCTGTACCAAAGGCATCATTTACAAAAACTTCAGCTAGAGATGCCAACTCCTTTGCAAAGTCTGCTCCATTCTTGGTCTCCTCTTTTCTAAATCTGACGTTTTCCAGAAGCATAACTTGACCAGGTTCCAAAGATGCAGCAGCTGCCTTTACCCTATCATCCACCACATTCTCTGCACTGATAAAGGTTATATCACAGTCCAGGAGCTTAGAAAGCCTGTCTGCCACCGGCTTTAAGGTATATTTCATATCCGGTTCGCCCTTTGGCCGTCCCATATGGGACATGAGGATTACCTTAGCGCCCTCTTTCACCAAATATTGAATGGTAGGAAGAGCTGAAACGATACGAATATCATCAGTGATGACACCGTCTTCCATAGGAACATTGAAATCGCATCTAACGATAACACGTTTTCCCTTAACATTGATATCTCTTACTGTTTTTTTCATTTTTACCTCTCGTTATCCACTTGATACATGTGTTTAATTAACTCAAGGATTTTGCTAGAATAGCCGAACTCATTGTCATAAAAGGCAATCAGTTTGAAGAATCTATCGTTGAGTTCAATACCCTCTCTGGCATCAAAGATAGAAGTGCATGGGTCTCCCACAAAATCTCCTGATACCACTTCGTCATCTACATATTCGATAACGCCTTTCATATGGGTTTCAGATGCTTCTTTGACTTTTTCGCATATTTCCTTGTATGTAGCAGGCTTTTTCAATACCACGTTTAAATCGATAACGGAAACATCGGCAGTCGGTACTCTATAAGAAATACCTGTCATCTTGCCTACCAAACTTGGTATCACCAATCCTACAGCCTTGGCTGCTCCTGTGGTGGATGGGATGATGTTTCCAAAGACGCTTCTTCCAGTTCTCCAATCTTTCATGGATCTTGCATCAACCACTTTCTGCTTGGCAGTCGCTGCATGAATGGTGGACATCAAGCCTTGATCGATTCCCCAGTTGTCTTCAATTACTTTGGCAAGAGGCGCTAGACAGTTGGTGGTACAGGACGCATTAGATACTACC
>JAAWDM010000037.1 GCA_022793795.1 Bacillota bacterium
GTTCATGTCCGGCGAAAGGTGCCGAACACTCTTTATATTATCACTTTTACATGATAATGTCAAGGTTCTTTTTGCCGCTTTTGGAAGTTTTTTATCTCCATCCGGCCCTGCCCTTTCGGACAGCTTTTGTATATTACCATGTTATTGCCATGGTGTCAAGCATTATTTTCTATATTTTGATAATTTTTTATCTCTATAGTTTAAACAATGCTTGTCTATCTTTGCATCAGTTGCTGCAATCGATAGCTTAGTTATATTATCATTTATTTGACCAAACGTCAAGGGAATTTTTGAAAATAATTCCTATTCTTTTTGTTTTTTCCACTTCTTAACTGTCTATTACTTTCAAAAGCGTTTCGAAAGCCTGTTAAATACCAGTATAGAACGACTTTATTTTGGTAATCCTACCTATATCAACATGATTCGGAGGTAAAAACCATGTTAATCGTTGCTATACGAACCTTGATTCTCTATATCGTGGTATTGTTTTCCATGCGTCTAATGGGGAAATCAGAGCTTTCAAAAATGTCGCCCTTTCAAATGGTAATCGCATTTATGATTGCTGAACTGGCAGCTATTCCTATCGATTCTACTTCGGCATCTTTAATCAATGGCGTCATGGCTATCTTTACTTTGATGTTCTTGCAAATCTTGATATCCTATCTTTCCATAAAAAGTGAAGGATTTAAAAATTTTATTTCAGGAAAGCCAAGTATTCTCATAGAAAAAGGAAGGTTAAATATTAAAGAGTTACGGCGGCTTCGTATTTCCAATACCGATTTAATGGAACAACTGCGGTTAGAAAACTGCCCTTCCATTGGTGATGTTCAATATGCCATTATGGAATCTAACGGACAACTTACAGTTATTCCAAAGGCTGATAGCAAACCAATGACGCCTAAAGACATGAATCTGACTGTGACTGAAGGAGCGCTTCCCACCATTCTAGTATCAGACGGTGTACTCTATGAGAAAAATCTTTTTTTATCTGGTATTGATGAAACTCAATTTCGTGCCAAACTAACAGCAGCTAAGATTCAATCATATAAGGAAATCTTTCTAGCTTTCTGCGACGAGCAAAAAAAGATTCATATTTATCTCAGTTCAGATAAATCGGCGCCTTATGCTTTGGAGGTGAAAATATGAAAGATCTTCTTGCTGCAACTTTGGCCGTAGTCCTGCTCATCGGTTCATGGCTTGCGTTCTTCCAATATTCAGAATCGCAGCTAGAGGGATTTAACCACAAGATACAATCGGACATTCTTCCTGCTATCGAGGAAGAGTCTTGGGATCAGAGCATTGATCTTTTAAAAGAGTTGAATCAGGACTGGCATAAATATCGAAAGATTTCTCTTTTCTTTTTAAACACTGATGCGATTAACGAAATCGATTATTCCTTGGCCAAGTCCATCAAATATGCACAAGCTGAAGATGTGTCCAATTCCACAGGCGAACTGAACGCTATGATCGAACAGATTAAATTTCTCATTGGAAACGACAGGGTTACATTGGATAATATATTTTAAATCATTTCATAAATAACGGGAAATATCGAAAGCGATATTTCCTACATAAAAATAAAAAAGACCAGAAATGGTCTTTTTTATTGGATTATTTCATACATTGTTGCTGCGGCTTCTTTCTTACAAGATTCGCTAAGGTTCAAGACCTTCGCCTGAATGGAACTGTTGCCGAATTCGATCTGGATAATGTCACCCACCTTGACTTCAGTACCGGCTTTCGCAAGTTTACCGTTTACGCTGACCCGCTGCTGATCGCATGCGTCCTTAGCCACGGTTCTCCGCTTAATCAATCTTGAATTTTTTAAAAACTTATCAATTCTCATAATTCATTTCAAACCTTCTGAGCAGAATTGTATTTCTTAATAAAGGTATTTCACAACACCTCGATTAACAAAAATGGGTATCAGTAAATTGAATATTTACCGATTATTTGTTCACTGCATCCTTCAAAGCCTTACCAGCCTTGAAAACAGGAGCCTTGGATGCTGCGATTTCGATTACTTCTTCCGGCTGACGAGGGTTTCTTCCCTGTCTTGCCTTTCTTTCTCTGGTTTCAAAAGTACCAAATCCGATTAACTGTACCTTCTCACCTTTCACTAATGCCTCTTCAATACTTGCAACAACAGCGTTGATAGCGGATTCAGCATCTTTCTTAGTGAAATTAGTTTTCTCTGCAACAGCAGCTACTAATTCAGCTTTGTTCATCGATATTCCTCCTTAAAAATCTCTGAAAATAATTCTATGCCAGTTTATTTATGAAAATCAGCTTTCTGTTTGGCCTTTTCCCATAACACATCCATCTCCTCTAAGCTCATATCCTCCAGTCGCTTGCCGCAAGCCAATGCTTCCTTCTCAATATAAGCAAATCGGTTGATAAACTTGTCCGTAGTAAAGTTTAATGCCTCTTCAGGATCCACCTCTAAAAAACGAGCTACATTCACAACGGAAAAAAGCAGGTCTCCCAACTCTTCCATCGTTTGCTGCCTGTCCTCATTCTGATAAGCTTCCTGTAATTCTGCGGCCTCCTCCCTAATCTTGTCCATCGCTGGGTCAACATGATCCCAGTCGAATCCAACATCGGCCGCTTTCTTCTGTACCTTCTTTGCTCTGATTAAAGCAGGCAAAGCCTTGGGCACCTTTACTAGTCTACTGGCCTGGTCTGGCTCACCAGATTCCTTCACCTTGATATTTTCCCATTTTTCAAGGACTTTGTCAATAGTTTTCAAGTTTTCTTCTAAAAAAACATGTGGATGTCTGCGTATCATTTTCTCGCACTCATCGTTAATCACATTGCAAAGATTGAAATCGCCTCGCTCTTCTGTTAGCGAAGCGTGAAAGACTACCTGCAAAAGCACGTCTCCAAGCTCTTCACGCAGATTACCCATATCCTCTTTATTGATAGCCTCTACAACTTCGTAACTTTCTTCAATCAGACATCCTCTCAAACTTTCATGGGTTTGCACTTTATCCCAAGGACACTCTATCCGAAGAACTTTAACAATTTCTACCAGTCTTGAAATAGCCTCCTCTGTGCTTTCCGCCGTTTTGCAAAGCGGCATATATTTTTCTTTCATAGTTTCACCTCTACTTTACAAATCTGCCTAACAGGCGAACCAATTTATCTCCCTTGGGCAATCTGGATATCTCATCCTTCGTAATTCCGCGCATGAGCAGAATCAATGCAGCATAGACGATAACCGCAATACCGATGGCAGCTAAAGCAGAAAGTCCATTGCTATCTGTAATCATAAACAATCCCTTATAGGCTGCAAATGCTGCCGCTCCCATAAGTCCAGAGGCCACGCCTGGTATGATATAGGTTAGTTTCATATCAAATTTAGTCCCGGTAAACCTTCGTACAGCAGCAAGATCCAGTACCATAGCAATTCCATAAGCCGCAATACTACCCAGGGCCGCGCCTTTTACATTGATAGTCGGAATTCCCACACAGATCCAAGAAACTACCAATTTTACCACTGCCCCAATAGCCAGATTTCTCACAGGTATACTCTGCCTGCCCACCCCTTGAAGGGCGCCGGTCAGAGTCTGTACAGATGCTAAAAATACTACGCCAATAGCCATGACCATTAAAGTCGGCGCTGCCGCCACGGCTTCTGCCTCCTGCCGCGGAAAGAGGAGCAACATAATCGGCTCCGCCATAACGAACAATCCTACCGCACATGGAAAACCGATAATCATGGTAGCCCGAAGCCCCAATCTTACGTTATCTTGCAACTCATTTCTGTCTCCCCGAAGGAATGCTGCAGAAATGGCCGGCACTAAACTAACGGCCACTGCTTGGGTAAAAATCTGCGGCAGGCCGATCAGAGAACTGCAATAACCGGATAACTGTCCAAACAGACTCTGGGCCTGCTCCTTGGTCCATCCTGTATCCATCAGTCTGCCCGGCACGATAATGGAGTCAATGGTACTCATAATCGGCATAATGGCTGCGCCCAAGGTAATGGGAATTGCGATGATTAAAATCTTCTTAAGTATATCTCTACTATTTTCATATCCCCGTTCGCCTCTGCGGATCTTGGTATGAATGGTCTTTCGATTTAATCCATAGATGAGCATGATAATAACCATACCTGCAAAGGAACCTGCTGAAGCTCCAAAGGTTGCCCCCGCCGCTGCTTCCGAAAGCCCTACAGTCATAAAACTGTATGCCAGCGATAGTCCTACAATAGCACGAAAGGTTTGCTCCGTCAGTTCAGAAATAGCTGTAGGATTCATATTTTGCCGCCCCTGAAAATAGCCTCGAAAAGCGGAAAGCACAGGTACGAAAAGAAGGGCTGGCGAGATGGCCCGAATGGAAGAAGCCGCCTCTGGAATATGTTGAAATTTTCCGGCTATCATATCTGCCCCTAAATAACAGAGTAAAAAAGACACGACGCCGAGAACTGTAAGCAATCTAAGAGATACCTGAAATACTTTATGAGCATCGCTATAATTTCTAACAGTAATTCGTTCAGAAACCATCTTAGATATGGCCACCGGAATTCCCGCTGTAGAAATCACAAGAAAGAAGGAATAGATTGGATAGGCACAACCATAAAAGGCCATACCATCCTCTCCAATCCAGTTAGTCAGCGGAATACGAAAAACTGCCCCAATCAGTTTTACAATGACGCCGGAAACGCCCAAAATCGCCGCCCCTTTTAAAAATTTATTATTTGACATATTTATGCTCCCATACTCCCTGCACCCTATTAGTCACAGGCTATAACTGGCTCAAAATAGACGCTGTCGCCTTTTCCACCTGGAAAATGGTTTTTTCTATATCGATGGTTTTATAGTCTCCGTCTTGATATAGAATACGTCCATCCACCATAGTTAATACTATATCACTTCCAGAAGCAGAATATACTAAATTATTTATCATATTATGCACAGGATACATATTTGGCTTGTCGATATCCACCACAATCAAATCCGCTTTGTATCCGGCTTTCAACTGGCCGCAATCCTCTCTTCCCTGGCTTTTTGCTCCTATTAAAGTTGCCGCCCGTAAAGTTTCCACGGGAGTGACTGCCGTAGGATCGCCAAAATTGGCTTTGGTCGCCATGGCGAAAACCTTCATTTCCTCAAAGAAATTGAGGCTGTTATTGCTGGCTACACTGTCGGTACCGATGGCAACCGAAACGCCCCGCTTTAGCAGCTTAGGCACATTGCAAACGCCGCTGGCCAGCTTCAGATTGCTCACAGGGTTAGACGCCACCGTCACGCCCTTTTCCCGCAAAATATCCATATCCTCGTCTTCTACCCATACGCAATGGGCTGCAGTCGTAGGCGTATCAAAGGCTCCCAAACTATTAAAATACTGTACTGGTGTCAAACCGTCATGGCGAGCCTTACATTCCTCATGTTCCAGTTTGGTTTCTGAAATATGAATATGCATATTAGCGTTTTTTTCTTTAGCATAACCTGCCACAGCTTGTACTCCGGCTTCATTGGAGGTGTACTCTGCATGGATACTCATATCCATCTTGATTCTGCCGTTTTCAGTGTTATGATAAGCTTCATAGGTTCTCTGCATCTCCTGTATGGATGGCAAGTTCCACACGTCGTTATTATCAAAATTTGTGATTGCGCGTGAAATATTGGCCTTAACGCCGCTATCCGCCACAGCCGCCGCCATATCGTCGATAAAATAATACATATCGCTGGAAGAAACGATACCAAAACGAAGAGATTCAGCCATAGCCAAAGTGGTTCCCCAATAAACAGCCTGACCTGTCAGCTTATCCTCAAAAGGAAAGATACGATTATTGAGCCACTCCTGCAGAGCCAGATTTTCCCCATATCCCCGCATGAGGGTCATGGGCGAATGAGCATGGGCATTGTAAAATCCGGGCATAAGCAGCTTACCCTTTCCATTGTAGACGGTATCAAAAACACCTTCCGGCCGCTGGTCTGTAATCGATAGGATACGCGCTCCCTGAACTACCACATATTTTCCTGTCTCTATTTCAAATTTTTCATTTAAAATCCCAATATTTTCAAACAACATGGTGATTTCCTCCAATCCTTTTATCCGTACATTATAGTATATCATAACTTGCCATTAGTTTCCAAGTGAAGATGCCGTGAAATCCTTCTAACTTTATCCAGTTTTGCTCCACATTTTTCTGTATATTTTACCTCTCTCTACAAATACTAGAAGTACCAGCTTAACAAAACAACGGAGGATAATTTATGAAAGCGACAGGAATTGTGAGAAGAATCGACGACTTGGGCAGAGTTGTCGTACCCAAAGAAATTAGACGGGTGCTTCGAATCAGAGAGGGAGATCCTCTTGAAATTTACACCAGTAATACAGGAGAAGTCATTTTAAAAAAATATTCACCTATCAGTGAATTGGGACAGTTTGCTGGCGAATATGCAGAAACAGCCGCCCAGATTTTAGGCGATACTGTAGTGGTATCCGATACAGATCAGATCATTGCTGCATCTGGTCCATGCCGAAAGGAATACAGTGAAAAAAAGGTGGATTCAGAACTGGATAAAATCATTCAAAGCAAAAATCGATACTTAAACGATGCAAAAATCGTGGTCCCCATTATTTCCCAGGGAGACCCAATTGGGTCAATTACCATCTTACCGAAGGGCAATAAAACCCTGGGTGATTCTGAATTAAAGGTTGCCGAGATTGGCGCTACCTTTTTGGCAAGACAGATGGAAAACTAAAAAAGCCAATATGCTTCAAAAGGATGGAAAAACGCGCCCTGCGTCTTACCATCCTTTTTCTTTTGTATATCTTTTACTCTATGTCTATACGTTCTTTTTATCTGCGCTGATGGTTTCCAGTAAATCAATGGCATCGTCCAGCAGCTTTTTCGGTTCGGTAGTCAGACGAATCATAGGTTCCACGCCGCCATGAATAAAGGCCTTCTGTCCGAACTTTTCCGTCACATTCATGAGAGCAAAGCCGCTGAGGGGGTTCTTTTCTGCAAACTGAAAGACCAACTTTGGTTTAGGTTGCATTCCTGGTTTCTTGCCGCGGATAACAACTGCTGCCGAGATGTCTTGCTCATAAATCCTGGTCACAGACAAATTTCCCGCCAGATACCGGATATGAGCAATCTTAACTAGATTGACCACTTCTCTTGGTACGTCTCCGAACCGGTCAAGCATTTCATCTATGATTTCATCTTCATCGTCATAGCTTCTTATGGTAGCGATCTTTTTATACATCTGCAGCTTCAGGCTTTCATCTTCAATGTATCGCTCAGGAATGTATGCAGGCAGATTGATTTCCACCGATGTTTCTTCCCGATTTTCATTGACGATTTCCCCTTGCAAGGCACGGACCGCATCGTCTACCAGCTTACAGTAAAGCTCGTAACCGATGTTCATCATGTGACCGCTCTGTTCAGTACCAAGCAGATTTCCTGCTCCCCGAATTTCTAAATCCCGCATAGCCACCTTAAAGCCTGCGCCAAATTCAGTAAACTCACGAATAGCGGTCAGCCTTTTTTGCGCCACCTCAGTCAACACTTTATCTTTCTGGTACATCAGATAAGCATATGCCAGCCGGTTCGAACGGCCCACTCTGCCGCGAAGCTGATAGAGCTGTGATAGACCATACCGGTCAGAATCCATGATAATCATGGTATTTGCATTGGGAATATCGATACCTGACTCAATGATAGTAGTCGCCACTAGAACATTGTTTTCCCCATTGATAAAACTGAGCATCACGTCCTCTAAAGCATGCTCGTTCATCTGGCCGTGGCCTACTGCAACCTGCGCCTCTGGTACCAGTTCTTCAATGGTCTGAGCAATGGATTGTATGCCTCTGACTCGGTTAAAGACCACATATACCTGACCGCCTCTGCCCAACTCCCTTTCAATAATCTCCTTGATGAGCTGCTCATCCTGTTCCAGTACATAAGTCTGTACTGGGTACCGTTCCTCTGGCGGTTCTTCAATGAGAGACATATCTTTAATGCCAGTGAGCGACATGTTCAAGGTTCTTGGAATCGGTGTAGCCGACAAAGTGAGTACGTCCACATTCTTTTTTAGTTTCTTAATTTTTTCCTTATGCTCTACACCAAACCGCTGCTCCTCATCTACCACCAAAAGTCCCAAATCTTGAAACTTGATATCAGAAGACAAAAGCCTATGGGTACCGATAACCAAATCTACCTGCCCCTTAGCCAGTTTATCGATGACCTGTTTTTGCTGGGCCTCGCTGCGAAAACGTGAAAGAACCTCCACCTTAAAGGGGAAATTTTCAAACCGCTCTTTCAGCGTATAGTAATGCTGATTGGCCAAAATCGTGGTAGGCACCAATACCGCCGCCTGTTTACCGTCGGCCACGCACTTGAATAAAGCCCTGGCCGCCACCTCTGTCTTACCGAAGCCCACATCACCGCACAGAAGTCTGTCCATGGAAAAGGGCCGCTCCATATCCCGTTTGATTTCTTCAATAGAGCGAAGCTGGTCGTCGGTCTCCTGATAGGGAAAACTATCCTCAAATTCTCTCTGCCAGATGGTGTCCTTGCCAAAACAATAGCCCTTTTCCATCTGTCTATGTGCATAGAGGTCGATTAAATCCTTTGCCATCACCGCGATGGCGGCTTTTGCCTTGGCCTTGGTAGCCTTCCATTCACCGCCGGACAGCTTATTCATCTTTGGTGCATTGCCATCGCCGCCAATATACTTTTGAACGATATCCATCTGTTCCACTGGTACATAAAGCATATCGTCTCCAGCATATTTAATCTTGATATAGTCCTTTTTTTCTTCCTGAACAGTCAGTTGTTCGATACCAAGAAACTTTCCGATGCCGTGATTTTCATGAACCACATAATCGCCGGCCTTCATATCGGCGAAGCTCTGTATCTTCTGTCCCTTATCCTTATATCTCTTTTTTTTCTTGCTAGTCTTTTGGGTTGCGAAAATATCCCGTTCGCTGATATAGCAGACTTTTTCTGTGGGCAAATCGATGCCGGAAGTCAGGCTACCCTGGGCAAACTCGATTTTACCTGACAGTCCGATACGGTCTACAAACTCGCCCAGGTTTTCCATCCGCTCCTTGCTGGAGCAGACGATGGTGACTCGATAATCTTTTTTTACATAAGTCTTCAGTTCTGTCTCCAGAACGTTCATCTTGCCGTTAAAGGCTAAAGTCTGCCTGCTTTGAAGGTTATAGACTCCATCGAAACGGTCGATACCAGGGATATTCTTTGGAAAGGGAGTAAATACGGCCACCTTTTCCTTTTGGTATACCTTCATAAAATCGGTCTTATCAGAGAGAAGGGCCGCATCCTTAGGCGCCGCCTGTCCTCTCTCCAACATGACCTGAAAATCTTCTCTGAATTCCCTGCACATTAAATCCAGGGATTCATAAATCCGATCAGGGTCGTCTATCATCACATAGCCGCCCTCCATATAATCCCATAGATACTCGGTTTTATCGTAAAAATAATGGAGGTAGTTTTCAAGAAGCTGCATATTGACCGACTGCTGAATATATTCGCACAATTCGTCCCGCCGTTTCCTCAGTTTCTCGGCTGTCTCTGGACTCTTCTTTTCTAACCTGGTTGCCGCTGCAGAATATTCCTTATGGAGTCTGGCTGCTGCCTCCTGAAATCGGTCTTTTTCCAGCAAAATCTGTTTAGCCGGATAGATTTCCACAATCTTCAAGTTTTCGATGGAACGCTGGGTATCGATGTCAAAGGTTCTGATAGAATCGATTTCTGTATCAAAGAGTTCGATTCGATATGGATTTTCCCCGTCTGGTGTAAAGATGTCGATAATACCGCCTCTTAGGCTGTATTGACCCTGACTGTCTACAATTCCCATCCTCTCATAACCCATACGGTTAAGAGCGGATTTCACCGATTCTATATCCACCTCTTGACCCAGATGGAGCTGAACCGCATTTTCTTCAAAACTCTGATGGGGAGTAATCCTTTTCATGACAGCAGAAACAGGCGCAATGATAATAGCCGACTCTCCTGTTCTAAGAGCCTTCAGCGCCTTCAATCTGGTCAAAAGTTCATCATGATTTTTTGCTTCATACTTGAGGAATACATGGTCCTCAGCAGGCAGCACATAAATTTCTTTATCCTGCACAAAAAAAGAGAGGTCTTCTGCAAGTCGCTTCGCCCGCACTCCGGTGGGAACGATGATGATGCTCTGACCTTCTTCTCTGGATAGGTGGGCTGCTACCGGCGCAACCCGACTCTCGGAAATGCCTGAAACGTTAATCATTCTGCCTTCTCCTCTTCCGATGCCCGCTCCGACTTACCTGCGCTCTCCTTAGGAGGCTTTGGCAGTTTTTCTTTTTTCGGTCTGACATTATATTCATTCATGGCTTTATCGACACCCTTCTCTACAATGGCTGCCGCCGCTTTGGCCGATTTCATCAAAGTCTCCTCAAGGAGTTCTTTTTCCCCCTTGGAAACGCCGCTGGTCACATAGTGAATCAAATCCACTTTCGTCTCGCTGCCGATTCCCACTCTAATCCGCGGAAACCCATCGCTTTGCAGCTGATAAACAACGGAACGCATCCCATTGTGAGTGCCGGCGCTGCCCTTTTTGCGGATTCGAAAGGTACCGGTAGGGATATCGATATCGTCATAGATGACGATCAGTTCCTCTGGCTCTATCTTATAGAAATTCACCGCTTCCCTGACAGCTTCGCCGCGGAGATTCATATAGGTCTGCGGCTTCATTAAAAGAACCCGCTGGCCGGCGATTCTACCTTCACCGACCAGGGATTTAAACTTCAATTTTTCTACTTTAATATCGTATGCTTCAGCCAGCAGGTCTATGGCGATAAATCCCATATTATGCCGGGTATTTTCGTATTTTTTTCCGGGATTTCCAAGTCCTGCAATTATGTACATCCTTCACACACCTCTTTACAAAATATTTTAGTCGAACAGTACGCTGATAGAGCCATTGGTGAACACTCTGGTAATGGCTTCCGCAAACAAAGGCGCTACTGACAGGAATTTCATCTTTTCCAGCTTCTTTTCTTCTGGCAGAGGCACCGTATTGAGGAGTACCAATTCTTCAATGGCCGACTTTTCCAGTCGTTCTACAGCCGGTCCAGAGAGAACCGCATGGGTCGCACAAGCGTAAACTGCAGTGGCGCCCATATCTTTAATGGCGTTGGCAGCATTGCAGATGGTACCTGCTGTATCGATCATATCGTCTAAGATAATACAATTCTTTCCATCGATATTACCGATGATATTCATGATCTCACTCTTGTTAGGTTCTGGTCTTCTTTTATCAATAATTGCAATCGGGCAGTTGAGGAACTGAGCCATATTTCTGGCTCTGGTTACGCTACCGTGGTCTGGGGATACCACAACCACATCCTCCATATTTTTTTCCTTGAAGTATTTTGCCAAAATCGACATACCCAGCAGATGGTCCACTGGAATATCGAAATATCCCTGAATCTGATTGGCGTGTAGGTCCATGGTCAGCACTCTGTCTGCTCCTGCCGCCTCTATGAGGTTGGCAACCAGTTTCGCTGTAATTGGATCTCTAGCTTTGGCTTTTCTATCTTGTCTGGCATATCCATAGTATGGAATGACCGCATTGATTCTGCCTGCTGATGCACGCTTCATGGCGTCGATCATAATCAAAAGTTCCATCAGGTTATCGTTGACCGGATTGCTGGTGGATTGGATGATATAGATATCTAATCCTCTAACCGATTCCCAAATGTTTACTGAAATCTCACCGTCGCTGAACTTGGTCACTGTGGCGCGTCCAAGGGGCTTACCCATAATATCCGCGATTTCCTGCGCCAGTTCAGTGTGTGAATTGCCTGCAAAAATTTTGTAATCAGCAAATACTCCGCTTCTCACTGTTTGTACCTCTTCTTTCTTCTCTCGTTTGACTGTGATTGCACTTACTTTTTTCTTTTCAGGATTCCTTTCTTAGAAACCCATCCCTGTTTCTTCGTGCCTCTCGCTCTGGCCACATACAATGCGTCTGACTCCACATCCTCCGTCACTGTGCTGCCTGCTGCGATATAAGCACCCTCGCCTACGGTAACTGGTGATACCAAATTGCTGTTACAACCGATAAAAGCGCCATCGCCTACCGTAGATCTATATTTCTGGGTTCCATCGTAATTGACAAAGACTACGCCGCAGCCCAGATTTACATCGCATCCCACATCAGAATCTCCGATATAAGTCAAATGGGACGCTTTAGAGCCGTTTCCTACTGTGGAGTTCTTTACCTCCACAAAATCTCCGATCTTACATTCCTCTCCCACCTTGGAGTTTGGACGAAGATAAGCAAAAGGACCCACCTTCGTTCCTCTGCCCACCTGGCTTTCCAATATGACGGAGCTCTGTATCTCCACATCATCTCCAATAACCGAATCCACAATGCGGCTATTCTGTCCGATGATGCAATTTTTACCGATAACCGTATGCCCCTTGATGGTGACGCAAGGGCCGATGACAGTCCCTGGGCCGATTTCAACCTCTTCATCGATATAGGCTGCATACAGATCTACAAATTCTACCCCTTTTTCCAATAGGGCCACATTGATTTCGATTCGCCTTGCTTCCTCCATCTTATAGGAAGTAAGCGTCTCTCCGCTTTTTTTCTCCATACTACTTCATCTCCAAAATCATTTCGCCCACTTTATAAATGTCTCCCGCGCCCATGGTGATGACCATATCGCCGCTCTGGGCCTTTTCATGGACATACTTAGCAATTTCCTCAAAGGAGTCCATAAACAGAACCTCCTTATCCGGATGGCTTTTCTGAATCTTCTCTGCCAGCTGGGCAGAGGAAATCTTATAGATATTTTTCTCTCTAGCCGCATAGATTTCAGCCAGAATCAATTTATCCGTCTTGTCAAAGGCCTCTGCAAATTCATCAAACAGGGCCATGGTTCTCGTATAGGTATGAGGCTGGAACAGACACCACAGTTTATTGTGAGGCACGTTCTGAGACGCTGCCAATGTAGCTTTAATCTCTGTAGGATGGTGAGCATAATCGTCTACAATCTTCACGCCTCCTGCCGTAGTGCCTACAATATCAAACCGCCGCTGGGTTCCCCGAAAACTTTCCAAAGTATCGCCGATGAGATTTTCCTCTACCCCCAAAGTATGACAACATGCAAAAGCTGCCAAAGCATTGAGAATGTTATGTTCTCCTGGCATGGAAAGCTGAATCTGCCTCAGCTGCTTTCCGTCTTTCATTACGGTAAAGGTCGGCATGCCGTTTTCATTAAAGCGAATGGATGTTGCCTGATAATCGCAGTTTTCATTGAGTCCAAAGGTGACCACATTAGTGCGGCCATGGATAACCTTATTTACAAAAGGGTTTGCATCGTAAGCGATGATGGTTCCCGTTTCAGGCACCAACTTTGCAAACCGGTCAAAAGAATTTACGATGTGATCGATGTCTTTAAAATAATCCAGGTGATCGGAATCGATATTTAAAATGATTTCTACTTTAGGTCTTAAACTTAAAAAGCTGTCCATGTATTCGCAGGCTTCTGTGACAAAGTATTGACTGTCTCCCACCTTCACATTGCCTCCGATTTCCGTCAGGTTTCCACCTACTAGAATGGTCGGCGACATGGCGGCCCGTTCCAATACCAGAGATACCATGGATGTGGTTGTGGTCTTGCCATGAGTGCCAGAAATGGCGATACTGCTCTCATATTCATCCATCAGAACCCCCAAAAGCTGAGCTCTGGTCACCGCTGGAATTCCCTTCTCCGCCGCCCGCACAAGTTCAGGATTATCACTGCCCACTGCTGCAGAATAGACTACCATCTGGGCGTTTTCCACATTATCTGCGCTGTGTCCGATAAAAATTCTGGCGCCTTTCTGGGCCAGATTCATGGTAATGTCAGACTCCTTCATATCGGAACCGGTTACGGTATATCCCCTTGAAAGGAGAATCTCTGCAATGGCCGAAAGACCGATTCCGCCAATTCCAATACAATGTATATTATGAAACTCTGATAAATTTATCATGGTTTTGCCTCCGGATTTGTTTTGTTTCCGTTCCTATTGTACCATAAACTTTCGGTAAATCAAACAGAATCATATAGTTAAGTATAGACTTTTTTCTTTCTTCTTATGTGATAACTTTAGAATAAACTTGTAAAATCGTCTAAATTGCGGTATACTTAAGATGTTGCAGTCTGGGAGAAAGGTGGAAAATCATGGACATTACCGATGTAAGAATTCGAAAAATCAGCGATGAAGGAAAGATGAAAGCAATTGTCTCTGTCACCTTTGATGATGAGTTTGTCGTTCACGACGTGAAGATCATTGAAGGACAAAATGGTCTGTTTATCGCCATGCCAAGCAGAAAAATGGGTGAAGGCGATTTTCGTGACATTGCACATCCCCTTCTTTCCTCAACACGAAACAAAATCAGAGATGCAGTTCTCACTGCTTACGAGAATACTTTGCAGGAAGGAACTGTAACTGCTGATGACGCTGAAATCTAATCCAATTCGGCAAATATGGCGACCTAATTTTAATGCCTGATCGCATGACTAAAAGAACTGCCTCAACAGGCAGCTCTTTTCATTTCAGTTCCTTTTCCAGCCCTTTCCTGGCTGGTTCAGCTGCTGTCCTGATAAAAATCAGTAAAATAGGAGGACTACCTTATGTCAATCAAAGATACGTTAAATTATATTCTCCATTACCCTGAACGCTTTTTCCGCAAACGGATGAAAGATCGTGAGTATATGGAATACGTTTGCCAGGCTTCAGGCTGGACTATGGAAGAGACCAAGGCAGCCATGAAAAAAGCAAAGGCAGAAGGCATCTCTTATAAATATTATGCTAAAAAAAGGCTTTGGACCAGAACTGAAAAGCAGATGGCCCAGGTGCAAAAAAATGCCGCTGCAGCTCGGGCCCGCAATGAGGAAGCTACCGAACATGCTATTGCTGTGGTCATGGAAAAGACGGGCATGAGCCGCTTGGGGGCAGAAGAAAAAATGCGGGAAGCTCGCAAATTGACAGGTAGTTCTTACAAAGACTATTATCGTTTTCACTTTTATGAACTATCCCCTGAAGAGCAGCAGACCTATTTCACTTTAGGTACCTTTGAAGCCTTATCATTTAAGTACAATTCCAACCCGCAGGCCATTCAGACTTTGCTTAAGAAAGACCGCTTCGCTGAGAAATTCGATGATCTTTTCCATCGTGTCTGGTTCCTCAATCGCAATCTGTCTTTTGATGAATTCTCTGCAAAATGCAGGGCTGCAGGGCTTTCCCAGTTAATCTTAAAGCCCCTGTCCTCTACCCAAGGCAAAGGTATCGTCCGCATAGAGTTTAGCGATTATCCCGACCTGAAAGCAGTGTACGACGAAATCATGTCCATGAAACGGATGCTTTGCGAAGAATGTATCGTGCAGCATGAAGCCATCGCTGCCTTTAACCAAAGTTCAGTCAATACGGTTCGTGTGCTTACCATTGTAGATAAAGGCATCTGCCACCATGTCTATGCCGGTTTTCGCATGGGCCGAGGCGCCCTGGTGGACAACTTTCACGCCGGCGGCATCATCGCCTCTGTGGACACCAAGACAGGTATCACCTGTATGGATGCCATCGATTTAGATGGAAACCACTATCCGGTTCATCCCACCTCTGGTCTGCCGACCTTGGGGTTTCAACTGCCTAACTGGCCTGAGGTTTTAAAGTTAACCAAGGAGGCTGCTCTGCGCATGGCTGAGAATGGGGCAGCTATGGTTGGCTGGGATGTGGCCATCACAAGAGATGGCGTCTGCCTTGTGGAAGGCAACTCGGAACCGAGTCATTCCATTATTCAGCTTCCTTATGTGGACAGCCATATCGGTATGAAAAAGCTGGTAGAGCCCTTCCTTTCATAGGTTTCTCTGTTGGTACCAATCACCTGCCTGCTGCATATAGTAGTATCAAAGAAAATGCAGGCAGGCTACTTCACATATCCCGTATCATAGAACATACGAAAAAATGAAAAACCTGCCGGAAAGGCAGGTTTTTATTTATGAAAATATTTATCGATCAGGGGCATAATCCGCAGAACCCCAACGCAGGTGCAGAAGGCCACGGTTTACGTGAACAGGATGTCACCTATACGGTGGGGGTAGAACTGGCTGCCCTTCTTCGTGCAAACCCATTTTTTGAAGTACGACTGTCTCGTAACTCTCCTGACGAACAACTGGGAACTTCCAATGCCACCAGTTTGGCTGCCCGCGTAGATGCTGCCAACAGTTGGGGCGCCGACTATTTTATCAGTCTCCACTGCAATGCCAGCACAAGCACTTCTGCCAGCGGCAGTGAAGTTTACGTCTACAGCGAAAGCAGCCCAGCCTATCCTTTAGGAGAAGACATCCTGGTAGGGCTTCACAATGCTACAGGTCTAGCCAATCGTGGCGTGTTCATAAGACCTTCCCTTTATGTTCTGCGAAGAACCGCCATGCCAGCCCTTTTAGTAGAAATGGGTTATCTCACCAATTATCATGACGCCCAGCTTCTAGGCAACGATCCTCAAAGTTTTGCCCGGGGCATCTATAACGGCATCGTAACCTATTTTAATGTATAGTCATAAACTTAAGAAAATCTGAAGCCTGCTCTATGCCTGCTCCACTCGAATCATGTTGGTATTTCCAGGCACATCCAAAGGTACTCCTGCACTGATAACCACTTTATCGCCAGAACTTAAAAGCTTCAGTTTCTTTGCCTCTTCCAGACAACGGTAAATGAGTACATCAACGTTTTGCAGATTCTCTACCATCAGCGGTTTTACACCCCATACCATAGCCAGCTGATGGTAAGTTTTTTTATGAGGCGTTGCAGCGATAATCCTAGTAATGGGGCGGAATTTACTCATACGTCCAGCTGTATAACCGGTCTTGGTAATGGCTACGATGGACGCTGCTTTAATATCCTTTGCCAAGGTACATGCCGCATGACCCACCGCGTTGGTAACGTCATCAGCATCCATCTCATGCCAGATCGGCCCGTTTCCCGGTACAAAGCGAGGATCATCCTGTTCTGCCTGTCGTGCAATCTTGGCCATGGCTTTTACCGACTCTACAGGGTATTTTCCCATGGCGCTTTCTCCTGAAAGCATGACCGCCGAAGTTCCATCGAACACTGCATTGGCCACATCGGTAATCTCTGCTCTGGTAGGCACTGGGCTTTTAACCATGGATTCCAACATCTGGGTAGCTGTAATTGCAATTTTTCCGCTCTGCTGGCAGCGTTTGATGAATCGTTTCTGAATCCCTGGAAGCCGTTCAAATTCCACTTCCACGCCCATGTCGCCGCGAGCAACCATGATACCATCAGAAAGCTCTAGTATTTCTTCAAAATTCTCTATTCCTTCTAGATTCTCTATTTTACTGATAATCTTAATCTTCTGTCCGCCGTTTTCATCTAAAAAGCAGCGAAGAGCCTGTACATCTTCTCCCTTACGAACAAACGAAGCCGCTACATAATCCACATCCTTTTTAATACCATATAGCAAATCGGCCTGATCCACTGGACTCAAATACTCCATATGAAGCCGTACTTTAGGTACATTGATACCCTTGTGATTGCTCACCTGTCCGCCGTTTTTTACTAGGCAGTGAATTTCCGTTTTCGTAACCTCTTCTACTATCATTCTGATCTTTCCGTCGTCGATCAGCACTGTATCTCCTTCCGCCAGTTCTTCCGGAAGCCCTTTATATGTGATGGAACAGATGCTGCTGTCTCCTTCCACTTCATTGGTGGTTAAAGTAAAGCGTTGTCCTTCCTCAAGCCTGACCTTCTCCTCTTTAAAGTTTCCAGTTCTGATTTCCGGCCCTTTGGTATCCAGCATAACAGCGGCCGCACATCCTAGCTCGTCCCTTACCTGACGAAACCTGTCGATGGTCTTTCCATGGCTCTCATGATCTCCATGGGAAAAATTCACTCTAGCCACATCCATACCTGCCAAAAGCATGGCTTTCATAATTTCTTTATCTGCCGATGCCGGCCCCAACGTACATACGATCTTTGTCTTTCTCATTTTACTTTTACCTCCTGTGCCTCTTGCACATTTTATTTTATTTCTTCTCTTTTTTCATCTAAATATTATACCTGCTCTTTTTTGGTAAAGCAAGTAAAGTCTGCCCGCGTTCATTATTCCGTTCCTAAAAATTTTACAAAAAACTTTCCATCCTTAAAAAACTATTGTATAATGATTTCGATATTTTTGATATTGAAGAAAGGAAGGAACATAAAATGAAATATAATATTGTAGGCGAACCATTACCAGCAGTCATCTGCGATGTAGATGCAGGCGAAACCCTGATTACAGAAAGTGGCGCTATGAGTTGGATGTCTCCCAACATGAAGATGGAAACCACCAGCGGCGGCGGCCTTGGCAAAATGTTCGGCCGTATGCTTTCTGGAGAAACCCTTTTCCTTAACCGATACACTGCACAGGGCGGCAAAGGCCAGATTGCCTTTGCCTCTTCATTCCCAGGTTCTATTCGCGCCATCGAAATTGCGCCGGGCCGCGAGGTCATTGCCCAAAAGAGCGCTTTTTTAGCCAGTGAATCCACTGTTCAGCTCTCCACCTTCTTCCAGAAAAAAATGGGAGCCGGTTTCTTTGGTGGCGAAGGTTTCGTGATGCAGAAACTCTCCGGCCAGGGTATCGCGTTTGTGGAAATCGATGGCTATGCTGTAGAATATAACCTAGATGCAGGAGAATGCATCGTGGTGGACACCGGTTATCTGGCTTTGATGGACTCCACCTGCTCCTTGGAAGTGGTCACTGTTCCTGGCGTAAAAAATGCCCTCTTCGGCGGTGAAGGAATCTTCAATACCGTGGTAAACGGCCCTGGTAAAGTGGTTCTGCAAACCATGCCGGCCAGCGCTGTAGCTGGTTCTATCATTCCTTACATACCGAGCGGAAACTAGAAATGATTTAAGGGCGCTGTCCTACAAATGGTCAAGGAAGTCATCCGAAAATCGCATTTTTATGATTTTATGTATAACGGAATTGTAAAAATTCAACCGAAATCAAGAAAACTGCTCAAAAATGTAGAACTTTTTTCCGTTTGAACGTCAAAACACCGAAAATCTCTCTAATTTTCGGTGTTTTTTAATCATTTTCTTACCCAAATCTCTAAAATAGAGCAATGTGGTATACATTTTTAAAGAAAAATTGATTTCTCGGATGACTTCTATGGTAAATCGTTGGTCATCCCTTCATCTAATAGAATGTCGCGATCTCCTCCTCTGGCTGATCTGTCTTTTCCAGTTCCAACACATGAAGCACCGGACCTTCGCTTTCATACATCTTGTTGAATTCTCTTTCAATTTTGGCTGTGATAATAACCCAGCCACCATGGTCTAGAGATTGGGCTGCGCCTTCATAGTTTGCCACGAGACCGCTGAACTGAATATCTTCTACACAGCAAGTCATCACATGACGTCCGATGACAAACTCATCATCCGTAAGACCTCCGCCCAGCAGACTTCTGCCCTTCACCCGAATGGTCTTACCGTAATACTTTGGCTCCTCCTCGGTAATATCCCGATACCACAGAGCATAATCCTTATCCTGGATTTCCACCACCGGCGCTTCCAAATCAAAAGGCAGCGGATCTTCTATATTATCGATTTCAATCTCGTTGGGGCCATACTCATAAATAATATCACACCGCCGATTGGCTGCCCTCACGATCTTATGGTACTCCATCTTATCCATTTCCTCTTTGAAATGCTTGAACACGATGGTCTCCACGGATTTCAATTTATCATAAACCAGATTACGCATGTTGTTGTTGTAGGTCATGAATAGTCCGGCGTCTGCAAAGGACATCTCCTGGTAAACAATCCAGTTTTCTGGCATTTGCTGATAAAAGGTATCCAGCATCCACATGCCGTTGTATTCGACTACAACTCGCTGTATGTTATTTTCCATTATTAGGCTGTGGAGAAAGGCCGTAGTCAAGTCAGTTTCTTCCTCCACGGTGACAACCTTGACGCCGGAGGCCGCGAATTTAGCAGGATGAAGTTCCACCTCACCCTCTTCGCACAGCAAAATCAAAGTTCTTTCACCGCTATTAAAGGCCGGATCTTCCATGGTTTCCTGGATAAAGGTGGTCTTGCCACTATCCAGAAATCCTGTAAACAAATAGACCGGAATTTCCGGTAGCTGGTCAGTCTGCTGCCCAGTCCCATCTCCACTGCTCATGGCTTTCATTTCGTTCATACTCATCATCTAATTCACCTCTTTACACCTGAAAAAGTTCATGAACCTTTTCCTGGCTCACCTGGGCGCCGATGACGCACAGTCTACCGATCACGCCGGCGCTGCCCTCTCTCACATCCGGCTCGCCCGGCACATAATCGAAATGAATCCAACTGCCGTCCTCTGCCTCTACAATACCCTTAGCTCGCAGAATCTGTCCATAGGTATGCTCGTCCTCAAGGGCCTCCAAAGCTTTCAAAATTTCTTTTTTTGTAAACCTCCTTGTGGTCTCCATACCGATGCTGTCAAAGATTTCATCAGCATGATGATGGTCGTGTCCGTGATGGTCGTGTCCGCAGCAGCAATGTTCATCGTGGTCATGATGGTTGTGGCGCTCATGGTCATGATGATGCTCCTCATGATGTTCATGGTCATGAGCGTGATGGTCGTGATGATGCTCCTCCTCTAAATGGTGAAGGGCTTCTTCAATGGTATCCTTTTTTTCCATGGCATCCAAAATCTGCTGGCCAGAAAGTTTTTCCCAGTCGGTAGCGATAATGGTTGCGTGAGGATTATGCTCCCGCAGCATGTCCACTGCCTTCGCCAGCTTGTCCTCGTCCAGACCGCCGGTATGGCTCAGGATAATGGAACTGGCGTGCTCCACCTGGTTATTGAAGAACTCGCCGAAGTTTTTCATATAAATCTTCGCCTTCTTTGCATCCACCACCGTGGTAAAACCGTTGAGCTGCACATTCTCCAAGTGAAGATTCTCTACCGCTTCAATGATATCCGACAACTTGCCTACGCCAGAAGGCTCGATGAGAATCCGCTCTGGATGAAACTGGTCGATAACCTGCTCCAAAGCTCTTCCAAAATCGCCCACCAGGCTGCAACAGATACAGCCCGAATTCATCTCATTGATTTCCACTCCTGCATCCTTCAAAAATCCGCCGTCGATTCCGATTTCACCGAACTCATTTTCAATCAGAACCAACTTCTCTCCTTTGTACGCCTCATCGATCAGCTTCTTAATCAAAGTGGTCTTTCCTGCGCCTAAAAAGCCAGAAAAAATATCTACCTTTATCATATCGTTCATCTCTTTTCTGTAAAATATTTGATATCCCTATTTTACCACAAAGCGTCTAAAATGAACACAAAAAATCCCCTTTCTCCATATTTTCTCCGTGTAGTTTCCGTGAAAAAGTGGTATAGTACCCATAACAGAATCATCAGAAAGGAGCGACCATGTTTCATGAGTATTGATAAAAAATCGAGAGACTACGAAGTCTGCCCCTGCCGCCATGTAACCCGCGGTCAGATTGAAGACATCGTAAAGGAGCAACGTATCGACAATTTAAAGGAACTTTGCCAAGTATCAGGCGCAGGCACCAAGTGCGGTGGTTGTAGAGAAATGATAGAGCAAATTATGAACGAAACCCTGGCAGCGCTGTAGCCATGCCAGGGTTTCCTGTGTTACCGTTCTTTATCTTCGATAAAATTGCATATGACTGCGATGGCGGCAAATACAACCCCTGCCACCGGCCATATGATCCAAGTGTTTCCCCATTTGTTGGTGTAGAAGCTGAAGAATAAATAGATTGCCGCCATAGTCAGCCAATAGACCGGCGCAATTACATCTAAAATGCTTTTTGATTTTCTTCTGGAAAATCTCCTGTATTCCCCCTCTTTCAAGAGCAGCTCGAAACTCCCCATCGTCATTCCCACACAGATGAAACGGTTGACAGCGATTGCTATCATAGCCAAAAGCACGCCTACCATACAGCATAGCCACTCGTCGCTGGCATCTAACATTCCCATAAACAGCAGCGGCAGCACCGACAGAATACATAAGGTCACACCCAAAATCACCTGCTGATTAAACACTGACCCAAACTCTCGTTTTTGTTCTCTTATCATGGCCTCTACCCCATAGGCCAATTCAAATCGTCCCTCCCTAAGCGGTTTATATTCACTGCCGGAAAGAGCATAATTGATAAACATAGCTACAGCGCCGGCCACCATCAAAAGTAAAACGATAATTCCAATGGCCGAAACCTGATTTTCTGAAAACGGCAATCTGCCCGCCTCCCAAAATCCACTGAGCACCACCAACAAAATCGGTGACATGATACAAAGGGATGCGCCTAGAGCCACCCGCGGCGCAGAATTCTTTTCATATTCTATAAAATCCCTGGCTTCTGCCAAACTAACTCGTTTTGCTGGTTTCCATTCATTATCTGTGGGTTCTGATGTAATATTTCCCTCTATGATGCGAGAATCGTTATAGCCGCCGATGCTGTTTCTAGGGTTATCATCCTCTGTTTTTTCTTCGTATAGACGCTCCTCCCGATTCAACGGGCTTGCCACCGTCTCCTCACTATCCTTTAATAGGAAATCGGTTGTCACACCAAAGATGGCGCTGAGCATCAGAATCTTATCTAGATCGGGCGCCGACTGACCGCTTTCCCATTTGGAAACCGACTGACGAGATACGCCGCATCTTTCCGCCAGCTCCTCCTGAGACCAGCCCTGCCTTTTTCTCAAACTCATAATTTTATCAGGCAAACTCATTTTTATCTTTGTCCTCCATTATTCTAATCTTCTACTCGAGTGTACCCTAATCATAACATAAAAGGCGGTTGACAACCACCAATTACGCTTAGAAATTTGTCAACCGCCGAGTGCATTTTCTATTTTATCTTGTTCTATTCCGCTATTTCACCGAACATGGCATCCTTAATTTCAATCACCTCTCCGGTTTTCACAAAAGTCTCCATCTCTATATCCACAGCCGCCGGCTGACCGTTTTCCTCCCCGAAAAGGTCAGGCCTATAAAACTTCACTTCATCGCTTAAAGCTTGCATCTTTCTATCCAAAAACGCAGCGATGTCTGCACATTCCTTCAATTCCCGTTTAAAGCCTGACGGCGTTTCCCCATCAAACTTATAGTTAATTTTATGTTCCAGGCTGGCCCAAAAATCCATGGCGATGGTTCTGATTTGAATCTCAATTTTCGTGTCCACCACTCGGTCAGAAAAGGATACTGGTATGGACACAATCATATGATAACTCATATATCCATTGGGCTTGGAGTTTGCGATATAGTCTTTGATGGTCAGCACTTTCACATCTTTCTGCGCTCCAATCATACTGGCCAAAGAATAAATATCAGAAGTAAAGGAACAGATAATGCGAATCCCCGCCACATCATTAATATATTTTACCAGGTTCTCATAAGTCACTTCCTTGCCATAGCGATGCAACTTGTCAATAATGCTGTCCCGCGACTTAATCCTGGAATTCACATGCTCGATAGGATTATAGGAATGATTGAAACCAAACTCCTTGTTCAAAATATCTAATTTGGTATTCATCTCCTTTAGCGCCGATTCATAGATAAACATGATCCTGTCCCAGTAAATCTGTTGCTTCGTTGTGATTGGTAAATTAGCCATGCTCCACCTCTTTGTTTCCCTGCAAAATATAGACGTCACATTTTTTCTTCATTATTTATTTAACCATAGGCTCCTGATTTCGCCGTGTATAATCTGTGTTGTTTTGATGTATTGTCGTCATTCGATGCAATTATGCATCCGCCTTGCATAATTGCTGATGCTAAAGTAGACACTTTTAAAAAAACATTCCTATCCTTGTGCTCACAAACCCTTGAAAACTACAGTTCTTTTCCGATTCATTTTGTAAATCTCCTTTGCCGTATCAAAGTATCCCGCCTTGGCACACATTTTGCATGGCTATATAACTGTTATGAAATACGCAATCCCCCTGGGAGGAAGGAGAACAGATGAGTACAATCAGATTATACCCACAGGACACAGTTGCCCTGGCCACTGCTGACCTGAAAAAAGGACAGACCGTTGTTGTAGATGGTGATTCCATCACTTTATTAGATGATATTCCAAACGCACACAAGATTGCATTAAAGGATTTTGAGGTAGGAGAAGCCATCCGCAAATACGATAATACCATCGGTTATGCGTCTAAACCGATTAAAAAAGGACAGTGGATTCATGAGCATAACGAAGTGACCGGTTTAGGTAAATCTAAAGAATATACTTATGAGTTTAATCCGATTTCTATCTTTCCAGGTACATCTGATAAAACTTTCATGGGATACGACAGAGCCGACGGCGGTGCAGGTATCAGAAACCACCTGGCGATTATCTCCACCGTATTCTGTGCCAACGGCCCGCTTCGCAAGCTGAGCAGAATGGCAGAAGCCAAGTATCCTGCCACCGAAAACTTTGATGGTATCATTGCTTTCGATCAGGAATTTGGTTGCAGTCAGACTGGAACCGACCTGGTGACCACCTGCAAGATTATCGCTGGTATCGCCAAAAACGCCAACTTCGGCGGCGTACTGCTGGTAAGCAACGGCTGCGAAATGGCCATCCCTTCTGTATTAAAAGAATATATGGGAGATTATGACGAAAACAGAATCAAGACCCTGACCTTACAGGAGGTTGAAGACGAATTTGAAGTAGGTATGCAGCTTATCGATGAAATCATGGATGCCATGAAGGACGATAAGCGGACGCCGATTAACATCAATAGACTGCACATCGCCATGAACTGCGGCGGTTCCGACGGCTATTCCGGCATCACTGCCAATACCCTGCTGGGCACCTTCTGCGACACCATGGTGAAAGAAGGCGCTATTATGAACATGACGGAAGTTCCTGAAATGATGGGCGCTGAACACATTCTGATGAACAGAGCTGCCGACGAAAAGGTATTTCAGGATATTGTGGACATGATGTACGCTTACGACGCTTACTTCGCCAGATACGGCGAAAAAGCTGCCGATAATCCAACCCAGGGCAATAAGGCCGGCGGTCTTACCACTCTGGAAGAAAAATCTCTGGGCTGTATCCAGAAAGGCGGCCACTGCGCTGTCATGGAAGTACTGAAATATGGAGATAGAGCCACCAAAAATGGTTTTATTCTCATCAGTGGCCCAGGTAATGACCTGGCTGGTGTTAGCGGACAGATTGCAGCAGGCGCAGTTCTGACCATCTTTACTACCGGCAGAGGTACTCCTTGTGGTTTTGCTGGCCCTACCTTCAGACTGGCCTCCAACACCGCGCTGGCTACCAGAAAGTCCAACTGGATCGACTATGATGCAGGCAGACTTCTGACTGCCAAGACTCCGGAGGAAGTAGAAGCCCTTAACAAAGAGCTCTATGACGCTATCATGGCGACCGTAAACGGCGAGTACAGAACTCGCACCGAAGAAAACGGTTACTATATCATGGGTGCCCTGAAAGACGGCGTAACCCTGTAAATTACAACGCTTCATCCTTTTATCTTAAAATCAACTATACACCCACAAAGAGCCGTTTGCTGTATGCTGCGGCTCTTTGTGTATCTTCCCTATTTTCCGATTTTTCTTAACATTTTTTTAAGGTTAAATTTTACTAAAATATACAGATTCTTATTGTTTTTTGATGTTCACATGATATAATTATAATAGATGCTTTAGCAAAAGGGGTTATCCTCGGCTCATAAACCGCGGGTATGTTCAAACCCAAATATCACTTGAGAAAGGACAAAAGAAATGAAAAAGAACAAATTTTTATGTGTTGTTTTGACATTTGCAGTTGCCTTCACCATGGTATTTGCAAGTGCCGGCGCTGTATTTGCAGCTGAAACAAGCACAGGAACCGACACCATTTCAGCTGTCAATGTAAACGCTCCTGGCGATGAAATTGATTTGGCTGCACTGCGTTATAACGCTTCCACACCGGACAGCGTAAAAATCAAGACGCCAAAGGCTGGCACCATCGCTCTGCGTATCACGCCGACAGCCAATACTTATGTGAAATTTTATGATGCAAATGGTCAGCAGATTTATGGTTATGGTTCCTCTGTTGAGGCTTCCACCAGTGAAACCGATTACAAGTATGCTTACTTCCCAGTAACCGCTGCAGGCACTTACACAGTACAAATGACTTCTGCATCCGGTGAGGCTGGCGCTTACTTAGATGCGTTCTACTATCCAGTAGGCGGTACTCCTAAGAAAGGAACTGATTTTTATGGTTCCAGCCCAGACGGTAAGGTTGCATATTATAAGGTAACTGCATCCGGTAACGGTTATATCACTGTAGACATCCCTTATGGCTACAATGATCCTGCCACTTACCAGGTGAAACTGTTCAGTTCCAGCAAGAAGGCGCTGTTCAAAAAAGGTTATGAATCCGTTGGTAGTTCCAAAGACTATAAGACCCGCATTGGCGTAGGCAAAGGTACTTACTACGTTGGCGTTAAGACCTCTGACCCTTACTATGCAATCAACCTGAAGTTCACTGCTGTAAAGGAAAAGAGCGGCAGCACTAAGGCTAAAGCTGTTAAGATAACCAAGGGTACTACTAAGAAAGGTATCATTACCGCATCTCAGAGTACTTCCTCCGGCGATTGGTATAAGTTCACCCTGTCCAAGGCACAGAAGGTTAGCATTGATGTTTCCACTCTGACCAGCCAGGGCGGCGGCAGCGGCGGATTGAAAGTCTCCATCTGGTCCGGCTCCAAGTCCTATTCCTTCGGCAGCGCTGAATTCAATTACTATGTACCAGACGATACTTTATCCCCTTACACCTATGGTATGGGCGGCAAACTGCAGGCTGGTACCTACTACATCAAAGTACAGAAGTACAACGATGGTAACGGATACTACAAGATTAAATGGCACTAAGCCACTTCTGAGTAAACCAAAAAGGCTGTTGCACATTAGTGCAACAGCCTTTTTATTAGTAAAATCTATATCTAGTGCAGTAAGTAAAACCTCTAATTGATCACAAATCCAGTAATCAGGAAGAGCAACGCCGATATGGCTGCGCACAGGATACCATAAGGCGCTTGGGTCACTGCATGATCGAAATTGCTGCAGCCTGTAGCAGCGGATGTCACCACCGTTGCATCCGAATAGAAACAGATATGTGAACCAAATACTCCTGCACTGAGTACCGCCGAAACCGCCAGCGTCACATCAGCGCCTAAATTTTGCGCCAATGGAATGACGATAGGAAGCGCGATAATATACATGCCCCAGTTGGTACCGGTGATAAACTCGGTAATGGACAAGGCAATAAAAACGATTAAAGGCAGCAATGTTGGCGTTACGAACTCGGTAGCCGCTGTAATGACATAGTAGGTAAAGTGTATCTGATCGTTAACCGCTGCAAAGAGAAATGCCAGAATCATCAGCATGATTGGCATGAGCATGTTTTTCAGCCCTTCCAACACCAAATCCATGAATTCTTCCGCTGTCATGACACCCTGCCACATGTAAAATACAAACATAAATGCCACAGTGGTCAGCACACCCTTCTGCATATCGCAGTCCATAATTACCGTAGAAACGATTAAGACGGCAATAGGTACAAACATGTTCATCACTTTAGGATTGGTAGGAACAACGCTATCCTTGCCTGCACGAATATCTATCTTTTCAGAGCCCGGCGGCGCCAACGGCCCTCCTTGGGCAACTCTGTGAAATGCTTCCTTCATGGGACCGAAGATGGGTACAATTCCCAAGATAACCAGCGGCACCATGATAGCTGCAATCCATCCATAAAAGTTATATGGAATCGTCTTTACAAAATATCTAAGTCCTTCTCCAGCAGGCGCCCATCCATTAGTCTCAAGAATTCTGGAACAGAATATGGCCCATGTGGAGATAGGAATAATCACACACAAAGGCGCTGCTGTGGAATCCACCACATAGGAAAGAAATTCTCGCGGTACCTTATGTTTATCTGTCAGTTTGGTCATACAAGACCCAACTGTCAATGAATTCATATAGTCGTCAATAAAGATTACGACGCCAAGAAACCATGTACAAAGCAATGAAGATTTTTTCGTCTTCGCTTTCGAGGCAATCCACTCCCCAAATGCATAGGAGCCTCCCGCCTTCTCAATCAGGGCAATGATGCTGCCCATAAGGCCGCATACAATTATGAGAAAGGCGATATCTTCGTCCATCATAACGGAAAGCGCCGCACTGCTGAAATTTTCAAAAGTATTTGCCATCCAGGATGCATCGTTTCCCATGGTTTCAGGCCTTGAAACCATAATAAACCCAAACAGAGAGGCAAGCACCAAGGCCTCTAAAATTCTGCGGGTGGCGAAGATATAAACAATCAGAAAAATTGCTGGCATCACCGAAAAGAAACCATAGTCTGACGGATCCGCCGGTAGGGTGTCGGTCAACAAAACCGTTGCCACCAAAACAATCATAATGACAAGCAGAGTCTTCTTCCCTTGTAAGGATTGTTCCTCAGCCGAAAATCTTTTGAACAACTACCATCTCTCCTTTCAAAATCAGTCTGCGCCGCCCTTTCTTCTCGCCCAGAAGCGCCTGGCAATGCAGTCTGAAATGTCCTGCTTAATTATACCAAATATCCCCCAAAATTCAACAATTATTTTCATAGTTTTCACACTTGTTTTTGATAGGATTTAGGTTGTTTTCTCGTACCCTTTTGAGGTATAGTAAATATAGATTATTTTTTGCACCAAAGTGGGAGTATACACAAAAGAAAGGAAGGAACCCATCCTATGGATATGAACGGATTTTATTACCAAATTGATCAACTTTTTGCAGAAAAAAGGATTGCAGAAGCAGAAACATATATGAAAGATATGCTGGCTGAAGCCGAAAAAAGTCAAGATTTAGGCGCAATTATCACCATTGCCAATGAACTGGGCGGCTATTACCGAGCCGTTTCCCGCTACAGCGAAGGAATTCCATTGTACGAAAAAGCCCTTTCCTGTATCGAGCAACTCGGCCTTACGGGCAACGAACATCACGGTACTACCCTGATCAATTACGCCACCACCTACACCATGACCGGCGATCAACAGAAGGCGCTTCAGCTTTACCAGCAGGCTGCCGAAATCTTCGGCGCTGGCGGCTATGCCCTTGACTATAGGCTAGCAACCTTATACAACAATATGAGTTACATCTGCCAGGATTTAGGGCAAACTTCTCAAGCAGAAGAATATCTCAATCATGCTCTGTACATTCTCAAAACCCTAGATGATAGCGAAATTGAGGTGGCCATCACCTACACCAATCTGGCCGGCCTATATCTATCCATGGGGCCTGACCATTTGGATGAAGCCAAGCTGACCGTAAAGAAAGCTTTGGATCTTTTCATCGGGGAAAGCGGCGATACCGACGTCCACTATGCGGCCGCAGTTTCTATGCTGGGCAACATCTACTATCAGGAGGCAGCATATGATAAAGCCCTGGCCCTATTTGACCAGGCTCTATCACTGACTCGTCGGGACTATGGGGAAGATACTGCCAGCTATGCTACTGTCTGTGAAAACATCGCCCAATGCTACCGAAAGTTAGGGCAGGAACCGCAGGCCAAGCCATATGAGGAAAAAGCCGCTGAAATCAAGGAGCGTATTCAGCTATGATAAAGGGTCTAACGCTCTCCCAAAGATATTACGAATCCTACATGGATATGTTGCTAAAACAAGTTCCCGCCCTCTCCGGCCGCATCGCCGCCGGTCTAGTTGGCGAAGGCTCCCAATGCTTTGGCTATGACGACCAATTTTCTCAAGATCACGACTTTGCGCCAGGGTTTTGTATATGGCTAGCAGAAGAGGATTTTCAAAGATACGGAAAGGAGTTTCAAAATGCTTACGACCAACTTCCATCCACATTTCTGGGATTTTCCAAGGAAAACATTCTGGCCCAGGACCGTCTAGGAGTCATGTCCATCGGTGGATTTTACAGTCGGTTCACCGGTTCTAAGGCAGGCGTTCCCGCCACGCCTATGGATTGGCTTTTCACATCAGAAACCGCATTGGCTGCCGCTACCAACGGCCAAGTCTTTCAGGATGATACGGGACAGTTTACACAGATTAGAAACAAACTATTGGAGTTCTATCCAGAGGATGTACGCCGAAAAAAGATTGCTTCACGGGCTGCTGTCATGTCTCAAGCCGGTCAATACAACCTGCTTCGCGTCATCAAACGCCAGGACAAGGTGGCTGCCCTGCTGGCCCTCAGCCGCTTCACAGAAGCCGCCTTGTCCATGGTCTATCTGCTGAATCGGCGTTATATGCCTTTTTATAAATGGGCCTACAGAGGGCTTGAGGAACTTGCGTCCTCCTCTCCACTGGCAGAAAAACTGCTGCCTCATTTCGGCCTTTTGCCCCAACTTTCGGCCATCATGCATGATGGAGACTTTGAAAAAGCCTACAGCGCCGCCTTCGAGACCACAGAAGCCATCTGCCATACAGTGGCAACAGAACTGAATTGCCAAGGCATCTCCCAGGTTCACAGCGATTTTCTCCAGGATCACCTAGGCTCCGTTATGAGCACCATTAAAGACCCTCAGCTTGGTAGTCTGCCGCCTATGGTGGATTGTCCATTTTAATAAACACATAAGGAGAACAACTATGACCAATCAAAAAGGAGACGGTCTAATCCGTCTGGCTGAAATAGAATCCATTATCTCCATAGAATGGGAGATGTTTCAAAAGGTACAAAACATCGGCGGCAGAGCCTCTTGTCAGGACGATTACGAGACCTTTTATCTCATGCGCCGCAGCCAATATGAAAACTGGAACGAAGAGATGCGCTGCTGCTACCTGGATTTTGCAAAGAAATCCCAGAAGGAAGGCCGCAATCTGGTGGAGGAAAAGTATGCCCGCATGATGCAATACAGCGACCTTCACTACTACAACAAGTACCTGGCCCCTAATCTGCCTACAGTACCCCAAAGTCACTATCCCCTCATCAACGCCATCGTCACCGTTATGATCGATTGGGAGCTAGACTTTGCTAAGGCCTATCCAAAGCTGTCAGGGGCAGGCCGGCCTATCACCTCTGACGGCGACGCTTCCGGCTTTACCTCCCTGGAAACCTATGCCCGGGGCGAGCTGGAAACCTATCCCAAAGAACTTTTACAGCTTTACGCAGATTACGTGGCCCAGCTCCAAAGGGAAAACAAATCCCTATCCATCATGATACAGGACACCCTGGTTCATCTATACGGTTACGACTCCATCGAAGAAGCCGAAGCCTCCCTCGCCTAAACCAATGGCGCGGGCCGCTTCGGCCTGTTATTTTAGTCTATTTCATCTATCCTCTTCTGCCTCTTCCAAAGCGGCGAAAATCCTCTCCTCGATCAAAGTTTCCCGCCTTGAAGCATCGCTGGCAGATGTTCCATTTAAATCCCATGGGCAGATAGGCCCCGCAGGATCTGCATCTACGCAGATAGTCCTCTTTGGTCTTTAACAGCAGGTCATTGATTTGCTCGCACAGGGCCATTTTTTCCTGCATGGTGTTGTCGTCTTCTCTGGCTTTTTTCAGCATCCTGCTGAGAATATCTAAAGCCGCATATTGAAGCTCGCTGCCCTCCAGGGTAGGAGTCTGCTCGTCTACAAAGACAGGCCTCGGCAACGGCTCTCTTCTGAAAAATGCCTGACAGCACTCTTTCCAGTAAGCAACCAGCTCGTCGGATTTTACATCCACCGGACAGGTGATGCAAGAAAATATCTCTTCCTTGGTGGCTTTTTTCGGTATAGGCTTCATCTCCTGATAGAGAAGCATGGCCTCCGACATATCTTCCCGATGGAAATCCTCGATTTCCGGCAGTCCCTGCCAGACCTCTAAAAGCTCTGATAGAGGATATGGCGAATCCAGAGCCTCCTGAGGAAACGGAATGGTGATATGAGTTACCAGCGGCGTAGCCTTATGGAGAGCCGTCTCAATCAGTTCCGGATCATCCATGGTCATGACTTCCCCCACATCATAGATCCCATATCTACCCGCTCTGCCTGCAATCTGCTTGATTTCACTGACTTTCAGCTTTCTCGTGCTGACACCGTCAAACTTCTTGGTCTTGCAGAAGATGACGCGTTTAATGGGCAGCGACACTCCCATGCCGATAGCGTCGGTAGCTACCACCACCGTAGTCTTTTTTTCGGAGAATTTCCGCACCTCTTCTCTTCGGGACGGCGGCGGCAAAGCGCCATATACCACGCTGGCCTGTATGCCTGCCTTTTCCAGTTCAGCGGCGATGCGAAGCACCTCCCGTCTGGAAAAGGTAATCAGTGCGTCTCCTGGCTCCACCTGAGAAAAGTCCTCAAAGACACCGGCAAATTCCAGCGGCGTCAACCTTTCGTGATGGACCACCTGGTATTCGGCTCCAATGCTGCGAATCAAACTTTCCAGAATCGGCAATCCTTCCGGCGCCGTACACAGATGGAGTTCGTCCGTATCCATGGACAAAATCGCTCTGGTCCAGTGACACCCTCGCTCTCTATCAGCCACCAGATGGGCCTCGTCGATGACCACCACATCGTAATGCTGCTGAAAATCACACATTTCAATGGTCGAGGCCACCTTTTCTGAAAAAGGAATATCAATCTTTTCCTCTCCTGTCAAAAGGGAACAGGGTACTCCTGCCTCATTGAGAGTGTCGAATACCTCCAAAGCCAGCAACCGCAACGGGCCTAGATATGCGCCGGTCTTAGCTTTTTTCAACGCCTGTAAAGCATCGTAGGTCTTTCCGCTGTTGGTAAGGCCCTCATGGATGACCACCCGTCTAGTCATGGTTCTAGCGCTTTCTATCATTTCCATGCCGCCAAAGGACAGAAGGAGCTTCCGCATGGCGGCCTCCCGCTCCTGCTGCTTCCGCCGCATGGCTTCTACCTTAGCGAAGTCTCGCTGAAACGCAGGGTCTTCCATAGCCTGCGCCACTTCTTCCTTGCTCCAATAATGGTGATTATCATCCTTACCTAAGCCCAGCTCCCAGCCCCTCTGGGGCGCTGGCATATGATTTTTAATCAGGGACTCGGTGAGCCGATGCTGCTCCATCAGCTCTACTTTATTGAGATACAGTTTCCTGTTGTTCTTCTTTTTGCTTTTTCTTTTACGTCTCTTTTTTGCCATTCTCTTAGTCTACCCACACCTTTCTACGCCTCATTCTATCACGTGCCACGAAAGAAAGCAACGATTTGCGAAAGAAGCTTCTTTTCTAAAGCAATTTTTTCCCAATCTGTGCTTTTTGCTTCTCATTGAGCAAAATATTGGTTCTCATGGTCACAATCTTATCCTCGCTGATTAACACCCACCTACCTGCCTCTTGGTCATAAAATGCCTCCATGACTCCAAACTGACTGCCGTCCACCTGGACATATGCCTCACGGGAAAACCCAATATACTCTAGCACATATTTTCCAAAGCGTTTCATATTACCCTTATAGACTGTATAATACAGGAAAGGATCTCCCTCATTTTGGCTTTCGTCCATTCCGCTAAATTTCTGTAAAAACAGGGATCCGTTCTGCTTCCAGCCTCGCTCCCTCTCTTCGACGGTCTGCACCCCTAAATCCTCCACGGTAAGGGGCAGCGGATGCTCTGCGGTCTCCTCATTAAACCCATCGATGCGAATGTTTTCTTCCGTATCGATAAACAACGGACTGATGACTCCGCCGACCACTCCCACCAGGATGACCACTGCCATAAAGACAGCAAAATTTCCTCTGCGTTCCTTATTCCGTCTGGCGCTGACAATAGGAAAGCCTATGAGTAATATGACAAGAATGGCCATAAAACATACTTGGTAACAAAAATATGATTTGCTTCCATTGTAATAGGCGTTTAAGAGAATTGCACCCCATTGGCCTATAAAAATATATATCAGCAACACTTTGTCGCCGATGCGGCTCAAAAGCCGCCGTTTATATACCGGCTTGCCGCCTGTCTCTACCGCCCGTTTTGCCTGTAAATACCATTTGATATAGCTGAATGTCAACAGTAACAGAAGCAACATGAGCACAGGAAAACCTACGATAATGGGCGCGGACGTATTGTTTATAAGGTTATAATAGTCAAAATTTTTTAAAAAAAATATATAGTAGGCCATGGTCCCTGCAAATCCCAAAACCGCAAGGAGCAGCTGGCTCTTCCAGCATTTTCGATGTATGATCTTCAGTTTTACAGCCGGGTCTGTGTGAATGGGTTCGGCTTCCATATCCTCCGTTTCAAAGATCTGCAGCTTTCCATCGCTGAACACATGGTTCCATCCCGATGCCCTGCAATATGCCACAAACTGCTCATTGTCTATATCTTGCTCATCAGGATAAACAATTTCAACACTGAATTTTGACTTGCGCGGTCTCCCCTTGCGAAAGCCTAGGGAAGCTCCTGTCTTGCTGGTCAACTCCCAGCCTTCTGCCGCCTTCTCTTCCAGCAGCTCTGCCAAGGAATCCAGCTCATTGTATTCATAGTTATAACGTATGGTCATGGTATCCTTATACTTCATGGCGCTCACCTCTATAATACTTCTGAAAATCCTGTATCAAGGTCAGGTGCCTCTCATGTTCCTCCATAAGTCGCAGCTGCCCTGCTGCCGTAATCACATAGCTCCGTTTGCCGCTGCTCATACCAGCCTGCCCTGCGCCATCCTGTACCTCTTCAATCAATCCTGCCTTTTGAAAATCTCCCAGCAAAGTATATAGGGTTCCTGGGCCTAGGCGGATGCGCCCGTTGGTCATCCACCGTACCGTTTCCATCACATCCACCCCACATCTAACCTGCTGCAAAGCCATCAGCGTATAATACATCTGTTCCGTCAAAGTCTTAAACTTTTCCCTAGGCATACAACTCTCCTCCCTATATCGATTATCATATCGATATTCGATATTTGTATGTTTAATTTACCATACATTCCTTCCCCTGTCAACACCATATGCCTACAGAGCGAAATTCTCATATAACTCTCATATTTTCATAGGATATATCGACAGGGTCTATGAATTTTCTCATATATGCCCCAAATTTGAGGGCAATGTATCGACAATATCAACATCAATCTCCTATGTTTTACTGGTTTTCACCATATAACACAGCCTTGCAGTCTGTTTTTCTTCCAAAGTGTCGATATATGCCATAAAAAACAAGCGGATATAGGAGAATTTTTCAATGATGGGTCGATACATTACCCTCAAAAACATACAATATATGAGATTTCCAAAGAGCAGGGTAGCATGTTATGCACTCACGCGATGGTATTGGTCAAGGTTCCGATCTTCTCAACGGTAACCTCCATCCGATCTCCTGATTTCAGCCAAACCCGCTCTCCCTCTGGGCGCCCCAGGATAACCCCCTCCGGCGTTCCCGTAAAAAGAATATCTCCTGGCTCTAAGGTAATATAGTTTGAAATATGGCTGATTAGTTCTGCACAAGAAAACAGCATATAACTGGTATTGGAGGCCTGGCATACCTGGCCATTGACCTTGCACATAATATCAAGGTGTTCCGGAGACAGTTCATCAGCAGTCACCAGATAAGGCCCTACCGGTGCAAATCCATCGCAAGCCTTTCCCATGAGCCACTGGCCTGTCTGAAACTGCAGGTCTCTGGCGCTCACATCATTTCCGGCCGTATAACCAAACACGTAATCCAGCGCCTCCTCCGCTTTTACTCGGCTCGCCCGTTTTCCCATGACGATAACTAGCTCCACCTCATAGTCCATTTCCTTTGCTCCCGGCGGAATCTGGATGGCCTGCCCGTGTGCAGCCAAAGAGTTTCTGTATTTGCAAAACAGGGGCGGAAATGCCAGTTCCTTTGTCTCGCCGGTCTCCTGCCGATGGGCCATGTAATTCAGTCCCACACAGATAATCTTTTCCGGTTCTGTCACCGCCGGCGCAAACCGGATTTCCTCTTCTCGCAGGCACACTGGTTTTAAGCTGTCATACCGAGCTGCCAGCGCCCCATACTCGCCCTTATACTGTATCAGAGCTGACAGCGTTGTGGGCAGATCTTCAGCATGAACGTCTCCTCGCATGACAGTGGCCTCTGCATCTATATGTTTTCTATCTAAAACTAGTCCCAGCTTCACTTGCTCCTCGCGGTAAAATTGAAATACTTTCATACTTATATGCTCCTTTCCAGAATCCATTTTATTCTTTTAACAATGCCCAAAAGAACTCTGCCGTCTTTTCCATCAACTCGTCCGGATAGTCGAAACCTTCCGAGTGGAGTGACGCTTGCTCTTCACCGCTTCCCATCCAGACCAACGCGCCAGGGGCCTTTTTTAGGAAGTACCCGAAATCCTCACTGGTTCGCAGCGGCTCCTCCATCTGACAGAAGTCCCATCCATTACTTCCACAAACCTGCCTAATCTTTTCGACCGCCTCCGATGCGTTAGAGGTATCCGGAAAAACGTCGTGATCACTAATTTCTAGTTCCAATTCAGCCTCTTCCGCCAGTTTTACTGCCTCCGCCTCTATGGCCTGCGACAAATGAGAAAATTCCGCTTCATACTCTCCCCGCACAGTAAGCAGCAATTTTCCCTTATGGGCAGAAACACCAAAAGCAGCCTCTCCCACATCGATCTGTACCACCGTGGCCAGCACAAGGCCGCGGTAATCCGGATTTTTTACTAGGTTGTCAATGGAAAGCACCAATTTGCTGATGGCCCCGGAAGGATTGATGCCCTTTTCCGGCTCACTGGCATGGGATGGCTTTCCTGTAAACACCAGTTCCATGCCTTTGGAGGCACAGCAAACCGTTCCCACTCTGGTGTTAATGGCGCCCAGGGGCCTGCCTGGATAATTGTGGACTGCATAAATCTCATGGATTTGCTCCTCTTCCATAACCTTGCAGGCTTCTATGGCGCCGCTTCCGTTTTCCTCGCCATGCTGAAAGATAAAATAGACCGTCCTATCACAGCCCTGTTCAAAGACCTCCGTTGCAAAAGCCGCCAGCGCGGCGCTGTGACCATCATGGCCGCATTTATGGGCTACGCCCGGATTGCAGGAATGATAAGGAAGGGCGTCATTTTCATCCACCCGAATGGCATCCATATCGGCCCGAAAGCCGATGGCGTCTCTGTAATAGGCTGGTTTATAGACTGCATAAAACCACAGTCCCTTATCTACAATCTGAAGCCCTGTATGCTCCTGCAAAAACTCTATCAGCCGTCTCTTGGTCTCCTCTTCCTTCCCAGAAAGCTCTGGATGTCTATGGAGTTCGTGACGCAGCTTCATGGCTGCTTCTAAAAGTTCCTGTCTCATTTGTCTTTACTCTCCTTCTGCCTACCAGGCGGCAACACAGCCGTCTGTTCTCGGTTCCGTTGCGCCCATCAGGGTTCCGTTTTCCATTCTATAGATGATCTGCCCTCTACCAAAATCCATGGAAGTCGGCAACACATGAATCTCATGGCCCTTTCGTACCAATTCCTCTGTGGCTGCCACAGGGAACCCCCGCTCCACATGAACTTCTTTATCTCCGACCCACTGCCATCTCGGCGCATCCAGCGCTTCCTGGGGATTTAGATGAAAATCGATCATATTCATCACCACCTGCACATGACCCTGAGGCTGCATGAAGCCGCCCATGACACCAAAAGGCGCCACCGGTTTTCCATACTTTGATAAGAAGGCTGGTATAATGGTATGATAGGGCTTCTTTCCCGGAGCCAGCACATTTTCGGAAGCATCGTCCAGAGAAAAATTATTTCCCCTGTTTTGCAGGCATATGCCGGTATCAGGCGCCACGATTCCCGAACCGAAATTCCAATAGCTGCTCTGGATGAAGGAGACCATATTTCCTTCGTCGTCGGCTGTACACAGATACACGGTACCGCCTTTGTCCGGACGGCCCGGCTCTGGAACCATGGCCTTTTCCCCAATCAGTTTCCGCCTTTCACTGGCATACTCTTCGGAAAGGAGCTGTTCTGTCCGTACCTTCATATATCTTGGGTCTGTCACATATCGTTTTCCATCTGCATATGCCAACTTCATGGCTTCAAGCTGAGCATGAAAGGTTTCCACCGCGTTTCGTTGTGCAAAATCATAATCCTTCAAAATATTCAGAGTCATCAGCGCCACGATGCCGTGACCATTGGGTGGAATCTCCCAAACGTCATACCCCTTATAATTTATGTGAATCGGCTCTACCCACTGGGCCTTAAATGCAGCCAAGTCCTCTTTCCTAAGATAGCCGCCATGTTTCTCGCAAAAGGTACCGATTTGCTGAGCCAGTTCTCCTCCGTAGAGGGCTTTTCCCCTGGAGGCTGCAATCTTCCTCAAGGTCTGTGCATGTACAGGCGATTTCCAGATATCCCCTGCCTTAGGAGCCGCACCGTCCGGTGCGAAAACATCAAACCACCCCTGATGCTCTTCCCCTTTAAAGATCTGGCTAAACCTTTCATAGCAGGTATTCCACATCTCTGAAATCACAGGCGAGACAGGAAAGCCCTCCTCTGCATAGCGGATAGCAGGCTCAAACAGTTCTTCAAAAGGAAGTTTTCCGAAGCGTTCCGACAGGGTTGTCCAGGCCGCTGGCGCTCCCGGCACCGTAATGGGCAGCATACCGTAGGTGGGCATCTCTTCATATCCCTTTTCTCTGACTTTTTGAGCTGTAGCCAGCATGGGAGCCGGGCCGCTGGCATTGAGGCCATACAGTTTATCCTTAACCCATACCAGAGCGAAGGCATCAGATCCGATGCCGTTGGAGGTAGGCTCCACCACCGTAAGACAGATGGCCGTTGCAATAGCTGCATCGATGGCATTGCCGCCTCTTTTCAAAATGTCCAGCCCTGCTTCTGCCGCCAGATTCTGTGAGGTACACACCATCCCCCGCTTGCCAAATATAACCCCTCTCCGAGACGGGTATTCATATTTCAATACATTAAAGTCCATTCTGTTCCTCCTTTTCGCCTGTTCTCGCCATGGAGAATCTCCGTTACAGAAAACCCCCTGGCGCCAGCCAAGGGGTAAATTCTTTCTTTTAATATTCAAGGCAAAATGTGACAACTAGCCCTGCATCTGTTTTGCAACTTCCTCTGCAAAGTTTTCTTCCTTCTTTTCGATGCCTTCGCCGACTTCGAAACGAACCATTTCTACAACCTTCATGGACTTGCCGATTTCCTTGGCAACGCTGTCCACATACTGAGCCACAGTCTGGTCGCTGTTCTTTACGAACTTCTGGTCTACCAGGCATACTTCCTTCAGGATGGCCTTTACCTTACCTGGAATGATTCTTTCCAGCATGGCTTCCGGCTTACCTTCGTTGAGCAGCTGTTGTCTAGCGATTTCCTTTTCGCCTTCCAACCATGCCTGGTCTACCTGGCTGTCATCCACAAACTTCGGGCTCATGGAAGCAACCTGCATTGCCACGTCCTTGGCGCAAACTGCGATTTCATCGGCAGTAGCATCCGTTTCAATACCTACGATAACGCCAATTTTTCCTGCGCCGTGAATATAACCGGTGTAAACCACGCCTGGCGTTGCCATTCTGTGGAATCTTCTTACATTCATGTTTTCGCCGATCTTAGCGATCTTATTATTCAGTGCGTCGGCAACAGTGCCTTCACCTTCATACGGCAGCGCCTTGAAGGCCTCGATATCATCGCTTTCAGCTACCAAAGCCATGTCAGCCAGTTTCTCTACAAACTGTACAAATTCTTCGTTCTTAGCCACAAAGTCGGTTTCAGAGTTTACTTCTACTACAGCAGCAGTCTTATGATCTGCGCTGAAAGCAACCTTTACCAGACCTTCTGCAGCAATTCTTCCTGCCTTCTTTGCAGCCTTTGCCAGACCTTTTTCTCTCAGCAGGTCGATTGCCTTATCGATGTCGCCATCGGTTTCAACGAGAACCTTCTTGCAGTCCATCATGCCTGCGCCAGTTCTCTCTCTTAATTCTTTTACTAATTGAGCAGTTACAGCCATTTTATTTCCTCCCTCGTTCCTTTGCAACAGCCTATTCTTCTACAACAGCTTCTGCCTCTGCTGCTGCAGATTCCTCTGCTACCTCTGCATTGCCTTCATCAAAGCTCTCACCCTGATTTGCTTCAATAATAGCGTCTGCCATTCTGCCTGCAATCAGCTTTACAGCTCTGATAGCATCATCGTTTGCAGGGATAATGTAATCCACATCGTCCGGATCGCAGTTAGTATCAACAATACCAACGATAGGAATTCCAAGGATTCTGGCTTCCTTAACAGCGATTCTTTCCTTCTTAGGGTCCACGATAAACAGTGCGCCAGGCATACCCTTCATATCCTTGATACCACCCAGATATTTTTCCAACTTATCCATTTCAGCTCTCAGCTTGATAACTTCCTTCTTGGATAGCTTATCAAAAGTTCCATCCTCTTCCATCATCTTGATGTCGTTTAATCTCTTGATTCTGGTTGCGATGGTCTTGTGGTTGGTCAGCATACCGCCCAGCCATCTTTCGCTGACAAAATACTGTCCGCATCTCTTAGCTTCGTCGGTAATAGCCTGCTGAGCCTGCTTCTTGGTTCCTACAAACAGAACCGGCTTGCCGGATGCTCCAACTTCCTTCATGAAGTCATAAGCCTCGTCGATCTTCTTTACAGTCTTCTGTAAATCGATGATGTAGATGCCGTTTCTCTCTGTAAAAATGTACGGAGCCATCTTAGGGTTCCATCTTCTGGTCTGGTGTCCGAAATGTACACCGGCTTCAAGCAACTGTTTCATTGAAATTACTGCCATTTTTTAAATCCTCCTGGTTTTACCTTCCATCCGTTCATGCTACTACCGCTTGCCGCTTTTGCCTCTCATTTTCAGAGCAAAAACGCTTTGCACCCTTATCACAGGGAACGCGGCAACCATTTATGCACCCGGATGTGTGAAATATTTTTAGGTTGTCTTACAACATACCACGTTTAACTATACAATATATCCGCCAAAAATGCAAGGAATTTTTATTTTTGTCAGTGCTGCCGTTACACCCTTTCCCACAGGCTTCCGTCGGAATAGACAGGTTTTCCATTTACGATAGTAAGTACCGCTTTCGCATCTATAGAACGCAACGGATTTCCATCGAAAAGAACCATATCTGCATCCTTTCCTGGCTGCAAGCTGCCGCAACGCTCCGAAATTCCCAGAATTTCTGCCGGCGTAAGGGTGATAGACCTCCAGCCCGTCTCCTCCGGAAGCCCTGCTCCAACGGCTAAGGCTGCGCACAGGGATAAATGCTTCAGTGGAATTACATAAGCGTCTGTAACGATAGCAAAGGAGATTCCCTTTTCATACAGGATTTTTGCTGTGGAAAAACTCATATTTCGCAGTTCATATTTACTCTTGCCTCCAAAGGTAGGTCCAAGAAAAACTGGATATCCAGCCTCTGCCAGTTCCTCTGCAATCAAATGTCCCTCTGTGCAGTGATCCAGAGTCAGTTCCACATGGAATTCTTTGGCGATTCTAATGGCAGTAAAGATATCGTCGGCTTGATGAGCATGGGCCTTCAGTAGAATTTCACCGGACAGCACAGGCAACAGAGATTCCAGTTTTAAGTCAAATGCCTGGTCTTCTCCCTTTTCCTTTTTCTCTTTATATTGTTTCCCATCATATAGTGTCTTACGCAAAAGCCCTGCAATTCCCATTCTGGTAACAGGCATCTTTCCGTCTTTTCCATAGCAGGTCTTGGGGTTTTCTCCAAAGGCTATCTTCATGGCGGCAGGTTCCTTGATAACCATTCGATCGATACATTTTCCCGCCATCTTTACCAGGGCAAACTGACCGCCCATTACATTGGCGCTGCCCGGACCGATCATAGCCAACGTCACACCGCCTGCCAGAGCCTCCTGAAATTCCGGCGTCATGGGATTGATGCCGTCGATGGCCCGAAGATGGGGCGTCACCGGATCGCTGATTTCGTTTATATCATCGCCTTCAAATCCAATACCCTCTTCCATAATCCCTATGTGGCAATGTCCGTCGATCAGACCCGGCGTAAGCAGATAACCGGCAGCATCGATGACTTCCGTCTGTTCATCTATTAGCAAATCCTTTCCCATAGCTGCGATTTTCTCTCCATTAATGAGCAAATCTCCGACAAAATCCTCCTGATACATGCTTTTAATCTGTGCATTTTTTATCATCAATTTCATATTTGTTCCTCCTATTTTTCATCACAGAGCAATGGAAATTACCTTTTTAATCAAACATTCAATAAATATTTTGTACTATAAATTTCCTTCAATGTCAATTATGGAGAAATCGATGACCCATTGACTGACCTCATCATAAAAGGATTCCGAAATCCACCTTCGGCGTCTTTTCCTCATATAAGCTGTCGCAGCCAAGCCGCATAACTCTGTTTGGCTTTGATATAATTACACCTGCCCAAAAATATGGTCTCGCCGTTATCAAAGTAGATGGCCTGATCCTCCATCCGCACCACCTTGTCCAGGTTGATGGTAATAGACTGCATGGCTGCATAAAACCTTTTATCCAAACGGGGTGTCAAAGTCTCCAGCTTGCCGTAATACTCATAAGTTCTTTCATCCGTGACAATCTTCAGCTTTCGGCTCTGCTGGTGGAAATAGACGATTTGCTCCACAGGAATCTTCATGTTATACTTTTTGGTAATCAGCGGTATATATTCTATTGGCGTCATGGTAATTCTCCCTTTCCTTCTCCATGCGCCTGCTGCTTTTCCTCACCCATATTTTAACATATTTCTACAGGAAAATACAGCAAAAAGAAACGACAAGATTCGACAAGATTCGACGCCTTACCTGAATGAACTCCATGAAAAATGATAAATTGATATAGATTTTTTTATTCCGGTATGCTACAATGCCTCACATGGAGGTATATCTCATGTATGATAAAATATATAAAGGACTTCTGGGCATCGCCCTGCTGTTTTTCGCCATCTATCTGATTACCAGAATGAAAATTCTTGGCGCCATTGGCGGCGGATTTCTCCTGCTCACTGCCCTTGCCCGTTTCTTCATCGATCTAAAGACGGACAACCTGCCATGGAAAAAAGAGAGAAAAATCAAAGAACTAAAAACAAAAGGCAGAGGGTAATATCTGCCTTTTGTGGTTTATCCTTATTTATTTTCAATGAGTTCGCCCTTATAGTACACATATAGAGGCATTTCTTTCATTACGTAAATGTCTTCATCCGGCTTTCCTTTGATGACCACCAATTCGGCATTTTTTCCCACCTTTATGGTTCCCTTTCGGTCCGCCATTCCTGCAATCTCTGCGCTGTATTTGGTTGCCTGTAGCAAAATATCTGTATAGTCGAAGTCAAACCAATCAGTTCTAGCATAAAACTCCATGCCTGGGTGAGCGCAGAAATTTTTTCTATCGATGTCAGATCCAAATCCCATCTTAAGACCAGCCTGATAAGCATTATTGATAGCCTGCTTTTCTGCCATCTCATATTTTTTACTCTTCTCCACAGCGTCATCAGAAAGAGCTGAGCCGTCATCGTCTAAACAAGCAAGACCAATGGCTGCCGTTGGCACTAAATAAGTCTTATCGGTGTTTTTCAGCATTTCCACAGCTTCTGCATCAATAAAACTGCCGTGCTCTATGGTTCTGATGCCGCAGCGAATGGCCAGTTTGATGCCTTCTGCACCATGGGCGTGTCCCATAACATAGCTGTTTTTCATAGCCGCAATCTCTACAGCTTCTTTCAGTTCATCTTCAGTGGCAATGGAGTCTCCCGGATTTCCCGCTTCATTGAGATAGGCGCCTGTCACCATGTATTTAATCACGTCGTTTCCCAGTTCAAATTGTCTGCGGCATGCCTTCCGCACTTCATATGGAGAATCTGCCGGATAGTATAGGGACTCGAAGGTCTCATTTCCGATTTCTGTAGGCGTGATAATCTGTCCAGAAGAAATGATGTCCGGAATATTGATAACTCCATTTCTTGCCGCCTTCTTCAGTCCAACTGTCACATTGAATGGGCCGCCTGCGTCCCGAACTGTGGTATAGCCCTGTTTCAGATATTCTCTTGCATAATCGTACATTTCAAAACAGCTATCTACACAGGACCGGTTTCTCAGTTCTTTAAAATCTAAATCGGCCAGACATAGATGGGCGTGTAAATCAAAAAAACCAGGTAAAAGAGTATTTCCCTCTACATCGATAACCACCTCTGGAGCCTGAATTTTTCCAGGCGCTCCGATCTCTGCAATCAAATGGTCATCACTGACCAGCACATCTGCAATCGTTCCTTCATACCCTTCTGTCAATTCAGGTATCAGTCTGCAATTTTTAAATAAAATCATTCTACTCCCTCCTCCATTTCTATATCATATCAAAATCATATCAAACCCGGATGAAAATGCAAGTACCATTCCTTTCGTAGAATATAGTCCAAAATCATTTTGGAACATGCATATAAAAATTTTTGGTACTTTTGGAACGATTGGGAATCAAATATAATGTACTAGAAATAACCTTGACTTGCAAAAGCATACGCCTTTTGTTCGTTGAGGGAGGTAAATCACTCTATTTTATGGTGAAAATGAAAACATTACCGCAAATGTTATGAGTTTTCACAGCAATCATTTTTTAGGAGGCAATGTATGGAAAAGAAAAAGAAAAAATTCGAACCAAATGCTTTCGTCATTATCTTTTGTATCATGATTCTGTGTGCGCTCCTGACCTGGATCATTCCAGCAGGTTCCTTTGACAGAGCAATGGACGACGTTACTGGTAGAGAGTTGGTCGTTCCTGGTACTTATCATGAAGTCGAAAGTACGCCAGTAGGCGTCTGGCAGCTTTTTACATCTCTATTTGATGGATTCGTTGATGCGGCGGACATCATGTTTTTCATCGTATTTGCATCTTCTTATGTCTATGTATTGACAAAGAGCAATGCACTAAATGCTATGACTGGCGCTATGCTGCGAAAGATTGGTACCCGCGATAATCTTATCATTCCAATCTTTATCACATTCTTCGCCATCGGCGGCACCACTTTCGGTATGTTTGAAGAAACCTATGCGCTCATTCCTGCATTCATCGTAATTGCTATTACCTTGGGTTATGATCGAATCGTTGGCGGCGCTATTGTATACCTTGGTGTATCTGTAGGTTTCTCTGCAGCAATCTTAAATCCATTTACCATCGGCGTGGCTTCTGACGTTGCCAATGTACCGCTGGTTGAAACCAAGATTACGATCTTTCGTGCAGTCGCTTTCGTGGCATTTTTGGTTTTGACTATTGCGTATGTTATGCACTATGCCAATAAAATCAGAAAAGATCCTACGAAAAGTATTCTCTATGGACACCACGAAGATATCTCCGGCTTGATGACCAGAGAAGAATGTATGAGCGTGGAATTCACCACAGCCCATAAGATTTCCATGTTTGGTTTCCTGATTCTGATCGCCATTCTGGTATGGGGTATCATTAAGCAAGGATGGTGGTTCACCGACATCGCCACTCTCTTCTTCGTATTCATGCTGGGTACGGCTTTTATCAATAGAATGGGCGTTAACGAAATTGCAGAAACCTTCGTAGAGTCGACTAAGGCTACCATGTACGGCGTACTGCTGGTTGGTTTCTCCAGAGGTATCTCCATGGTTATGGCTGCTGGCGGTATTATCGATACTGTAGTTTATGCACTGGGTAATCTGGTTGGCTCTCTTCCTACTACATTCACTGGTATTGGTATGTTAATCGTTCAAAATCTGATTAACTTCTTTATTCCATCCGGTTCTGGACAAGCTGTTGTTATGATGCCTATCATGGCGCCTTTGGCTGACGTTGTAGGCATGAGCCGTGAAATGTCTGTAGTTGCTTATCAGTTTGGAGACGGTTTCTCTAATATGATTTGGCCTACGGCAGTTGCTACTGAATGTGGCATCATGGGTATCTCCTTAGGTCACTGGTATAAGTTCATCTTGAAGTTATTCGGCATGATGTTCCTGCTCCAGTGTGTTCTTATGATTATCGGCGTAGCAGCAGGAATTTAATGAAAGTAAAATTAGTAAAATTCTATTCTATATTGAAAAAGGGGCTTTAGGCCCCTTTTTCGCAAAAGTAAAAACCGAAAGGTACCGCTATGAATATTAAGATCAACCGAAAAAGCGAAACCGCCATTTACCTGCAGATTAAAGGCGCCATTAAAAGTCTAATCGCCTCCAAAGAACTGACCGCTGGCTATAAGATGCCCTCTGAACGTAAATTAGCAGAAGAACTTTCTGTCCACAGAAACACCATAGTAAAAGCCTATAGCGAACTGATTGCAGAGGGTTATCTTTATGCATCGAGACAAGCGCCAAGAGGATATTTTGTCAATACACCCGAGGCTTCTCAAACCTTCACCGGTAGATTCTTTCCACTGGAAAAGATGATTCAATATGACTTCAATGAAAAAGAAAACATATTTCTGGATATCTTTGATGACTCCAATAAAAACGACCATATTTCCTTTGGTGGTATCGTTATAGACCGGGATGCTTATCCAACAGAAGGAATCGATTCCTTAGCTACAGGTATGCTGCATAGTACGGTCGATGAAACAGCTCGCCTAAAGCGGAATATCTGCAAACTTCTGTCTGGTGAAAACACATATGTCAATCCCAAGAATATTCAAATTGTGTCTGAGACCAATCAGGCTATCAACTATTTAATGGACATGTTTCTCCATGAGGGGGATACTATCATTGTGGAAGAACCTATTGTTCCAGATAATGTATCATTGTTTCGTCATAAGAGAGTTCATCTGGTAACAGTCCCTATGGAAAAAGACGGTATGGATCTGGTAGCCCTTGAGAGTCTCATCATCAAACATCATCCCAAATTCATCTACACCATACCCAATGCCCACAACCCTACTGGTATCGTCATGTCTTTGGAGAAGCGATTACAACTTTTAAAACTGACCCAACGCTATGGGATTCCTATTATTGAAGAAGATTCACTGCGAGAGTTTCGATATACAGAAAACAGAATTCCCAGTCTCTACTCCCTGGATAAACATAAATCGGTCATTCTTCTCTACTCCTTTACCTTATCCTTCCCTTATGGTGTCAAGACCGGTTATATCGTAGGTCCTTACGATTTGGCCGAACGATTAGGCAGATATATTACCATCAATGAAAGTAGCCTCAACAGCCTGGGGCATTACTTATTAAATGAGTATATTGAACGAGGACTTTTTGAAAAACATCTCAGCTTTTTAGCGGAGCATTATCGCAAAAAGCGAGATCTTTTAGTCAGAGAGCTGGATAAAATAAAGGATAAGGGCCTCTCCTATGAGATTCCCCAAGCCGGCCTTTTGCTCTGGTGCCGGCTGGATGAAAACATAAAGGAACGTCAGCTCTATCAAATTGCTGTAAAAAAAGGGATTCTCATTATGCCTGGTTTTCTCTTTTATCCTTATGGCTACCAAGGCTGCGGCCATATTCGCCTCTGCTTTTCTAAGGGCAGCGACGAAGACATCTGTCAAGGCGTCCGCCTGCTGGGTGAAGCCCTAGATGAATGTCAAAAAAATGATTCTCATCCTAACATAACCAATACAAGCGAAAGGAAGAATAAAAAATGAGTCAATTTACTGAATATAGACGAGAGTTTCATAGATACCCTGAAAATGGCTGGCGTGAAATCAGAACCAGCGCCAGAATTGCTGAAATTCTTACGGACATGGGATACCAATGCATGATGGGGCCCGATGTAGTTGATACAGACAGCATCGTTCACTTGGTACGCCCCAGCATAGAGGAAATGCAAGCTGCCAAAGAGCGTGCTATCGCCCAAGGGGCTAATCCCGAATTCGTAGAACGTACCCAAGGGGTTTCCGGCGTTATCGCCCAGTTTGATACAGGAAAGCCTGGCCCAGTCACTGCTTTCCGTTTTGATATCGATTGTCTGCCTTATGATGAACCTGAAAAATCAGGCTATCGCCCATTTGATGAAGGATTCATTTCCTGCAACTCCGGCGCTGTCCATGCTTGCGGCCATGATGCACATACGGCTATGGGCCTGGGTATTGCTGCCCGCCTGCTTGAAAAAAAGGAACAATTTACTGGAAAAATCCGTCTCATCTTCCAGCCAGCTGAGGAGACCTTTGGCGGCGCTTTATCCATCATCGCTAAAGGCCATCTGGATGATGTAGATCGTTTTATCGCCCTCCACGTAGCTCTCAGCGCGGAAAACAAGCCTCTACCTTCTCATACCATCTGCTGCGGCTGCAAAGACTTTCTCAGCGCCTGCCAGCTAGATGTTCATTTTGAAGGAAGAGCCGCCCATCCTTGCGGCGCTGCTCAAGAAGGCAAAAACGCCCTTTTAGCCGCATGTTCTGCTGCTCTTAATATTCATGCCATCGCCCCTCATGAAGAAGGTCTTACCCGAGTCAATGTGGGAGAAATGAGAGCCGGCATCGCCCCTAATACCATTGCACCTAACGCTTTTCTGTGTATCGAATATAGAGGAGAAACACCTGCTATTGCTGCATATCTCCGTTCTCGTATCTTTGATATTTTGGATGGAACAGCCAAAGCCTATGGTCTAACTTATACCTGTGACGACTATGGAGAAGTCCCTGCTGGCAAGAGCGACGACGCTATGATGGAAGTGATTGGGAGAGCCGCTGCTAAAGTCCCTTGGTTTGAAAAGATTTACTTTGAGGGCAATGTGGGAGGTACCGATGATGCAGCTGCCATGATGACCGCTGTACAAAGCCACGGCGGAATCGCAACCTATATCGGCATCGGCTGCGACACCACCCAACCTGTCCATAACGCAGAATTTGACATAGACGAGGACTGCATCGATGCAGCTATTGATTTATGCCTCCATGCTTTGACAGAGATTCACAGTAAATAAAAACAAGGCCGCCTGGTTGATGCCAGGCGGCCTTTTATCATAAGTTTCATATGGACCTATTTATGCCTCTGCTTCTTCTATATCGTCATCATCGTGAATACTTGAAGTCAAATCAAGCGTCTCAAACCCAGAGCCGATAATCTCTGATGCAGACGATAGAATAATAAAGGCTGATTTGTCATAACGGTGAACAATATCTTTTAAGCGAGGTACCTCTGACGGTTTCACGACCACAAAGAGAATCTCCTTTTCTGCATGAGAATAGAGTCCCTTACCTGGAAGCAATGTTGCTCCCCTTCCCATATCCTCTAAAACCGCAGACGCAATCTTGTCCAAATTTTTATTGGCAAAGATATAAAAAACGCTGGCTTTATTGAATCCGCTATTCAGTTTATCCGTCACAATAGCAGCCACTGCAATGGCTAGGATAGCATAGATACCCGCTTCAATGTTTTTATATACAATCATGGCCATCACTACAATGGAACCATCTATGGTCATGAGCATTTGTCCTATGCTGATAGATTTAAATTTGGTAATCAAAAGTTTTGCCAAAAGATCTGTGCCTCCGGTGGAAATCCGCGCTCGTACTGACAAGGATGCCGCTGCACCGTACAAAATACCGCCGCAAACTACCGCCACAACCTTATCATCAGTCAGACATGGTAAAAAGGACAATATATCTACAATCAGTGAATAGACACCTACTGTAATCACAGAGATGATAACATACCTTTTTCCTTTGATAGTAACGCCCCACAGGACAATGGGAATATTCAGTATAAAAACAGTCAGCCCAACAGGTACTGACAAAAAATAATTGAGTACCGTACCGATTCCAGCCAGTCCGCCTGCCGCAATATTATTGTTCACATAAAACAGGTTTAAAGCTAAAGCATATCCTACATTTGCAGCCAGTAGATATCCAATCTGTTTCATAGAGATTCCAGCTTTTCGCAGAAGCCACGTTTCTTTCATCGTCCTACCTCCTTATGGACTATCCTCCTTTTTCGTCCAATTCTGCCTATACTATAGCGCAAAAGAGGCTGTTTCAAAAGTACCAAAAAAATTAAACTTCACCGTCCATCCTCTTTATGTTCTCTAATGGATAGAAATAAACATAATAACACATAAGTAACTGCCAGCGGTACGGTCAGTGCGAACAAAAAAGCATACCAACTGTTGCTATAATATTTCATAATAAACATTTCTGCTACCATAGCCACAGAAGCTGCGATAACTAGGGCTGTTTTATTAAATCCCTTTACTAAGGCATATATGAGCACAATCACCGAAACGATGATTGGAGAAAGCATAATCCATAACATAAACATATCTCCTACATACCGAAAAGAAAGGCGCCGCCTTTCCTTTTCCTCCCTTGACAAGAAAGCGGGCCAGCGACGCCGTTTATATAGCTTTTTATTCCTATTGTAATCCTATTGCCTGTGCAATAATAACGAAAATTGCACCCAGTAGATACTGAAGTCCAATGATCGGCAGGAACCATTTCGCCCATTTTGCCCAAGGAACCTTAGCTAGAGCCAAGCCAGCCATAAAATAGCCAGAAGTCGGTGTAAATACGTTGGAAATACCGTCACCTAACTGGAAGGCAATACAAGCAGTCTGTCTACTCACACCTACCAGGTCAGCTAAAGGCGCCATAATCGGCATAGATACCGCTGCCTGACCGGAACCAGACGGAACGATAAAGTTGAGCAGACACTGGAAGATATACATACCAACGGCAGATACCATACCTGGCAGTCCTTCCAGCAAGCTGGCGGCGCCATGAAGAATGGTATGTAAAATCTGACCGTCGGTCATAACTACCAGAATACCTCTTGCAAAACCTACAACCAATGCACCAGAAGCGATTTCCGCCATACCTCTGCCTAGACAGTTTGCATAGTTGTTAAATCCAAGGCCGCCGATAGCGCCTACACTCATAGACATAGCTAAGAACAGAGCTGCGATTTCATCCATGTACCAACCATTCTGGATTACATTGTATACCAACATGATAATCGTAATGACGAATACAACCAGAATCAGTTTTTCTCTAGTACCAAACGGCGGAAGCGCCTCTAAATCGGCCACATCCTCTCTGGTCTTATCGAACTCATACATTGGCGACAGTTCTGGATTCTTTTTAATCTTTAGAGCATACCGCATTACCAATACGGTAGTCAAAAGTACCATGCAAACGTACATTGCAATACGGAATCCAAATCCAGACAGCAGTTCTAACTCTGCAATACCTTGTGCAACCTGAATGGTGAATGGGTTAATAAACGCTCCTGCAAAACCAGCGCCAGCGCCGCAAAGTACAATGGCCACACCCGTAATACTATCAAAGCCTGACGCAATCATCAGCGATACGAAAATCGGAATGAACGGAATGGTTTCTTCCGCCATGCCGAAAACGGAACCGCAGAGGGAGAACAAGAACATAACGATTGGAATAATTACGATGGAACTATTCTTCAGACTCTTAATCAGTCTTCCCATACCGGCTTCGATTGCTCTGGTTTCCTGCAGAACAGTCATCGCGCCGCCTACGATGAAGATGAAAAAGATAATCTGTGCGGATTCCTGCATACCTCTAGGAACGGCAGTCAGGAATTGTAATAAACTTACCGGTGTCGGATCTACTGCATGATAAGTAGACGGATCGATAACGCTTCTTGTTTGGCCAGTGTCAGGATTGACCACAACATCGTGATAATCATACACGTTAGCAGGTATTACATAACTCAAAACCGAGAAGAGCAAGATTAGAGCCAGTAATAGGATGTAAACGTGAGGTACTGCAAACTTTTTCTTTTGCTTTTCCATAAAATTACCTCCAAATATATAATATAAATCATACAGTCTTTCCATTCCGCATCATGCATTGGAATGGAAATACCAGTGATAGCAGCGAGCCTCTGTCAGGAAACATACAAGAAGCTTTCGCTGCAGCTATATTATAAAACCTGTCGCTTACAGTCTAAAACATTGATAAAAATAACTACGATTGTTTTTCCTGTGTTTTCCTTCTGAAGCCGTTTTTGGCTGTAAGCTCATAGTTTTACAACAATATCATCAAGTATCAACCTTGATATGGTATAAATTTTCCTAATCTTCCATTGATAATCTCACAGTCCTTAGCCGCCACCTGGCCCCCGATCAATACATAATCGATACCTTCTGGTTTGTTCAGGGAGGTGAAATCAGCCCGATCGATAATGGTGTCAGGATTGAAAATAGTCAGGTCAGCGTCACATCCTATCTCAATTCTGCCCTTTTCTGCAAGATCCAACCGTTTCGCCGGTTCCAATGTCATCTTTCGCAGTGCATCGATCATCGGCAAAACCTGATCCTCTCTCACATATTTGCCTAAAACCCGAGGAAACGTTCCTGCTGCACGTGGATGTCCATTACCATGATTGATAATTGCATCACTGGCTACCATGCCGTTGGGATTGGCAATCGCAGCAGCAATCTCCTCTTCATTCATAACAAATGCCACTGCCAGCATCTCCGGATACTCTTTTCGTACCTTTTTAAAAAGCTCTTCTGTGCAGTATATGTTTTTATATGGTTCATCGGTAAGTAAAATGCTATCGTAATCCTTTTTCCATGCTTCAAGACAACCGTCGGCAAATACCTCTGATCCGATGGTAGTGGAAAAGGCATGGTATGGATAGGTGTCGTAATTTAGCTTTGGATTTTTTTCCATAGCAGCGTTAATGCACGCAAGGGATTCCTTCATCTTGCAGATAGCGGAACAACTGCTTAAGTGAGAAATCTGGAATTTCTGTGGAATCTCTGAAGAAAGGCGAACCATTTCCTCCACAGAGGCGATGTCCTCAATACAATCCGCCCGATAATGGGCTGCCATCAAATGATTGGAATCATCTGAGGCCTTTACTGCAAACGCCATCTCCTCATAAGTGATACCAGGATCGTATTCAATGCCAAAGGAAATTCCATAAGCGCCGTCAGCCAATTCCTGTTTCATCTTTTCTCTTAACGCCGTCATCTGCTCCTGGGTTGCATGTTCACGATGGCCGATGCCAAGCTGTCCCCGAAACTCATTATACCCTGCCAGCATGAGATAATTGATTGGGCTTCCCCCTAGCTCTTCAATCATCTGGCGGAAGGTGGAAATCGGTTGGTGCTGAACGCCGCAGTTTCCGCCTACAGCCGTGGTTACACCCATCTGCAGCATCATATTGGCAATCACATATTCCTTGCCTTCTCCAAGAAAATCCTCCTCATGCATGTGAATATCTATGAATCCAGGAGAAACGATATCTCCCTTTACATCGAGAACCTCCTTGGCTGCAGGCTGTTCCTCTCCGATATATGTAATTTTTCCATCCTTTACTGCAATATTACTTTGTTCCATTTGTTTGGTCCGAAAATTCGGATATATTCCGTTTATAATCAATAAATCAAACATTGTTTGCCTCCTCTAACCCCTTTATATAATAATATTTTGTAATGCTTTCACTCCTGATTTCTATTTATTTTTCGCCTATATTATCCCATGACGCCCCGTCTCCAAAGGGCATGATTCAATGAACCCTTCCCTGCGGCAACGCCGGCGCCCACTTTCAACATATCAATGAGTGCATCTTTATGGGTTCATTATACTCTGTTCCAGCTATTTTTGTCAACTAATGGTAATAAATAGATGTTAAAAGAATGAAAAAATTGCGAACGATTTATCCACTATTTTTCTCCTCTTTTATCCGCGCCAAAAGGATATATCTATGGTGTCAATCGATTTCTATCCCGCGGAAAAGCCGATGCTTCCCTGATATTTTCCAGCCTAAGTAGCTTTTGCACGATTCGTTCAAGGCCCAAGCCAAAGCCCCCATGAGGTGGCAAACCGTATCGATGCATGGCCAAATACTCCTGGAAATCCTCTGGGTTCATATGCCTTTTCTTCATCTTAGCCACCTGTGCCTCATAGTCATGGATGCGCTGTCCGCCAGTGGTCACCTCAAGGCCGTACAAAAGCAGGTCATAGCTTAAGGTATACCTAGGATTTTCTGGAGCGTCCATGGTATAAAAAGGTCTCTTTACCGATGGATAATGGGTCACAAATACCAACGGAGAACCTGTCTTTTCCAGGAAATACTGGCCCAGCCATCGTTCTTCCTCCGGCGACAAATCCACCGGATCCTGCACCTTTTTTCCACTCATCTTTCCATAGAGTTCCTTAGCATCGGCAAAGGAAATTTTAGCTGGCTCGCCGATATCCGGCAGTCGCTCTCCCTTTCCTAGGGTCAAATCCAATTCCGGCTGGTACTCTTCATTGAGCAGTTCAAAGAGGAAACGAAACATCCTGGTCTCCAAATCCATCAAATCCTCAAAGCCGTCGATATAGCCCATCTCCAAATCCAGCCCCTGAAATTCGGTGAGATGACGGGGCGTATTGGAATTTTCTCCGCGAAATACCGGCCCTACGGTAAAGACCTTTTCAAACACGCCTACCATGGCCTGTTTATATTGCTGGGGACTTTGGTTCAAATAGGCCTTCTGGTCAAAATATTTTACCATGAACATATCCGCCCCTCCTTCGGCGCCTCCCTTTACCAGCCTAGGCGGCACGAACTCCACGAAGCCTTCTTCTCTGAGAAACTGACGGAAGCCGTACATGATTCCCTCGGCAACTCTCATAACTGCCCGCACTCTGGGATTTCTAAGGGTCAGGACCCGTTCGTCCAGCAAAGTTTCCAGCTTGAGATTTTTCACCTTTCGGTCGTTATTGATCTCGAGGGGCAGCTTTTCGCTGGGGCCACCCACCTTGCGAAGTTCGGTAAGATGGAGTTCAAAGCCCAGCGGACTTCTGTCGTCTCTGGCGATTTTGCCGGTGGCTACCACCCAGTCCTCCAGGCCGAAATCCTTTTGCACGTCGGCACTCTCACCAGCTGGTGCGCCGGCCTTTTCCCAGACGCACTGCAAAACCCGTCTCGGCCCTCGCAGGTTCACAAACGCAAAGTCTCCCATGTCCTTCATCCTGTGAATGGCTCCTTTTACGGAAACCATATCCCCATCCTTTAGAATTCCTTCCTGAAATTGTCTAATGATCCTTTCCATTCTGTCATCTCCCTTCTGTCCTTTTTTCTATTTCTCCCAGGGCCTTTTTTACCAACTGGTTAACTGTAGCTGGGTTTGCCTTTCCCTTCAGCCTTTCCATACACTGACCGATGAAAAAGCCATAGAGTTTCTCATCCCCTGCCAGATAATCGAAGGCCAGCTGCTCATACTTTTCCAAAACCTCTGCCACCGCCTTTTCGATTTGCGTGCTGTCACAGACAAGCTCCAAGCCTTCTTTTTTAATATAGGCTTCCACATCAAAATCCGGCTCAGCTTCCAACATCTTCTCTAAAATGCCCTTGGCCATGTTTCTGCCCAGACGTCCTTGGGTAATCAGGCCGATAAATTTTGCAAAGCCGTGGGCCCTTATGGATATGCCTTCTGGGGTCAGTCCCTTTTGGCCCATGAGATAACGAAGATGGCCGCCCAGCCAGTTGGCAGTTTCTGTCGAGTCTGCGCCTAGCCCAACGACCTCCTCGTATAGCTTGGCAAAATGTTTGCTTTCAGCGATTAAGCCTGCTGTAGTTTCTGTCAGCCCGTACTCCTCCATATATCTGGCTTTTTTTGCATCTGCCATTTCCGGCTGGGCCTGGGTTAATTCCCTTATCATTTCTTCGCTGATGGAGATAGGCGGTATGTCTGGCTCTGGAAAATATCGATAGTCCTGGGCGTTTTCCTTGGAACGCATGGCATAGGTTTTACCTCTGTTTTCATCCCAGCGTCTGGTCTCCTGAACAATGGCTTTTCCTTCTTCCAGCGATTCTATCTGCCTGCTGCTTTCGTAATCGATGGCCCGCTCAATGGATTTGAGGGAGTTAAGGTTCTTCATCTCTGTCCTGACTCCATATTCTTCTGTGCCGGCCGGCCGCACCGACAGGTTCACATCAGCTCGCATGGAGCCTTCCTCCATCTTGCAGTCGGACACCCCTAAATAGGTGAGTACGGATTTCAGCTTTTCCAAATAAGCGCTCACCTCTTCTCCGCTGTGAAAATCCGGCTCGGAGACGATTTCCAAAAGAGGTACGCCGCACCGATTCCAGTCTGGATAGGTCACATCGCCAAAGGGGGAATGTACCAGCTTGCCCGCATCCTCTTCCATATGGATTTCATGGATGCGGATGGCCTTTTTCTTGCCTAAACGGGTGGTGATTTCCACACAGCCGTCCTGAGCGAAGGGCAGATACAGCTGTGAAATCTGGTAGGCTTTTGGCAGGTCAGGATAGAAGTAGTTCTTTCGGTCAAACCGGTTATGCTTGTTGATGCGGCAACCTAAGGCAATGCCGGTCTTCACCGCTGATTCCAGAACCTTTTCGTTCAGCTTAGGCAATGTGCCGGGCTGACCTGTACAGATGGGACAGCAATGGCTGTTTGGGCTGCCGCCAAAAGCTGTGGTGCAGCTGCAAAATATCTTGGTCTTTGTGTTTAACTCCACGTGGACTTCCAGTCCGATTACGGTTTCCCATTTCATTTTACTGTTCCCCCTTTCCCTGCGCCTGTTTATCTTCCTTGATTCCAGGACTTTTTTGGTGGTAGTCGGTTATCTTTTGAAAACTGTGTCCCACCTTCAGCACCAGTCTGTCGCCCAGGGCTGGGCCGATTATCTGGGTTCCTATGGGCATACCCTGACGGTCAAATCCAGAAGGTAAGGACAACGCCGGAAGACCTGCCAGATTGGCAGATACGGTGAATATATCAGAGAGATACATTTTCAGTGGGTCGGTCAAACTTTCTCCCAGCTTAGGCGCTGTGGAAGGCGCTGCAGGCAGAAGCAAGCAGTCGCACCCTTGGAAAAGCCGGTCAAAGGCTTCTTTGATGACAGCCTTGGCTTGCAGCGCCTTTTTATAGTAAGCGTCATAATAGCCTGCGCTTAAGGCAAATGTCCCGAGAAGAATCCGCTTCTTTACCTCCCTGCCAAAGCCTTGCCCTCTGGTTCTTTCGTACATCTGTGTCAAATCCTCATACTCTGTCGCCCGATAACCATATCGGACCCCATCGAACCTGGACAGATTGGAACTGGCCTCTGCCGCCGCTATGATGTAATAGGCGGGAAGGACGTAATCTAAAAAGTCCATGGAAACAGGGCATAATTCTGCTCCCTGAGTTTTTAGCTGTTCCGCCATGGTGAAAAGGGCTTCTCTCACATCTTCATCCACCCCTTTTTTCAGCGTGGTCTCTGGAATTCCGATTCTAATGCCCCTAAGCTCCCCGCTGAAGTCCTTTTCCCGGCTTCCGTCAGCCTTGCATCCAACGGCCTGTAGAAACGAGCCCTTTGACTTTATATCCGGCAAGCTGGTTCCGTCCAATTCATCCCAGCCGCTGATGACCTCCATAATGGCCGCGCAGTCCTCTACCCTTCGGCCAATGGGCCCTATCTGGTCTAAAGATGAGGCGTAGGCAATCAGTCCATATCTGGATACCATTCCATAGGTGGGTTTCAAGCCGGTAACGCCGCAATAGGCTGCCGGCTGTCTGATGCTGCCGCCGGTGTCAGATCCCAAGGCGCAGACCGCTTCTCCGGCGGCCACTGCAGCGGCGGAGCCGCCGGAAGAGCCGCCGGGAACTCTTCCCAGGTCCCACGGATTTTTCGTCTCCCCATAGTAGGAGGTTTCTGTGGTGGACCCCATGGCAAATTCGTCCATGTTGGTCTTACCGATGATAACGACGCCGGCGGCTTTCAGCCTTTCTATTACCGTTCCATTGTAGAAAGGCTGAAAATCTCCCAGGATTTTAGAAGCGCAGCTGGTCTTGATTCCCTTGGTACAGATGTTGTCCTTTATGGCCATGGGTACGCCGGCTAGTGGCGATGCCAATAGGGTTTTATCTCCCGCCTCCAACTTCTGCTGAATCTCTACCGCTCGGTTCAATGCGGTTTCCTCGCATACGGTGATATATGCATTGATGCTCTTCTCTGCTGCCTTTATCTGATTCAAAACCGACTTGGTCGCTTCTATGGCAGTGAACTTTCCTTCCTTTATCTGCTGGCTCAAATCCAGAGCCGTCATTGGCATGATACTGCTATCCATCTCTATCTTTCTCCTTTCCTTCTTCCTTCTAGTCGATTAGTCGATGGTCCTTGGCACCACCGGCATCCCATCCTCTTTCGCGTCTATATTTTCCATGATCTCTTCCACCGTGCTGGATTGCCTTACTACATCCTGCCGCATCACATTTTCACTTAACAATATGTGGGCCAGCGGTTCTACACCCTCTGTATTCAGCTGATTCAGGGCTTCCACATAATTTAAAAACTCTGAAAGAGCTTTGCCCATCTCCTCTGTCTCCTCCTCTTCCAGATGAATCCTGGAAAGTCCAGCCGTATAGCTGACCATCTCTTTGGTAATCTCCATGTCATTTTCTCCTTCCTACTGCAAAAACGAAAAAAGAAGCCAACTTCCGCCCCACATTGGGACGAAAGATGACTTCCGCGGTACCACCCAATTTAACTACAAGTCACAGCCAGCCGCCAGCCGCTGTTTCTTGTAATTCACTTGTCTCTGCGACTGTGACGCTTCGCCTGCGTCCGGTTCTAATAGGCGGCTTCCCTGACTTGACAGTTCCCCGCCGTTCTTCCGGCTGCTCATGGATGTTTTTCCCCTGGCTTCCGCGCGCCGCCCTCTCACCTTTTGGCAGCTCTCTGTGGCCTTTCACACAGGTTACTCTTCCAATCAATGCATTTCACTATAACTATTTTTGATATTGTGAATATATCACATATTTTTTTATAAGTCAACAGTTTTTTTGTTATTTTTCACAATTTATTTTAATGCAGCAAAATTTCATTGCTAGACACCCTTGGCATACCCGGCTGAATGTTGTACATTTTTTGACTTTCTGTTCTTTTGTACAACATTTTCGCCTCACTCCCTTTGCAACACAGTCTTTTTCATTCCATAATATGGAAAATGTTGTACATCTTCCTAATTTTCCAGATTTCTGACAACAAAACTCACTGTTTTTGTTGTCAATTTTACGCAAAATCAAAAATTGTACAACATTCTTCCATTTATGATAGATTATAAATTTTACTCCATATCCCGTAGGAATACCTGATATCCGCGCACCGCCTCATAGACGTCTGCCTTGCTTGCCACCTCCATGGGTGCGTGCATACAAAGAAGGGCAATGCCGCTATCGATGACTTCCATGCCATAAGATGCCATAATCCAAGCGATGGTTCCGCCGCCGCCAGCATCCACCTTGCCTAATTCAGCGGTCTGAAACCGCACATCACTTTCATCAAAAATCCGACGAAGGGACGCTATGTATTCGGCATTGGCATCACTGGAACCGCTCTTACCCCTGGAACCGGTATATTTGTTAAATACAGGGCCCCTGCCAAAATAGGCAGAATTTTTCTTTTCAAACACATCTGCAAACAGAGGATCATAGGCCGCGCTCACATCAGAGGACAGCATCTTAGAGTTCTGCAGGGTGCGACGCAGGGCCAAGGAAGATGTCAGGCCGCACAGGTTCAGTACCTCTGCCGTCATATTTTCAAAATATCTGCTCTGCATACCGCTGGCTCCATAGCTTCCGATTTCCTCTTTGTCCACTAGAATACAACAACTGGTTCTCTTCGGTGTTTCCTTCTGATCCAGCATAGCCATCAACGACGTAAAGGCGCAGATTCTATCGTCGTGACCATAGGCCAAAATCATGCTTCTGTCCAGTCCCAATTCCCTTGCCTTGCCTGCTGGTACGATTTCCAACTCTGCTGACAGGAAATCTTCCTCCTCTATATCGTATTTTTCCTTTAGGAGTTTCAGGACACCTGCCTTGACAGCCTCCTTTGTCTCCCCTTCTTCTTTTTCATCAGTAAGAGGCATACTGCCCACCAGCAAATCCAGCTTTTCTCCCTCAATGAGCTGTGCAGCCTTCTTTTCCATCTGGCTGGCTCCCAAGTGTGGCAATATATCGGTGATGGTGAAAACTGGGTCGCTATCCGCCTCTCCCACATTGACTTCCACCACGGTCCCGTCCTTTTTGGCAACCACGCCGTGAATAGCCAGAGGAATGGTAACCCACTGATACTTCTTGATTCCGCCATAGTAGTGGGTATCCAAATAGGCGAAGCCTTCTGCCTCATACAGAGGATTCTGCTTCACATCCAGCCGCGGAGAATCGATGTGGGCGCCTAAAATGTTCATGCCCTCCTCCATGGACTTTTCTCCCATATGATACAGCACCACCAACTTTTCGTTGTATGCCGTGTACACCTTATCTCCTGCAGCCAGCTTTCGTTCCGATTTGATGGCCTCCTCCAACGGTCTGTAGCCTGCTGCCTCTGCCATTTTCACAGTAAGCCGCACGGCCTCCCGCTCTGTTTTCGCTTCATCCATGCAGTCCATATATTGACGGCAGACAGTCTCCATCTCTTTCCGCTGCTTCGGTGTATAAGTTTCCCATAAGGTCTTTTCTTTCATCCTTTCCTTCCTCCATTCATAGTTTTACTCTGCAAAAATTGTACTCCCTGGGTCTTCCCTCTGTCAAGTACATGAAAACAGATTCCCTGTTCAGGATTCGTGTTGCTGGTTGAAACTCCAGCAATTTCACGAAAACGAATTGTCAGGAAACCTGTGCCATGCTATAATCAAAAAGGCAAATCCATAGTTTGGAGAAATAAAATGAATAAGAAAACAGAAGAATCAAGAATTGCGTACAATAAAATAGCATTTGAGTATGATACGTCAAAAGAAGGACGATATACCAGATTTCATATTCACCAACTATCTAGTATGATAAATTTGAGCGAAGGTGATATTGTTCTTGATGTTGCATGTGGAAATGGAACTCTATTGAGGGAATTATCGAAGAGAGCAAAAATTCATGCAAATGGAATAGATGTATCAGAGAAAATGATTCATGTTGCAAAAATGCGTTATCCTGATATGAATTTTGAGGTAAAGCCATGTTATCCTCTTGAATGGAGCAATGAAAGTATTGATATTATAACGATATGTTGTGCATTTCATCATTTTGATAATCCACAGGGATTTGTAAATGAGTGTAAAAGAGTTTTAAAGAAAGACGGTACAGTGTATATAGCTGACCCTAACTTTGGAGCTGTACTTAGATTTTTTGCAAATAAATTTTGGTTTCCCTTTTCAAAAAGTGGAGATGTGAGGGTATACAGCCCAAAAGAGTTAGAGACATTTTTTTATCATTCTGGATTTAAAACAGTACAGGTTTATAGAAAAGATATAGGATTGTTTCTTAAAGCTAAAAAGTAATAACAATTCCCCGTCTGCCTAAACAACCATTACCACAATCACAACTGA